>JAUNJF010000053.1 GCA_030533405.1 Eubacteriales bacterium
TGATTACCATTGGATTTGCTGGCATTGCAAAGAACAAGAAAAAAGCAGAGAAGGCCACAGATAATCAGTAATAAGAATTGAGTAGAGTTAGTAAGAGGGCGTCTTCGGATGTCCTCTTTTCTTTAGGGAAGATAGAAATAATGTGAATCAAATGAAGTAATCAAAAATAAAGTTCACATTTTGTCACAAAAACGATTTTGTGTTGGTTATATATTATGAAAGCACAAATCGTACGGTTGTTTTCAATAAGATAGGTATGAGAGGTGAAAGCATATGCGTGATTCACATAAGTCACCTCGTTTTATAGAAAGATGTTATAAGCTATATGAGCAAAAGATGTATCAAGTGGCATATAGCATTTTGAGAGACGAGGGAATGGCGGAAGATGCTGTGCAGGAAGCATTTGTAAAACTAATGAAAAGTGATACAAGCTTTAAAGATGTAAAATCAGATGACTGTAAGAGGTACTTGATAACAGTGATTAAGCACGCATCGATTACAATTTACAATAAGCGAAAAAGAGAACAGGAAATGATTTATTTCTCTAATCGCGATGAGGAGTTTGAACAGGAAGAGGTAGAACAGTTAGATGCTGAACGTGAGCAAATTCGATTAGCCATTAACCAGCTTCCTGAAAAATATTATGAAGTTCTAGATTGTATGATTGTAAGAGAAATGACGGTGAAGGAAACTGCACAGTCTTTGTCAATTTCAGAGGCAAATGTTCGAAAGCGTTTTGAACGAGCAAAAGTGTTATTAAAAACAATCGTGAAAGGTAGTGACGAATATGGAAAATTTAGAGTTGTTTGATATTTCGATAGAAGAATTTGATAATATGAATGAAAAGCATACTTTTTCAAAGAGATATCTTCAGAATAAGAAACGGTTGATGAAAAATTATAGAAAAAGTATGTTGGCATCTCATAAAACAAGGTATGTTAAGGTGGCAGTAGCATTTACTGTGTTAGTTATTGCGAGTCCATTGATTGTAAATGCAGCAACAAATGGAGAATTGTTTGCAAGAATCTGGGGAACTCAGGGACGTAGTGATGTGAAAACACATGAAGAGGTTGTTTATTCAGAAGATAAAAATAAAAGTTTTATAGCGACTTATCCTCAACGAGAATATGAGGATATTGATGAAGAAAAGGCAAAAGAGCTGATTGGTGATCAGGTTACGTATGAATCCATGGTACAGGAAATTGATGGGACAACATTAACAATCTGTTCCGCCGTTCGAGATCGTAATGCTGCAGTTGTGGAGTTTACATTAGAAAAAGAAGGTGGTGTTGATGCACTCAATTACAGCCAGGTTGACAACGAGGCAAAGGGTGCATGGTTTTCTGATGAGGCAACATTTTATATTCGAATCGGTGATGGCGGAGAGCACATTTTTGTGGATTTGAGTAAATCTACCGAGGATAAATTGTATTGTTACGATTACATGACATTGGATTCTGTTTCGAATTCGATTCCAATGGAAATTACCGAGTATCCATGTACAAGAGGTGAATATATTAACGCAAATGATGAAGAGGGAGAGGAAATTGCAAGAAACACAGTGAGAAAAAATATTTCCATACCTGTTTCTGAAATTGTTGATTCGGTAGAGTATATTAATCCAGGAGGAGGGGTGGCAGAGATATCACCGCTTTCTATAAAGCTGGATATGGCTGTAGGATTAGGATTGAGTGATGGAGAGGCATATGATCCATTTAGCTGTTATAAAGTTGAAATCAATTACAAGGATGGAAGTAGTTATTTAGTCAAGGAGCATAGTAATAGTAAACATTCCTGTGATGTTGAGATTGACAATACATCCTATGCTCGCGGAGGCTTGGAAACGGATATGACATACGTATTCAATCGTCTGGTGGATGTAAATGAGATTTCGTCTATTACCATTAATGATGTGGAATATGCAGTTAAATAAACGGAAGTGAATAACAAATAGAGTATAATAATGAATGCGGCGGTTTTGAAATAAAACTGTCGCATTTTTTATAATGGGTGTTTCTTTATAAATAAAGGGTTCTTCCATAAAAAGGTGGTCGTACAGTAGAATATGGTCGTGTTGCTTCGATCATCGAGTAATCATAGACAAATCTAGTATTTTCAAGAGTTTCGAGCGTTATGCTCGGAGCTCTTTTTTTGTCTATTAAGGAAATAAAAATCTTGTAGCATATTACTTTATGATATGGTATAATGACAAAAATTGAGGACTAGTACTTAATTATTAGTCATTTGAAGTCGAAATAAATAATAACAATCAATTTAAAATTATTTAATACGAAATGGAGTTCGGATTATTATTCTCAAGGATTGAGTTTTCTAGTTGGTATAGGTTTGCTATATCTTTTTTGCGTGTTATTTCTTAATATCTCGATTCTGAGAGTTATCCAGATTTTAATAAGTGAATAAGCATTTTATATACGTTTAATTGTTGTGTAAAAAAATAATAAGTATATATAATTCTTGATTAAGAAAGGGGGAATTGTAATGGCCAATTTTAACATTTCATCTTTTTTTAATAACAGCAATTCAGGAGCGTTTGGATCGTTTAATTTTGCTGAGTATGCATCTATTAAAAATGGTACATATCGAAAATTGGTAAAGGCTAATTACAAAATGCAAAAAAGTGTAAGCTCTGACAAGACGGAAAAGACAGAAGACAAGAAGAAAAATCAGAAGGTAAGCACTACAGATACAACAGGTATGACTAAGTTAAAAACAGAGGTGGATTCACTTAAGACTACTGCTACAGATTTAAGCAAAGATGATCTTTGGAAACAGAAGAATGGGTCCTATGATATGGATAAAATATCAAAGGCTGTGAAAGACTTTGCAAAAGAGTATAACAATGTTATTGAACAGACAGGTAAAGTAAAGTCAAAAGATGTTTCATTGCAAACAAGTTTTATGAAGAGTTTGACAAATACTATGTCTAATTCATTATCAAAAATTGGTGTTTCAGTTGATGATGATGGAAAGATGACTGTCGATGAAGAAGCATTAAAAAAGGCAAATGTCAAAGATATTAAATCTGTAATGTCTGGAAAGTATTCTTATGCTGGTCAGGTGGCTGACAAAGCGAGTGCTATTTCCAGTGCGGCACTAAGAAATTCTGGTACATATGGAAGTAGTGGTTCATGGTCAAGTTCGTTATCAGGTATGTTTGATCAGTGGATGTAGTTTTAAAAGGGAAAAATAATATGAAGTGTGCTGTAAAGGCATGTAAGAATTAAGGGGGCAATAATATGAGTATGAATGTGGGTGGAGTTAATGCACAGACAGTAAATATTCAGCAAGGTAGTGATATATCAAAAAATAATGAGGATAAATTATCAACAAGAGCTAAGAACTACTTGGCTGATTTAAGAAAACAGTATGGTGACTACGATAATATGCAGGCGCTTGCTAAGAGCGGTACAAAAGATACAACAGTTATTTTTTCTAATGCAGATATTGAACGTATGGCTACAGATAAGAAATTTGCAGCTGAAAAGATGCAATCCGTTGAAACATCTGTGAAAATGGGAAATAGAATTGCAGAAGAAAATGCACAAAAGGCAGCAATATATGAGCCAGGCGCGACAGATAAAAAAGCAACATATTCGATTAATAAAATGAGTGCAAAAGATAGAAGTGCACTTGTACAACAGTTAAAGCAGGATGAGTTGAATCGCAGAAGCCAGTTATCAAGCCTTGTTCAACAAATGTTTTCGAAACAGGCTGGTACAACTAAGCTAGTTGATTTATTCTCGCCTGAGAATTTAAAAAATGTTAGTGCAGAGGATATTGCACAAGCAAAAGAGGATATTTCAGAAGATGGTTATTGGGGTGTAAAACAAACCTCACAACGTATCTTTGATTTTGCCAGTGCATTAGCAGGTGATGACGTAGATAAAATGAAAGAAATGCAGGCTGCCATGGAAAAAGGATTTAAACAGGCAACAAAAGCATGGGGTGCGGAATTACCAAGTATTAGTCAGGATACATTGAAGGCTGCAAATAAACTTTTTGATGATTATTATGCATCAAAGAATAATGGAGTAGTGCAGGCATAAATAGGCATATTAATGAGTGATGTTATGATCTGATTACTGAGTCAAGGAGGATGATAGTGTGATTATCACGAGAGATAACTATTCATCATATGCGAAGCTGGTTCAACAATTGGGTGGTGGTAAGCTAAATCCAATTGATGAATATGGTACGGATTATGGTAATTATTCTTTGCGCTTTACTCCAACAAATAGACCGTTTATAAAACCAAACTGGGATAATATTATGACTAAGCGAGATAAACCTGCAATGTCAGAGGCTGAGTTTGATGAAGCAATAAAAGATTTAGCTCGAAAGGAGTTTGTTTCAGGAAAAAAAGATCGTGAAGCATATAGAAAATTATGCATGAAACATGGAGAAACTGTTTCGCCAGACCGTAAAGCTATTTATGATGAGAGTATGAAAAAGACAGGCGGTAAAATGAATGGAGCCTGTATGTTTTGGGACAAGCAGGGAAATAAGACGCTTTCATATCATCCAATCAGTGGTAGCTGGGATGCTATAAACACTGAGGAAGAATTTGCAAGAGCAAGAGAATTCACAGCAACCTACAATGATGAATTGAAACGATTAACTAATAAGTATGGTGAAAAATCAAAAGGCAATATTTCATATAAGCAAATAATGAATGATTTAGGAAGAGACCGAAGTTCTGTGACAGATTCGTTAAAAACTGGAAGTATTGATATTATGATTTAATATCAGTAATTTGTTTTGCTAACAATGGATTTATTAATAACACATGGAGGTGTTTGATATGAATGTGAATACAA
>JAUNJF010000054.1 GCA_030533405.1 Eubacteriales bacterium
TGGAATTAAACTCCTCGTCGGTCATTTCATCACGAGCCAAGGGACGGGCGCAGAGGAGCCTGTTCATCTCGCTGCCATCCACCTTATCCCGCCACTGGATGCCGAAGTCCTTACTCTTGATCTTGCACTTTGGTTCTCCATCCTTCCAGAATACAATGCCTTCAATGGCATGGGTTTCGAGATAGCTGCGAATGCCCTCAAAGCTGCGCTCCACCTCAATGATGTCTTTGCCATGCGCCCTCAGAATATCGAATTCCAAACGATACGGATTGGCTTGGTAATGAGGACCTAATGCCTCATAGGTTCCATCCTCTGTCGGCTGTGTTTTGTCATATGCCGCCCAGAACCATTTGTCTGCCGGTTCCCCACGGTCGCATTTAACCCAGCAAGGCAGATGGCCTGTAACCGGGTCAGCTTCTTCTTCGCATTTGATTGCTCCTGCCGGAACGGGTTTTCCACCCTTTGCATCGTAGCGCTTATAGAACTCACCGCCAATGATGGCACAGCACGCTCCGTCCCATTTGACAGTTGCAACACCCTCGCCTGCAAGCACCCATTCCAATCCAGGAGTGGCTTCTTTTGAGATACTGGTCACGATGTGCTTTTCAAAGGTGCGGTGGAATAGGGTCGGTATTTTTTTCATATGGCGGTCACCTCCGTTAACAACTTTCAAATTTGCTCATTTAAAATTTCTCGAAACAGATTTTTTCAAGAAACTTCCTATGTATTCCTTAAAATATAATAGAAATGTTAAAAAACCAACAACTAATAGTCCGTATCTTGCAACAATATTGTCATAAGTCATTGTGACCACAACAGCAACAAGGGAGGTTACAATCATAGCACCAAACATAAAAGGATCATCATATAACCTAATTCGTAACTTTATGCGTGTAATACCAAAGTGGATAATCAACAATGCTATGTAGCTAGCCAAAGTTGTGTAAGCAGCCGCAACAAACCCATAGCGTGGAATAAGAATCAGATTCAATACCAGATTAAGAACTGTAGCAAAAATCGTTCCTCCTGAAACGTATTTGGTTTTCTTTAGATGCAATTCAATATTTACATAATGAGTGTAAATATATTGGCAAGTAACTCCTAAAACCACAGGCAAAACACATGGTAAACCTAGCAGATAATCCTTACCACCCAACAATAGTATCGCTTCAGGAGCAATGGCTATACATCCAAGTCCAATATAACAACCTAGGACAACTAACTTCTTTGAATTTTTATGAATTAGTTCCTTATTCCCTGAAAAATAATTATCATGAAACCAAGGCAACCACCCATCAGCTATAGAATTCATCACAATCGATAAAAATAACGAATAGTTATAAACAAGACTGTACAACGCCGTGTCTTCTGTACCGCACATCTTAGAAATAAAAATTCGATCAGACTGTGACAGCAAATTAAGGGACAATGTATGGAGGATGAGTGGAAGAGAAATACTCAGTCCATATTTCCAATATTCTTTATTAAAATTTAACCGCTTATGTCTGATAGAGTTAATCCAGAAAGCGCTTGACAGTAAAATAGTTGGGAATGCTATTCCTGCCATTCTCCATTCGGCACGATACGCTTCGTTTGATAATACAAAGAAAAGCGAAAAAAATACTGTACCTAGGGCAATATACCATGCAATAGCTATATTTTGCTTGTATTTATATTGATACCGAAATCCGTTCTGATAAAATGAGACAGTCGGTCCAAAAAACAAATAAACAACAAGAATTAGGGTTGCCGGTTTACTTAATTCCAATAATACCGAAATCGGATTTATAAATATAATTGTAACCATCAACAGAAAAAACGACACAATACCTGAAAGGAGTTGCATTGAACCTATATAATCATCTAACTGACCCTTAAAATCAAGCTTTGCTCTTCCTATACTATATGTCAGATTTAATGTGCAGAAAATTAGGAGCAATGCGTGCCAAGATGAAAACGTAGCGACTGTTCCATACTCACTTTTCGATAACAGTCTTGTAAAAATAGGCGTCGTAATAATAGAGATTGCCTTCACTACCACAGATGAAACAACGTACCACGCTCCTGCTTTCAGTGCAAGATTTTCTGTTTTTTTGTTGTCATTATTCACTTATGATCAAGTTCCTCTCTAAAAAAATACTTGCAATTTCTCGGATAACACCTTCCCCACCTTTTAATTGCGCAACGAATTTAGCGACCTTTTTCACCTCCGGCATTGCATCTGCCGGACAGCACCCCATACCAACCATTCTAAGCACACCAATATCGTTAATATCATCTCCAATGTAGCACACATTTTCAAGTGCGACTCCGTACTTATCGCAGTATTCCTTTACAGCTGAAACTTTATCTTTACACCCTTCTTCCAAGATATCAAGCTTTAGTTTTTCAGCACGACGACGATTGAGATCAACATTTTCGCTCGTAATAATACCTGTTATCACACCTTTCTCTCTAAGTAATGCAAACCCCATGCCATCACGAGTATTAAACTTCTTTAACTCATCCCCTTTTTCAGAATAATACATCCCGCCATCTGTCAAACAGCCATCGCAGTCAGTTAGAAACATTTTTATTCTCGGGATTTCAAGCGGTGCTGACATATGGTTCTTTTTCATTAGAGCTTCTATAATTACCCAATCGCTGGGTTCATCAATTTCAAAGAACGTATCTTCATTCATTTCAACGGCTTTAATATTACCGCTTACACGATTTTGAGTCTTAATTAGATTATCTTTTGATGTAATATAGAACGCACCATTTTCTACAAGATAGCCGGCAAAATCCTGTCTCCGAGGGCGATGAAACACATCATAATTTGACGGATGTGCAAATCCATTTTCATCAGTATCCCAATGAAATCTTTTTTGCCGTACAACAGAAATAACGCTGTCTACTCCATCCTCACTATATGCTTCAAATCCTGCATCAAGGTCAGCACTTAGCAAAAGCGGTGATGTAGCTTGAATCAATACAATATTATTAAACTCATAATTACTCGCAAATTCCAACATAGCAGACTCTGTCGATGCCGTATCAGATGCGGATTCAGCGGATCGTCCAATCACTTCAGCTTTTGCAAACAAATCAGCTTCGAAACCAATTTTAAAGCTCTCGACAGTCTCCTTAATTTTATCACTATCAGTTGCAACATACACTCTGTCAATGTACTTGCAGCCACAAGCTGCCTTAACGGTCCAATAAACAAGCGGTTTTCCGCAGATCGGTCTTATATTCTTAAGAGGGATAGATTTGCTGCCGCCCCTCACTGGAATAAATGCTATATTCATAATCTTCCTCCAAACTATTAATGTGTTAAACCCATTTGCCATTTCTCATCAATTAAAAATCTCCAACGGATTTAATGCTCGAATTTGCCATTTAAAAACTTTCCGTCCTTCACCCTCGAATAAGACATTGGATAACATCAATGATATTCCTTGCGTAACCACAGTAGATACTGCTGCACCGACCGTACCTAGTAAATGAATCCCCACAATATTAAGAAACACATTTACAATTACACTTATAAACTGTACCAGAGCTAATATCCTACCATCGCCAGTTAACGTAAAATGCCCTGCTCGTAGAATAGCATTATACATAAAAAAAGTTCCCAAAACATGAATCCTATATATCGATAAAGCCGGCATGTACTCCTTGTTTAATACATCAAATATATTTGGCAAAACTATAAAAGAAATACTTACACCTATTATATACAGCCAAGTCATTATACTTGATATTTTTATGTATTCTCTTTCATATTTCACTCGATCCTCATTGTACAATCTGATAAGTCGTGGATATACAGATTCTCTAATTGGAATCAAAACAATTTGAACAATCGAAATCAATTTAATTGATATCGAGTAAATACCTACCTCTGTTTGATTAAGCATACTACCAATCATAACGGAGTCACATCTGGTATATATTGTTGCGCACGATGCGGCTATTGCTAATGGAAAACTTTCTTTGACCATTTCCTTAATCAAAACTTGATCTAGTGTTTTTCCGAACAGCCTTGTAAAATCATGTTTATATTGAATTACAATAATCAGCAAATTGATCCCAGATTGTAATAACGAAATTACTGCTATGGCTGTTATTGGCAACTTCATCCTGACGGCACACAGTTCCATTATCGCCCCAAGACATGCACCTATATCTGCCGCTATAACAATTTTTCTTGATTTAAGTAAGTACTCATATCTGTTTGCAAAACCAAATCTCAGATTTATCAAAACACTTTTCAGTATCAGTAAAAATAACATTACTGAAAATTGGCGATCTTGCTCTGCTGCAACCATATAAACAACAGCAACTAAAACTGAAATTATAGAAAAGAAGATTCTGCAAAATGTTGCATTTGTAACAACATTTTCAGGCTGATAATCAACATACTTTTTTTTAACAACTCGTCCATCTACAAAAGCTACAAGGATTTCAAATAGTGCAACTAGACTTACAATATATTGATATGTTCCATAATCTTCAGCGCCATAATAGTTCGCAATTTTGACGGTTACAAGTAAATTCAGAGCAAGAATGATTACCTTGTCGAATATCATCCACGCAACATTATTAAAAATGTTTGAATAGCCAGACAATTTCCACTTATTCGAATTCATGCAACTTCCTCCAAATCTGTATAGTAGCTTCTATTTGTTCGCACTATGTCAAACCGAAGAAGATGCAAATGAGGATTATTTACATACCCCCCCCCATTTATTTACAATGTCTTGGATTTGCTTCATATTTCTTTGTGTAATAATCCACAACT
>JAUNJF010000013.1:0-76247 GCA_030533405.1 Eubacteriales bacterium
CATTAATAGGTGCAATATTTGTAATGATGCTTTATTCGTATCTTTATTATTTGAAACATAATCAGGATGAAGATTATTAAGGGAGGTTTTATTATGACAGATTATGGTTATGTAGAAACAGCATCCATTGTATGGATGGTAATCGGTTTATTCGTATTTTTAGTAGTTCCGGTGGCACTTTCGCTTATTTGGATCATTAAGAAAAAAGAGCGTGTGACAACAATTCTGGTTGGTGCAGCGGCGTTTATCCTGTTTGCATTGATTCTTGAAAAGCCAATTCAGAATGTATTGTTATTTCCAACAGCAATGGGGCTTTCAGATCATGCTATAAGTATATTTATGAATTCGCATCCTGTTCTTCTTGCTTTCATGGTAGGACTGTTTCCGGGTGTTTTTGAAGAAACGGGAAGACTCATAGCCTATAAGACGGTACTTAAGAAAAGAACAAATAAAGAAACATCTATTTCATATGGTATAGGACATGGAGGAATTGAAGTTATTGCAATATTAGGCCTTACATATGTTAATTATATTGCTTATGCAGTTATGATTAATACCGGCACTTTTCAGACTCTTGTAGACCAGCTTATGGCACAGGCTCCAGGTCAGATAGGCCAGGTTGATCAGATGGTATCGCTACTTACTACCTTTTCATGTGGAAAAGTGATGCTTGATGTTGTAGAAAGAATTTTTGCAGTAATGTTCCATATTGGTGCATCAGTATTGGTATTTTATGCATGTAGAGATAAAGGTAAGTTCTGGCTATATCCACTTGCTATTGTTATTCATACAGTTACGGATTTTGTTGGTGGACTCGTAATATTTAATGTAATCAGCATTTCTGATTGGGGAATGGAATTTATTGTAGCAATAATAGGAATAGTAACGATTTTTGGTTCTTATTTATTGCTTTATAAAAAGGATAATAAAACAGTTGCAATTGGAGCTAGATTTAATACTATTTGCAAAAAGTAGCGGAAATTATGTTATTTATAACGTTGATTGCCTGGATTCTTACTATATTTGCTTGGAAAGGCGTGAAGAAATATACAAGGTGAGTGAACATAAGACGAACTATTGTTTGATTAGAATTGAATTATTATCGGAAGAAAATTTCTGTATAGAATCATTAGATTTATATAACAGATAACTGAAAGATTAAAAAGATTTTTTGCCAGAAGGAGGAAGACAGAGTGTTATCAAAAAAAGAAAAAAATAGTATTTGGTATTTGGCTGTAATCTTTCTTTTTGGTGGAATACTACATGTTCTACTTAGAAATGTTGATTTTACAGATTGTTTCAGTCAGGTGTTTTATGGGTGTGTCGTATTATTTTGGAGCGTAACGATAAGAGAAAGAATCATAAATTATAAAGTTCGTCATATACTTTACGCCATTATATTTTTTATGGAAATGTATTTTGTGCTTCAAATATGCAAATACAGATTGTTTTTTAATAATAGGACGGTTTGGGCTTATTACTACATTCCAATGCTAATCATTCCCATTTTATTGCTTGACCTTTCACTAAGTATAAATCGCAAGGAACGGGAAAAACTGGATAAACGTTTGATTCTGGCAGCTATTCCAGGGGCACTTCTTGTTCTCATGATTATAACGAATAATTTGCATATGTGGTTTTTGAAAATCGATAGTGCGAAAGATGAAATAAGGATATCCAATGCCGGTGTTTTTTATTATCTATATTGGATGTATGTTGTGATTATGTTTGTGGCTGTAACTGTCATATTGTTTCGGAAGTGTCGAATTTCTATTTCAAAAAAACGAGTAGGAATCTTGGCGTTTACCTACGTAATGTGTGTAGGAAGTTTTTTGCTACATGCCATAGGGATTACACTTAAAATAAATGGAGTAAAGCTTTGGAATATAGGTGAACTGTTCGCTTTTTGTATGATTTGCATACTGGAGGTATGTATTAAAATAGGTCTGATTCCGGCAAATAGTAATTATAAAAAGTTTTTTTATAGAACAGATATTCCAGCGGTCATAAAAGATAGTAAGGACGAGGTGGTTTACACCTCTGCGAAAGCCACGAAATTCACTGTTCCATCTGAAGATGAGTATATTCAGACGCAACCTATTTCTGGTGGAAGCGTAAGCTATATGGTTAATCTTGCTACTGTAAATGCATTAAATCGAGAGATTGAGGATGTAACAGAACAGATTACAGTAAGAAATAACTATCTTAAGACGCAAAATAGTTTGAAGGAAGAGCGTGCCAGTGTGGATGCCAGAAATAGAGTTTATGATCGTATAGCAGAAATTGTTTCTAGTCAGACTGCAAAGATAAATGAAATTTTGGATGATAAAGAAACAGAATATGCTAGCAGATTTAAGAAGATAGCAGTTTATAATGCCTATATAAAGCGAAGAAGTAACATGGAACTTCTAAGTGAAAGCGAAAAAACATTTTCGGTATCAGAGATTGTTACAGCAATTGCCGAATCAGCGGAATATATAAAGTTGAATGATATAGAGGTAATGTTTTCTCCCTTTGCTACAGGAACAGTATCTGCAGATATTGCAATACTAACATATGAATTCTTTGAAGAAATTGCTGAAATCGTGCTAGAAGAAGTGAAAATGATGTCAGTGATTCTTACGAATAAAGAGGATATCCTTTCACTACGGGTTGTCATTAATTCTGTGAAGCTACAGTTTATCGAAAAATGGAAAGAGAAAGAAGTAAAGTCCTGTGGCGGCAAAATTAGTATAACAAAAGATGAAGAGGATACTATCATAGCATTAAGCTTTGAGAAAGGCGGTGAGGCATTATGATTCCATTTATTGAATTACCTGCTTTTATTCAAGGCTTGATTGGTTTGTGTATAGTACTTTTACTATTTGCCACTGTGATAAATATCATTTTAGAAATAAACCATCGTCATTTTAGATATGTTTATGGTTTGGCAATAATTGCGGCTGTGTTGTACGGTATGTTTCAGTGTATCTGTGATATTTGTTCCTATATGAAGACAAATTATAGTTTTTTGAATCATATTGAAGATTGTTTTGGACAAATGCCGATAGGGTTATTAGTGTTTTTGATGCTTGTTATTACGGTAGTTGAAATATTCATTTTTAACCAAAATAGAAAGTGGGAAAGAGAGAATATTACACCATCCTCTATTAAGGAAGCAATTGATAATCTGCCAGTAGGTATATGCTGTTATGAACCAAATGGCCAGGTTATGATGAAAAACAACATGATGGAGAACATATGCCTGAAATATACAGGTGAAGCTTTGCTTAATGCTATATCATTTCGTAATGCATTATATTCAAATCATAATCATACGGAAAAAGAAGTTGTTATTATTTTGAATGATGACAAGGTGTTTTCCATATCGGATAATAAATTTTCTGATGAAGAACCAATGCTTCGTGTCATGATGGCTACGGACATTACAGAGCAGTATAAGAACACACAAAAGCTTAAAACACAGCAGGAACTTGTTGTGAAGCTTAATAAGGAACTGAGTGATTATGGGAAACAGATCGTGTCATCTATTACTGCAAGAGAAGTATTAAATGCAAAGGTAAAACTTCATGATGAATTAGGTGCGAATTTATTAGCTATCAAGAGATACATTTTAAGTGGTGGTACAACCAAAGAGCGAATTGCCATTGAAAATATTCTGTATAAGAACCTTCAATATTTAAAGAATGAGACAGTGGTGAAAGAAAAGGATGAATATGTTGTTATTCTTGATACGGCAGCAAAGCTGGATATGAAAATAAAGGTTATAGGAGAACTTACAGAAACGCAACCGCAGCGTCATGTGATTGTTACAGGAATACATGAGTGTCTGACAAATACAATCCGTCATGCGGGAGGGAATGAACTGACAGTGATGTTAGAAGAAGATGCAAATATGTTGATAGCAAAATTTACGAATAATGGGAAAGTACCAGAGAATGAGATAAAAGAGAGAGGCGGTCTTGCATTGCTTCGAGCACTCGTTGAAGAATGTGGTGGAACAATGCAAATCCAATCGAAACCTAAATTTGAACTTATTTTAAAATTACCAAAGGAGGAGACAAAATATGTCATGTAATGTGCTAGTCGTAGATGATCAGACAATGCCCCGTCAGCTATTTGAGAATATAATAAACAATTCGAATCATTATAATCTTGTTGCCAGTGTGGATTCGGCATCCATAGCAGATGTGTATTGTGCAAAAATGCAGATTGATTTGATATTGATGGATGTGGTAATGTCTGGGGGAATCAATGGAATTGAAGCGGCAGCAAGAATAAAAGCTT
Organism: Eubacteriales bacterium; assembly: GCA_030533405.1. GTDB lineage: Bacteria > Bacillota > Clostridia > Lachnospirales > Lachnospiraceae > CAG-590. The sequence continues at coordinate 4,288 of JAUNJF010000013.1, forward strand.
CCTATCCCAATATAAAAATATTAGTCGTTACATCCATGCCGGATGGAACGTTTCTAGATAAGGCAAAGCAGGCAAAGGTGGATTCCTTTTGGTACAAGGAGGTTCAGGATGTTCCTCTGTTAGAAATTATGGATAGAACTATGGCGGGAGAGCATGTTTATCCTGACGATGCGCCGATTGTCTCAATTGGACTTGCAAAAAGTACAGATTTTACTAGTCGTGAGTTGGAGGTTTTGCGTTATGTAGCCGCTGGATATTCAGATAAGGAAATAGCACAAATGCTGGCTATAAGTTACGGTACAGTGCGCGTACACCTAAATAGTCTGCTACTAAAAACAGCCTGTACCAGCCGTACAGAGCTTGCAATACTTGTAGCAAAAACGGGAATAGTAGTTCCCGAAGTATAGTATTTATAACACTTGTTTGTGCAGTTTGCCTAGACAATATTGCTGATGTTCATATGTACCGTCCTTAATATATAATTGTAAATGAAAAGCTATTTTCAAAGCAAAAAATAAATATATGGAGGGATTTATTATGAACAAGAAGTTTAAAAAAATAGTATTATTTTTGCTTTCTGTAACATTTATGCTTTCGATGATTCAAGTACCTGTACAGGCTGAAGAGACTCCTGAATATAGTTTTCTTCCACCATTTGATACTTGGGATCATGTATATCCAAGAAACATCTATGAGGATGAGATAGTCAAAATAGGACCAGATTACATTTCTCTAATTGTAGATTTTGTTAATGATAGAGAGGTTTCAACAGGTAATAGTGGAGATATTGATATTGTTGTGGAATATTCAACTGACAAAGTAAATTGGAAGGTTGGATCTAAACCAGTTAAAAATGTTCAGGGAGAAAAACAACAAGTAAAGGTTACTGGACTAAAAAAATCCACAAATTATTATTTACGCGAAGTTTTCTATTTCAGAGATGCTCCAGAAGTTAAATTAGTATCTGATACACCATTTAAAGTAAAGACTACGAAAACATTAAATCCACAGATTAAGTCTATTAAAGCAATGAAAGCAAAAGTTAAATGGATTAAAAAGAAGGTTGTTCCTGGATATTGGGCAAGCGACGGTACATGGATGAAATCAGTTACATATCCTGCACACTGGGAAACTTCATGGACATACAAGATTACACTTAAAGAAGCAATAGACGCAGATTATATTTGGGTATATGATACGAAAGTTTCTTCGAATCGTTTCAAATACAATGGCAAAAAGACTTTTTATGTAACAGTAGGTCATAATGGTAAATTGATTGGTAAAAAATACAATGTTTATATTCGTGGCGAGTATAAGGGTACAAAATCTAAAAAATCCAATACAATTAAAAAAGTTAAAGTCAAGAAATAGATACATAGGTTTATTCAAACTTTTTGAAGGTTAAACGAGCTAATTGAGGGTCAGTCGTGATTGAGCGGCTGGCCCTTTTAGAATGCTGGTTTATGCTAATTCCTTTGAAAATGGGGTGATACAGATTCGCAATATGGGTGAAAGAATGGTAACAGAGGAGATAAAGAGCATTTTGGAAAATGGAAGAGATTTCTAAATAATATATATTAGCGGAGATAAATATTATATAGTGTCAAGTGGTGTGAAATATGATATAATGAATTTAAAAAGCCATATACTTGATTTTTTTGATTAAATCCGGATTTTGTTTGGATTATTGTCCTAGTATGGTTTGATAAAAAGGAGGAATGAAATATGACTTATGAAAATTTAGTGAAAGAAGTTAAGAAAGTTGTTAAAGTGATTGATGCATCTATTATTAAGGAGCATCTCGCAGTCGAGTTTGATATAGAGGGAAATGGTGAGGGTGCTTTCTATGTTGAATTCAAAGAAAATATTGTAGAAGTTGAGCCATATGAATATTATGATCATGATTTTAGAGTAAGATGCAGTGCTGATATTGCGATTAAGTTATTAAAGGGAGAATTAAATCCTATAAGCGAAGTGGATAAAGGTACTATTGTTGTTGAAGGCACAAATGGAAAGCTTATTCTTTTAGAAAACTATTTAAAAGCAGAGGTTAAGGAAAAGAAGACGACAAAGAGAACAACAAAGTCAGCAGGCAAAAAGCCAGTACCTAAAAAGGTTACAAAAAAACCTGCATCAAAAACAAAATAATGCATATAAAGGAGGTATTTCATTATGAAAAAATTTATGAAGTTATTGGTAATGACGTTGATTATTATGTTGGCGATTCCAACAATGGCAAGCGCAAAGACAAAGCAGCCGAAAGAGGTAGCTAAGAGTTATTTTGCTTATGCTAAAAAAACTGATATAAAAAAGGTAAATTCCTTAACTTATGAAAACAACTTCAAAGTGGATGCTAAACAAATAAAGAGTGTCCCATCCTTAATGAATTATATAAAAAAATATAATAAAAAAATGAAGGTTAAGGTAGTGTCACAAAAAGTGAAGGGCAATAATGCAACAGTAAAAATAAAAGCTACTTATGTTAATTCGGAAGAAATCTCAAGCACATTTTTAGGCTTGGCGCTTATATATGCAATTTCGCCTGAAGCACAAACAGACAGTGAAGAAGTGCAAATGAAAAAGTTAGATGAATTATTTAACAGTGCAGTTGCAATGTGTGGAAAACCTAAAATGCAAACCAAGACTATGAATATAAAGCTAACAAAGAAAAAAGGAAAATGGCTCGTAAATGATACGAAGGCATACAAAATTGCTACTGCAGATTTGTATATGGACAATTAATGAAAAGCGAATAATATCCTTTCATTAGTGCAGTATGATATGATTGCTTCCCCTTAAGTAGATAAGATAGATTCTTATTTATTTAAGGGGATATTTTTATGTGCACTGATATGAGGAATAGATTTATTCTATTTATAAACGCAATTCTTATATGAAAAGCATTAGATATATTATATGATTCAAGTAAATTTAGAATGAAAGGGGAATTATATGGGGCTTGAAAATATGCCAAAATTGGGCTTTGGTTTGATGCGTTTGCCAGAGGTAGACGGTGTGATTGATATGGAGAAGGTTTGTGATATGGTGGATGCTATTTTTGATGAGCAATTGAACCGTACAGGTGCAGGATATATCGATTTTTATTTGTTACATAGTTTAGAGGACGGACCAAACTATGAAAAGATGGAAGAGTATCATTGTTTTGAATGGGCAATGGAGAAGAAAAAACAAGGATTGATTAAGCATTTTGGATTTTCTTTTCATGGTACACCAGAATTGTTGGTAAAAATATTAGATAAACACCCAGAGGTTGAATTTGTTCAGATTCAGTTGAATTATGCGGATTGGACAAATCCGATTGTACAGTCTGGAAAGTTATATCAGATTTTGTTAGAGCGAAAGATACCAATGATTATTATGGAGCCTGTTAAAGGTGGAACTTTGGCAAATATGGCACCAGAGTTAGAAAAAGAGTTTAAGGAATATAAACAAAATGAAAAGCGAGAGTATGATGTATCACATTCTCGCTTTTTCTACAATTATTCGTTCATTTGATTGAATTCTTCTTCATCAAGAAGTTCCTCAAATCGGTCTTCAACAAGTTCCCATTCTTCATCGCTTTCAATATCAGATAATTCCACATTCTCGCCATCTGATTCATAGCGATATAGGAAATATTCACATTCCTCATATCCTGGTATTGGTTGTTGTGGTAGAAGCGCAACATAAAATTTATCCTTCAGAGGAAAGATTGCCAGTATGTCACACATAACCTCATCATTGTTATCTAAAAAAATGGAAATAGTATCATTTGTGATGATAGTTTCTTGCTTATCGTTTTTCATAAAAATATCCTTTCTGCATATATCATAAAATTAATCCTAGGAATTAATTCGAAGCAATTCTACAAATTCCTTTTGTGGTAGAGGTTTGCTGAAAAAATAACCTTGTAAAATATCACAGGATTGTCCTTGTAAAATCTTTAACTGATCAATGGTTTCAATTCCTTCTGCAACAACAGTGATATGTAATTGATGTGCTAATGCAATAATGGTACTTGAGATATATTTTGCATCTTCGTCATCGCAGATACCAGCAATAAATGATTTGTCAATCTTTAAGGTATCAATTGGTAACTGTGTTAAATAACTGAAAGAAGAATAACCGGTTCCAAAATCATCAAGTGCAATTTGAATTCCAAGCTCTTTCATTCGTCGAATTAAAGATAAATTGTGATCAAAATTCTTCATTAATACGCTTTCAGTTAATTCAAGTTCCAAATACTGTAATGGCATAGAAGTTTTTTCATGTAAAGATTCAATTGCTCGAATTAAACGGTCGCCACGTAACTGAGAGGTTGAAACATTAACGGAAATTTTAATTGGTTTGAAGCCTGATTCGATTAAATGCTGATTAAAGTTACAAGCTTCAACTAATGCCCATTCACCTAATTCGTTAATCATACCACTTTCTTCTGCAACTGGAATGAATTCTTCGGGTGAAACAAAACCTAAAATTGAAGAATTGAGACGCATGAGCGCTTCACATCCAATGATTTCTCCTGTGGAAATATTTGCCTGTGGCTGGTAGAGAAGATATACATCTTTTTTAGGTATTGCATCTCTTAATACATCAATCAAATCATTTCTTCGATTCACTTCATCTTCCATGGCGGAACTAAAGAAGGTGTAACTATTTTTTCCTGAGGTTTTAGAAGTATACATTGCAATGTCTGCATTTTTCATCAACTCATTGAGTGATAAACCGTTTTGTGGGAAAATGGCAGCTCCGACACTTAATGTAATATGTACAGTTTCGTCATCTAAAACAAAAGGTGATGTAGCAATGGAAACTAATGTTTTAAGAAATTCTTCCAAATCATCTTTGCTTGGGACTTTGTTACGAAGAATTACAAATTCATCACCGCCGTTTCGGGCAAGAATGTCGTCTGATGCGATATAGCCGGTTAGTTTCGCACTAACAGCCTGTAACAGGAGATCACCATAATCATGTCCGAGGGTATCATTAATACTTTTAAAACCGTCTAAGTCGATAAAAATAACTGCATGTGTAGATAGACTGCCAGTTGCACCTGATAAAATTTCTGGTGCAAATTTGAAAAAAGCCATACGATTATATAGTCCTGTAAGAGCGTCTGTGTATGCAAGTCGTTCCATATTTTCGTAGTTGTTTTGAAGCTCTGTCTGACTATGTTTCAATGCGGACTGCGCATCCGACAACTTGTCGTAGTTGGTCGAAATGATATCCATCATATGGTTAAAGTTTGTGAATAGTGTACCAAATTCGTCTTTTGTTGTCACGTCACAATTGACATTTAAATCACCATCTGCAGCTTTTTGCATGTTGGCTGATAGTTCCATAATTGGCATAGTGTATTTGTTTGCCAGATAATTGCTTAATAAAATAGAAAATGTAATAACACCAACTAATAAGATACATAATGTAATCGGTAATCTTGAAACAATAGCTGAATAGGTAGATATATTTTTTTTGGTTACATAAATCCAATGATATTGTGAAAGATATGCGTATCCATATATATGTTCTGTGCGTTCTGAAAATGTATCACTCGAAATATTTTTGTTTTGTCTTTTTGCTGTCTGTTGTGTGGTAGTGATATGTTTTAAAAAACGTTGGTCATCTTTAGATGATGTATCGTAGCCAAAAAGCGGATGCAATTGTTCATCTAAAATGAAACAGTTATTGTTTTTAGAGAGAAAAGCACCAAAACAATCAGCTGAGATATTAGCACGAATAAGACCTACAATCGTGTCTTTTACGATGACAGGGCGAATAATATCGATAGAATTCTCGTTGAAACGTGAGTTGGGAATGATTGTTGAATCAGTATAATTATCCAAATTCGTTTCCATAACCTCCGTCCAGTCTGAAACAGAATCGGCACAAGAAGCAACAACTAAATAGCCATCGATATCATATAAATAATAATTAACATTATTATCCAGTGTATTAGAAATGTAAATTAAAGTATCCCGAACAGCAGTGTAATGTGGCGAAGAAGCATTTAACAAGGTATCGGGTGAATTGATTTTCTCTAATAGTAGGCTTTTAACATCAATTGTATCGCCGATAGCTGCTAATTCTGTCGCTTGTGCTTCTAACTGGGATGAGAATCCATAGCTATAATCAAGTGTGATGGTTTTACAATTCTCTTTTGCAATTTGACCAGATTTTGTTGTTACTATAATATAAGCAAGAAACGCCATTAAGATTACAGGAATTACTGCAATTAACAAAATGGAGCTCTGTAATGATTTCTTTATTGACATATCATCAACCTTCTTTCTAATATTATGCGTTGATATATATGCTTTATTATAAATAATTTATAGAAATTATTCAATATTATCTTATATTTTATATAAATATTACAATTATTTGCTAAATTGTTTGCAATTTATGGTAAAGGTGTGGTATTATATGAATATATTTTATGGTTTATAGGCAATTTGCTCAAATTGAGATTAAATAAAGGGAGGGAGTCTATGTTCGGAATATATTTTGGCAGATATTTAGTTGATAATGGCATCATTACATTAGAGCAATATGAAGATATCATTTTTGATAATAAAAATGCTAGAGTCAAGTTAGGTCTTTTGGCAGTCGAACAGGGCGTTATGACTACAAGTCAGGCTGATGAGGTGAATATGCTTCAACAGACTTTGGACAGACGATTTGGTGATATTGCTGTTGAGAAGGGGTATCTTACAGAGGAACAAGTGCTTGGTTTACTCAAAAAACAGGGCGATGAGTATTTGTTATTCGTGCAGGCATTGGTTGAAAAAGAATTATTATCTCTTGAACAGATTCAGAGAGAAATTAATAATTTTAAGAAAGCAAATCATTTTACTGCATTAGATGTAGAAGCATTGAAAAGCGGAGATGTGGATCGAATTGTTCCAGTTTTTGCAAAAGATGATGCAATTCAGCCAATTGTTAGAGATTATGTAGCATTGGTGGCACGTAATATTGTTCGATTTATTGATAGTCGATTTATGATGGAACGAGTGGAACGGATGGATCAATATAGCGCACCATATATGTCGCTTCAGGAATTAGATGGTGATTACAGATTGTTGACGGGATTTTGTGGTGAACAGGAAGGCTTAAAATTTTTAGGTCAAACCTTTGTTAATCGCGGTTATGAAGAAGTAGAGTTAGATGATATGGATGACATCTTAGATATACTTGATGCCGCTTGTGAGTTCTTGAATTGTAATAATGGATTATACTCAACAAAATTAAGCTATGAGGATGTTAATGTTGATATGTGTCCACCTGATATGAGAGATACGCCATCTACAATTGATTCAGATGGGAATATGTATAAGATATCCTTTTACTTAAAGGGTAAAAAGGTTGATTTGGTTGTTTGTATTCAGTCAAAATGGAAAGTAAATTAATAAGACAGCGAGGTGTTTGTTATGACAAAGATATTAATTGTAGATGACTCAAGAACATCAAGAAAGATATTAAGAGGTATTTTGGAAAATGCCGGATATGAGATTGTTGCAGAAGCAACAAATGGTCAGGAAGGCTATGATAAATATGCAGAGTTGAAGCCAGATGTTGTTACAATGGATGTAACAATGCCTGTGTTAGATGGTATTGAGGCACTTAAGAAGATTATGGGTGATTATCCAGATGCAAAAGTAATTATGGTTACTGCAGCAGGACAGAAAACAAAATTAGTTGAGGCAGTTCAAAATGGTGCGAGTGAATTTGTTACCAAGCCTTTTGATCCAGACCAGCTTCGTGCAATTATTGAGAAAGTAATTCAGTAAAACAAACCAGCTAATTCGTCTAAAGATGGAGAATTAGCTGGTATTTTTTTGTCTTTTTTTTGACAAAAAAATTTATTAGAAAAATGTATGAGAATATTTGACTTAGGCTACAAGATATTATATATTTATATAGAATATTTTTAGTGGAAACACATAGGAGGATATTATGAGTAAGGTTAAGAGAGTGTACGTGGAAAAGAAACCAGAGTATGCAGTAAAAGCAAAGGAATTGTTAGAAGAACTCAAAGAATATTTGAATTTAGATATCCAGAGAGTACGTGTATTAATTCGTTATGATGTAGAGAATATTTCGGATAACACATACGAAAAAGCATTGAAGACTGTTTTTTCTGAGCCTCCAGTGGATTTTGTATATGAGACATCTTTTCAGGCAGAAGAGGGAGATAAGATTTTCTCTGTGGAAGCACTTCCAGGTCAGTTTGATCAGAGAGCAGATTCTGCAGAGCAGTGTGTGAAACTTTTGAATGAGAAAGAGGATGCTGTTATTCGTACAGCAGTAACTTATGTGATTTCCGGTAATATAGATGATAAACAATTTGAACAGATTAAGAGCTATTGTATTAATCCAGTTGATTCAAGAGAAACAGATGACAAGTCGATTCCAGAGACATTGATTCAGAAGTTTGATGAGCCAGCTGATGTTGAGATTTTTGATGGATTTAATGAGATGGAGGAGCAGCCACTTAAGGAGTTATATGATTCTTTAGGACTTGCTATGACATTTAAGGATTTCCTTCATATTCAGAATTATTTTAAGAATGAAGAAAAGCGTGATCCTTCTATGACAGAGGTACGTGTATTAGATACATATTGGTCAGATCACTGTCGTCACACAACATTTGCAACAGAGCTTACGAATGTGAATTTCGAGGATGGTTTTTATAAGAAACCAATTGAGAATGCATATAACGATTATCTTGCAGATCGTGCAGTATTATATAAAGATCGCGATGATAAGTTTGTATGTTTGATGGATATTGCTTTAATGGCAATGAAGAAGCTTCGTGCCGATGGCAAATTACAGGAGATGGAAGTTTCAGATGAGATTAATGCTTGTTCTATCGAAGTTCCAGTTGTGATTGATGGCAAGGAAGAAATGTATTTGATTCAGTTTAAGAATGAGACACACAATCATCCAACAGAGATTGAGCCTTTTGGTGGTGCAGCAACTTGTCTTGGTGGATGTATTCGTGATCCATTATCAGGTCGTTCTTATGTATATCAGGCAATGCGTGTAACAGGTGCAGCAGATCCTACCAAGGCTTTATCAGAGACTTTAGAAGGTAAGCTTCCACAGAGAAAGCTTGTTACAACTGCAGCACATGGATATAGTTCATATGGTAACCAGATTGGTCTTGCAACAGGTTTGGTAAAAGAAGTATATCATCCAAATTATGTTGCAAAGCGTATGGAGATTGGTGCCGTTGTAGCAGCAGCTCCAAAGGTAAATGTAAAGCGTTTAACATCAGATCCAGGTAATGTAATCATTTTAATTGGTGGAAGAACTGGTCGTGATGGTATTGGTGGTGCAACAGGTAGTTCAAAGAAGCACACAACAAAGTCAATTGATACATGTGGTTCTGAGGTACAAAAGGGTAATCCACCAACAGAGAGAAAGATTCAGAGATTATTCCGTAGAGAAGAAGTTGCAAGTATTATTCGTAAGTGTAATGACTTTGGTGCAGGTGGTGTCAGCGTAGCAATCGGTGAGTTGGCAGATGGTCTTGTAATTGATCTTGATAAGGTACCAAAGAAATATGCTGGTTTAAATGGTACAGAGATTGCGATTTCAGAGTCTCAGGAAAGAATGGCAGTTGTAGTTGATAAATCATGCATCGATCAGATGTTAGGATATTGTGAAGAAGAAAACCTTGAGGCTGTTGTAGTAGCTGAGGTTACAGAAAGTCCACGTCTTGTTATGACATGGAGAGGTAAAGAAATTGTAAATATCGCCAGAAGCTTTATTGATACAAATGGAGCACATCAGGAAAGCGATGTTACTGTTACAATGCCAGATGAAAAGGCTGATTTCTTTAATGAGAAAGCAGATGTGGCAGATGTGAAGAAGGCTTGGACAGATACATTAAGTGATTTGAATGTATGTTCACAAAAGGGTCTTGTAGAAATGTTTGATAGCTCGATTGGAGCAGGAACCGTTGTAATGCCTTATGGTGGTAAGTATCAGTTATCAGAGACACAGACTATGATTGCAAAGCTTCCTTTAGATACAGGTAAATGTGATACTGTTACCATGATGTCTTATGGTATGGATCCATACATGTTAAGTCAGTCACCATATCATGGTTCTATTTACTCTATTATTCATTCTGTAGCTAAGGTTGTTGCATCTGGTGGTGATTGGAGTAAGATTTACTTCACATTCCAGGAGTATTTTAAACGTCTTGGTGATGATGCAAGTCGTTGGGGTGAGCCAGTAGCAGCACTTTTGGGTGCTTATAATGCACAGATGGGATTAGGACTTGCTTCAATTGGTGGTAAGGACTCTATGTCAGGATCGTTTAATGATATTGATGTACCTCCAACACTTTGCTCGTTTGCAATTGATGTTGCTACAACAAAGGATGTTGTAACAAATGAATTTAAGAAAGCTGGTAGCAAGCTTGTTAAAGTAAATATTGTTAGAGATGAATTTGGATTGCCAGATTATGAAGCATTAAAGAAGATTTACAGTGCTGTATTTACTGATATGCAGGCAGGAAAAGTATTATCTGCTTATGCAGTAGGCTTTGGTGGTGTTATTGAGGCAGTTTCTAAGATGGGATTCGGTAATGGAATTGGTGCAAAATTAAGTGATTCCTTACAGGCATCAGAATTATTAAAGAAAGATTATGGTGCATTAATCTTAGAAGTTGAGGATGCAAGTGCACTTACTGTTGATCATGTTGTGATTGGTGAGACAACACAGGATGGTACATTTAGCTATGCTGGAGCTGTTGTTACAATGGATGAGGCTGTTAAGGCATGGACAAAGACATTAGAAAAAGTATTCCCTACAGCATCTGGCGTGACGCAGGAGCCAGTACGTGAGGAGATTTATAAGGCATCTGACATTTATGTATGTAAGAATAAGATTGCAAAACCTAAAGTATTTATTCCTGTATTCCCAGGAACAAACTGTGAGTATGATTCAACACGTGCATTTGAGCGTGCAGGAGCAGAGGTTGAGACAATTGTATTTAAGAATATGACAGAGCAAAATATTTTGGATTCGGTTGATGCATTTGCAAAGGCAATTAGTCAGGCACAGATTGTTATGTTCCCTGGCGGATTCTCAGCTGGTGATGAACCAGAAGGTTCTGCTAAATTCTTTGCAACAGCATTCCGTAATGCAAAATTGAAAGATGAGATTACAAAACTCTTAGAAGAAAGAGATGGTTTGGCACTTGGTATCTGTAATGGTTTCCAGGCATTGATTAAGTTAGGTTTGGTTCCTTATGGTAAGATTACATCGCAAAAGGATGATTCGCCAACCCTTACTTATAACAGTATTGGTCGTCATCAGTCTAAGATGGTATATACAAAGGTAGTTACAAATAAGAGTCCATGGTTACAGAAGGCTACTTTGGGTGGTGTTTATACAGTACCAATTTCACATGGTGAGGGTCGTTTTGTAGCGAGCAAAGAATGGATAGATCAGTTGTTCGCAAATGGACAGGTTGCAACACAGTATGTGGATATGAATGGTAATCCTACAATGGATGAGGATTTCAATGTAAATGGATCATATGCTGCAATTGAAGGTATTACAAGTCCGGATGGTCGTGTATTAGGTAAGATGGCACATTCAGAGCGTCGTGATGACGATGTTGCAATTAACATTTATGGTGATCAGAATCAGTTAATCTTTGAGTCTGGTGTTGAGTATTACAAATAATATATAGTATGGATGGTTAAATACGGTGGTGTTGCATGGTAATGATGTCATGTGATATCACCGTATTAGAAAAAGAGGGGATTATATGCAATATATAGTGACCAAAAAGGAAATGAAAACCATTGACACATACACAACAGATAAAATTGGTTTGCCAGCAGAAGTTTTAATGGAAAGAGCTGCGTTAGCAGTTGTTTCTCAAATTGAAAAGGTAAATGCGCAAAAAGGGCGTGTTCTAATTGCAGTAGAAGGTGGCAATAACGGTGGTGACGGTTTGGCTGTTGCCAGAATATTGCTGGAACGCTCTTTTCCTGTGGATGTGTATTATGTGAATGGTGTGAAGCGTGTTTCGAAGCAGTTTAATGTTCAGAGAAATATTTTTCATCAATTGGGTGGAAGACTAAGAAAAACCATTCCAAATAAGGATTATGCAGTAGTTGTAGATGGTATTTTTGGTGTTGGTTTATCTAGAAAATTAGCAGATGTGCAAAAAAAAGCAGTAGAACAACTGAATCAAATTGATGCAATTAAAATTGCAATTGATATACCGACAGGAATTGATGCTACCACGGGAGATATTTGGGGTGTTGCGTTTAGAGCAGATTATACAATTACATTTGGATTGCAAAAGCTGGGTATGTTCTTTTCTGATGGAATTGACTATTGTGGAAAGGTTATTTGCTGCGATGTAGGTTTTCCCAAACAATCGTTTGAACATGTTCGCCCAGGTATTTATGCATATGAAATATCGGATATGGATAAGCTTCCAAGACGTTATGATAATTCGCATAAAGGGACTTACGGAAGAGTTGCAGTAATTGCTGGTAGTAAAAATATGTCAGGTGCTGCTTTTTTGTGTGGCAAGGCTGCATATTCTACGGGAGCAGGACTTGTGAAAATATATACGCATGAAAGTAATCGTATGATTATTCAATCACAATTACCAGAAGCGATTATGATGACATATGAAGATTATAAGGGTGCATTATCATGTATAGAAGATGCTATGCATTGGGCATCTGTGATTGTAGTGGGTCCGGGTCTTGGTGTAGATACAACATCAGAGCGTATGTTGTATGAGTTGTTGATGAATTCGGAGGTTCCGTTGGTAGTTGATGCAGATGCACTCAATATTTTATCTGAGAATATGGAGTTGGCAGAAACGTCGTCGGTTCCAATGGTTATGACACCGCATATGAAGGAAATGAGTCGTTTGGTTAAGAAATCGATATCTGACATTGTTGAGAAAAGATTTGAAACGGCAAGTGAATTTGCAAAAAAATTAGGTGTAACATTGGTATTAAAAGATGCAAAGTCAGTTGTTACAGATGGAAATGGTCCGATTTATATTAATTTAACAGGAAATAATGGAATGTCTACAGGTGGTTCGGGCGATGTGTTATCAGGAATTATCGCGGGAATGATTGCTGGTGGTTTGCCATTGCCAGAGGCAGCCAGAATGGGGACATTCGTGCATTGCCAGGCTGGAGATTATGCAGCACAGCAAAAAGGTAAATATGCGATGCTTGCATCGGATATTGTTGCAGCATTAGGAGATGTAATGCGGTAGGGTTTGGGAATAATGAAATAGATTATAGAGGCGAAATGATGGATACGTATTATCGAGTAGAAGCAGATATAAATTTAGATGCAATTCGAAACAACATAATGACAATGAAGAATTGCATACCCCAAGATAAAAAATTATTGGCCGTCATCAAGGCAAATGCTTATGGACATGGAGCAATTGAAGTTGCCAATGCATTAGATGATTTGTCGGATTATTATGGAGTTGCATGTATTGATGAGGCGATAGAGTTAAGAAATGCAGGCATTACCAAACCAATATTGATTTTGGGAACGACAGATGAAAGTTATTTTGAGGATTTAGTAAGATTTGATATTACACAAACGATTTTTTCATTCAAGCAGGCACAGGTTTTATCTGAGATTGCGTATAAGATGGGAAAAGTCGGAAAGCTTCATATCAAATTAGATACAGGAATGAATCGAATTGGATTTCCGTGTACACAGGAAAGTGTTCAGGAAATTGTTGAGATTGCAAAGCTCCCTTGCTTATATATGGAGGGAATATTTACACATTATTACAAAGCAGATTGCGTGGATAAATCGTATGCAAATGCACAGTATGCGTTGTATACGAATATGCTGAATGAATTGCAACAACAGGGTGTGTCGTTTGATATTCGTCATATTTCTAACAGTGCAGGAATTATGGAGATGAAAAATGATCAGTATGATATGGTTCGCTCTGGCATTTCCACTTATGGATTATATCCATCAGAGGAAATGGATAAAGAAGCATGTGTTCTGGAACCTGCTATGTCAGTAAAGAGTAGAGTGACGCATATTAAGAATGTGAAGGCAGGCGAAACGATTGGATATGGTGCAAGTTATACATTGCCATGTGATAAAGTAATTGCCACAATTGGTATTGGATATGCAGACGGATATCCCAGAGCATTGTCGAATCAGGGAAGAATGTTGGTATGCGGTGAGTATGCGCCAGTTGTTGGAAGAGTATGTATGGACCAGACCATGATTGATGTTACGCATATTCCATCCGTTAAAATCGGTGATGAGGTTGTAATATTTGGTAATCAAGGGAAGCACAGTATAGCTGTTGAGGAATTAGCAGATATGTCAGCAAGTTTTAACTATGAGTTTGTCTGTGATATTAATCGGCGAGTTCCAAGAGTATTTTATCAGAATGAAAAAGTGATAAAGGTGCATAATTATTTGTTTGATCAGGAAAAACACGAATGCAGTTGAACCATTTGTATAGACTGAGAATACAATGGTAATACTTAGGATACCTGATACAGAAAATGGAGAAAACGTAAAGGAAGGATTACATAAGGGCTGCATAATCTGTTCAGGAATCTGTATTTGGGAGTGTGATTCCGTTGTTGGTGACAAGAGGAGATATTTATTACGCAGATTTAAGACCGGTAATTGGTTCCGAACAAGGTGGAATTCGTCCGGTGTTAATTATACAAAATGAAGCTGGTAATCGTCATAGTTCTACGGTAATTTGTGCGGCAATTACGAGTCGTCAAAATAAAGCTAAAATTCCGACACACGTGGAGTTGGCGGCAAGTCGTTGTGAAATTGCAAAAGATTCTGTTGTTTTATTAGAGCAGGTTCGTACAATCGATAAACAGAGATTAAAAGAAAAGGTATGTCATCTAGATGATGATATTATGGGAAATGTGAATCAGGCACTACGTATTAGTTTAGCGTTATAAAGAAAAAGAGAGGTAAAAAGCATATGTCAAGTGGGCCCAGTGGCTTAAAAGCATTATTCAATTGGAGAAAGAAAGACGATACGGTAGAAGAAATCCGTTCTATTATAGAGGAAGGTCATGAACAAGGTGCGATTGAACCAGATGAAGCGGAAATGATATCGAATGTATTTGAGTTTGGTGATAAAGAGGTACGAGATGTAATGAACCCTCGTCAAAAAATCATCGGAATAGAAGCTAATACAGATGTGAAGGACGCTTTAAATGTTATGTTGGAAAATAGTTTTTCTCGATATCCGATATATGAAGAGGATGTTGATAATATTATTGGTGTCTTGCATATAAAAGAGGCTGTAGTGGCGTATTTGGATAATGCAGACCAGGTTGTTCGAGAACTTGGAAGCAAGCCGTATTGTATTCATCCAACACAAAAAATCAGTAAGCTGTTCAATGATATGAGAGAAAACAAGGTGCATTTAGCAATTGTAGTGGATGAATATGGTCAGACGGAAGGCGTGGTTGCTATGGAAGATATGCTTGAGGTCATTGTGGGTGATATTCTTGATGAACACGATGAAGAAGAAGAGGATATCTTAAAAATAGCAATCGGTGAAGGCTATATTGTTAAAGGCAGTACGGAATTGGAAGAGTTGGAGGATTTGTTTCATATTGAGTTTCCGGATGAAGACATTGATACAGTCAATGGTTTTATGTTATATCAGTTAGGAAGACTTCCGAGAGAAAATGAAACAATCAAGATTACATATCAAGGCTTTATATTTGAGGCGATGGAACGAGAAGACTACATGATTAAGAAGGTTCGAATTCGAAAGGATGAGAATGAAATGGAAAGCTTCAGTTATGAAGAATGATAGGGAATAACCTTGCATAATGTACCAGTCTCCAATCGTTAGATTACTATCTAATGGTTGAAGACTGGTATTTTTATGCGCATTTTTCGGTTTGACAAATAGATACCATTGTATTATTGTATTAGTGTAATAGAACAATAATAGCATGTGAATAAATAGCGAGGATACCTTATCACTTAGAGATTATATAAGGGGGAATTTTATGGAATGGAAGTTAACGAATGACCGTCCGATTTATGCGCAATTGCTTGAAGAATTAAAAAGACGAATTATATCAGGTTATTATAAACCTGGAGAAAAGCTAAAACCAGTCAGAGAATTGGCGCAAGAGGCGAGAGTGAATCCCAATACAATGCAAAAAACAATGATGGAATTAGAACGTGAACAGCTTGTGTTTACTGTTAGTACAACAGGGCGATATATCACAGAGGATGTTGCATTGATTGCGCAGATTAAGGATGAGTTTGCGATGCAGCATGTGGAGAAATATTATAGTGAGATGGAAGTTTTAGGATTTACCAAAGAAGATATGATATTACAAATAAAAAAGTATGAGAAAAACAATAAAATGTAACATAGAACAGGGTAGCATTTATTGATATAAAGGGAGGAACAAATTACATGAGTTTGGTGGAATGTACGAATCTTACTAAAAAATATGGTAATATGTTAGCACTTAATCAGGTGAATTTGAATTTAGAAGCTGGTAAAATTATTGGATTGTTAGGGCCAAATGGAAGTGGTAAAACAACATTTATAAAAACATGTGCAGGATTGTTAACACCTACATCAGGACAAATTCATATATGTGGGATGAATGTTGGTCCGCAAACAAAAGCAAAAGTTGCCTATTTACCAGAAAGAACTTATTTGAGTAAATGGGAAAAGGTTCGTAGTATTGTAGATTTCTTTGATGATATGTATGAGAATTTTCATAAAGATATTGCATATAACATGCTGAGTGATTTGGGAATTTCTTTAGACGATCGGTTAAAAACGATGTCGAAGGGAACCAAAGAAAAAGTACAATTAATTTTGGTTATGAGTCGAAAGGCAGATTTGTATTTATTGGACGAGCCGATGGGTGGTGTGGATCCTGCAGCGAGAGATTACATATTAAATACAATTATTTCGAATTACAATCCAGAGGGTAGCATATTGATTTCTACACATTTGATATCCGATGTTGAGAATATTTTGGATGATGTCATTATGATTAAACAGGGAACGATAGTGTGTCATGATTCTGTGGATAATTTGAGACAAATGTATGATAAATCGGTAGATCAAATGTTTAGGGAGGTGTTCCGATGTTAGGGAAATTAGTAAAGGATGAAATCAAATCGTATCGTATGCCAAGTTTGGTTGTATTTTTGATGGCTTTATTTCTAACTGTATTTTTTGAGGTCGTTAATTTTATTCCTGTTCAAAAAGATTTTGAACAGCCATTACAGATTTTAAGTTTTTATGCGTATTATTATATTTTAATATTATTGGTGACAGCAGTCGGTGTCTTTGCAATTGTAAGATTTTATAGGACAACTGTGGGAGACCGAGGTTATTTAACATGGACACTACCAGTGAAAACGAGTACGATTATTTGGTCAAAATTGCTTGGTGCAATGTTTTGGAAAACAATTGCATTTTTTGTTGCCATTATTTTGTTTGGTATTTATATAATAGGAAAATATAAGTTGTTTTCACAAATACAGGTATTTGGAGCCATTATGAAAAGCGATGATTTTCATGCTATTTTAAAAGATGTTTTGACGTTGGATAATGTGACTACATTTTTGACTGTATTGGTTTGTATTTTTATTACACAGGTTGGTTCGCAATTGTTGATTTATTTTTGTATAGCAATTGGACAATTGTTTGGCAAATGGAGAGTATTGGCATCCGTTGGTTGCTATTTTTTGACGAATTTAATTTTACAGATTGTTAGCGTGATTTGTATGGTTGCAGTATTTACTGGTGTTGGGAATGATATGGTAGAAAGTGTCATGGTTGCGCCAAGGTTGGGTACATTCATTACAAAGATGTTTGCGAATATGGCAGGCGTTAATATTTTGTTGACAGTTATATTCTTTTATTTTACAAATATGATATTTAAGAAACATTTGAATCTGGAATAAATTGGAGAATGTGTTAGATTTTATTCATGTAAAGAATGAAAAGTTTTCATATTTTCACTTTACAATTGAAACCGCAGGACATATAATATGCTTTGTGTCTTGCGGTTTTATTGGTTTATATAGAAGAAAAGGAGCGAGAAAGTGAAAGATACAGTAGAAATTAGATGGCATGGCCGTGGTGGTCAGGGTGCCAAGAGTGCAGCGCTTTTACTTGCGGATGCAGCATTTATGACAGGAAAACATGTACAGGGATTTCCGGAATATGGTCCAGAGCGTATGGGTGCGCCAATTACAGCGTACAACCGTATTAGCGATAAAGAGATTCGTGTTCATTCAAATATTTATGATCCAGATTTTGTAGTTGTTGTGGATGAGACATTGTTAGAGAGTGTGGATGTAACAAAGGGATTGAATCCAGAGGGTGCAATTGTAATTAATACAACAAAGAGTGCAGATGAAGTAAAACCATTTTTGAAAAATTATGCAGGTGGTGTTTATACAATTGATGCAAGAAAGATTTCAGAGGAAGCATTAGGAAAGTATTTTCCAAATTCGCCAATGCTTGCAGCAATTGTTGCAATTAGTAAGGTTATGACAAAAGAAGATTTTTTCCGTGAGATGGAAGCGTCTTATAAGCATAAATTTGCAAAGAAGCCAGAAGTAGTTGAAGGTAATATGAAAGCACTTCATATGGCTTATGAGGAGGTGGAGTAAATGGCAGCAACAGATGTAACAAAGATTACAGAAAAGAGTGAATGGCAGGATATTACTTTGGGTAATCAGGTGTACAATGCCGGAACTTCCAAATTATTTAAGACTGGTGAGTGGAGAACACAGACTCCAGTAATCGATTTAGAAAAATGTAAACAATGTTTATTATGTGTACCAGTTTGTCCAGATAGTTCCATTCCTGTAACAGACTGTAAGCGTGGAGAGTTTGACTTAGATCACTGCAAGGGTTGTGGTATTTGTGCAAAGGTATGTCCATTTGACGCAATTTCTATGAAGGAGGGACAATAAAGATGGCAAAGAGAGATCGTTTATCAGGAAATGAGGCCATTTCTTATGCAATTAAACAGGTGAATCCTGACGTTATGCCAGCATTTCCAATTACTCCTTCTACAGAGATTCCACAGTACGTTGCAAACTATATTGCAAACGGAGAGATGGATACGGATTTTATTCCAGTGGAGAGCGAGCATAGTTCGATGAGTGCAACCATTGGTGCATCTGCTGCAGGTGCAAGAGCATTGACGGCGACATCATCATGTGGTTTGGCATTGATGTGGGAGGAGTTATATGTAGCTGCTTCTAACCGTTTACCATTAGCACTTTGCTTGGTAAACCGTGCACTTTCTGGTCCGATTAATATTAACTGTGATCATTCAGATTCAATGGGTGCAAGAGATACCGGATTTATTCAGATTTACGCAGAGAATAATCAGGAAGTTTATGATAACTTTGTACAGGCATATCGTATTTCAGAGCATAAGGATGTTATGCTTCCGATTATGATTTGTCAGGATGGATTTATTACTTCTCATGCGGTTGAGAACATTGAGTTGTTAGAGGATGCTGATGTTAAGAATTTCGTTGGTGAATATGAGCCAGAAAATTACTTATTGAATGTTGAGCAGCCAATGGCAATGGGTCCATATGCTGTTTCTAACTATTATATGGAGACAAAGATGGCACAAAACACTGCTATGAATAACGCAAAGAAGGTTATTTGTGAGATTGGTAAAGAGTTTGGTGCGATGTCAGGCAGAGAGTATGGATTGTTTGAAAGCTATCGTTTAGAGGATGCAGACTATGCAATAGTAATCATTGGTTCTGCTGCAGGTACTTCTAAGGATGCTGTGGATATGTTAAGAGAGCAGGGTATGAAGGTTGGTCTTTTGAAGCTTCGTGTGTTCCGTCCATTCCCTGATGAAGAGATTGCTGCAGCACTTAAGAATTGTAAGGCAGTTGCTGTTATGGATCGTTGTGAAGGATTCCGTGGAAAGGGTGGTCCTCTTGGTGCAGAAGTTAAAGCTGCTATTTATGATCATGCCGTAAATGTACGTGCATTTAACTTGGTATATGGTCTTGGTGGACGTGACTTTACAGTGGAAGAAGCAACTCGCGTATACAAAGAGTTAGAAGCATACGACAAAGAAGGTAAGAAGTTTGAAGAGTACCGTTATGTTGGGCTTCGTGGTGAGGGCTATGTAAAGAATCGTTGTCCGAAATGTGTTGGAACAACAGATTTAAATGGTGCTGATTATACAAGTAAGAAGAATTAAGGAGGAAGATTGCGATGAGTTATAATTTTAAAGAAGAAATGAACAAACCAGAGCGTCTCGCTCCTGGTCATAGAATGTGTGCGGGTTGTGGTGGTACAATCGCAGTTCGTGCCGTATTAAGAGCACTTCATGAAGGTGACAAGGCTGTAATCGGTAATGCAACCGGATGTTTGGAAGTATCTACATTTATGTATCCATATACAGCATATGAAGATAGCTATATTCATAATGCATTTGAAAATGCTGGTGCAACTATGGGTGGTGTGGAGACAGCTTACAATGTTTTAAAGAGAAAAGGTAAGATTAAAGATGACTACAAGTTTATCACATTTGGTGGTGACGGTGGTACATATGATATTGGTTTTCAGTCTTTATCTGGTGCGATGGAACGTAACCATGATTTTGTATATGTATGTTATGATAATGGAGCGTACATGAATACAGGTATTCAGCGTTCATCAGCAACTCCAATGTATGCTGATACAACAACAACACCAGTTGGTAGTGAAAGTAATGGTAAGTTGCAAAATCGTAAAGATTTGGCAGCAATCATTGCAGCACATGATGTACCATATGTTGGTCAGTCAACTTTACTTGGTAATTTTAAGGATTTACACACAAAGGCTGAAAAGGCCATTTATACAGAGGGAGCCTGTTTCCTAAATGTCATGGCTCCATGTCCAAGAGGATGGAGATATCCAACAGAGGATATTATGGAGATTTGTAAATTGGGTGTGGAAACATGTTATTGGCCACTTTTCGAGGTGGATCATGGTAAGTGGATTCTTAACTATGAGCCAAAGAAGAAACTTCCAATTGAAGATTTCTTAAGACCACAGGGAAGATTTAAACATTTATTCAAAAAGGGAAATGAGGATTTACTTGTTCAGTTCCAGGAGGAAGTCGACAGACGTTGGGAAGAATTGCAGTTCCGTTGCTCAAAATATTAATGTAAGGTATACAACTCATCAAGACAATAAAGTTTGTTTTGATGGGTTGTTTTTTTTGCAGTTTATTATGGGTTATGGTAAAATTTTACTATAGTATTTATGGGGTAAATATTTGAGATATTTGGGAACACTTATGGTGTGTGAAGGGTAGGTGTGGTTTTGGATTTTTTATCAGAATATAAGAAAAAGTTAAGAACTGTTGAAGAGGCGGTTTCGGTTGTAAAGGATGGGGATTGGATAGATTATACGAGTTCCCTGGGTAAGCCAGTTTTGTTAGATCGTGCATTGGCAGCAAGAAGGGATGAGCTTCATGATGTAAAGATTCGTGGTAATTTGTTAATGGGGCCGATTGAAGTGGCAGAATGTGATTCATCACAGGAGCATTTTGTATATCATAGCTGGCACTGTTCTGCCTATGAAAGAAAATTATGTGATGAGGGATTATGTTATTATATTCCTATGGTGTTTCATAATAATGCTGCTTATTATGAGTATTTTTTGCATGTAAATGTTGTAATGGTAAGCGTTACCCCAATGGATAAACATGGATATTTCAATTTTTCTGTGAATACTGGTGTTGCAGCCCCCATTACCAGAATGGCAGATATTGTAATTGTAGAAGTAAACGAAAATCTTCCAAAGATACGCGGTGGATATGATGAAAGTATTCATATCTCAGAGGTGGATTATATCGTAGAGGGAAATCATGAGTTCTTAGAGCATGCGACGCCGATTCCACCAAGAGAAGTGGATAAGAAGATTGCAGAGCTTATTATTCCGTATATTGTAGATGGAGCTACGTTGCAGTTAGGAATTGGAAGTATGCCCAATGCATTAGGAGAAATGATAGCAAAATCTGATTTGAAAAATCTGGCGATGCATACAGAACTTTGTACAGATGCATTTTTTGATATGTATAAAGCGGGTAAATTAACCAATAAATATAAAAATATTGATCGGGGAAAGGGTGTGTTTGGCTGTGCAATTGGTTCAAGGGATTTATATGAATGGTTGGATGATAACCCAGGAGTGGCGGCATATCCTCTCGAATATGTAAATCGACCAAGTGTCATTGCTCAGATTGATAATATGGTTTCTATTAATAGTTGTGTTGCAGTGGATTTGTATGGGCAGGTGGCATCAGAAGGTTCTGGGTCAAGGCAGATTAGTGGAACAGGTGGACAGCTTGATTTTTTGATTGGCGCTTCGGCATCAAGGGGTGGAAAGGCATTTATTTGTATGAGTTCTGTGCATACGGATCGGTACGGTGTAAAGCACTCAAGGGTAAAACCTCAGTTTAATGGTGACATCATTACGTCGCCACGAAGTCAGGTGTATTTTTTAGCAACGGAATATGGAGTTGTGAATTTAGAGGGGCGTTCTACATGGGAAAGAGCGGAATTGCTTGTTTCGATTGCGCATCCAGAATTTCGTGATATGTTAATCAAAGAAGCTGAGGAGCGAAAGATATGGAGACAATCAAATAAACGATAGATTAAGCCATGGCCCTCGTAAGCAGAGCATACTCGGTCACAGGCTGTCGCCCGTACAACAAATAGTATTTATAAGAAACATTAAGCCATGGCCCTCGTAAGCAGAGCATACTCGGTCACAGGCTGTCGCCTTATACAACAAAATGAAAACAGTGTCATATGCGAGCAAGCTCTCAATGACGCTGTTTTATTTTGTTGTGCATGGCTTGTAGCTTTTGTGAAAATTGTCAGAAAATATTAGCACTCACCTATTGACAGTGCTAACAACAAGTGATATATTACGGGTAGAACGAAAGAAAAGAACAGAAGATTTTATATTGTAGAAAGGTGTGAGTAGAATGAATGCAGAAAAATTCACAAAAAAATCGCTAGAAGTGGTTGAAAATTGCGAAAAACTTGCATATGAGTATAACAATCAGGAAATCGATCAAGAACATATTTTATTGAGTCTTTTAAAAGTGGATGAGAGTTTGATTGTTAAACTGATAGAAAAAATGGATATAGATGTTGCGGCTTTTACCAAAGAAGCTGAAAAATTAGTTGCATATCGTCCAAAGGTGTCAGGCGGCAATCTTTTTACCAGTTCTGATTTTCAAAAAACATTTGTAAATGCTGAGAAAGAGTCGAAACAGATGAAGGATGCATTTATTTCTGTGGAACACATTTTCTTGGCATTATTAAAGCACCCAAACAAAGCATTGAAAGGCTTGTTTATGGGATATGGCATTACTTCGGACCGATTTCTGAAAGCTCTTGCACAGGTGAGAGGGAATCAGAGAGTGGAAAGTGATGATCCAGAAGCTGTATATGATTGCCTTGAAAAATATGGATATGATTTGGTTGCGAGAGCGAGAGAGCAAAAGTTGGATCCTGTCATTGGACGAGATGAAGAAATTCGTAATATTATTCGTATCTTGTCTCGGAAGACGAAGAATAATCCGGTTTTGATTGGTGAGCCAGGTGTTGGTAAAACAGCTGCAATTGAAGGATTGGCGCAGAGAATTGTACGTGGAGATGTTCCAGATGGACTGAAGGATAAGCAGATATTTGCACTGGATATGGGAGCATTAATTGCAGGAGCAAAATATCGTGGTGAGTTTGAAGAACGTTTGAAGGCGGTTTTGGATGAAGTAAAGAAATCAGATGGAGAAATCATTTTATTTATTGATGAGCTGCATACCATTGTCGGGGCTGGTAAGACAGATGGTGCGTTAGATGCTGGCAATATGTTAAAGCCGATGCTTGCTCGTGGAGAATTGCATTGTATTGGTGCAACGACATTAGATGAGTATCGAAAATATATCGAAACAGATGCTGCTTTGGAACGAAGATTTCAACCAGTGATGGTAAATGAGCCAACAGTGGAAGATACCATTTCTATATTACGAGGATTAAAAAGTCGTTATGAGGTTTATCACGGTGTAAAAATAAGTGATGGAGCAATTGTTGCAGCTGCCACTCTTTCGAATCGTTATATCTCTGATCGTTTTTTGCCAGATAAAGCGATTGACCTGGTAGATGAAGCATGTGCGCAGATTAAAACAGAGTTAGATTCTATGCCAGTTGAACTAGATGGTATCAAGAGAAGAATGATGCAGTTAGAAATAGAAGAAGCTGCATTAAAAAATGAAGAGGATCGTTTAAGCCAGGATCGTTTGAATCGATTACAGGAAGAATTGGTCGAATTACGAGAAACCTATGCATCTATGAAGGCGGATTGGGATAATGAGAAAATGGGTGTGGATAAAATCCGTAATATAAAAGAAGAAATAGAGCAGATTAAGGACGAAATTCAGATTGCGCAGAGAAATTATGATTTGAATAAAGCAGCTGAACTTCAATATGGAAAATTGCCACAATTGCAGAAAGAATTGGAAGAATTAGAAGAAAAAGAAGGAATTAAAGAAAAAAATCTTGTACATGAAAATGTGTCAGAAGAGGAAATTGCGAGTATTGTTTCGAAATGGACTGGGATTCCAGTTGCAAAACTTACCGAAAGTGAAAGAAATAAAACGTTGCATTTAGCTGATGCATTACATGAGAGAGTTGTTGGGCAGGAAGATGCTGTAGAATTGGTATCAGATGCAATTATTCGTTCTAAGGCTGGAATCAAAGATCCAACGAAACCAATTGGTTCATTCTTGTTTTTAGGACCAACCGGTGTTGGTAAAACAGAATTGGCTAAGACTTTGGCTCAGTCGCTTTTTGATAACGAGGCGAATATTGTTCGTATTGATATGAGTGAGTATATGGAAAAGCATTCTGTTGCAAGATTGATTGGAGCGCCTCCAGGATATGTAGGATATGATGAGGGCGGACAATTAACGGAAGCGGTTCGTAGAAAACCATATTCTGTTGTTTTGTTTGACGAGATTGAAAAAGCACATCCAGATGTATTTAATGTTTTGCTGCAGGTGTTAGATGATGGTAGAATTACAGATTCCAAGGGAAAAACAGTTGATTTTAAAAATACGATTTTAATTATGACATCGAATATTGGTTCTTCATACTTGTTAGAAGGTATTGATGAACACGGAGAAATCCATGATGATGCAAGGGAACAGGTTATGCAGGAGTTGAAAATGCATTTTAGACCGGAGTTTTTGAATCGATTGGATGAAATGATTCTGTTTAAACCGTTAACAAAAGAGAACATAGGAAATATTATTGATTTGTTAGTGAAGGATTTAAATGCTAGATTAGCAGAAAAAGAGTTATGTTTGTCTGTTTCGGACGTGGCAAAACAATATATTATGGATCATGGATATGATCCTGTTTATGGTGCAAGACCGTTAAAGAGATATCTTCAAAAAAATGTGGATACTTTGGTAGCAAAATTGATATTAAAAGGAGACATTGTGTCGAGAAGTCATGTTGTTATTGATGTAGATGCTGGTAAACTTGTTGCAAAATCCCAAAGTGAAATGTAAATGATAAAAAATAGAAAAAAAGCCTGATATGTACCCTCGTTACAGTGCTATTGTTAAGTAACGAGGGTATTTATATTAGACTAGTTTATAACCACATGAAAATTTTTGCTTTGCTTCATCTATTTTTTGCTGATTGGCATCTGGTGTAGGATAATAGCCTTTTTCATGCATGGAAAAGAAAACATCCTGCTGTAAGGTGTGCTCGTCTTCTAAAATGTCTAACATTGTAGAACGAAGATTTTCGTGAACACATTCGTTGGAATAGGTATTGTAATTATTTGTACAAGCTTTTTGTGCTGCAAGAGCGTCTCCTAATATTTCTTTTTCCTTATAGATTTCCATTTTATTCCTCCTAACCTAAAAATTCGTATAGTTTATTAAAGTGTCCCTGATGTTTTTTTGAAATGTCTTCCATTTCCTGCTTTAATTCTGATGTTTCTGCATGATTTGCAAGCATCTGAAATTTTTTAACTAATAATTCTTCTTCGGTTAATAAATCGTTAAGAGCAGAAAGCTCTTTTTCTGATAACTGACTCATTGCTTCTCTCCTTTATATTTGTTTTACAGCACTATTATTGACATGGTACGAAAAAAATATTCAAAATATTTTGAATCATGAGAATAAGAGGGATGCAGGTTGATTTTAGGTCGATTTAGGAGTAAAATAGTAGGGGATTTTCAAAACAAAGGAGGATATATGATATGCAAGATAGGTATGAGATTGACCAATATGTTAGGAGCATTCCTGATTTCCCAGAACCTGGTATTATTTTTCGAGATATTACATCAGTTATTCAAAATCCGGAGGGCTTGAAACGGTCAATTGATGGCATGATAGAGAGTCTTAAGGATGTAGAATTTAATGTTGTTTTGGGACCAGAGTCTAGAGGTTTTATTTTTGGTATGCCAGTTGCCTATGCGTTAAATAAAGGATTTGTTCCGGTTCGCAAAAAAGGAAAATTACCATGTGAAACCATTGAAAAAGAGTACGAGCTAGAATATGGTACTGCTACAATTGAAATGCATAAGGATGCAATTAGACCAGGTGATAAAGTTGTAATCGTAGATGATTTGATTGCAACTGGTGGTACGATAGAGGCTATAATTTCCATGGTAGAAAGTCTTGGTGGAGAAGTTGTTAAAATTCAATTTTTAATGGAATTAGCAGGATTGAATGGAAGAGAAAAACTAAAAGGATATGATGTGGATTCCCTTTTGATTTACGATGGTAAATAAGGAATAAAAAAGAGTGGTTTTCGTAAGATAATATGAGAAGAAAGAAAGGAGGATACATATGTCTGGTGCGATATATGTGATTAGCTGGTTGCTTCTTGCAGCGATCTTTATTGTTGCAGAGATTATTTCTTTGGGGCTTACAACAATTTGGTTTGCGGGTGGAGCTATCGTTGCAGCTTTAGCGGCATTAGCTGGTGCAAGTTTGGTGGTACAGATTGTTTTGTTTGTTGCAATATCGGTTGTACTCTTGATTTCAACAAGACCGCTTGCACACAAATTTTTGGATGGTAAAACAGAGAAAACAAATGTTGAAGCATTAATAGGAAAAAAGGCTGTTGTTACCGAAGAGATTCATAATCTTGGTGGAACAGGAAAAGCTACTATTAATGGTATGGAATGGACAGCGAGATCTGTAGAGGATTCAAAAATTATCCCAGCAGGTGTTTCTGCGCAAGTGGCAGAAATTCAAGGTGTTAAATTAATTTTAAGGTATGAAGGAGTTGCAGATGGTGAGAGCCAGGAAACACTTCAGACAAACAAAGAGCAAGTAGATGATATTCAGATTGTATAAAAAAGGAGATTGAAAAATGGGTTCAGCAGCGTTTGGATTATTATTATTTATTGTATTTATTTTAATTATTGTAACATTTAGTAGTATTCGTATCGTACCACAGGCACATGCCTATGTTGTTGAAAGTTTAGGTAAATATAAAGAAACTTGGTCAGTTGGTTTACATTTTAAAGTGCCTATTTTTGATAAAGTTGCGAGACGTGTAACTTTAAAAGAGCAGGTGGTTGATTTTGCACCACAGCCAGTTATTACAAAGGATAATGTTACAATGCGTATCGATACGGTTGTATTTTATCAGATTACAGATCCTATGCTTTTTTGTTACGGAGTAGAAAATCCAATTATTGCGATTGAGAATTTAACAACAACAACATTGCGTAATATTATTGGTGATTTGGAATTAGATCAGACACTTACTTCAAGAGAGACAATTAATACAAAAATGAGAGCTACATTGGATGAGGCAACAGATCCTTGGGGAATTAAAGTTAATCGTGTGGAACTTAAAAACATTATTCCACCAGCAGCAATTCAGGATGCGATGGAGAAACAGATGAAAGCGGAGCGTGAGAGACGTGAGCAGATTTTGATTGCAGAAGGTGAGAAGAAATCAGCAATTCTTCGTGCAGAGGGTCACAAAGAATCTGTTATTTTGGAAGCAGAAGCTGAAAAGCAGTCAGCAATTCTTCGTGCAGAGGCTAAGAAGGAAGCTACAATTCGTGAGGCAGAAGGTCAGGCTGAAGCGATTTTGGCAATTCAGCAGGCAAATGCAGATGGTATCAGATTGTTAAATGATGCAGCTCCAAGTGGTCAGGTTATTCAGTTAAAGAGCTTAGAAGCATTTTCTAAGGCAGCAGATGGAAAGGCAACAAAAATTATTATTCCTTCTGAGATTCAGGGATTAGCAGGTCTTGCAAAGTCTGTTGTTGAGGTTACAAAAGAAGATTAAATTTTTGTTTTAGAGAATGGTAGTGAACAGGGAATGGAGAAGGTGCGATGAAATGGAACATTGAGAGAAAATATATTAGAGTAGGGTTAATTGCTTTAGGAGTCATTGTTCTGGCGATTTTGTTTAATTATTCGTTACAGAATAATAAGGAAATGGCGAATGTAAAAGCAACGATACAGGGAACATTGTCTCCGATTGTGATGGGTTGTATTTTGGCATATTTGCTTACTCCATTTCTGCATTTTTTTGAAGATTACTGTTTTTTGCCACTTGGAAGATTATTGTTCAAATCAGAGCAGACGCTTGCAAAAAGAAAGAATTTTGCAAGAGGAATGTCGATTTTATGCACGATGCTATTGTTGCTGGTTGTGGTTGTTGGTGGTTTGTATTTAGTTATTCCGCAGGTATATCAATCTCTTAGCAAGATTGTAACAGATGCACCGACTTATTATGATGAAGTTCAAAAATGGGTGGAGTCGTTAAATCCAGAAAAGTCTGAGATTAGTAGATATCTTTTGTTAGGGGTTGACCAAGTATATACGCAGGCCCTTAATTATTTGAATAAAAGCATTCTTCCAAACATGGATAAAATTGTTGCGGGAATTACTTCAGGAATTATGGGTGGATTAAAAATTCTTTTGAATGTTGTATTATCACTCATTATTTCCATCTACGTTATGGCTGGAAAAGAGAATTTAATTAGCGTAGCAAAAAAAATGATTTACAGTATTTTTAGTATTGAACATGCGAATACAATTCTAGATGGAATGCGATATGCTGGAAAAGTGTTTGGTGGATTTGTAAATGGTAAAATCATAGATTCCTTTATTATTGGAGGAATTTGCTATGTGTTTATGGTAATTGTAGGATTTGAGTATGCAGTGCTGATTAGTATTGTGATTGGTGTGACCAATATCATTCCGTATTTCGGCCCGTTTATTGGAGGAATTCCAAGTGTATTGATTTTGTTGATGGTAAATCCGAAACAGGGAATTATATTTGCAATTTTTGTTTTGATATTACAACAGGTTGATGGTAATATTATCGGTCCGATTGTGTTGGGAGATCGTTTGAAATTATCTAGTATGTGGATTTTGTTATCCATCTTAATTGGTGGCGGTTTCTTTGGTGTAATTGGAATGATTCTTGGGGCACCATGTTTTGCATGTTTATACACATTTATTAGTACTATTAGCAAAAGAAAGTTGGATAAAAAAAATCTTCCAACAGAAACGGATGTTTATTATGATATAGAACGGATTGTCAAGGAAGATGGTGCTTGTGTTGTGATTCAAAACAAAACAAGAAGGATAGAAGAAAAAAAGGTACCTGAAGAGGCACCTAAACAAAACGATTAAGTTCTTGATTATAATGATAGTCGATAGAGGAGAGTTTTTCACGTAGAAAACTTTCCTCTATTTCTAGTTCAGAGCATAATGTTGCAAGATCATGGTAGTCATCGCGTAATTTTGTGTTGATGTAGCTTAATAACATCATTGGGTCATTTGGAATATTCATAATCTGTTCCTTTCTATTTTTTGGTAACTGTTTTGTATTTTAACCATATTATGAATAATGTCAATATGATTTGGAATGAATGATTGATAAAAACTATTTCTGTATGAATAAATATACACAATGAATGAATAAATAAAGAAGAATATACAAATTATCTATTGACAATTTGTATATGGGTAATTATACTGAAACAATGTATATGATGTGCGTTGACGAAAAGTAAATGTAATGTAATACATTTATAAAAATTCATTATTTTGATTGGAATCGCATGGAAAATGAATGTGGTAATTGCATATATGAAAATAGGAGGATAGGAAATATGGAAATGGAAAAATTTCAAGGATACACATATGTAGATGGTGGCGTTTGTGCTGCGAAAGGATATCAAGCAAATGGTTTGAATTGTGGATTAAATTCTGATCCAGAAAAAAATGATTTGGCACTTTTGGTAAGTGATACAGAATGTAATGCCGCAGCAGTTTATACTACGAATAAAGTAAAGGGTGCACCGATTATAGTTACGAAAAATCATTTAGCTGCAACGGGTGGTAAGGCAAAGGCTGTGATTGCAAATTCGAAGAATGCCAATACATGTAATGCTGATGGCGAGGAAAAAGCACAAAAGATGACTGAACTTGCGGCAAAGGTTCTTGGGATAGATGCAAACGATGTAATTGTGGCTTCCACAGGTGTAATTGGTCAGATTCTTCCGATTGAACCGATCGAAACGCATATTGATGCGCTAGCAAAAGGGCTTTCCTATGATGGAAATGCAAAAGCAGTCAATGCAATTATGACAACAGACACTGTGCCTAAAGAGGTTGCTGTAACATTTATGCTTGGTGGAAAAGAATGTACACTTGGTGGTATGGCAAAAGGAAGTGGTATGATTCATCCGAATATGGCTACGACATTGAATTTTATTACTTCTGATGTGGCGATTTCGACAGAATTGATGCAAAAGGCATTATCTGATGTTACGAAAATTACATATAATTGTTTAAGCATTGATGGTGATACGTCTACAAATGATATGGTTTGTGTTATGGCAAATGGACTTGCTGGAAATGAAGAGGTGACAGCGGAAAATACAGATTATGAGACATTTAAACAGGCATTATATATTGTAATGATGAATTTGACAAAGATGTTGGCAAAAGACGGAGAGGGTGCAACAAAGTTAATTGAATGTACTGTTGAAAAGGCAAAGGATTTAGATACAGCTATTATTGTTGCCAAAAGTGTAATTCGTTCTCCATTGTTTAAATGTGCAATTTTTGGTGAGGATGCGAACTGGGGACGTGTATTGTGTGCAATCGGATATGCGGAAGCAGAGTTTGATATCAACAAAGTAGATGTGGATCTTGCATCTGTAAAAGGAGTATTGCCTGTTTGTAGAAATGGTGCAGGTGTTGCATTTTCAGAGGAATTTGCATCTGAGGTTTTATCAGCAGATGAGATTATGGTAAATGTGTCATTGAATGCGGGAGATGTTACAGCAAAAGCATGGGGCTGCGATTTGACATATGATTATGTAAAGATTAATGGAGATTATCGTTCATAAAAAGAATAAATAAAAAAGACTTCTCACAAACTAAGGAAAAAATAGTTCGTTTGTGAGGAGTCTTTTTTTATGGATAAGAAAAAAACGGAATTGACAAAAACAGCAATTGTTGTTGGCGTTGTATTAGCGGTTTTATTTGGTGGTGCAAATGCATACTTAGGATTAAGAGTTGGCATGACGGTGTCTGCATCAATTCCTGCTGCGGTAATTTCTATGGGTGTGATTCGCATTTTGTTAAAAAGGGAATCTGTATTGGAAAATAATATGGTGCAAACCATTGGATCAGCAGGGGAATCCTTGGCTGCAGGAGCAATTTTTACCATTCCGGCTCTTTTTATGTGGAGTGAAGAATTTGGGTTGGAAAAACCATCGTTTATAGAAATATTTTTTATAACACTATGTGGTGGTTTGCTTGGTGTGTTTTTTATGGTTCCACTTCGAAAAATATTAATTGTAAAAGAAGAAGATCGGTTACCATATCCTGAAGGGACCGCATGTGCAAAGGTTCTGATGGCTGCTGAAAATGTGGGGGAGTCAATTACTGTATTTGCTGGTCTCTTGATTGGAGCATTATATAAATGGATTGCAGATGGTTTAAAATTGTTTCCGTCTGAGGTGGATTATTCTGTAAAAAAATATAAGGGTGCTGGAATTGGTGCGGATGTGCTTCCAGCATTGCTTGGAGTTGGATATATTTGTGGCCCCAAAGTCTCATCTTATTTGTTTGCTGGAGGTACATTTGCGTGGTTTGTGTTGATGCCACTTCTTGTATTGGCTGGAGAACAGACGATTTTGTATCCTGCAACAGATGCAATTGGAGCATTGGATACATGGGGAATTTGGAGCAATTATATTCGATATATTGGTGCTGGAGCGGTTGCAACAGGTGGAATTATCTCATTGGTTAAATCCTTACCGATGATTGGAAAAGCATTTTCAGATACGGTAAAGGGATATCGGAAAAAGGATAACTTTCTAATAGAGGAAAAGAATGATCAATGGGATATGTCTTTTGGAATTGTAATCATTGGTATCATTGCGATTTCTGTTTTATTATGGGTACTACCTATGGTCCCAGTTAATTTTTTTGGTGCAATCATCATTGTTATATTTGGTTTTTTCTTTGCAACTGTGTCGTCCCGTATGGTTGGGTTGGTTGGTAGTAGTAACAATCCTGTGTCAGGAATGGCAATAGCAACCTTGCTTTCCTCTACATTTTTATTAAAAGCAGCAGGGAATACAGGAATACGAGGAATGATTGCATCAATATGTATTGGTACAGTCATTTGTATTGTTGCAGCTATGTCAGGAGATACGTCGCAGGATTTAAAAACGGGATATTTAGTTGGTGCGACACCAATTAAACAACAAGTTGGAGAAATAATAGGTGTTGTTGCTGCCGCATTTACGATTGGCGGTGTATTATATTTATTTCACGCGGCTTGGGGGTATGGTTCTACAGAACTTCCGGCACCGCAGGCTACTTTAATGAAAATGGTTGTTGAGGGGGTAATGGAAGGAAATCTTCCATGGAATCTTGTGTATATCGGTGTTGCGGTTGCTATAGTAATAGAGATATTGCAGATTCCAGTGTTACCTTTTGCAGTAGGGTTGTATTTGCCAATCCATTTGTCAGTACCGATTATGCTTGGTGGATTATTGCGACTCGTTTATAATATGCGTGAAAAGAAAGCAAGAGAACGTGGAATTCTTTATGCGTCAGGTTTAATTGCAGGAGAGGGATTGGCTGGAATATTATTAGCTGTTTGTGCAATGATTCCGCTAGAAAATAAAAATGTATTAGAATGGTTGGATTGTTCAAAACATATTTATTTGGGAAATGCAGGAGCGATTGTTTTTTTTGGTATTTTAATCGGAACTATGATATACTTTATGGAGCGTAAAATTAGAAAGGATTAGGGATGAGCATATGGCAGTATTGAGTGAGTTGGAACCAAAGAGGGTATTTCATTATTTTGAGGAGATTAGTAATATTCCAAGAGGTTCTTATCATGAGAATGCAATTAGTGATTATTTGGTTTCATTTGCAAAAGAAAGACAATTAGAAGTATATCAGGATTCCCTATACAATGTGATCATGTTTGTACCTGCAAGTAAAGGATATGAACAGGAAGAACCAGTTATTTTACAAGGGCACATGGATATGGTATGTGAGAAAACCAAAGATGCATCAATCGATATGGAAAAAGAAGGACTTACACTTTGTGTTGATGATCAATATGTTTTTGCAAAAGATACGACATTAGGTGGGGATGATGGGATTGCAGTTGCTTATATGTTGGCAATTGCGGAAAATGAAGAAATTGCGCATCCACCATTGGAGCTTGTAATTACAGTGTGCGAAGAAGTAGGAATGGAAGGAGCAAGTGGGATTGATCTTTCTATGCTGAAGGGAAAAAGAATGTTAAATCTCGATTCAGAAGAAGAGGGCGTTTTTTTGAGTAGCTGTGCAGGTGGTATTTCGCTTCACTCGAAATTACCTGTTTCTTATGAAGAAGTATCAGACCTTTGTTGGTATACAATATCCATTTCAGGCTTACTTGGTGGGCATTCTGGTTGCGAAATTCACAAAGAACGTGCAAATGCCAATCAATTATTGGGACGGCTGTTGTTTGAGATAAATAAAAATATGAAAGTTTATATTTGTGCCATGGATGGCGGAAAAAAGGATAATGCAATTCCGTTAGAAGCAAATGTTAAACTAGGAATAGATCCTTCGGATTATAAATTATTGGAGCATACAATAGAACAAGTACAACAGATTTTTAAGACAGAATATAGTCAATCAGATCCAGGGATTGTTATTACATCAGAAGAGTGCGAAAATGCGAATGCGTTTGTATTAAAGCAACGGGATATGGAACATGTTATTCACTTATTGATGACATTACCAAACGGTGTGTGTGGTATGAGTATGTCGATGCCAGGTTTGGTTGAAACGTCACTTAATTTAGGTGTTATGAAATTATGTGATGAATATTTATTTTTGCAACATTCGATTCGAAGTAGTGTGACTTCTAAGAAATATTTTGTTGCAAATCAAGTAGAATGTCTTGTTAGAAGTTTTGGTGGAACTGTAGAACGAAAAGGCGATTATCCTGCTTGGGAATACAAGGAAGAATCAGTGGTTCGTCCAAGAGTTATTGCGTTATATGAAAAAATGTACGGAAAGAAGCCTACAGTAGAAGGTATACATGCTGGGTTGGAGTGTGGATTATTAGCTGGAAAGATTGCAGATTTGGATTGTGTGGCAATGGGACCAGATATTTTGGATATTCATACAACGGCAGAAAGATTAGATATTGCGTCTACGAAACGTGTGTATGAATTTTTATTAGAGTACCTTAAAATGAAAGATTTGAATTGATAAGTGATGAGAAACGGATTGGAGGAATAAAATGCGAGTAGGAATGGGATATGATGTTCACAAGTTAGTAGAGGGGAGAAAGCTGATTTTGGGCGGTGTAAATGTTCCGTATGAAAAGGGATTACTAGGACATTCTGATGCTGATGTTTTGGTACACGCGATTATGGATGCATTATTAGGTGCGGCCGCATTAGGTGATATCGGTAAACATTTTCCTGATACAGATGAGAAGTATAAAGGTGCAAATAGTATTGAATTGCTTCGTCATGTGAAAAAGCTGTTGGATGAGAATCAATATGTGATTTCTAATGTGGACGCAACGGTGATTGCGCAGCGTCCAAAACTTGCAACTTTTATACCAGATATGGTGACGACTATTTCAGAGGCGTTAGGTTTATCTGACAATCAGGTAAATATCAAAGCAACAACAGAGGAAGGTCTTGGGTTTACAGGGTCTGGAGAAGGTATTAGCTCGCAGGCAATCTGTTTGTTAGAGGAGATTGCGAATTTTCAATATGATGATCGAATGGAAATGAGACAGTGTGCGGGATGTAGTGGATGTTGCAAGAATAGTTAATTTGAAATATTAAGATAGGGAATGACTGTATGAAAGAATGGGAATATTTGCATGTGACAAAACAAGATGAAAAAAGGAAATATGAAACAGAAGTTCGTGATATGTGGAGAACATGCTTCGGTGACCCGTTCGATTATGAGGCGTTTTATTTTCAGAATGTATATCCAGCGAATGAAGTTTTATGTATTATGAAAGATGAAATGCTTGGGATGTTACATTTAAATCCGTATGAATGCAGAATACAGGAATCCAGACAATTGTTGCATTACATTGTAGGTGTTGCGACAAAGGAACAATTTCGCAGACAGGGTATTATGCGAAGATTATTGGAACATGCATTGCGTCAAATGTATCAAAATAAAGAAGCAATTACATATCTGATGCCTGCAGATGTTGCTTATTATGAACCATTTTCATTTGTTGAAATCAGTAAAGAACAGCGCGCTTGTTTAACTTCAAAGCGTGAAAAAGGTAAGAAATTGTTTTCACAATGGGAAGAGGGTGTTTTTTACGTTTCATATGCAAGTTTGAATCAAAATGCTACAAACGATGTGTGGAATCATATTGTTGAGAAAATAGATGTATATTTGGATGCAGTATTTGATACATACACTGTTCGTTCTCGTTCTTATTTTGAATTGCTTTATCAGGAAAAGAAATGCCAAAATGGTGATGTGATATTTGTGTTTCGAAAAGATGATCAAGAATGCATTGGATATTTTGCGTATGCAAAACAAGATGAAAAGATTGTAGTGGAACAGATGGTATATGAAGGTATGAGTTTGAACGGACAAGAAGGTCAGGAGAAGTGGTTATTTTGTGTAGAACAATATTTGTCGTCGGATACCAAGGTTGAAATTGTACATGCCATGCAATATATGGTTAGAATTGTAGATGTATTGGCTTGCCTAAAGCTATTTAAAAATTATTTTGAACGTTTTGCATCAAATAAAAAAGTAATTCGAATCACAGATTCGTTGTTAACAGAAAATGAAGGTCTGTATGCGTTTTACGAGGAAAACGGAGAGGTTTGTGTTACAAAAGTGACAGATGCGTCGTTAGATGATGTGCTGGAACTGACAGTAGCAGATTTGGCAAAAATGATTTTTTGTAGTGAGGAACAAATAGTTTGTTTTGCAGAGGTTGTATAAATAATTTCAAAATGAAAAAGAATAAAGAATCAGTAAGTATTTGACAAAAATAAGATATTTACATTGCAATCTCACAATGATGTGGGTATAATTGCAACAGATATGATGATGGAATAGGAACTGGATATTCAGTGAGAAAGGAATAGAATAGAACATGAAGATTTTTAATACCATGACAAGAACGAAGGAAGAATTCAAACCAATTAATGAGGGGAAGGTTGGAATATATGTATGTGGTCCAACAGTATATGATTATATACATATTGGTAACGCAAGACCAATGATTGTGTTTGATACACTTAGAAGATATTTGATGTATAAGGGATATGATGTAAATTATGTATCGAATTTTACAGATGTAGATGATAAGATTATCAAACGTGCCATTGAAGAAGGTGTTACTTCGTCAGAGATTTCAGAACGCTATATTGCAGAGGTAAAGAAGGATATGGCGGCATTAAATGTGTTAGAGGCAACAACACATCCAAAGGCAACAGAAGAAATTTCGGATATGATTGCTATGGTAGAAACATTAATTGAAAAAGGTCATGCATATGAGGTAAATGGTACTGTTTATTTCAGAACAAGAAGTTTTCCAGGATATGGCAAGTTATCAAAGAAAAATATTGATGATTTGGAAGCAGGACATAGAGATGAGAAACATCAGTTAAAGGTTTCTGGAGAGGGCGAGAAGGAAGACTTCTTAGACTTCGTATTGTGGAAACCGAAAAAGGAAGGAGAACCTTCTTGGAGTTCGCCATGGGGAGAGGGTCGTCCTGGTTGGCATTTGGAATGTTCTGTAATGTCAAAAAAATACATTGGTGATATTATTGATATTCATGCAGGTGGTGAAGATTTGATTTTCCCACATCATGAAAATGAAATTGCACAGAGTGAGGCTGCCAATGATGTTGAGTTTGCAAGATATTGGATGCACAATGGATTTTTGAAGATTGATGGAGAGAAAATGAGTAAATCATTGGGTAACTTCTTTACAATTCGTGATATTGGAGAAAAATATCCATTACAGGTAATTCGTTTCTTTATGTTATCAGCACACTACAGAAGTCCGCTTAATTTTTCTGATACATTGGTAGAAGCTGCAAAGAATTCGTTAGAGCGTGTATTGACTGCAATGGGGCGTTTGGATGATGCAATGCAGAATGCACAGGAAAAAGAGCAGACAAGCGAAGAAGCAGATCTTCTTGCAAAGATGGATGAGTTTGTTGTTCGTTTTGAAAATGCAATGGAGGATGATTTGAATACAGCGGATGCAATTTCCGTTATTTTCGAAATGGTAAAAGTATCG
Organism: Eubacteriales bacterium; assembly: GCA_030533405.1. Taxonomy (GTDB): domain Bacteria; phylum Bacillota; class Clostridia; order Lachnospirales; family Lachnospiraceae; genus CAG-590. Next base: position 42,188 of record JAUNJF010000013.1, read on the forward strand.
AATACCAATATTTCATCCGAAAATGCAAAACAGGTCATTGAAAAAATCTATCAGACAATAGGAAGCCTTTGCGATATTTTGGGTATTATCACAAAGGTAGAAGCTGAAATATTAGATAGTGATATTGAAGCATTAATAGAAGAACGCCAGACAGCGAGAAAAGAGAAGAACTTTGCAAGAGCAGATGAAATTAGAGATACACTTGCTGCACAGGGTATTATCTTAGAGGATACTCGAGAGGGCGTTAAGTGGAAGAGAGCGTAAATAAAGGATAATTCGGGATAGAACATGGAAGAACAAAAAAAAGGAAGATATCAATATTTCAAAGATGTACTAGGGATTAAACAGGTGAATCCACAAAACTATTCGCCATTGTCACTTGCGTATATAGGAGATAGCATTTTTGATGTAATGATACGAACAATGGAAGTTAGTAAAGTGAATATGCAAGCGAATAAATATCATAAGCTTGTTAGTAAGATTGTATGTGCACCAGCACAGGCGAAAATGATTCTTGCGATTGAAGATCAGTTGACAGAAGAAGAACATGATGTGTTCAAAAGAGGTAGAAATGCTAAATCCTATACAAAGGCAAAAAATGCATCAACGGTTGATTACCGAAATGCAACTGGTTTTGAGGCGTTGCTTGGATATTTATATTTGAAGGAAGATTTTGAACGACTTACGGATATTGTGAAGTTAGGATTGGATGTTCTTGCCAGGGAGGAATAAAGGATGCGTTACGAAGAGTATACGATAGAAGGACGTAATGCTGTAACAGAAGCATTTCGTTCAGGAAAAACAATTGATAAATTATATGTATTAGATGGTTGTCATGATGGAGCAGTGAATACCATAAAGAATCTTGCAAGAAAGCAGGATACCATTGTGAATTATGTGAATAAAGAAAGACTTGATCAAATGTCGACAACAGGAAAGCATCAGGGTGTGATTGCACAGGCTGCAGCATATGATTATGCAGAGGTTGAAGATATTTTACAGGCTGCTAGAGATAAGGATGAGCCACCATTTATTTTCTTGTTGGATGAGATAGAAGATCCGCATAATTTAGGTGCGATTATTCGAACAGCAAATCTTTGTGGAGCGCATGGTGTGATTATTCCAAAGCGTCGTGCTGCGGGTTTGACAGCAACTGTTGTTAAAGCATCAGCAGGAGCGATTAATTATACTCCAGTTGCTAAGGTTACAAATATTGCGAAAACAATAGAAGAATTAAAAGAGCAGGGGATTTGGTTTGTATGTGCAGACATGGATGGTGATGTGATGTATCGTCATAATTTGACTGGACCAATTGGGTTGGTGATTGGTAACGAAGGAAATGGAGTAAGCCGTCTTGTAAAAGAAAAATGTGACTATGTAGCATCAATTCCAATGAAGGGAGATATTGATTCCTTAAATGCCTCTGTAGCAGCTGGTGTATTGGCATACGAGATAGTAAGACAGAGATTACAGGGTAAATAAGGAGTGTAAGATGTACGAATATAAGGTAGAAACATACAAGGTAAAAGGCTCTGAAGAAGAAATGAATAAGTTGGCCTCACAAGGGTGGCGAGTTATTTCTGTAGCGCCGAATATTGGTGCTGGCTATGGAATCGTAGTTACATATGAGCGTCAGAAAAAAGCATAAATAAGTAAAAAAAGAGAAAGCAAATTGCTTTCTCTTTTTTTTTAAAGCTAGCGACGGGAATCGAACCCGTGACCTCCTCACTACCAATGAGGTGCGCTACCGACTGTGCCACGCCAGCTTGTCTTTGCGACTTGACTATAATAACAAATTCTCCTTGTTTTGTAAAGAGTTTTTGAAAAGAATAATGACATTTATGTGAAAATATGATATAGTTTCGAGTGTATATGATTTTAAATAATTCAAGCAGTTCAATCACTCGATTTCGGAGGTTTGGACAATTCAATATAAGGAAGGTGTATCAATGTTAGATAAGAGAATTAGACCAGATGAGAATCCTGTATTTCCTAAACGTTGTGTGATTACAGGTGGTATGCCATATGGTAATAAAGAACTTCATTTTGGGCATGTTGGTGGAATGTTTGTGCATGCTGATATTTTTGCAAGATTTATGCGTGATCGTATTGGAAAAGAAAATGTTATATTTGTTTCGGGTACTGACTGCTATGGTTCACCAGCGCTTGAAAGTTTTCGCAAGTTAAAAGAAGCAGGTTATGATAAAACAATTAAAGACTATGTAAAATCCAACCATGATAGTCAGACAGAGACATTAAAGAGATACCAGATTAGTTTGAATTTCTTTGGTGCATCTGCATTGGAGCCGGCAGCAAAGATGCATAACAAGACATCTGCGGAAATCTTTGAGTCTTTGTATAAGTCAGGTCATCTTGAAAAATTGTCTACACCACAGTTTTATGATGAAGAGTTAGGTGTATTTTTAAATGGCCGTCAGGTAATGGGTAGATGTCCGATCGAAGGCTGTACTTCAGAGAAGGCTTATGCTGACGAATGTTCATTGGGTCATCAGTATATGCCAAGTGAGTTGATTAATCCTGTAAGTGTTCTTTCAGGAAAAACACCATCTTTCGTGGATGTTACCAACTGGTATTATAAGTTAGAGGATGATATCGACGTGTTAAAGGAACGCAACGATATGTTAAAGGCGCAGTCGAATCGTAGAAAGTACGAGTTGAATATTATTGATGAGTTTATGAATAAGCCACTTGTACATATTCCAAAGAAGTATTTAGAGGATATTGATCAGGATGCATTGCTTGCGAAGTTTCCTGAGCATGAGTTGGTAGATGAGGAGAAGAGAAAGTCTCTTATGTGTGTATTCAAGTCATTAGATGACCGTGATATTGCAAGAAAAGTAATGGAGGAGGCTGGTGTGCATTATACAGCAGGTAAGACTCTTGTACCATTCCGTTTGTCAGGTAATGTTGAATGGGGTGTTCCGATTCCAGAGGTAGAAGGCGAAAAGGATCTTACTTTTTGGGTATGGCCAGAATCATTGTGGGCTCCTATCTCATTTACAAGAGCTTATCTTGAGCAGCAGGGCTGTGATGAAAATGAATGGCAGAGATGGTGGAATGATGATGAGGCAATGGTATATCAGTTTATCGGAGAGGATAACATTTATTTTTATTCTATTGCAGAAATGGGATTATTCCGTGCCCTTGGTAATATCAAATATCCACATATTATTCCAAATAGACACATTTTGTTTATGGATACCAAGGCAAGTAGTAGCTCAGAGATTAAACCACCTATGGCAGCAGAATTATTAGAGCATTACTCAGTGGATCAACTTAGAATGCATTTCTGTTCTTTGGGATTATCCAATAAGAGTACAGGATTTAAGCCTCAGGTGTATATGCCAGAGGAGGAGCGTGTTGGTGTAGATATCGTATTAAAGGAAGGAAATCTTTTAACAAACGTATTCAACCGTTTAATTCGTTCCTGCTTCTATACAACACAGACTGATTTCGGTGGCAAAATTCCAGAAGGACAGTGTTCAGATTGGATTCTTGAACTTTCCAAGAAGAAGGTTTCTGAGTACGAAAGACATATGTATAATCATGAATTCCATCGTATTTCTTATGTGTTGGATGAGTATATCCGCGAGGTAAATAAGAATTGGGCTGCAAAGAGTCGTGAAGCAGATAAGAATGATGATATTGAGCTTAAGAGGGCACTTTTAGTAGATACCTGGTATGCATGTAAGATTATGGCAGTTTTAGTACATCCAGTTGCACCAAGCGGATGTGAGATGTTCCAAGAGTATTTGGGATTTGATGATAAGCTTTGGAGTTGGGATTATATCTTAGAGCCATTAACAGCTTATGTTGATGATTTGTCGAAACATGAATTGAAATTCCTTGAGCCAAGAATTGATTTCTTCAAAAAGCCAGAATGGCAGTTTGCTGATGGTAACAAATAAAAGATAAAAAATGACAAAGAATAAGAACATGTCTTTCTTACTGAGCTATAGATCAGTAAGAAGGAGACATGTTCTTTATTTTATTGCGAATTCGTTGAATGGTATTATCTATTGATTTTACAGGTTTTCTAAGTGATATACTAATATCTGCATATGACATACCATCTAGATAATGCTGAAGAACTTTTTTTTCAAGACTGCTTAAATGATTCTCGATTTCCTTTTGAAACTGGGTGGAGTTCTCAGCAACGAGAACGATATGTTCTGGATTAGTTTCATTGCTAGCGACCAGATTATCAATTAATTCGTTTTCACCTTTGTTAGTATTCGTGTTTAGCGAAACATAGGAGTTAAGAGGCAAATGTTTTTTTCGATTAGAAGCTTTTATGGCGCTGTATATTTGGCGTTCGATACAAAGTTTCGCATAAGAATAAAAAGTAGCATCCTGATTCGGTTCGAATGTTTGAATCGCCTTGAATAAACCAATCATTCCTTCCTGTGATAAATCCTCTGTATCGGCACCAATAATATATAGCGTACGTGTCGATTTTTTAACGAGTGATGTGTATCGTTTTAATAAATATTCTGTTGCATCTTGTTCTCCCTTTCGAATGAGGGAGATTAGTTCGTCATCTGTATAGTTTTTGTATCCCATAGTATCCTCTTTTATTCTGCTGGTTCAACTGGAACATCTGTTATATCGTCTATAGGTGGCTCTTCTGGTGTATCTGGAGTTGACTCGATGATTTGCTCTGTCGTAGCCTCCTCAGGAGCCGATGTAGAAGGAGCTTCCGTAGTGGATTCCTGTGTTGTCTGCTGATTGGAATCATGATTTTGTGCTTCAGTTGTTTTGTTGTTTACTTTATTTGTTATTTCTTCAATGCTTTGCTCTAAATTCTCTTTTTGGGAATCTTCGTGATTGGAAGTGTTTGTTGTATCATCTGAATTTGGTTTCCACAAATCTTTCCAATCCGTTTCTTCTGTAGTGGTTGCCTCTGTTGATACATCATCATTCGTAGGAATATTGCCAACGCTATTTGCAATAAATGTGACAAAGCCTAGAATGAGACACGCGATAACAATCACTACCAAAATGAGTAATATTGTTTTTAACATGTCGCGGTTAGGACGATTGCCAAGTTCCTGTGAATTGGCTTTTTCATTTTCTAGTTGCGCAACACGTTTTGCACGTGAGGCAATTGCATCTGATTTTTTCTGTTCTTTCAGTTTGATTTTTCGTTCTTCTTTTTCGAATTCCTCATCAAATTCATCTAATTCAAAGTCTATGATATCGAACTCGTTGTCCGTATTATGGTTTTGCTCCATGGTTGATCCCTTCTTTTTCATATTTTGCTCATTATTTCAACATCATACAACAAATAGAAAGAATAAGCAAATATTTACTTGCAAAAATATAGCTGAAAATTGACGAGTGGGGGTAAATGTGATAAAGTAACTATAATTATGCAAGTATATAAGATTATATGAGAATTTGATTCAGGAGGGAGAAGAGGGATTAAAGGAGGTAATAGATATGGGGTTATTTTCCGGTCTGGAACAGTTTGGCATAAAGGTAAAGGATGTTGATATATATGCAACACCAGATGAAAATAAGCCAAATTTGGATGGGACAAAAAAAACGGAAGCAAAACCAATTACAGAAGAAGAATGTTTGTTTCCTAAAACGTATACTTGTCCAATTTGTGATGGAAAATTTAAGTCTTTAGCTGTAAGGGTTGGAAAGCTTCGTAGTATAGGACAGGATTTGGATTTGCGACCGTTATACAAAGAGGTGGATCCCATTAAATATGATGCCATTGTGTGTACGCACTGTGGATATGCGTCGTTGTCACGGTATTTTAACCAGGTAATGCCTTTGCAAGCTAAAAAGCTGCGTGCAGAGTTAAAAGGTAACTTTGAGGGATTGAAGTCTGAAGGACAGAAGTATAGTTACGATGATGCAATCATGAGATATAAAATGGTACTTTATTCTGATGTGCTTGGCAATGTGCAAAATAGTAGAAAGGCATATACCTGTTTGAAATTGGCATGGACGATTCGTGGCAAGTTAGAACGTGAGGCTATGAATATTTCAGAAAAAGAGCGGAAACAGTTACAGGAAGATGAGCTGGAATGTATTCAGAATGCATATGATGGATATATATTAGCTTTCTCGAATGAGCATTTCCCGATGAGTGGAATGGATGAAGTAACACTAACATATTTGGTTGCAGAATTAGCGTTTCGTATTGGAAAATATAAAGAAGCATTAACATTTCTTTCACGTATCTTAACAGATCAGAATGTGGCTTCGCGTATTAAAGACAAAAGTTTGGATTTAAAGGAACGGATTCGGGAAAAGGTGAAAGAAGGTCAATAGAAAAATTGTCTAGGGGTGTATGGATGTGACGAAAGAGGAACAAGTAAATCAAAGATATATTTATATAATGTTAAGTAGAACACATACGATTCCGGCTAGATTGATAAGACTCTTTACAGGTGCAACGTATTCACATACTTCTTTAGCATTAGATGTAGAATTAAAAGAAATGTATAGTTTTGCGAGAAGACGTGTTCATAATCCGTTTAATGCAGGTTTTGTGGATGAAGACATTGAAACAGGAATTTTTGGTAGAGATAAAAATGTATATTGTAGTGTTTATGCATTAGCGGTTACAGAAGAACAATATAAAGTTTTATGTGAGGAGCTAAAACATTTTATCAGACACAGAGAGTTGTATGATTATAATTATAAGGGATTGGTTGGTGTTTTGTTTGGAAAAAATGTGGCAAGAGATTATAACTATTTTTGTTCACAATTTGTTTCCTATATATTAAGTAGAAGTGGAATTGAGTTGTTTGAGAAAGAGCATGGTCTGGTTCAACCATGCGACTTTCACTTACAACTTGAAAAGCAAAGAATCTATGAGGGGAAACTCACAGAGTATCGAAAGTTTGTTGAAACAATGCAAATGCATATCGAACAAAGCGATAGCTTGATCGCGGCAACAACATCAGTCTAATCCTAGATTGGTATCAGGTGTGACTGTGCCATGTGTTTTTAATACTGCTCTTGGAAGTGCATCCTTTGCATTTTTCCATGGTTCGTTTTGATAGCGATAATCAAATTTGTTAATGAACCAGTCGATATCTTCCTGCATGCGTTCCATATTGCTGAAATATATTTTGTTAATGTCTTGAATGAACGAATTAGCCTGTTCCTTGGAAAGGAAGTCAGAGGCTCTATCAAATAAAATTGCATAATGATAAGTACAAAAGCCCTTGGATTTTTTGATTGTGTCAGAAAAGTCAGGGTCTTTTTTATATAAGTGGAAGATGGTATCAATATAACGATCAAATGTATGATTCACGCGATCGCATATAAAACATGTCTGACTTAAAATTGTAACATATTCTCCTAAAGAGGAACTACCGCTTTTTTTCTTGAGTAAGGATTTTCCAGTTGGAACATAATCTTTGGATAAATCCTTTAAATCTTTTGTGACTTTCATCATGTGTGTACTAAGCATTAATGCTAGGCCAAGACGATTTTTTTCGCCATACAAGGTTTGAATGTGTTTTTCGCAAAATCCCATTTTATCAGTCATAGCCCGATTATCGTCTTCCATATAACTTGGTCCCATTGTATATTCGATGGCGTTTTTTTCTAGTTCCTGTTTCATTCTGCACAAAGGACATTCGCAATCCGCCTGAAAGGCATCTGTGACAGGAATGGTATAAAGTTGTTCTTTCATATTCATGTTCTCCGTTCTTTTACAATATACTTAGATTATACATCATGACGCAGAATGTAGCAATGCAAGAAATTTTTGAAAATAAGGGGTTGATTTTTTTAGAAAATGGGGTACAATAAGAATTGTGTTAGCACTCGGATGAAATGAGTGCTAATGATTGGAGTGATAATAAAAAGATAGAATAAAAGGAGGATATTCGAATGAAATTAGTACCATTAGGTGAAAGAGTTGTATTAAAAGAGTGTGTTGCAGAAGAAACAACAAAGTCAGGAATTGTTTTACCAACAGCTTCACAGGAAAAACCACAATATGCAGAGGTAGTTGCAGTAGGACCTGGTATTGTAGTAGATGGTGAGAAGATTGAGATGCAGGTTAAGGTTGGAGATAAAGTAATTTACTCAAGATTTGCAGGCAATGATGTAGAATTAGACGGAGACAAATATATTATTGTTAAACAGAGTGATATTCACGCAGTTGTTGAAGCATAGTGATTAATAAATGGAGGTATAGATAGATTATGGCAAAAGAAATTAAGTATGGCGTAGAAGCGCGTAAGGCATTAGAAGCTGGTGTGAATCAGTTGGCAGACACAGTTCGAGTAACATTAGGACCAAAGGGAAGAAATGTTGTATTAGCAAAATCTTTTGGTGCACCACTTATTACAAATGATGGTGTTACAATCGCGAAAGATATTGAACTTGAAGATGCATTTGAAAATATGGGTGCGCAGATTGTAAAAGAAGTTGCGACAAAGACAAATGATGTTGCAGGTGATGGAACAACAACTGCAACAGTATTAGCGCAGGCAATGATTAATGCTGGTATGAAGAATTTAGCAGCAGGCGCAAATCCAATTATTTTAAGAAAAGGTATGAAAAAGGCTTGTGATACAGCAGTAGAAGCTATTTCTAACATGAGTCAGACAATTGCAGGAAAAGAGCAGATTGCAAGAGTTGCATCTATTTCAGCAGGTGATGAGAATGTTGGTTCTATGGTTGCAGATGCTATGGAGAAGGTTTCTCAAAATGGTGTAATTACAATTGAAGAGTCAAAGACTATGAAGACTGAACTTGATTTAGTAGAAGGTATGCAGTTTGATCGTGGATACATTTCAGCTTATATGTCAACAGATATGGAGAAGATGGTTGCAGAGCTTGATAATCCATATATCTTGATTACAGATAAGAAGATTTCGAACATTCAGGATATTTTACCAATCTTAGAGCAGATTGTTCAGAGTGGACAGAAATTATTGATTATCGCAGAAGATATTGAAGGTGAAGCACTTACAACATTAATTCTTAATAAGCTTCGTGGTACTTTCCAGGTAGTAGGTGTTAAGGCTCCTGGTTATGGTGATCGTCGTAAGGCTATGCTTGAAGATATTGCAATTCTTACAGGTGGTAAGGTGATTACAGATGAGTTAGGTCTTGATTTGAAAGAGGCTACTATGGATGATCTTGGACGTGCAAAGAGTGTGCGTGTAGAGAAAGAGACTACTATTATTGTGGATGGTGCTGGTGATCCATCTGAAATTGAAGGAAGAGTTAACTTAATTAAGACTCAGATTGAAGAGACAACTTCTGATTTTGATAGAGAAAAATTACAGGAGAGACTTGCAAAACTTGCAGGTGGTGTTGCGGTTGTTCGTGTTGGTGCTGCAACAGAAACAGAAATGAAGGAAGCTAAGCTTCGTATGGAAGACGCACTTGCAGCTACCAGAGCGGCTGTAGAAGAGGGTATTATTGCAGGTGGTGGATCTGCTTACATTCATGCAAGCAAGAAGGTTGCAGAGCTAGCAGCAACTCTTTCTGGTGATGAGAAGACTGGTGCAGAGATTATCTTAAAAGCGTTAGAAGCTCCATTGTTCCATATTGCAGGAAATGCAGGATTAGAAGGTGCTGTAATTATTAATAACGTTAGAGAGTCTGAACCTGGTGTTGGTTTTGATGCATTAAATGAAAAGTATGTTAATATGGTTGATGCAGGAATCATTGATCCAGTAAAAGTAACTCGTTCAGCACTTCAGAACGCAACATCTGTTGCATCAACATTGTTGACAACAGAGTCTGTTGTGGCAGATATTAAGGAAGATGCTCCAGCTATGCCTCCAATGCAGGGCGGCATGGGCGGAATGATGTAGTTATAACCCGTCTAGCATAAAAGAAAAAACAAGAGGCAAAGAATAAGCTTGTTAAAGTTTATTCTTTGCCTCTTGTGTTTTTTTTTTTTTTTTATTTGACGGGTGCACTCTATCGAGGTTGAACAAAGTGAAACTGAGATTGCACCCGTCGCAAGACGGGTTATAACCACTTATAGTTAGGTTTTTCTTCATCAAATACTTTCCATCGAATGAAATCATCTAAAAAGATTCCAATCAAAGATAATACCAACCATAACGATGAAAACGCAATACATATTTGTCCATATAGGTTGTATGGCATATTCGAATAATCCCATACATTTAAATGATATTTCATATTAACAATATATCCTGTTATGAATTCTAGTCCTGTAATAATGAGTGCGGAAAGAACCATTTGTACAGTTAGTGGTAGTTTGCGATTTGGGGATTGGTTTAATAATCCACAGAAAATGAGTGCAAGTCCACCACAAATTATCATAGAAAAATGTGAAAAGCCCCTATAAATGATTTCCATATAAAAATATGAGAAACCGCCAACAAGAAACAGGAAAAGATATTTATATAAGAAAGATAGTTTGTTCAAAAAGGTTACCTCCTAAAAAATAAAAAAATAGAATAGTAGAAGTAGTATATGTTTAAATGAAAATATTATTCAGGAAATAAAAATACCAGAATGTAAAATGATACATTCTGGTATGGATATGCATGTGTTCGAATGAGAACGAAATATATAATTAAGGTTCTAAAGATGTCATTTTAGTACCTTTGTATTTTTTTGTATAAATACTAAGTTCGTCTGTATATAATATTAATCCGCGAGCGCCATCTCTGACAATGTAAGCATATTTGTTCTTCTGGACGTTCATGTAAAGAACTTCATCTACATTTAGTTCTTTTGCTTTTGCCTTTGATGTGAATGGACTCAAAGGTTCTAATTTGTATTTTTTAACTGCTTGTGCTACTGTCATATGAGACACCTCCTACAAGAAAGATTGATTTGACAAATAATCGATTGCTATTCATAATAATATTTATCTTGTTTAAATCAAGTATATTGTAAATCATGCACAAAGTCAACTAGGTATAATCAACAAAATACACATACAATAAACAAATGAGTTTGTGTGATAAATATACATTGTGCACAAAAAGACGAAGGAAAGAGGTATATATTGAATATGAATGTGAATTATCAACAAATATTAGATGATAAAATTCGTTCGATTGAAATAGAAAACGAAAACGGAAAAGAACCACCTACACTTTTATTACATAGCTGTTGTGCACCGTGTTCTAGTTACGTATTAGAATATTTGTCAAAATATTTTCGGATTACAATTTTATATTACAACCCCAATATTTCAGAGGAAGTAGAATATCAAAAAAGAGTAGAGGAAATGAAACGATTACTTGTTGAACAGCCAGCAAAGTATTCGGTTCAGTTTGTAGAAGGAGCTTACCATCCCGCAGATTATGAAAATGCAATCAAAGGATTAGAAATGCTGGGGGAACGAAGTCAAAGATGTTATGCATGTTATAAATTACGCTTAGAGTACGCAGCACAATATGCAAAACAACATGATTTTGACTATTTTACAACAACGCTATCTATTAGTCCGCATAAAAATGCGATATGGTTGAATGAAATAGGAGAACAATTATCTGATACATATGATATTGCCTATCTGTATGCCGACTTTAAGAAAAAAAATGGATATAAGCGTTCAATTGAATTGTCTGCTATTTATCATTTGTATAGACAGGATTTTTGTGGTTGTTCCTATAGTAAGGAAGAAAGGCATCAGAAATAGCATAAAATAATATGCTTGTTATGAACTAATTACGGAGATGTTTTGAAAAAAAGCATTTCCGTATATTTATGCAAAAATATTGTAATATATATAAAAAAACACTTGTCAAAATAATGAAAGTATGCTAGGATATACCAAAATATAAAAGCAATGTTATGAAAAAAACCTAACCCATAGCAATGATGTGATGGGCTCTGTTAGTGTTTTTTTTTTGGGCAAAAATGAGAAAGGAAGGTACTTATGAAAGCATTTTTGATCTTGGACGGGCATGTTTTTGAAGGAAAAAGCGTTGGTTGTACAGATGAAATAATTAGTGAAATTGTATTTAATACATCGATGACCGGCTACTTGGAGGTGTTAACTGATCCATCATATGCAGGTCAGGCAGTATGTATGACATATCCTTTAATTGGTAATTATGGTATCTGTTTTGAAGATATGGAGGCAAATAAGCCATGGCAGTCTGGATTTATTACAAGAGAAATTGCGAAATTACCAAGTAACTTCAGAACAGAAGAGACATTAGAGGACTTTTTGAGTCAGAATCATATCACAGGTATTGAAGGAATCGATACCAGAGCACTTACAAAGATTTTAAGAGAAAAAGGCACCATGAGAGGAATGATTACAACAGACGAGAATTACGATATGGATGTTGTGATGAATAAAATCAAACAATATGAAATTGGTGATGTTGTGCGTCTTACAACTTGTAAAGATGTGATGCATTTCGAGGGTAATCGTTTTAAAGTTGCTGTGTTGGATTTAGGTGCTAAAAAGAATATTATTAGAGAATTACAAAATAGAGATTGTGAAGTTGTTGTATATCCATCTTATACAAAAGCGGAAGATATTATAAAAGACAAACCAGATGGAATTATGTTGACAAATGGTCCTGGTGATCCGAAGACAAATGTAGAAGTAATTGAAGAAGTGAAAAAGTTATTTGCAACTAAAATACCAATTTTTGCAATTTGTTTAGGCCATCAGCTTTTAGCACTTGCAAATGGTGCAGATACTGAAAAAATGAAATATGGTCACCGCGGTGCGAATCATCCTGTAAAAGATATGAAGACAGGTAAGGTATACATTTCAACACAAAACCATGGATATATGGTAAAAGAAGCGTCTATTGATAGAGATGTAGCTGAGGTGAGTTTTATCAATGTAAATGATGGAACGGTTGAGGGTGTTCACTATATTGGTAAGAATGTGCAAACGGTTCAGTTCCACCCAGAAGCTTGTGCTGGTCCTCATGATACAAATTATTTGTTTGATGAGTTTATGAATATGATGGAGGTGTCAAAATAATGCCAAAGAATCCGAATATTAAAAAAGTAGTAGTAATTGGTTCTGGTCCAATTGTTATTGGTCAGGCTGCTGAGTTTGACTATGCTGGAACACAGGCATGTCGTGCATTAAAAGAGGAAGGGATTTATGTTATTTTAATTAATTCTAATCCTGCTACGATTATGACAGATAAAAATATTGCTGATCAGGTATATATTGAGCCATTGACACCAGAAATTGTAAAAAAGGTTATTTTACAGGAAAAACCAGATAGTATTTTGCCAACACTTGGTGGACAGGCAGCGCTTAATATTGCGATGGAATTAGAAGAGTCGGGCTTTTTAAGAGAGCATAATGTTCGTTTGATTGGTACCTCTGCAAAAACAATTAAGAAGGCAGAGGATCGTGATGAATTTAAGAAAACAATGGAAAAGATTGGTGAACCAATTGCACCATCCTCTGTTGTTACTACAGTAGAAGAAGGTTTGGAGTTTGTTAAGACCATTGGATATCCAGCTGTGTTACGTCCTGCGTATACATTAGGCGGTTCAGGTGGTGGTATTGCAGCTGATGAAGAAGAATTTAAAGAGATTTTGGAAAATGGATTGCGTCTTTCTCGTGTAGGTCAGGTTTTGGTAGAACGTTGTATCGCTGGATGGAAAGAAATCGAGTACGAAGTAATGCGTGATGCGAATGGAACAGGAATTTGCGTATGTAATATGGAAAATCTTGATCCGGTTGGTGTACATACAGGAGATTCTATTGTTGTAGCGCCGTCACAGACACTTGCGGATAAAGAGTATCAGATGCTTAGAAGTGCTGCGCTTAATATTATATCTGAGTTGAAAATTACAGGTGGTTGTAATGTGCAGTTTGCACTTCATCCAACATCATTTGAGTATTGTGTTATTGAGGTAAATCCACGTGTTAGCCGTTCTTCCGCTTTAGCTTCTAAGGCAACAGGATATCCAATTGCGAAAGTATCTGCAAAGATTGCGTTGGGATATGATTTGGATGAGATTAAAAATGCAATTACAGGAAAGACATATGCAAGTTTTGAACCAGCATTGGATTATTGTGTTGTAAAGATTCCGAGACTTCCATTTGATAAATTTATTAAGGCAAGCCGTAAACTTACAACGCAGATGAAGGCAACTGGAGAAGTTATGAGTATTTGTACGAACTTTGAAGGTGCACTCATGAAAGCACTTCGTTCACTTGAACAGCATGTGGATAGTCTTTTGTATGGCGATTTAGGGAATGAACCTGTTGAAAAAATTCATGATGAATTATCTCGTGTAGATGATAGACGTATTTTTGTTGTAGCAGAAGCAATTCGTAGAGGTATTACAAAAGAAGAAATTCATTCAATCACGAAGATTGATATGTGGTTTTTGGATAAGATTGAGAATATTGTTAAGGTTGAAAAACGTCTTGCTACAGAAGAATTAACAAAGGAATTATTATTTGAGGCAAAGAGAATGGAGTTTCCAGATCATGTCATTGCAAAGATTGCAGGAAATACAAAGGAAGAAGTTCGTGCTTTGCGTGATGAGTATAAGATGTATCCGGCGTATAAGATGGTAGATACATGTGCGGCTGAGTTTGAAGCATCTACACCTTATTATTATTCATGTTATGATGGTGAGTGTGAGGTAGATGCGACAAGAAAGAAAAAGAAAGTAATGGTATTGGGTTCTGGTCCGATTCGTATTGGACAGGGTGTAGAATTCGATTACTGTTCTGTTCACAGTACTTGGGCACTTTCTGACAGTGGATATGAAACAATTATTGTGAATAACAACCCTGAGACCGTATCAACAGATTTTGATATTGCTGACAAGTTGTATTTTGAACCATTGACAGCAGAAGATGTTGAGGCAATTGTGAATTTGGAAAAACCAGATGGAGCTGTTGTGCAGTTTGGTGGTCAGACTGCAATTAAGCTTACAGAGGATTTGTTGAAAATGGGTGTACCTATTCTAGGTACATCCGCTGAGAATGTAGATGCTGCCGAGGATAGAGAATTATTTGATGAAATATTAGAGCAATGCTGTATCCCAAGACCAGCAGGAAAGACTGTGTTCACTTGTGAAGAAGCACTTGCGGCGGCAAATGAATTAGGTTATCCAGTATTAGTGAGACCTTCTTATGTATTAGGTGGTCAGGGTATGCAGATTGCGATTAGTGATAATGATATTGTGGAATTTATGGATATCATTAACCGAACTGTGCAGGAACATCCAATTTTGGTTGATAAATATTTGATGGGTAAAGAAGTGGAAGTGGATGCTGTTTGTGATGGCGAAGACATCTTGATTCCAGGTATTATGGAACATGTGGAGCGTGCAGGAATTCACTCGGGTGATAGTATTTCGGTATATCCTGCAAGAAGTATTTCTGATAAGGTGAAACGTGTATTGGAAGATTATACAAAGAAACTTGCAGTTAGCTTACATGTTATTGGATTGATTAATATTCAGTTTATTGTATATCAGGAAGAAGTTTATGTGATTGAGGTTAATCCACGTTCTTCAAGAACAGTTCCTTATATTAGTAAGGTTACAGGTATTCCAATTGTAGATCTTGCTTCTAAGGTTATTACAGGAGAAAAAATTCGCAATCTTGGTTATACCCCAGGACTTCAAAAGGAGAGCGAATATTTTGCAATTAAGATGCCAGTGTTCTCGTTCGAAAAGCTTCGCGGCGCAGAAATTAGTTTAGGACCAGAAATGAAGTCGACAGGTGAATGTCTTGGTATTGCTAAAGACTTTAATGAAGCGCTTTATAAAGCATTTTTAGGTTCTGGTATTGATTTGCCTAAGCATAAGAAAATGGTACTTACCGTTAAGGATTCCGATAAGCTTGAAGCAGTAGAGATTGGTAAACGTTTTGTAGCGCTTGGTTACGAAATTTATTCTACGAGAAGTACTTGTCGTGTGTTAAATGAAAATGGTATTCCGGCTAAATTTATTAATAAGGTTGAAAGAGAATCTCCAAATCTTTTGGATTTGATTTTAAGCCATGAAATAGATTTGGTTATTGATACACCAGCGCAGGGTATTGAAAAGAGTAAGGATGGATTTATTATTCGTAGACATGCAATTGAAACTGGTGTTACAGTTCTAACAAGTTTGGATACTGCAGATGCATTATTAACATCGCTTGAAAAGGCTAACAAAGATCATTTAACATTGGTAGATATTTGTAGATTATAAGATATGTGAAGAATAGGTTATCATGATCTGAAATCAGATATGATAACCTGTTTTTTATTTGTAAAAAGATGAAAGATGAGAAATATATGCGTTATCAAATGACTGTGTTAGCGAGATATTGACAATTGTAAAGATTTACGATTTAATACAATAGAAGGCGTATGAAAAAAAGATAGATAAGTATTAAATACATGTATAACAATATAGATAAATTGGAGGATAAAAGATGATTGTAGAACCTAAAGTGAAGGGATTTATTTGTACGACGGCACATCCGGTTGGATGTCAGAAGAATGTAGAAAATCAAGTGGCATATGTGAAGGAAAGAAAGCATATTGAAGGTGCAAAAAAGGTATTAGTGCTTGGAGCGTCAACTGGATATGGATTGGCGTCTCGTATTACAACTGCATTTGGTATGGGTGCTGCAACTATAGGTGTTGCTTTTGAACGTGAAGCTTCTGGAAAACGTACTGCTACACCGGGATATTATAATACGAAAAGTTTTGATGAAGAGGCAAAAAAGAATGGGTTATATGCCAAATCATTTAATGGTGATGCATTTTCTGTTGAAATGAAAGAACAGGTTATACAGACAATCAAAGAAGATTTAGGGAAAGTTGATTTGATTGTATATTCTTTAGCTGCACCAAGAAGAACAACAAAAGATGGGATCACACATAATTCCGTATTGAAGACAACAGAAAGTGATTTCACACAAAAAAACTGGAATTTGAAGGATGATTCAATTAGTGATGCTACTATTCCTGTTGCAACGCAAGAGGAAATTCAAGAAACCATTAAGGTAATGGGCGGAGAAGATTGGATGGACTGGATGGATGCTCTGGTTGAAGCAGATGTGGTGGAAGAGAATGCAATTACTGTTGCGTATTCTTATATAGGACCAAAGTTGACATATCCGATTTATCATGAGGGTACGATTGGTATGGCGAAGAAACATTTATCAGATAGCGCAGTAGCGATTACGAATAAATATGCTTCTAAGAATATCAGAGGATATGTTTCTGTGAATAAAGCATTGGTGACGCAGGCAAGTGCAGCAATTCCAGTTGTGCCATTGTATCTTGCTATATTATATAAAGTCATGAAAGAAAAGAATATTCATGAAGGTTGTATTGAACAGATGTATAGACTGTTTTCTGATAAGATTTACACAGGAATGCAATTGTGTGTGCAGGAAGATGGTATGCTTCATGTAGACGATTGGGAGATGCGTGAGGATGTGCAAAACGAAGTAATGGATATATGGGGAAAAATTAATTCAGAGAATTTGTTAACTTACGCAGATACAAAAGGGTATTGGGATGATTTTTATCATATGTTTGGTTTTCAGGTTGAAGGTGTAGATTATACTTTAGATGTAGAAGTGTAATTGTGCATTGTTACAAAAATAGAATAACAAAATTTCAATATTTGTATGTTGTCTAAAGATACAATATATAGTAAAATTAAAATAATATAATAAGATATATATGTTACTGGAGAGGCTTATGAGGAGGGGTAGTTATGCAGGGATCTTATGTTTCAAAGATAACCAAGGAATTTATGAAAGTAATTCGTGTGTTGCTTATTGTTGTAGCTGTGATAACAGTTGTTATTACAACGATTATGTCAGTTAAGTTAGGAAATTATAAGCTGGAGAGCAATGCAAAGAGTTATACGGATCAGGTAAATAACAATTTAAGTGGTGCAATTGCACAGTTGAATAATTTGGTAAATATGGTAGAAACCAAACAGACAAGTGGTAATCGACAAACATTGGTTTGCTTGAATAATGTTATGGAAAGCGGAGACAGTATATCGGCAGCATATCTAGCGAAGGAAAATGGTGAAGTTGCAATCAGTGGGGAGATTGCAATTCCAGAGGATTTTGACTGTGCGTCTGCAGATTGGTTTGTGGGTGCAAAGGAATTAAATGAGGGATTTTATGTATCAGAACCATATATAGATCCTAAAACAGGGAATGTATGTATTACATTATCAAAAAAAGTATTTCAAAATAATATATGTACGATATGTGCAGTTGATTTGTATGAGGATAATATTAAATGTCTTTTACAAAATGACAATGCAACAGATGGTTATGCATTTTTAATGTCAGCACAGGATACTATTTTGATTCATCCAAGTGAGAAGGTAACATTGACAGAAAATCAAATGGTTTCGTTAAAAGATGCTTTCGATGGAAAATATGCAAAGATAAAAAAAGTAGATGCAAAATATACAGTGAGTGATTATGCATCAGGAAGAAAGATGGCAATGGCAAAAGAAGTGCCATTGAGTGGTTGGAAGGTTGTTTATATGACAAAAGCAAGTAGTGTTGTTGTTCTTCCAATCGTTGTACTTATTTTCTTTGTTGCATTATATTTTGGTGGTATGAAGGCGATGAATATATACTGCAATAAGGAAATGAATCGTTGGTTTAAACCGCTTGCATCAATCAGTGAAAAAGTGACAGAGATTGCAAAGGGTAATCTGGATGTTACTTTTGATGAAGAAGTTGTGTCAGAAGAGATTGCAATGTTGACGATATCTTTGAATGATACCATTACACAGTTGAAAACATATATAGGAGATATTAGCTTGGTTGTGAATAATATTTCTAACAATAATTTGGATGTTAGTTCGACTGTTGAGTATCAGGGTGCATTTATAGCAATACAAAATGGATTGAATTCTATTATTGATAAATTAAATATGGCATTTTCACAGGTAAATGAGCAGTCTAATATTGTTGTTAATTTTTCGGGACAGGTTCAGGAAAGTACAATGCAGGTTGCAGAAGGTGCGAATGAGCAGAATCTTGCAATTCAACGTTTTGCATCGAATATTACAGTATTGTCAGAGCAGATTCAATTGATTACACAAAATGCAGAAGCTGCAAGTCTTGTATCTGAAACAACGAATAAGCAATTAGCACTCGGTAATGAAGAAATGAGTTCTTTATTGGAGGCTATGCGTACGATTGAGGAAACATCTCAAAAAATTGGAGAAATTATTACAACGATAAGTGATATTTCAGAGGAAACAAATTTGTTAGCCTTGAATGCATCTATTGAGGCTGCCAGAGCAGGTGAAGCTGGAAAAGGTTTTGCCGTTGTTGCAGATGAGATTAGTAAATTGGCGACAGCATCCGCCGATGCAACGGAGAATATTACAAAATTGATTGAAAATTCAATGAAAGCAGTTGAAATAGGAAAGAATCTTGCAGATCGAACATCTGCGACGTTGCAGACTGGTATTGCGAATTCATTAAAATCAAATGAAGATATCATGCAAATTACAGAGTATGTTAAAAATCAGGCTGAGGCAATTGAGTCAATCAAGACAAGTATTCAGGATATTGCAACAATTATTGATTCCAATGCAGCAACTTCTCAGGAAAATGCAGCCATTAGTGACGAGTTGATTAATTGTGCAAATGCATTAAAGGATACTGTTGATGTATATAATCTTCGTGTAGAATAGTGTAAATGAATAAAATAAGCTGTCATGTGAATTCATGTGGCAGCTTATTTGTTTGAGAAAATATTTTGTATAAGTATTTTAATTAATGAACAATGATGGAACATTATATAGATTGCTTATATGAGAAAGGGTATTATGGAATATTATTCGTTAAATCAATATATGAAAGATGTTTTTGGACAAAAGGTTTATAAAATTGCATTAGATGCAGGGTTTACATGTCCGAATCGAGATGGCACATTGGGAACAGGTGGCTGTATTTTTTGCTCTGGAAGTGGATCGGGTGATTTTGCACAACATCGTGAAAAATCCATTACGGAACAGATTGAACAAGGAAAAGAACGTGTAAAAAATAAAATTCATACAGGCAAATATATGGCGTATTTTCAAGCATTTACGAATACATATGCACCAGTAGAACATTTAAAGATGATTTATGAAGAGGCAATAAGGCATCCAGATATTGTTGGCATTTCGATTGCAACCAGACCCGATTGTTTATCTGATGAGGTGATAGAATTATTGGCATGTTTGAATCAGAAAAAACCAGTGTGGGTTGAGTTGGGATTGCAGACGATTCATGAAAAAACGGCATCTTACATACGTAGAGGATATGCATTAGAGGTGTATGATGATGCAGTATATAGATTGAAGAAAAAAGAATTGACGGTGATTACCCATGTGATTTTGGGTTTGCCAGAGGAAACAAAAGAGCAAATGCTTCAGACTGTAGAATATGTGTGTGATAGAGGAATAGATGGAATAAAATTACAATTATTACATGTGATTCGAGGTACCGATTTAGAAAAAGATTATTTAAAAAATAAATTTGATGTATTATCCATGGATGCGTATATAGATATCGTTGTTGCGTGTATTGCAAAGTTGCCATCTAATGTAGTGGTTCATCGTATGACAGGAGATGGAAATCGGAGAACATTAGTTGCTCCTATGTGGAGTACAAATAAAAAGAAAGTATTAAACGAACTAAAGAAAAAAATTGAAGCATATTAGATGTTCGAAATAAAAAAATACTTGTAAAATGAATAGGATAGGATATACAATAGTAACATAGTGTGTGAATTTTCACAACAAAAGATTATTTGATGGAGGTTTGATATGAGTAATAAAGCATTGATTGAGGCAGGTAAGGCATCATTAGGTATTGAATTCGGATCTACAAGAATTAAAGCTGTATTGATTGGTGAAAATCATGAGACATTGGCTTCAGGAAGTCATGGATGGGAAAATAGATTAGATCAGGGCATATGGACATATACCTTGGAAGATGTTTGGGGTGGCTTGCAGGATTGCTATGCAAGTTTATTAAAGGATGTTAAGGAAAAATATGATGTTACAATTACATCATTAAAGGCAATTGGTTTTTCTGCTATGATGCATGGATATATGGCATTTGATAAAGAAGGGGAATTATTAGTTCCATTTCGTACATGGCGTAATACAATAACAGAGGAAGCAGCAGAAAAGTTAACAGAGGCATTTCGCTTTAATGTTCCACAAAGATGGAGTATTTCACATCTTTATCAGGCAATTCTAAATGGAGAAGAACACGTTAAGAATATTGCATTTTTTACAACTTTAGCTGGTTATGTGCATTGGAAGCTGACAGGAGAAAAAGTACTTGGTGTTGGTGACGCATCAGGTATGTTTCCGATTGATAGTGTAGCTGGTGATTATGATGCTACTATGTTAGAAACTTTTGGTAAATTGATTGCAGATAAGAAATTTGGTTGGAATATTCAGGAGATTCTTCCTAAGGTTTTATCAGCAGGTGAAAATGCTGGTGCATTGACACAGGAGGGTGCCAAATTGTTAGATGTATCTGGTCAGTTGCAGGCTGGCATTCCAGTATGTCCACCAGAAGGTGATGCAGGAACAGGTATGGTTGCCACAAACAGTGTTGGTGTAAGAACAGGTAATGTTTCAGCAGGTACTTCTGTATTTGCAATGGTTGTTTTGGAAAAAGCTTTAGAAAATGTTCACACAGAGATTGATATGGTTACAACTCCAATTGGAGATCCTGTTGCAATGGTTCATTGCAATAACTGTACATCTGATATTAATGCTTGGGTTGGTATATTTAAAGAATTTTCCGATTATTTTGGAATGAATATTGATATGGGAGATTTGTTCACGAAGTTGTTCTATAAAGCAGAGGAAGGGGATTCTGATTGTGGTGGCTTGATTAGTTACAATTATTTCTCTGGTGAAGGGGTGACAGCTTTTGATGAGGGTCGACCATTGTTTGTGAGAAAGGCGGATGACAAGTTTAATCTTGCCAATTTTATGAGAACACATTTGTATAGTGCGTTGGCAACCTTAAAGATTGGTTTGGATATTTTGGCTAAGGAAAATGTTACAGTAGACAAAATGTATGGACATGGTGGTTATTTTACAACAAAAGGTGTCGGGCAAAAAATTATGGCAGCTGCAATGAATACACCAATTTCGGTTATGGAAACTGCTGGTGAAGGTGGTGCATGGGGAATTGCTGTATTGGCAGCATATATGCAACAAAAAGAGGAGAATGAAGCGTTAGATACATATTTAACGAATAAAGTTTTTGCGAATAATTTAGGCACAGAAATTGCACCTGATGCAAAGGATGTAGATGGATTTAATGAATTTATCAAGAAATATCAAGCAGGTCTTGCTGTAGAACGTGCAGCGATTGAGAATATGTAAAAGGAGAATTAAAATGTTAGAAGAATTAAAAAAACAGGTATATGAAGCAAATATGGAACTTCCTAAAAGAGGGCTTATTACTTATACATGGGGAAATGTTAGTGGAATTGATAGAGAAACAGGTTATTTTGTAATTAAGCCAAGCGGAGTGGATTACGACAAATTAAGTCCAGAGGATATGGTTGTAATGGATTTAGAAGGTAATAGGATTGAAGGAAAATATAATCCTTCGTCAGACACACCAACTCATATTGAGATGTATAAAAAATATCCAGAAATTGGTGGTGTCGTACATACACATTCTCCGGAAGCAACATCTTGGGCACAGGCTGGAAGAGATATTCCGTTATATGGAACAACACATGCAGATTATTTCTATGGTTCGATTCCTTGTGCAAGAAGCTTGACAAAAGAAGAAATTGAAGGTGAATATGAAAAGAATACTGGCTTGGTAATTATTGAGACATTTGAGGAACGTGGATTGAATCCAATGTATACGCCTGGTGTTCTTTGTACAAATCATGGACCATTTACATGGGGAAAAGATGCGGCAGAGGCAGTACATAATGCAGTTGTATTAGAGGAAGTTGCTAAGATGGCGTTAAAAACAGAACAGTTGAATCCATCTGTAAAATCTGCACCAGATACGATTCGAGATAAACATTTCTTCCGTAAGCATGGAGAGAATGCTTATTACGGACAAAATTAAAAATGTGAAATATAAGGTGTCATACGATGTATGACACCTTACATTTTGCGAGGAGATGACATGTATGAGTGATTCGAAAAATGAAAAGAAACAATATGGGATGGATTTAACGCAGGGCTCAATACTAAATAAAATGCTGCGTTTCTGCGTTCCGTTAATGTTTTCAAGTATTTTACAATTATTATTTAATGCGGCAGATATTGTTGTTGTTGGAAGGTTTGCGGGAGATGCATCGTTAGCGGCAGTTGGTTCTAATGTTGCATTAATTAATCTTTTGACAAATCTTTTTATTGGTTTATCGGTTGGTGTTAATGTACTTGCTGCTCGATATTACGGAGCAAAAGAGGATAATGAATTATCGAAAACGGTACATACTGCAATTTGCGTTGGAATTTTAAGTGGTTTGTTTTTGAATGTTTTTGGAGTAATTGGCGCAAAACAAATACTTGTATGGATGAAAACCCCAAAAAATGTGTTGCCACTTGCAACGCTTTATTTAAGGGTGTATTTTTTTGGAATGACAGCAATGATGGTATACAATTTTGGTAGTGCCTTATTAAGAGCGATGGGTGACACAAAAAGACCTTTGTATTTTTTGCTGGGATCGGGAATTGTGAATCTGGTGTTGAATATGCTGTTTGTAATTGTTTTTCGAATGGATGTTGTTGGCGTTGGATTGGCAACGGTTATATCTCAGTGGATTTCGGGAATTCTTGTTTTAATGTGTTTGATAAAAGAACAAGGTGCTATGCATTTAAATATTTCTCAAATTCGGATAGATCGTACAATGATATTTAAAATATTAAAAATTGGTATTCCTGCAGGAATACAAGGTGTTGTTTTTTCATTATCAAATGTTGTGATTCAAACTTCTGTAAATTCATTTGGATCTGTTGTAATGGCAGGAAATTCTGCAGCACAGAACCTGGAAGGTTTTGTGTATATGGCTATGAACGCATTTCACCAAGGCGCTGTTACATTTACAAGTCAGAATATGGGGGCAGGTAAGAAGAATAGGATTTTGAAAATTACAATTGTTGCTTTGCTTTGTGTTATTGTTGTGGGAGAAGTGTTTGGAAATGGAATGTTTATTTTGGGAAGATCGTTGCTAGGTATATATTCTAAAAGTCCATCTGTTGTGGAAGCTGGAATGACAAGATTGAAAATGATCTGTACAATATATGCTTTATGTGGAATTATGGATGTTATGGTTGGTGTTTTGCGTGGTTTGGGCTATTCTGTAATGCCAATGATTGTTTCTTTGTTTGGTGCTTGTGGTTTGCGATTATTATGGATTGCAACTATATTTAGTACGGAAAAATATCATACAATAGAAATGTTATATCTTTCTTATGCTGTTTCATGGATTATTACTGTGAGCATTCATGTGATATGTTATTGTGTGGTAGGGCGTAAACGAGGAATATTTGATTTGAAAACTCATCAAATTGCACGAAAATAGGGAATATTCTTGGTACTCTTTCAACTTAGAAATTAGTTGTTTATCATACATCCTTCATATATAATACAATTATATAAAGTGGTTGTTTGTGTGTATGTAGGGATGGAGAGTGTATATGGCAGATTGGACTTTAGCATATGACGGATCGGCAATTTTTATTTTGTTATTGATTTTGGTCTGGTATTTTAATGAGAAAAGAATTCCACAACGGAGTCATAGAGTTTTTTTGATTTTTACAACTATGGTTTTTGCATCTGCAGGATTAGAAATACTTTGTTCGCAAATGGCAGGTAATTTGACAGATGGCAATTATAACCAGTTTTATTTTATGATGACGATTCAGGGGATTGCTGTTCATATGGTGCCTATTTTGTTCTTTCGGTATGTGATGTTACTTGCTAATATAAGGTTGGAAAAAAATTATGGAATTTTGATTGCATACGGTATTTGTATAGTCAGCGAGTTGGTTTTATTGTGTATGAACCCTTGGTTTCATTGGTTGTTTTCGTACCGAAATGATATCATTCGGATGGAGCCGATGGGAGCTGTGTTATACTTTGTTGACGCAATCATGGTAATTGCGAGTATTGTTGCTTCGTTGCATGCAAAGCGTAGATTTGTGTTTTTGCGTGTGGAACCTGTCGTCATTACAATGGGTTGTTCTGTAGTTGGCTGCTTATTGCAGATGATATATCATTTACCGGTGTTTAATTTAACTTTGGCAACGGTATGCTTAACCGTATATCATTATCAGCAAAATTCTGGAAAAGTTACAGATTCGATTACTGGGTTGTTTAATCGTGACTTCTTTGGTGAGTATATTCAAAGTAAATTTGATTATAATAAAGAATTTGCAGTTATTGTTGTTGCGATGGATGATTTTAAATTTGTAAATAAGACATATGGTGTGGATTCTGGTGATCAGCTGTTGCATCAGATTGGTGCATATTTAGAGCAGTTAAATGGATATAAAACTGTTTTCCGTTTGGGCTCAGACCAGTTTTGCATTGTGTTAGATCGTTATTTACATCATATGGATAAAATATCAGAAGATGTAGCGCAGCGATTTAGACATCCATGGTATTGCGTAGATTTATCTGCTATCATGTTATCGGCATCAATTTGCTGTATGGAATGTCCGCAGGATGCAAAGTCATATGGAGAACTCATAGAAGTTATTGATTATTCTATGAGCATGGCTAAGAAAACCTGTAAGGGTAGAGTTTCCATGGCAAGAGATATGGAACTTGAGACAATTAAACAGGATAAAGCGATTGAGAAGGCAATTAAATCTGCCATGAATCGTGATGAATTATTGGTATATTATCAGCCTATTTATTCAATGGAAAAAGGTTGTTATCGATCAGCGGAAGCGTTGGTTCGATTGCATGATAATGAGTTAGGATGGATATCTCCTGAAAAGTTTATACCAATTGCAGAAAAAAATGGTCTTATCGTAGAGATGGGTCAGAAAATATTGGAAAACGTATGTCATTTTATTCATGAGGGCAGGTTGTCGGAAACAACAGTAGAATATATTGAAGTAAACATTAGTCCTCTTCAAATGTTACAGGCAAATTTTGCGGATCAGGTGAAGATGATTTTGGAAAAATATGGCGTAAAGCCAAGTCAGATTAATATGGAGATTACAGAGACGGCAACACTCAATTCTGTGTCTAGTGTCAGAGAGAATATTAATCGTTTGGTAGAATATGGAATTTCATTTTCTTTGGATGACTATGGTTCTGGTAATGCAAATATTGATTACATTAATCATATGCCATTTAAATTAATAAAAATTGATAAGTATATTATATGGGATTCATTTAAGAATAGTAGAGCAGGTGTTACATTGGAATATACAATTGGTATGTTAAATGCATTAGATTTATCGATTGTAGCAGAGGGCGTTGAAACAGAAGAAATGAAACAGCAACTTGCAAAATTTGGATGTCATTATATGCAAGGTTGGTTATATTCGAAAGCTGTTCCAGAAAAAGAATTTCTTCAGCTTATTCAACAGCAAGTATAAAAGGATAAAGTACCTATGAAATATAAGGTTGGTGCATTTGCATCAACCTTTTTAAAAGAAAAGGAGAGAGAATATGGGACATTTGTATTATGCAAGACATGGGCAGACAGTTTGGAATGTGGAGAATAAGATATGTGGTGCAACGGATAGTCCGTTGACAGAGTTTGGGCATCAACAAGCGATAGAATTGGGGAATTCGATATTGGAACAGGGATTAAAAATTGATGAAATTATATATTCACCACTTAGTCGCGCTGCAGATACTGCGATGCATGTGTCGGAGATAATTGGAGTAAATGCAAGAATGGAACAAAGATTGATTGAACAGAATTTTGGGAAATGGGAATCTACTCCTCGTAATGGAGAAGATTTCAAATTGGATAAAAGAAATTTTATTAATCGATATGGAACTGGTGAAACAATGCTACATTTATGTCAAAGAATATATAATTTAATAGATGAAATAGTTGGAGAACCAGATAAAGTATATTTATTAGTTGCGCACAATGGAATTGCCAGAGCAGTGCATTCGTATTTTTTTGATATGACAAATGAAGAATTTGCTGCATACGGTATAAAGAATTGTGAAGTTATTCGATATGATTTTTAGGAGGAACCCATATGGAAACGATGATTTATACAGTAAAAAGAATTGATGGTGATTATGCATATTTACTTGCAGATGAACATTTGGAATTGGGAGAAAAATGTGTTGCAAGAGCGTTGTTGCCGGAAGCAATCAATGAAGGAACAAAGTTAAAATATGAATTATTACAATATGAAATAATATAACAATAAAAGTTCGGATTTGTGTTTTGGTTGACGTGAATTCGAACTTTTTGTTTTATATATTATTTGGAATGAAGGCTTTGTGTCTGGTGGATAACATCTATAGTGTTGCTTGCATATAATTGTGTCATTTATTATAATCGTAGATGGCAAAGTGTAACAATTAAGGTTATATTAAGGTTAATCAATTTTCGTGTTAAGATAAATATTATAAGATGGATATAAGGATTAACATGGGTTATTGATGGAGGAAAAATATATATGTGGACAAGAGTAGAACTGAAAGAAAAAGCAAAAAAAATCTTGAAACGGAATTACTGGTTATCTGTTTTGGTGGCAATGATTTTAGTGTTTTTATCGGGGGGATCTGTTTTTAATTCAAAAGAAGATTGGCCGTATAATACTGGACAAGATACGGTTCAAAATGTTGCGGAACAATATGATGAACAGCATGAAACGGATGCAAAGATGTCTGATCAAGAAAATAGCGATTGGTACAATGCAGGTGAACAACTGGGGCAAATCATGGGACATGTTAGTAAAGATGTGGAAGAAGCAGTTGCGATGGTGATTGTGTGTTTTGTTTTGATATGTCTTGTTGTGATTGTGTGTTTGAATGTGTTTGTATTTGATCCTTTGCTCGTGGGATGTGAACGGTTCTTTGTTAAAAATATAAATGAAAAAGCCGCATTTTCTGAACTAGGCTATTTATTTAAAAATCATTATAAAAACGGTGTCAAAACAATGTTTTTGATGGGTTTGTTTAATACACTATGGTTTTTGTTATTCATTATTCCAGGGATTATTAAATCATATGAATATCGTATGATTCCTTTTCTGATTGCAGTCGATCCTCAAATGGATACGGATGAAATATTTGCAAAAAGTAAACAGATGATGGATGGGAATAAGTGGAAAACTTTTGTGCTTGATTTATCATTTTTGGGATGGGAATTTTTAAGTTTACTATCATTTGGTATCGTTGGTATATTTTTTGTGAGACCGTATCGTTTTCAGACAGAAGCAGTTTTATTTGAGGCATTATATAAAAATGTAAAGCAAAGTGAAAACGAGATTATAGATGTTTATACAGAGATATAAATGTGAAGAAGGAGATTAGATACATGGCATATACAATTTTAGTAGCGGATGATGAGGCAGAAATTCGACAATTACTACGTCTATATTTAGAAAAAGATGGTTATAACGTGATAGAGGCGGAAGATGGAGAATGTGCAATACGCATATGTGATAGACAACAGGTTGATATGGTTTTATTAGATATTATGATGCCGAAAATGAATGGATATCAGGTAATTCAACAGCTGAGAAAGGAAAATAATATTCCTGTCATTATGATATCTGCAAAAGGTCAGGATGAAGATAAGATTTTGGGCTTAGATCTTGGGGCAGATGATTATATTGTGAAGCCATTTAATCCATTAGAAGCTATGGCTCGTATTAATTCTAATATAAGACGATTTTATTCTTTAGGAAGTCGTTCGGTAGAAGTAAAAAGTTTACAGGTTCGTAATTTAAAATTGGATACTGAGCAATGTATTGTTTATCGTGATAATAAACCGATTGATTTAACAAGTGTTGAGTATAAAATCCTTCGTTTGTTTATGGAGAATCCTGGAAAGGTATTTACCAAACAGCAGATATATGAAGAAGGATGGGGTGAAGAATTTATTGTTGCAGATAATAATATTATGGTATGTATTAGTAAACTGAGAGCGAAGCTTGATGATGGACAAAATGAGTATATTAAGACAATTCGTGGATTGGGATATCGTTTGGAAAAATAGAGGTTCAAAAACATGGTTGAGGAAAAAGAATTAGGAAAATATATTTTAAAACGATTTGTTGTGACACTAATCATATTAGGTATCGTTCAAACTGCAGTAAATGTTTTGTTTAATTTTGTTGTTAGTCCGATGATGTTGAATTGGTTAGAACTAGATATGCTTGGTAAAGAACTTGGGGCAAAGGATGTATTAGTACTGTTGTTTTTATTTATTGTTCGTTTGATTTCTCCTAAAAACTCATTTGTTGTGGCGGATTTTTTGGAGGGAATTATTCGGAATATAATTGGAAATAATGCAACAATCCAAAGTGTATTTGAACGTGTAAGTGAAGTGGCTGGTACAAAGGGAATATGGTATGTTTTTTCAGTTCTTGTTTGTTTTATGTTAGTTGTTTCTGTTTGGATTTTTCCATATATTGTTGCCGCAAAAACATTTTCGAAGGCAATTTCAAAAAGGGTAGATCGATTAGAGCAAGAACGTAAAAATAGAGATTTAGATGTTGTGAAACAGAGAAATTTACTTCTTTCGGATGTTGCGCATGATATAAAAACACCGATTACAACTATTTTAGGTTTTTCTCAGGCGTTAAAAGAGAATGAAATTGAGGAAGAAAAAAAACAGGAATATTTAGATGCTATTTACGAAAAATCTATGAAAACAAGTGAGTTAGTATCGCTGTTGTTTGAGTATGTCAAATTAGATAGTGAAGGATTTGTTCTTCGTAAGACAACAGAGGACATTTATGAAGTGTTAAGGGGATGTATAGCAAGAAGTTATACGGATTTTGAAGATAAATCTATGGAGCTGGTTTTAGATATTCCTGAAGATGTATGCTATATGCAAGTGGATCGGATTCAATTAGAACGTGCATTTCAAAATATATTGACAAACGCATGGAAACATAATCCAGAGGGGACGAAACTATGGGTTTGTGTACAACAGGATGAGTCATATATGCATATTCATATTTATGATAATGGAGTTAGAATTGAAACGGAAACGGCAAAGCATTTGTTTGATCCATTTGTACAAGGAGATAAATCGCGTACTGGGAAACGGGGGAGCGGGCTTGGTTTGTCTATTACAAGAAAAATAATTGAAATGCATGGTGGCAAAATTCGTCTTGTGCAGTATAATAATCATAAAGATTATACAAAAGAATTTGAGATTTTTTTGTTGAATAATTGAGATTATATGTTTGAATGTGATGTTGGCAAATCGCATGATATAGGTGATAAAATGAGGTGTTTTTATGGATGATAATTTTGAAAAAACAGCAATGCGAGTTTCACGTTTGAGTGTTTTGGCGAATATCTTTTTAGCTGCATTTAAAATGATTGCGGGTGTTGCTGCGCATTCTGGTGCAATGATAAGTGATGCAGTACATTCTGCTTCGGATGTTTTAAGTACCATTGTTGTAATGATTGGTATTAAAATGGCTGGAAAAGATTCGGATCGTGAACATCCGTATGGTCATGAACGAATGGAATGTGTTGCCGCAATTATATTGGCAACGATGTTATGTGTTACGGGATTGGGGATTGGTCGTGCAGCAATTGACCAGATTGTCTCGAAACAATACAATGGTATTATTGTTCCGGGCTTATTTGCGATGATTGCTGCAGGGACATCTGTTGTTGTGAAAGAAGCAATGTTTTGGTATACTAGATCGTATGCGAAAAGACTAGATTCTGGTGCATTGATGGCTGATGCGTGGCATCACAGGTCGGATGCATTTTCTTCAGTAGGTGCTTTGATTGGAATTTATTTTGCGCGTCATGGATATCCGATTATGGATGCTGTTACAAGCTTGATTATTTGTGTTTTGATTATAAAGGCTGCTTATGAAATATTTAAGGATGCAATTGACAAAATGGTTGATCGGGCATGCGATGAAGAAACAGAGGAGAAGATTAAAGAAGTCGTATTGGCACAACAAGGCGTGGAAGGGATTGATTTGTTGATTACACGTGTGTTTGGTAATAAAATCTATGTGGATCTTGAAATTTGTGCAGATGGAGAGAAGACATTGAAAGAAACGCATGGTATAGCAGAATGTGTACATGATCAAATCGAAGAGAATTTTCCTAAAGTAAAACATATTATGGTGCATGTGAATCCAATTGATGAATAAATTTGTTTGATAAATGCTATCCGCGTTGTAACTTGTTTTTGGATGGGCGTCGTGTTAATATTTGGATACAGAGAGGAGTTTGCTTATGGTGTTACAAGAATCAGGTGAAATGTATTTAGAGGCAATTTTAGTTCTTTCAAAGGAAAAGAACATGGTGCGTTCTATTGATATTGTTGAATATATGAATTTTTCAAAACCATCTGTAAGTAGAGCTGTTGGTAAGTTGAAAGAGGATCAGTATATTGTTGTAGATGGAAATGGATATATTGCACTCACAGAAAAAGGAAGACATATAGCTGAGAAGATTTATGAACGTCATACTTTGCTGTCAGAGTGGATTATGCGACTGGGTGTAGATGAGGAAACGGCAACTGCTGATGCATGTAAAATAGAACATGATATTAGTGATAAAACTTTTGAAGCTTTGAAAAAGCGTTTTGGGTGAGTGAATTATATATGAAAGTGTATAGTACCCTACAGATTTTAAGAATCTGTAGGGTATTGTTGTAATAATATACAATGGGTGGATAAAAAAATATATATAATTAAATATAATTCACAAAATATGCGATTATGTCTTTTCATAACAAAAAATATATGTTATACTAACGACTGTTGTTGTGTAATGGTTAACATAATAGTACAGAATATAATGCGCAACGACTTTGAAGGGAGTATGACATCATGAGAATTGGCAATAATACAGCAGTGGTTATGAGCATTAGAAATATGAAACATCAAGATAATAATAAACAGCAGCATCGATTAGAAGAAGCATTTGCTAATCGCACTATTACTCAAATTCAAGGCACAGGAAAGTTTACACGTTCATTTGGTGGTGACGGGACATTACAGCATATAGATGCATTGATTTAATGATATACTTAGTGTGGAAACAGTGATTTCGAGTCACTGTTTTTTTTTGCGAAAAAATATGAGAGGATGCGATGTTGTTGTTGTTTTTTTCTTATAGAAAAAATGTAGGTGTTATGCTATGATAAATGATATATTAGGCGGAATGGGAAGGTTTACGTTTTACAAAGATGGTTATATGATTTTTGGGGGGAAATGATATGGATATGACAGGCAACGACGAAATAAGGAGAATAAATAAGACACTTTTAACTAGTTGGATGGTAATTATTCTTATATTACTAGTGGCATACAGTATTGAAGTTGTTAAGGGCGAGAGAACCCTTGAATATATTATACAGTTTGGGTTAATAATGATTATTCCGTTTATAATAACAATGTTTATTTACCAGAAAAACAGGAGCTGGGAATATTTATGTTATGTAGTTGTGGTGGGGTATACTTTTATGTACACATTTGTAATGTTTACAGGTATTACCCAGATGGTTTCCAGTTATATTCTGCCATTGTTATGTTTTTTGGTTTTGTATCATAAGCCAGGAATTATCATATTTTCGTTTTTTATAACACTTTCTGTAAATATTGCATCTTTAATATACCAGCTTAATACGAATGCTGTTACGGTATCAAACAGTAATGAAGTAGAGATTAGATTTGCTGTTATTATAGTTTCGTTTGCTGGTGGTCTTGTTTCTGCAAGATTATATAATTCTATTCATAATGAGAACAAAATGTATACAAAGGAACTATCTGAGAAAAATCAGGAAATTCAGGATATGGCTATTCAGACGATTGCAACAATTGCTAATACAATAGATGCAAAGGACGAATATACAAGAGGTCATTCAAAGAGAGTTGCGGAGTATTCGGTGGCTATTGCTAAAGAGATTGGAATGTCTGCAGAAGAAATTAATAATTTGCGTTCAATAGCACTACTTCATGATATTGGTAAAATTGGTGTTCCTGATTCTGTATTAAATAAGCCAGGAAGATTAACGGCTGATGAATATGATCTTATGAAGCAGCATACAGTCATGGGTTCGGAAATTTTGAAGGATATTAAGATGTTTCATGGTATTGATATAGGTGCTAGATATCATCATGAACGATATGATGGAAATGGTTATCCTGAGAAGAAGGTTGGAGAAGAGATTCCCCAAATTGCCAGAATTATTGCCGTAGCAGATGCTTTTGATGCCATGACAAGTAACAGAGTATAT
Source organism: Eubacteriales bacterium (assembly GCA_030533405.1). Taxonomy (GTDB): domain Bacteria; phylum Bacillota; class Clostridia; order Lachnospirales; family Lachnospiraceae; genus CAG-590. The sequence continues at coordinate 75,556 of JAUNJF010000013.1, forward strand.
CGTAAGCATCTTGATATGGAGTATGTTTTAGAAGAACTGAAGAAATGTAGGGGAACACAGTTTGATCCTGAATTTGATGATGCTCTTGTTCGTATGATAGAAGAAGGTCGATTGCAGACAAATATTGTTGAATCCGATGATGATGTTTCTGAAATGTCTAAAATTTGGACTAGGGTAATGCAGAAGGATGAAGAGAAATATAAGGGAAAAAGTATTTCTGATGATTTGACTGGATTATTTAATAGAGGATATGGTGAGAAAATGATTACTGCTGCAGTTGAAGCAGGTAAGGGAGCTTTTATAGCTATTGATGTGGATCGTTTTAGAAGAATTAATGGTAAATCAGGATTCCTGTTAGGAGACATTATCTTAAGAATAGTTGCAAGATGCCTTGAAAAAATTGAGTGTGAAAAGATATTGTCGAGATATGGTGGAGACGAATTCGTTGCATTTTTGCCAAATGTTATAGAGAAGGTAGATGTTGAAACTATATTGGATAAATTCTATGAAGATATAAAAGAACAGAGCAGGCAAATGAAAGAACCAGTAGATTTTACTGTATCTTCGGGTGTTTGTTTATGTACTCAGATGCAGAATGTTTATCAATCCTGCTTTTTAGAAGCAGATAGAGCTTTATATATGTCAAAAAGGGATGGGGGCAATTGTTATACATTCTTTGAAAAGGTTAATAG
>JAUNJF010000013.1:76257-83919 GCA_030533405.1 Eubacteriales bacterium
GTGATGCTACTTCTGATAATAGCGAAAATGCAGATTTACTTAGATTGAAAGAATTTATCAGAAATCCTGTAGATAATGAACAGTATCTGGATGTGATAACGCCAGAACTTAAAAATGTTGTTAATTTGATTAATGAATTAATTAGTAACTCAGAGACTCCATTTCAAGTTTTATTATTTACTGTAAAGGCTAATGATGGCGTTAATGCTTCGCTAGATAAGCAAAATGAGGTTATGAGTTATCTTGAAACAGCAATTTCAAGAAGTATAAAAGGAAAAGATTATATGCTTAAATTTAGTAATACACAGAGAATGATTGTTTTGACAAAATCTGAAGAAAATGGAGCGAGTGTTGTATCAACTCATGTTATGAAAGAATTTTATAAACTTTATAATAGTAAAGAAATCAATGTATCGTTTGATACGATTGAGTTTATATAGATTTCTGCATATTATCGGTTCCTGAACATGGAGCAAAGTGGAATGTGAAAAATGCCTATGAAGAATAATTATTTTTTATTGCCCAGAAAAACTGATAAAACCTCACATTCTTAAGCATATCTTGGCAATTTGGGAGGAGAGAATTTTATGACTAGAGTGCTTTTCGTGTGTCACGGCAACATCTGTCGTTCCACAATGGCAGAAAGTGTTATGACACAGTTAATTAAAGAAAAACATTTAGAAAATCAATTTTACATTAACTCTGCTGCCACCAGTAGAGAAGAGATTGGAAATGGTCCGCATTACGGGACGGTAAATAAGCTGCGCCAGGTGGGAATTCCAGTGATTCCTCACAGAGCAGTACAAATGACAAAAGAAGATTATGAAAATCATGATTATTTGATTGGTATGGACACTGCAAATATTCGTAATATGATGCGAATTTCTGGTGGTGATCCCAAAGGGAAAATATATAAGTTGCTGACTTTTGCAGGAAGCGGCAGGGATGTTGCAGATCCATGGTATACTGGTGATTTTGATGCAACATATCAGGATGTTATGGCAGGGTGTAGTGCACTATTGGAGCAACTTGAAAATGAATGCTAGTTATGTATAGAAATAATATTGAATATGTATGAAGAATCATTTATAATATTATGCAATAATAATCTAAGGGGGTGGCAAAATGATAGGTGCATTGGGTGCAAGCAATCGTTATACGATTCCGATTTCGAATGTAAGTCAGGTGACACCAATTAATACGGATAATACAGTAAATAGTTCTGGAAAAGTACAGCCTGTCGAATGCCAAACCTGTAAGAATAGAAAATATCAGGATGGGTCTGATGAAATGGTTTCATTTAAGGCACCAGGCAATATCAAACCAGAAGAATCCTATGGAAAAGTGATGTCGCATGAAAAGGAACATGTGACGAATGCAGTTGCAGAAGGAAACAAACCAAACAAAGAATTGGTTTCGTCTACGGTTTCACTTAAGACTGCAATTTGTCCAGAGTGTGGAAGGTCTTATATTGCTGGTGGAACAACAAGAACTGTTATGAAAACATATGGTAATGATCCATATAGTAAGAATCAAAAGTCTTTTGAAGCGGAAGCAACGAAAGGAAATAATGTAGATTATGTAGCGTAGAGGAGTTTGAAATGCAGTTAATTGTTGCAGTAGATGAGAATTGGGCAATTGGGAATCAGAACAAGTTGTTAGTGAAACTTCCTAATGACCAAAAGTTTTTTAGAGAAACCACAATGGGACATGTGGTTGTAATGGGGCATAAGACTTTGGCAGAATTTCCAAATGGAATGCCGCTAAAAGGTCGTACCAATATTATTTTAAGTCGAGATTTGAATTTAAAAATTAAGGATGCGATTGTTGTGCATTCTAAGCAAGCGTTAATAGATGAGTTAAAAAAATATGACAGTAATGATATATTTATTATAGGTGGTGAAAGTATTTATAATATGATGTATGAATATTGTGATATTGCACATGTTACAAAGATTCAATATAGTTATCAGGCGGATTGTTATTTCCCAAACCTTGATCAATTGGATAATTGGGTTTTAACGGGTGAAAGCGATGAGCAAACATATTTTGATTTAGAGTATTATTTTTATCGCTATCAGAATCGTAAGCCGAAATGTTTATAAAAAACAGTTTTACAAAGAGAAAAATCTTTGTAAAACTGTTTTTTTATTGTGATAAGCCTAATAAGTTGGCAGCGTTTTTATATAATATTTCATCAAGTTCGTTTTGCGTGAATGGCAAATCTTTTATATAGTTTGCAGCATCTCCCTGATGGCTCCAAGGAGAATCTGTTGCAAATAAAATGTGATCTGTGCCGTGGTTTTGTATGATGCGAATCAGTGTATCGCGATTCATCACGGTTGGACTATATGCAAGATCGAAGTAAACATTTTTGCCGACGAGTAGTGTTTCGACAAGTTCCCATTGAAGATGACCGCCAACATGAGCTAGTACGATTTTTGAGTCCTTGTTGCAGTTTTTTAATATTTCTTCGAGTGCTAAATATGCGCGATCAACTGGGCAATGGATAGGTGTCGGAAGCCCGATGTCTAAGCCAGCATGTATTACCACACATAAATCTAATTCGATGCATTTTTTTATAATAGAAATATATTTGGGATCGTCGATAAATGTACCCTGATAGTCAGGATGAAGCTTGATTCCTTTTAAACCGAGAGATTTTATATATTCTAGTTTTTGATCGGCATGATCATTATCAGGATGGATGCCACCAAATGAAATGATGCCATCTTTATTGTTGTAATTTGCTGCAACTTGATTGATTGTATCAAACTGAGATGGCTTAGTGACAACAGGTAATAATACACTGTAATCAATGTTGTTATCAATCATAGATTGTTTAAGTGCTGATAAAGAACCTGTCAAGTGTGCTTTGCTATGCGAAATTTGTTCCATATGTTGTATTGTTTTTTGGGCAATCGCGTCAGGAAATGTATGTGTGTGAAAATCAATTATCATAATAACAACCTCTTTTTAATAAGATGTTTATAGTATACTCTTTTTGTGTGGATATACAATATAAAAAAGATTGCTTAGGTAAAAATGTACAAAAAATCGAAAAAATATCAACAAAATATATAAATATCATTTGTTTACTAACATAATATATGCTATAATAATATGAGATTTTTGAATTGTAGGGGGGAAGAATGTGAACGACATCAAATTAACCAGCAGTAATGGGTTTGAAGGTTATGATATTGTTGAATATTTGGGGTTTGTGAATGGACAAATTGCACTGAGCTCTAATTTTTTTAGAGATTTGTCATCGAATATTACAGAGTGGTCTACACAAGAAAATTCAGTTATCACAGGCAAATTGGAGAATGCAAGTCAAAATGCAATTGCGAATTTGATAAACGCAGCACAAAAGTTAGGTGCAAATGCGATTGTAGGTGTGCAACTTAATTATACAGGTTTTTCAAATAATGCTGTGGGAACGGTAGCATCCGGAACGGCAGTTAGAATTGAAAAGAAAAAGCAATTGCATAAGGTAGACTCATCTAAGTATTATATTAGTAATTATTATAATTCTAAAATGCCTAGACCTGTTGAACTTACAGTGGTTAGAGAAGATAATGTGGTTCGTATTTCACCTCTATTTTATAATTATAGTTTGAATGAAATTAAAGCGATTCGTTGCGATATAGAATTCACGAATTATTATGATGAAAAATTAATGCTTCAAGGAATCGATTTTGTATTTGAACGTAATAACATTATGCAATTGCAGTCTGATTTGGTGGATTGCAAATTACCATGTAAGGCAGTAGACTTGATTAAAGATGTAAAAATGTATGTAAAAAAATATGTTACATCAAAAGGCGTTTTCTTGCCTGATGCTGATTCTGTAGATGTTGAAATGTCAAAAACTGCATTAGAAAATTTAAAAGGAAAACGTGGATTAGATGCAGTAGAACGGTACAAATCAGATGGGACAACTTGGTTGTGTAATTGTGGATATATCAATGCATATGGTAATGATGAGTGTGAAATATGTAGCCGTAGAGAAAACGAATTGCGCACTAAAACTGGTTTTGATTATGAAGAAATGTGTAATCGAATGAAGGAAGTTTCAAGTATTGCAGCAATGAAAGATATATTAATGGAGTACATAAAAAAAGGTGCAATTGATGCGAAATACCGAATGGAATTACTTGAAACAATGGAATCTGGATTGCAGTATGAAAAAACAAGAGGTGATATGACAGAGACCGTATTAGAAAAGGTAATTAAGGTATTTGAGGGCTGATAGAGATATTGCTTGTATACTAGTTCAAAAAGTGTATAAATATTGATGGTTTTATTATTGTCAAAGAAAAAACAATATGTTAAACTAAAAGAAGTGAAGTTTATGAGGTGAGTTTTGTGAGTACGGGAATTAGCATATCCAGTATTAATCGCATAAAGGAATTAGCGGAAGAAAAAAAATATGCAGATGCATTAGAGATTTTGGATACACAGAATCTTGAAAAGTCAATTAATCCCCAGTTTTTAAGAATTAGTGGTGAGATTTTCAGAGCAAATAAGCGTTATTATGATAGTAGAAAAATTTTACTAAAAGCGCATCAAATGTCCCCACAAGGATTAAGAATTATAGCGGAATTGATACAACTTTATTTGGAGTTGGGATATTTTTCTAAAGCACAAAAGTATTATGAACAATATTTGTTTTATGCAACCTCTGACGATGTACAAAAAGACTATGTTGAATACATCATGAAAAAAGCAACAGGTTCGGATATAAAGGAATTGGCTTCTATTTTGATTCCGATTTTGGAAAGAATGCCAGAAGATCGATGGAATTTTGAAGCAGTCTTATTGTATGATAAGATGGATCGTAAGGATAAGGCGTTGGATGAAAGCCGATATATATTGGAGCATTTCAAGGAATCTGTTTATGTAGAGCCGATTATTCAGTATATAGATGATAAATTAGATATTGATACATATTTTGACGTTTATCCTTCGAAAGAGGTGGAAGAGGATGTCGATTTATATCAGGATTTAATTGAACTTGAGGAAAAGCTTTTAGAAGAAGATTATCTTAGAATGTATCCTCCGGAAGCGAAGATTCGAGTAGAAGCAGAGGACAAAGAACCACTTGAGATTAAGCCTGTTCGAGAAAAGAAACAACGTAAGAAACGTAAAAAAGCAGATCAAGAAGTTGAGACAGTGGAAGCTTCTCCTGAAGATAAAACGGAAGCTGAAACGAAGGACTTGAGTGAAGAGGTAACCCAAAAACAAAAGGGTGTTGAAGATAATCAATCAGTTCAAGATATAGTTGATGGACAGGATTTGGCTGAAACAAAAGAACAGCAAATACAAAAAGAACGTCAGATAGAATTGGAAAAGATTTTATCGAAGGAAACAAGTTCACAGAATATACGAGAGACAGCTAAAAAAGTTGCGAAAACTGTCAGAGAAATAGATGTTGAAAAGGCGAAAACACAAGCAAAAGTTGTTGCTGATGCTGCAAAAGAAAATGTAAAGAAAGCAACAGAAGTCTTGAGTGAAGCAGTTGGAGCAAAGGTAAATGATACTGATGTTGCAGATAAAGATAAACATGATGATATTGTAGATGGTATTATTGAAAGTGTTATTGAGGCACCAAAGAAGTCAGTTGGGCAAGTGGTCATGAACGAAGAACTGGATGCGTTAATTCCAGATTCGTTAGAGGCGTTATCAGAAGAAGAAGTTGTTGAGATTGAAACAAAGAAGGCTGAGGAAGATAGAATAGAACTAGAGGCTTTAGAAACACAACTTCGAATGGAAGAAGAGAAAAAGACAAAGCGTAAAACGAAGAAAAAATCAAGTGAAAATGTTGAAACGATTGGAATATCAGATGATTCCAAAGAAAATGATTATTTGCGCTTAAAGGAGCAGTTTCTTGCAGATAATGAAGAACCCGAAGAACAGCCATTGGAATCATTAGGATTTATATCTGTTGTTCAATCAGATATTGATGAAAAAATGGAAGAAGATATTCCGTTTGCAGCAGGTATATTACATCAGATGATAGATAATAAAGAGTTTTACACTGGTGAGGATTCTACAAAATTCGAAACAAAAGCTAGTTATGAAAATCATGGCTTTGAAATTGAAGATTATGAATTTTATGCAGATGATCATCAGGATATGGCTGCTACGCAAGAAGAATTATACAATGATGCATCAGAAGAAAGAGCGAATATTCCGATGGTAGAGATTATTTTTGCGAAGGAAGATATCATTGATTTTAGTGATTTTGGCTTTGAAGAAAAGACAGATGAGGAAGCTTCTTCGAGCGAAAATGTTACTTCTGGCGAAGAACAATTGCAAGAAATGATTTTGGATGAAGAGGTTAATTCGATAGAAGAAAAACAACAAGAAATATATGAAGATGAGTACAAAGAAATCGATACCAATAATGTTTTTGTCGAAGATGAAAATAGTTGGTCGACAGGTGTGATTAAATCAGATGTTAGATGGGAGAATGATGATAATCAAGAAGCTGAGCCTGCAAAGGAGGAACAGATAGAAGATTCTGAAACAGATGTTACATCTGAAGAAATTGAACAAAAGACTGAGAATATTGATTTGATGGAGGGTGAGAAAGAAACAAAACAAGAAGCGAATCAACGAGATGATTTGAGAATTCGAATCATTATTACAAGTGGTATGAATAATGTTTTGATGCAATTAAAAGAAAGTAGATAATCATATAATAACGACGTTGGATTTTGATGATAAACTTGGCGAGGAGATTGAAGTGTGATAGGAGTTGTCAAGTGTATATCAGGATAGAATAAGAGAGGCTAGAGAAGAAAGTATATGAATAATAATTTTAGAGATGAGGAAAGAGAAAAAATTGAAGCAGAAAGAAGGGTCCAGGAAAAAAGAATGGATCAGACAGAGGCTTTGATTGCTTCGATTAGAGCCCAAGTCGAAAAAGAGAAGGCAGCAAAAGCTGCTAAAGAAGCAGAAAATCAAAGATTTGCTGCGAAGAAAAACAATGCTTCGAATAATAGTGGTGGAAAGCAACAATTTAGAACGATTTCACCTGAGGAGATGGAACGTCTTCAGGAGAAAAAGCGTATAAAAGCTGCTGGGCTTGATCCAGATACTGCTACACCTGAAGAATTAGAACAACTTGGCTTAGGTGGTGATAAGTCAGAAGGACTGTCTGGATTAGGAAAGGGTCCTACGTTACAGGATGTTGCGACAGAAGGACCGACATTGTCAAATCCTACAGCAGGGCAGGAATCATTGTTGAATCAGAAATCAGATGGTGGATTAGGAATTCATATTGTTGGAGAGGAACAAAATGAATCTGGTGCTGATGAGAGTACAATTGCATTGAATGTGAATGAGATTAACTCTGCAGCAGCAGGAACAGTTGTTGTTGATGATGACAAGACATGGTCGGATTCAAATAATGCGTCTTCAAACGATGATGAATTAAGATGGGTATCGTCTGAAACAACAGAAGATAAGATAAATGTAAGCAATAACGGAATTACGGATGAAAATGGGGATATTATCAGCGTCGTTCCAGTTCGAAAAAAACCAAACTCGTCAAATGATGTTCACAGTGCATACAATATTGATTTTGATGATGATGACGATGATGACACAATAAGCTTTACTGGAAGTAATTCTAGTACAATTTGGGCTGCA
>JAUNJF010000055.1 GCA_030533405.1 Eubacteriales bacterium
TTCCCTTTTTCTGTTAAATTCGTGTTAAAAAGGTTTGAATATGTTTCTATTTTCTTTTTTTTATTTATCTTTGCCTTCGATTCACACGCCGTACCTTGCAATGGTATTATCTTATACATAAGATTTTCCCATTATGCCAGGAAATCGGGAGTTCTACATATGTGAGAATATGTAAGAGAGAAGGGTGGGTCGAACATATATATGATAAAGCGTTTACTTGACGCTTTGTTCTTGACGCTGAGAAACTTCGCAAACTTCCAGATTCTGTCAAGGATGAAGCAGCGGTAGATGCTCATGGGTGCGTATTATGCATTGTTGCCTTGTATCCTTTTGGATATAGGTAATTTTTGCGTATGCATATCGGCGTGGGCTTCTGGCGTTGCTCGTTCAACAGAATTGGGCAATGCGAAGGCCTCTCAGCGTGGAACGAGTGACAGGAATAGACTCCCACGCTTTTTATATATATCAACATTATCAATCACTGGCCGTGTCTGTGAGTCTTCATGGCATTGTTATCTAACAGTATGTCAAGAAACGTTTTATCTCTATGTGGCGGCATTATTTTATCCATTGTTTTAAATGGATTACTTAATTCATGTTCATGTATATGTAATAATAATACACCTACAACATCAACAAATGGATACGTGGATAATTTGGAAAAGTTCCATTCTGCTTATTTCATGCAAGGAATAAATGGCATAAAGTACGATAAGTTGGCTTTATACGTTGATTGCTCAACATGTATTGCTATGGGGCAACAATCTCCGTTTTTCCAATCTTTAATACCTTGTTGGGTGAATGCCACCAAAGAGTATTACAGCATCAAGGGCAGTGAGATAGTTAAAGAAGAGGATGATACTTTTAGTTTATTACGTTCTATTAAGGAGGTCAATTATGCCGATTTGAAAACCGCGGTGGAAATGATGGCAAAGTCTGACCACGAATCAGTTTTGCTGACAGATGGAGAATACTATCAACAATCAATTGCAAAAGGCAACATCAACAATCCATATATGGCAAACGCTTTCAAGGAATGGTTAAAAAAAGGTCATGACATTTATTTCTTGACAGAACCCTATGTGGAATCAAATAATGGACAATGCTTTAATAAAAAAAGGTTCTATATATTGTTCACTGATACAAGGCTTAAGGGAAATATTTATGATCGAATCATGCAAACTGTAGATTTGTCATTGTATAAAGATGTTGATATCTTCCATTTGTCGGCAGACCATCCAAGTCTGCTGGCTGAAGGCAATTCTTCAACAGTGAATGCCAATTTGAATGCGTCAGTTAAGGGATTTGGTAATATGGAAGTGCAAGATTGGCCTATAAGCTGGGAAGAAGGAATAGAACCATTGGTCGTAAATGCGGTTGATCCTAATACAGGTAATGCACTTCCAAATGGAGACTTTATTTCCAAGGGAATTAAAGTTGACAGGAATAGTTTTGGTGGATATAGAATAAAAGATGTTAATTGTAAAGTGTATAATATTAATGGATTTTTTACCGAATTTTCAGATGCTATAGAGAACAAGCAAAAGATTGGAGGCAATATAGATTTGTCAACTTGCCAATCTGATAACTTTATTGTGGTCAATTCAAAAGAGTTTGAACGTCATGGTATAATAGAGTTACATTTTGACGTACAATTTTTTTACCCAAAACCAGTATTGGATGGGACCCCTTATAATTACACAAAAGTTGATATTTGTATTTCAAAAGTTGAATATTTGTTCAATAGGTATAAAGATGTTTTCACTTTCGATAGTATTGATATGCCTGGTGACAAAAATGTTTCTGTTGCTGCAAGCATAGAACAATGCTTGACAGCCCCGGATATTAAGAATCAAATTTTGAACTGTCCAGTTTACAGTTTTTATATAAGGTCAATGGAACGTTAATTAAATATTTTTTTGTTATGCCGATAATTAATATTAATCAATTAAATCAGTTGATGAACAGCACAATGATTTATGCTGTTGTTGTAGGAGTGGTCGCTTTTGTAGTGGCTATGATAGTTGCAAATATGTTTCCTTGGGAAGGAGGCAATGACCGTTCTTATATAAAGCGAAGAATTGCTTTCATTGTTATAGGTGTATGCGCAGTCCTTGGCTTTTGGATTTACAATGATTGGGTTGTTGCGGATTCAATTAGAAACGCAGGATTCCAAAACATGTTTAAGGCTTGTAATCTTAAGTGCATTGGAATTAATCTTGCGACATATACAGTAGTTAGCATAGCAGTTATGTTTACTTTCCGTCACTCAAAATTTGGTTCTATTTTGGGCAAAGAGAAAAAATAAAAGACAAATGATATGGCAAGACAATTTTTTGTATTGGGAATTGGTGGTACAGGTATGCGCTGTATAGAATCACTTATTCATCTGTGTGCAATGGGCATGTTTGATGAAACGGAGATTCACTTGTTGGCACTTGATACCGATAAGAATAATGGCAATTTCTCTCGTTTGAAAGAAGTAAAGGAAGCATATACTTTGGCTAAAGGTTTAGATGCTGCAAACAGGGTTAGTCATAAAGACACGTTCTTTTCTGCAAATATAAAATATTATGAATTTAGTCCCAACTATGGTGAGAAGAGCACATTCAAAGCCGTGTTTAATTACGGAGATATACAATATAACCATAGGGAAGAGACTGACCTTGCGGATTTGATGTTGTCTGACAAGGTTGAGGATTTTAACTTACGGCATGGTTATAGGGCGCAAACTCATTTGGGTTCAATGATGATGTATCACTCAATCATTGAAGCTGCAAAATCTCGAGCAAACAGTGATATAAAACTGTTCCTGAATGAGTTGATAAAGGCATCCCAGAATGGCAATCCAAGAGTGTTTATCCTTGGCTCCGTCTTTGGCGGCACAGGTGCTTCCTCTATACCAATTATTCCACAGGCTATATCGAAAGCTGCAGAAATAATGAGCAATGGGGCAGCTAATGTCTTGAAGAGTGCTTATTTCGGAGCGACCCTTTTAACTGCCTATTTTAGCTTCAGGACTCCAAGTGGTTCAGAACTAGACAATCAGAAAGTCATTGCGACAAGTGATAAATTCGCATTGAATTCACAAGTGGCAATGATGTTCTATAATGATGATGCTACGGTAAAAAGTATTTACCAGAAATTCTATATGATGGGTACGAGTGGCATCGAATGGGATCCTATGAAACGGGAAGGTGAAAACGTCAATAAAACGATAACTGGTGGGGCATTGCAGAAGAATGACTCCCATTACATTGAATTGTTGGCGGCATGTTCCGCCTTGTCTTTCTATAATGAAGATGAAAATGTACTGTCGCAAAATAAGGGTCTTATAAAAACGGATTACGGATACCGAGCTTTGAATGACGATGGAAAATTTGATTTCCAAGACTTTGCAGGGCAAAAGAGGGCTGAGGAGTTTGCTAGGAAATTTGGACTATTGATTGCATTTGCACTTTTTTGTAATGGTAGTGATGACTTTGTCGAAAGTATCCGCTCTGGAGGACATAAGGAGATTCAAGAGTTTAAAGGAATCGACGTTAAGCAAGTAATGAGCTTGAAGGATTATTTCAGGTTGTTTTTTGCTAAACGAAATGGTGATACTTTGATTGAAGGATGGGTTCGCCAAATACATCGTTCTGCCGGAGGTGGTGACAAGTTTCTGTTCAATGCTAACTTGTTTTCATCACAGACTTATAAGGCATTAATGAAAACGGATTGGAACAGATGTCTTTATAGGTCAGAAGGAATAGGCAAAGACAACAGTTATAAAACTGGACTCTTTGGATCCAAATTCAATTCCTTTAAGGATATGTTTATAAAAACAAGGGATTCTAATAAAGAATGGCAAAAAATCACCAATAATGGTGAGCAGTTGTATAAGTTGGTTTACGACACATTGTCAAAGCTGTATAATTTTAACTAATAAGAGAAGTTATGTCAAAGGCATTATTGATAAAAAGCTATACCGATATAAAAACAGGAGTGCAAGGCCAGTGGAATGAATTGACTATGGCATCTTCATATATACAGGGTATAGAAACAGGAAAAATATTGGAAGGACTTAATGCAGAGAAATTAGGTGCTCTTATTTCTGGTGTTCCAACACCTTGGGCAAGGGTCAAACTATTCAAGTTTGCCTTGCAGACCCTTTCTACTCCAGACCCCAATATTGAAATATCAGGGCTTCAACAATTTTATGAACTTCTTCATGGTGAGTGGAGAGGTTTGCTTGCCGTAATTGCGCTTTTCCCAGACCGTATCAGATTTTCAAATCCTGTCACAATGGATACGAAGGGTGAGGATTATGATATTGCTTCTGCATTCGGAAGGATGTTGTTTGAAGATAATGATGTATGGAGTGACCAAGATGAACTAGCAAAGAATCCAAGTGTTCAGCCATACATTCACCTCATTTATTATAGGGATCATCTTGTGGGTGGCACATCGCCGCTTACAGGTGTATTTACAGGTGTCAGCTATTCAAACATAGACAAAGATACGAGTGACATTAGCTGGTATAGAAATGGTAAGTTTGAAGACCCTACAAGATACCTTACACCTGACCAATTGCAAAAAGTATATCTGTTTGTGAAAAACATGAACGGCAATTTAGAAGCATTTGAATCAAAGGTGAATTCCCAACGTGGGCAAAAACCTATCATTGATTTAGGTGGATTTAAAGATATGAGCCGTAAATGGGAGAATGAACTTTTGCAGAAGGGGAATAATCTGCGTGATAAAGGACCAA
>JAUNJF010000056.1 GCA_030533405.1 Eubacteriales bacterium
TGCAGGAACATATTGATTCTGCAAAGATTGTATGTAGTAATGTTAATTTCCTGTCCGAAAAAGCCATTTAATACTGCTTCCTTTCCGAGAACCTTTTCTGCTTTAAGAAGAAGAGAACCAGAACCACAGGCAGGGTCATACACCTTATTAATTGTTTTCTTTCCTACTGTTCCAAGTCGTGTCAAAAGCTCCGAAACATCGGCTGGTGTAAAAAATTCTCCACCAGACTTACCCGCATTAGAAGCATACATTGTCATAAGATACTCGTATGCATCTCCAAACGCATCTATATCATGGTCCTTAACAGAACCGAGATTCATATTTGCTACACCATCAAGAAGCTTAACAAGTCTCTCATTACGCTTTGCAACAGTAGAACCAAGTTTGTTACTATTCACATCAAAATCATCAAACAATCCGGCAAAGCTTCCTTCTGATTCGCTACCTTTCGCTGATTCCTCAATATGATTAAATACTCTCTCCAATGTTTCATTAAGATTCTCATCATTGGCAGCCTTCGCCCTGACATTACAAAATAATTCTGACGGGAGTATAAAGAATCCTTTTTCTTCAACCAGACCCTCTCTAGCCTCCTCCACATCGGCATCATTCATTTTTGCATAATCAAAATCCTTATTACCGGCTTCTGCCTCTCCTTCGTTGATATATGCTGTAAGGTTTTCAGAAACATATCTATAAAACATAGTTCCAAGAACATAGTTTTTAAAATCCCATCCATCTACTGCCCCACGAAGCTCGTCTGCAATCGCCCATATAGCTCGATGCAGTTCTTCTCGCTCTTGTTCCTTTTTATTATCAATTGCCATTTCATCTTCCTCCTGATAGGTTATTATTTCTTACTTACTTTGCTGTCATCAACATAATCTACAAGATCTGCAAAATTGCAATCCAGTTCCTTACATATTCTTTCCAACACAGACAGCTTAACAGACTCACCATTTGTCATCTTTGCCATCGTGCTGGAACTAAGACCGGTTTTCTTACATAAATCGCCTTTATTCATGTTGTTATCAATCAGCAGTTTCCATAAACCATTATAACTAATTGCCATAATTTTTCCCTTTCTCATCAACAATACTATGCCAATTAACACTGGTACCATTATACCACACAAATTGCGAATACTCAATTTGCATTTGCAAATATTGGATATCATTTTTCAAAGAAAAAGGAACCAAGACGGACTGCTCCTATCTTGATTCCCATTCAGCCAAGAATAAGGTTAGTTCGTTCCTTATCTTGGTTTCAGTATAATTTATTCGGTGTCCATTAGTACGGACTCATATCATTGTTTTTTCATTTTTTCTTCTTTTATTTGTATGTATTTAATGTAAAACTCCAGAAATCTTCTTATAAATTCTCATAATTCCCCAGATTTTCAAATCTGAAATCAAACACTGCATGCTTATGAAGTATTTGATTCATCAATTGATGAAATTCTTCAAACTGTTCTTTTATTTTTTCTTCATCTATAGCCTGTCTATGCCGTGCCTCTGTTTTATTAATGCATTCCTGAATCTTAAAATCACGATTTGCATACAGTAAACTTGCATGATCATAGAGCAAATCCAAATAACTAAAAATGAGTTCGCTATTTTGGTAATTGCCTTCCATCAGTGCATTATATGTTTTGATTACACATTTACAGACATCTGTCAATTCTATCATATAATCGCCATAAAAAGGTACTTGGTTCATAAACATTTGAATACCATTGATATAATCTTTTATTTTTTCTAATATATCATTGTACTTCTGAAAATCACAATTTACATCAAGATATCCTATATCTGAAACAGTAATTTTTTCAGCTAATCTTCTATCCAGTCCATCCGCTCTATACTCCTTTACAGGTAGTGCAATATTAATTGCCCCCATACCGTCAACAAGATTCGTATTAAGTGAAGACTTATATCTTACTCCATCAAATTCATCAGTCTCCCTTATCCATTGCATAAACAACTGCGGAAACACATATTCTTCAACAAATTTGGTATTCCTATCTTTTACTTTAACAGAGCATGCTGCCGCAATTGGATATACCATTATGTATCTGAGCAAAAATTTATAAATCAAATCCACATCTTTCTTATCTTGCCGTCTTGCATTCAGTAACCAACAAGTAATACTGGATAGTACATCTACTGGTCTGAAAGAAAAATCTACCAAGACCAAGCCGTTATCATTGTCTTCATCAATAAGCATTTGGCAGTAACTAAATTGCTTTGGCATCCCACACTCAAACCACGCTAATTCTCTATCACTTGCAAGATATAAGCAAGGAGATCCCGCGACACTATACCGATAAGCACCTACTCGATTTCTCAGTGTCTTTTTAATGTGAAACAGCTGCATTTTTTTCTCTTTACTGTCTTCTCCAGCTTTTATACGAAAATCACCCTGTCGGATTCTATAATAGAAACCACCGTTTTCCCTCCATGAATATCTGGTATAAAAATATGGCTTCATTCTTTCAAATAACTGAAAACCTTTTTCATATGTAGCCTTTATTAACCCTCTATCATTTAATTCAAGAATTTCCGGTATGATTAAACAAATGTCCTGAAGTTCCCCCAACTCGTCTTTTAATAGATTTACAAAGTCTTCTCCCAGAAAGGAATTGTCACCCTTTACTGCATCGCAGATATCACAATAAAATTGATTGCAATGTTCTCTCATATATTCTGTGATATTTTTATCTCCTCTGAACAAATCAAAATTGTACTTCAGAAGCACTTGGTATATTCTATCATCTTTTATCATCCCACACATTACCTTTCTCTCTTCGCATATGGTTTCCAAGCCTAATGCAACTATTCCAACCCATGTATTTCTTCCTGCAACTTTTCAAGGAACTCAAGAATCTCTTCAAATTCCGGTATATTTCCATATATCATATTCCGCATAGCCTGATAATCATCTTCTAATTCTTTATGTATCCGCTCTCCCGGTACAAGCATAATGTTTTCTAAGGTTGCAGTTTCATAATGTGCACCTTTGGCATAATAGAATTTCTGCTTAAATGCCACATCTTTTTCTAACAACTCTTTTCGTTTAAATGCTCTTTCCTTTACCCATGAATTGCCCATATTATACACATCATATAGATGTCTTGCATATCTGGCAGGCAACGGCTTTCCCTCCGGGAAATTTGCAATTTTATGTAATATGGTGAGTTTTTCCCAGAAAGTTCTCTCAACATCAATGGTCAAAACCGAAGTTTCTTTTTGCGAAAAAATATCCGGATATTTTTCGGCTGCAAATGGAGTTACGCTTGTCTCATGAGATGGCATCCATTCTGCCAATGGTCCAATTTCCAATCTTACACAAGAGCGTAAATACTCAGCCTCAAATATCTGCGGATAATAAAAATTAACCACCATCTCATCTTCTGTATCAACCGAAATCCATTCTCCATCCCCCAGTTTTTCTTTCATTTCACTATTCAACTGGGGTATCAATTCCTCTTTATAGAATTTTGCTGCTTCCGAATTAATCTGCTTATTGAATAAATCCTGCTTGGTTTTTGACCTTTCTTCCCAAGGATTTACCTCGTCATTAATTATTTTTCGCCAGTCCAAAATCAAATCTATATCCTCGGAAAACCGCTCAATAACATGGTATGATTTAGAAAGGCTTGTTCCACCTTTAAATACGAAAGCGTTTTTGTACCTGCAATCATGGAATAAATGATCCAACATAAAACATACCCAAAAGTCTTTCTCGATTACATTAGGTTGCATTCCCATAGAAATTGCAGTAGCCTGAAACAATTCTGTTCTATCCTTTATCTGTAATTTAGCAACTTCTTTCACTATTCAGCACACACCTTTCTGATCACTGCATATATCCATTCACTTACACCTGTTGCTTCCTCTAACATCTTTTTCTTTTCCGCCTCAGGTAATCTATTTTTTAAGCTCAAGATAATCCTCTCATCAATCCGCTCTTTTCCCAATGTCTTTAATGCCTCAACAACCAAAGTGGTCGTCTCAGACATAAATGAAATCTCTCTATTTGCACGGTGCTTAAAAGACAATGTTATATTATCCCACGAAAATTTTCTATAAGGACCGTCACTGATATAGGACCAAACAACCGGAACCTGTGTAGATAGTCCCAACTTATTTAATGCTACATCTCCGCACGGAGCAATGGTCCAATGAAAACTTCGGGCAATAGCATATGCTACCCTTTCAGGATTTGCAGGAATATACTCTTTAAGTAGCTTACTATATGTCGGCTTTTCATATACTCCATCTAAAATCCTGCGGATATTCTTTTCTTCCACCTGTCTCCCAAGACATTTTCTTACTGTTGTAGTAGTTGCAATATCCGTAAAATCCGAAGTAACAAATACAGTTCCGACCTCAGCTATCTCTATCCTCTTTTTTATTTCCGCATAAATGCTATTAGTCATAAAACCACTCTCCTTATTTTGTCACGATTATTATATAATTTTCGTGACAAAAATGCAATCTGTTTTATAATATTATCTCTCTACTAATGGTTATTATCAAAATTATGTAAAATCATTCCGTTTATCAGATTTATTGGTGTGTATGAGAATGCAGTATTTGTCTGACCCGGAAACTTCCTTGTGGATGGACCAAAAGAAACGATTCTGCTTACGAAGGATATTATACCGGAATCCGCAAGCTATGGTGTCAAAATCAATGATGACAGTATGGAATCCGAATTTGAAGACGGGTAGATTGCATGGGTATTAAA
>JAUNJF010000057.1 GCA_030533405.1 Eubacteriales bacterium
GTACTGAGCGCATATTGCGCACATCGCCTATGTAAAATTTGACTTTTGCGGCCAAATCCGGGTGCTTGGCTTGCAGGTCATGGCGCATATCGTCTTGCTTCTTCTCATCACGCGAGAAGATACGGATTTCAGCCAAATCTGAATCCAGAAAATGTTTCAACACAGTGGAGCCGAAAGAACCAGTGCCTCCTGTAATCATTAGTATCTTATCTTTAAAAAACTTCGACGCTATCATTCGAATGTTCCTCCATTTTGAACAATATACTTACTCTTTGCCAGCACATACCATTTAAATAACTCTAAATCTTCTTTTGTTGTTATTTTAATATTGGTTTGATCCCCATATGCCAAATTAATCGCATCCCCCAATGCGAACATAAGGCTTGTAGTATGTGGATCTGTTGTTTCTAATAACCCCAAATCCTCAGCTCTTTTATAAATGTCAATAAGATACGAGAATCTAAAACCATATGGGCAAGCGATCTGAATATAATTATCCCTATTTACTCCAATACTACTTTTTGTATCATCAGACGAATCTTTCATAGAGAGCAATTGATAGCACGGAGTTCCAGTAACAGCGCTTCCTCTTTCTTTTGTCATATCAATAACTGCGTCAACGATTTTTTGACTCGTAAAAGGTGCTCCCCCATACTGGATAAATATATTATCATCAAGTCTCAATTCCTCATCAACAAATCTCTTTAAATGTTCAATGCCATTCATCACAGATTCTTGAAAAGTTTTTCCACACGAAACAATCCATCTTACCTTAGTTAAGTCATATTTTGCAATCATTTCTCTGCAATAATCAATCCATTCATAATGGCAAACAACTTCAATCGCATCTATCCGATCATTCGCCTCAAAAATCTCACAAGTATAAGCCAATACTGGTTTCCCAAGAACTTCTGTAAACTGCTTTGGCCGTTTTCCCCCTGCTCTGAGGCCACTTCCTCCAGCCAATATCATTGCTATATTCATAGGTAGTCATCCTCCTTAATCTTATCACTACCGCTTCTATCTATGCTCGTAACTATCTAGAGCAACATCTATAAATCTTACTAAATTTCTATATGCAGGTAAAAAGAAAAAACTATCGTCGTCACCTACGCTACCTTTATAAAGCCCCCAACAGAACCAATAAAATGCGCATAAGGGAAGAAAAGCCATATAATATCTATGTTCGTCTTTTGTCAATTCTCGTCCCACATAAGCTTTCAGATATTTACTTATTTGCTGTTCAGTCCAATCATAACGACAAAGAATACAACAAATATCATTAGCAGCGTAGTTCAGCCCGGCATATTCCCAGTCAATTAAATACATTTCACCTGCTTCATCAAACAGGTAATTAGGCTCGTATGTATCATTATGACAAAGAACCAATCCATAGCCCAATCTTTGTGCATCTGCTTTTACAAGCGAATACAACCTGTCGATTTTTTCAATTATAACTGCAAACTCCTTCTGAAGATTACCTTTTGTCGCAGACGCTATTGACATCAATTTCTTACCTTCCAGCACATTATCAAATACTTTTACCGTACAATCAGGTTGAATCGAATGAAGTCTATGCAGATAGTCAACTGCTGTAACGAGCTGGTTTTCATTTTTTTCAAAGTCACAGTTCTTCGCATTTGGCACAAAATATGAAATCTTCCATCCAGATAAGTCCATGTGGATAACAGATTTGTCTATTCCAATATCTTTAGCAGCCATCTGTGCAAAAAGTTCTGACCGACGATCGATAAGGTTTCCTGCTGTTCCGCCAGGATGACGATATACATATTTCACAGAATCACTCACGGAAGTCCCAAAGCCCGCTCTACGAGTTGCCACCGTAAAAGCAAAGGAAACATTAGTAAGCCCCGCATTGATTACCGAAATATCTTTAATGTCGTTTGGATTGCAATGCAAAGTTTTGCAGATATTAGTTATTATTTCTGAATCTAAATTTAGCAGAAACTCCGAATCAAAAGCTCGGAGATCATCTATACTATCAAACTCCAAAATTTTATTTGCTTCAAATTCCCTAATGTAAAAAGTAAGCTGCTCTATATGCTTTCCATAAAATTCTTCCCAAAACATTGACGCAACGCCAAAATCAGCTATCTCATTCTCCATCAATGTTCTAAATACCTCACTGAATTTATCATTCATATAGGCATGGCCTACCATTGCAAAGGAATTTTCACCACCTACCTCCATTGCTGTTATAACATCAGCATCTGAAAATCTTACTGCAAATTCTTTGAATTTACCGCTTAAATACGAGCAGGCGCGGTAGGAATGGTTATCGCAGTTGGCGTACATAAAAGGATTATCAATAAAATAATGGTCTGCGCAACAAATGTACGTATTAGTCAGGTATTCTCGGGCTATATAAAGAGAATATAGGTTCCCGTACTTTCCAAAATCATTATTGATCAACAGTCTAACGCCGTATTTTTGTTCTAAATAAAAGTATTTCTCCTTCATATATCCAACAACAACATAAATATCTTTTACTCCCGCCTTGAGCAACTGTTCTATCTGACGTTCTATCAATATCTCATTTTTAACTTTAAATAGTCCTTTCGGTTTTTCATATGTGAACGGTGCAAAACGATTTGATTTTCCGGCTGCCAAAATTATTGCATTTCTTTCCATGATTTGATCTCCCGCGCATCGTAACAAACTATTTCCAATATAAATCAAATGAATGGTGCGATGCCCGTTCACACTCTGGCGGAAGTTTCATATAATCACCATATAGTTGTGTCAGGTAGACATCATACATACACGGAACCGGGTAATGATTTCCTTCAAATTCAAGCAGTTCAAAATCAGAAAACACTTCCTTATGGAATATTTCCTTTTGCGATTCATACGGAGATGTCCAAACCCCAACTAACTCACTTGATTCATATGGGCACTTGTGTGCCATTTTATTTTCGAACCGCATCACTGTATCAAATGTAAAAAAATGCTGATACAAATATAAAGCCATCGATGTGCGGTCTTTGAAAGAATCTTGCTTATTGTAAATATACGAATACCCTCGACGGAGAGTTTTCTTTAACCTATTGAAATGTGCAATTGCCGGACTATATGCTGAACCAAATCCGTCAATCGGGAACACATCTATATACCCCCCCGCCAGAATATCCCACAGCCTCTCTTTCTTTCAAAATTGTTCTTGTATCAACAACTTTAGAAAATGATTGCCAATAATCTTTTCCTGCCAAGTACGTTACTACTTTATATCTCCCGTTTTTATCATGGAAGTTTTTTAGGAAATTGTCATAGTCTGGTCTGGGCATTATAATGTCAATATCATCATCCCATGGAATAAATCCTTTATGTCTGACAGCTCCAAGGCAGCTTCCATACCCCAGAAAGTATTGATATCGATTCTGTTTGCAAACCCCGTCAACAATATCCAATATTCCAATTTCTACACTTTTTATTTCTTCACTCGTTAATCTATTTTTCATTTTCGCATCTCCTTCTTAAATATATAATATGTAACACAATTAAAATCCGTTTAGAGAAATAGTCGATGCATATGCCTCCCACGAGTATCAATGCTACAGATACCAGATAATGGAGGGGCATCAATGTACTACTATAAAAGCTGTCGCAATGTACAATATCACGCCAAAAGTTCTCTCTCATAGTGGAGTGATCCTGAATCAGATAGGCCGCCAGTACAGAACCAGAAAATTTAGAAAAAATAGTCGTCTTGACTTTAACATCACTAAAAAAGCAGAAGACGGCATAAGCAATCAAAACAACTAATGGCGAATTGTATACCATCATATTTTCCCAATATGAGATTGGGCTCATTGGAATTCTGTTTATAATAATTCCGCTTCCTCTAAGTGCGATGCAGGCAATAAAGTACAGCAGAATAGCTTGCCATTTATTTATCGACCGAACCACACCCCGCCTCAATGAATATCCAAATGCCACCATTGTAACAGCATGTAAAAATCCGTTACCTTGCTCATTAAAAACATTCACTCCGTAAACAGCCTGTATCACATCGAACGCAAACAGAATTGCAAGTCCTATTTTTAATTCCTGATTCGAAAGAGATTCCCCCAGTTTAGCTAAAAAGGGCTTTAAAAGAGCAATCAAAAGATAAACAGTTATAAACCAATATTGGTTTCCTAAACATGGAAAAATGGCTCTCAAAAAACCGCTTATGCTAAATTGGGATAATCCCATTAAAATTGCGATCGAAAAAACAAAAAACGAATAACACCATACTTGCACATATAATTTCTTCACCCCGGTAAAGGAATTTCTCAAGTTGATTTTCTGTTCCTTTAACGCAGGAAGAAAGTAGCCTGTATTCATAAAAAAACAATTTACTGCACCACGGCAGAATACAACGATTAAGCTGCCAAAGAGAACATTAAAACTCGATGCGTCCGGTGAAGCTGTACCCCCCCCCTCTCCAAAATAATGGAGAGAAATGACCATGAACATACACACAAACCGCATCAAATCCATGTTCAAATCACGTTCCCTCTTCATCTCCTCTTCCTCCACTCAAATGCGAAGTAGCTTTTTAA
>JAUNJF010000058.1 GCA_030533405.1 Eubacteriales bacterium
GAGTCCCGTATCTCCCAAATAACACTTAACATAGCTTCTCGTTTCATTTAATGATAATCCTACATTTGGATCATTACACAAGAAGCACTCATTGGATATCATAGAATCCGCTAACCAAAAAAATGTTTCTTCGTATTGCTCTGCATAACTACCATCCTGCAACTGTTTAAATACAATTCGTTTTTCATGCCGTGAAAGAAATCCCGGAATCTGATCATAAATTGAAAGTACTTTGCCTCTGTATCTCGCTTCTATCTTCATAATATCTTCACGATACAATCTGAGGATATCTCTCTTTTCCCTATCTGCCTCTGTGAAATCCTTTTTATTCTCGACAAATGCCACAACCGGCTTTGGCATACCACCCACAAGCATATACTGATGAAACAACAGCATTGCCTTATTGTGCATCCCTCTTTCCAACGGTTCTTTCTTTTCGAAACACTTTTTGATATACTCTATGAGTAATTCCTCGCCCAGTGCAATAGCAAACTCTTCGAAATCCAATGGATACATATTGATGTGCCGTTCCTCGGATGGTATTACAATATCCTTTACGTTCTCTTTGATGGATATGAGAGACCCTGTTTCTATATAATCATATCTTCCATCTGCCACCAGATATTTTATAGCAGCTCGTGCCTGTGGAAACATCTGTACCTCATCAAAAATAATAAGTGATTTTCTTTCTGTAAGTTTTTTCCCAAAATGAGTTTGCAATAACATAAAAAAAGGATAAGGAAATTCAAATATGTTTGAAAATATATTTCAATTTCCTTATCCTTTTTTGCGAAGTCAATTAGAATATAACTTTCGTATTCTTTTTTTCCGAACTCCTCACAGATGGTAGATTTGCCGATTCGACGTGCCCCTTCCACCATAAGCACCTCTAAATTATGCGCAGATATACGCCTTTTTGTTTTTTTGATTATGCGCAGATAATTAATTTCTGTATTCTTTGATTATGCGCAAGTAGGCTATATACAAAGCATCAGATTATACGCAAATAGTTCATGGATATTATATACATCCACCACATATTTTATGCAGCGGATTACACTACGTAAACTTCAAATCTTTTGTTGCTTTTCAGCCTCTCTGTAAGACTGAAATTTAATACTTTAAATTTCCTTTTTTAACATTTTCTTGAATGATGTAGTCTGTTATTTCAAACAACTTTTCAGATCCCAGTTTTGTTTTACTCTGTCTTTTATAAATTTGCTCTACGGTAACATCGTGTTCCCGCCAATCCCCACCATTATTGCTATTATTCAAGATAAGCGGTTGAATGTTATCCATAGCATGAGCAAACTTGGACTCTGCGGTTTCATATTCTTCAAACTCATCAAATAAAGCAATCAACTCTTGCGCTTGTTCTTCGGGCAATATAGCAAATATTCTCTGTTTTGCAGCATCTTCTCTTGCTTTTTGTGATTGCAATGCCTCTGCATCATAAGCGTATGTGTCACCTGCATCAATTTCAACTATATCATGGATTAAGCACATCAACATGACCTTGGCAATATCAATATCCTCGTTAGAATATTCTCGAAGAAGATATGCCATAATTGCCATGTGCCAAGAATGTTCGGCATCATTTTCATTTCTGCCGTTCCCTGATAAATGTGTTTGTCTGAATATATTTTTTACTTTGTCAATTTCTAAAGAAAATGCCAACTGTTTTTCTATACGCTTGTCCATAGAATTCTCCTACAACTTCAAATTAATGTGTGTTTTCAGACTCACCAAAAGACTGCAATTCTTTCATCCTTTTATAACCTCGCATTCATCTCCACATCAATTCCCAAAAGATCTGCAAGAACTATAGCCTTCCCAAGCTCCGCTGTAACCTTTCCGTTCTCCAAATCCGAGATGAAGCTCGTACTAAATCCACTTACCTCAGCCAAATAGCTCTGTGTATATCCTCTTTTTTTCTCTGTTGATGTATTGCCCTTCCAAAATCCCCGGCACTTGTTATCTTCATATGCAACTCCTTTTTCAAAAACAGAATAATATGGTAATTTATCCATTTCTTCCATTCAGCTAATTCAGCCGTACGAACATATTTATTTCATGAACTAAAATTATAGCCGTACGAACATAACATATATTTGTATTATAAGTATAGTCGTACGGCTATGCCAAGTATAAAATAGCTTCATCGGGCTTATATCTCTTTTGCCAATTCAAATCCTTTCTTTGCAGCAATCACTGCAATGAATTCATTGATGACAGCCGCTGCAGCAATGGTACCCTGCACAAGCTGTACAAGCTGCGAAGATGACGAAAGTGTGGTACATATAATTCCCGTAAAGACAAGTGAAACGCCCGAATGCGGGAGCAGAGTAAGTCCGAGATATTTTCTTACCGTATCAGGCATATGCGTTATCCTTGCTCCGGCCATTGCACCAAAATATTTCCCGAATGCTCTCGCCAGAATATAGATAATAGTGTATAAACCTGCACCGAGTATAAGATGATAGTCCAATGGTGCCCCTAGGTCTACTATTGCAGCAAGTAAACAAATCCCAAGTATCGGAGAAAAATAATCCGAAATTTCACTCAGTCGTTCTTCTGTAACAATATTTGAGAAGACTGCGGCAAAAGAAACTCCCATCAGCATATAATTCAATGTAATACCTGATAGTAAAAAAGTGTTGGTCATCCAGCCAATCAACATTGTTACAGTAATTCCAAAAAGAAGTACAACAAGAGTCCCTGCCTTCTTATTCTCCTTTTTTAACAACATTCCGGTTGGAAATCCTACAACCAAACCGATAACAACCGGTAAAAAAATCATAACAGGAATCATATAGAGGGGCACTGCACCACCTGAAGCTTCTCTCTCCACCAAGGAATTTACAGTAAAGAATACTGCAATTCCTACAACATCATCCAGAACAGTCATAGGAAGCAGTGTATCAGTCACCGGGCCCTTTGCGTGAAACTCATTTACGATAGACAACGCAGGGGCCGGTGCCGTCGCAAGGGCAATACCTCCAAAAACAAACGCAAGATATATTGGAACATCCATACTGATAAAAACGAGTCCAAACGCAAGACTAACTACCGCAAATGTTCCCAGTGATTGTGTCAAAGTGGTAATTACCAGTGCTTTCCCATAGCTTCTAAGCTTTTTCAAAATCAGTTCAGAGCCAAGCATAACACCGAATGCACATTGCATCCACATAATAATGATTTTGTACCATCCTGTATCTAAAATCTCCTGTGGCATAAGGTCAATGGCATGTGGTCCAAACAACATTCCGACGATTAACCATCCCAGAATTGATGGCATTTTTATTTTACACATCAATTTTCCTGCAATAAATGCAACAGCAAGGGTAATTACCCAACGTAAAAAATATACAACCATTTTATTTCTCTCTTTTCTTCATAAAATTTTCTATATCGTAATCTCAATTTGATTACCCTCAATTCCTACAACACAGCTTTCATAATATCCGTCTCCGGTTATCCTTGGACCACTTATTACCTCATATCCAGCCTCCTTAAGAGTTTTTGTAAGTTCATCAACTTTTTCTTTGCTTCCAACAAAAAATGCAAGATGTATAAAGCCTGTCCTGGTTAATGTCTTTTGCCCATCTTCCATCTCTGGCTTATTCATTATTTCAAGTCTTGCTCCATCATCAAATGTCAAGAAATACGACCTAAAACCTGAAAATTTCTGTTCTATGTAAAATTACAAAACCATTATCAATGTTCCTATTCCAATCAAAATACATCCTATCAACGACTTGATTGTAAAATCTTCGTGCAAAAACACAAATGCCAACACTAAAGTAATTACTACGCTTAATTTATCTATCGGTACAACTTTTGACGCATCCCCAATCTGTAATGCTTTGTAGTAACATAGCCAAGAAGCTCCTGTTGCTAAGCCTGATAAAATCAAGAATATCCAGCTCTTTCTACTAATCTCTGTTATGCCATTTTGTACATTTGTCAAAAAAACCATACCCCAAGCCATAACTACAACCACAACAGTTCTGATAGCCGTTGCAAGATTTGAGTTTACTCCATCTATGCCGACCTTCGCCAGTATAGAGGTAAGTGCTGCAAATATTGCAGACAGTAACGCGAAAACAAACCACATACAATATTACCTCCATCAAGTTCAAATTAATCTAATTGTTTACTTTAATATTATCCCTATTTTTTTAAGATCCTCTTTGGTCTTTTCAAATCTCGGCAAATTGGATACACCTAGCATCTCTATCTCTGAAACGCCCTTTGATTTAAGATATGAAATCAGTTCTTCAGATGAAAAGGCATCCGCCTGTTTTTTGCAAAACACATTATCTGATGCAAGAATGAGGTTGTCTGCAAACTCATCTGTTACCATTCCACTGCGAAGTTTCTTCGTGTTCTTAATATATACAATATCAGTTTCATATTTTGTAATATATGACTTTTGAATATCTATAACCAATAATGCTCTCATGTCTTCCTTCTTACAAATTCAAATTCGTAATATATAGAGTGCAGAGTATACAACTCTTTGCTCTTTTATT
>JAUNJF010000032.1 GCA_030533405.1 Eubacteriales bacterium
TACCGTTACTTACAGAACTAAGCGAAAGCGGCCCAACTTGGATTTGTTTATATTGTACAACTTTCAACCACCTAAATTGAGTTTCGCAATTACCTATATATAATTATTTATAATCATACTATAAATGCAATGAAAAGGGAAGAAAATCCGTTTGCAATCGTAAGAAATTATGATATACTTTCTCTGAAATTAGCATATGGAAAATGGGGAAAAGAAAATGCATTTAGAAAGGATTAATCCGTATAGTATAGCAAAGCAACATAATAAGGATAAATTACACATTTTAGAACGAATTGAGCAATTGTTTGATTCGGGGAGTTTTGTAGAGCAATATCCATTAAATGAAAATTCGGTTTCTGAATATGATGGCGTGATAACAGGTTATGGTAATATATTTGGTAGTCGCGTTTATTTTTATGGACAGGATTTTACTTACATGGGTGGAACTTTTGGATATCAGCATAGTCAACAAATCATTGCGATTTTAAAAGAAGCACTGAAAAATAAGAAACCTATTATTGGAATATATGATGGTGGAGGTGCACGTATACAGGAAGGTGCAGCAGCAGTAGCTGGGTGTGGAGAATTGTTTCGATACAACGCGATGGCCTCTGGTGTAATTCCACAAATTGCTGTGATAGCAGGTACGTGTGCAGGCGGAGCTGTATATTCGCCTGGTTTAATGGATTTTGTATTTACAATAGATGATGTAAGTAATATGTTTGTAACGGGTGCGAAGGTTGTAAATGAGGTACAGGGAACGAATTATCTGATTGAGGAACTAGGCGGCGCTAAGATTCACGCATCGGTTAGTGGTGTAGCGCATTTTAGAGATTCTAATGAACGTTCTTGCTTTAGGAGGGTCAGAGCACTGGTAGATTTGCTTCCACCGTGCTTTTCAGAGTCGTTAAATTATAGAACCAGAAGATATCAGAGAAAAGATTTATGGAATATTGAAAAACTACTTCCAAAGGATCATCATGCACCATATGATGTAAAAATGGTGATTTGTGAATTGTTAGATGATGATAGTTTTATAGAAGTGCATGAAGAATTTGCAAAAAATATTGTGGTTGGACTTGGTAGATTAGGTGGCATTACAGTTGGTGTTGTGGCAAATCAGACATGGTGCAAAAATGGCTCGATTGACTGCGACAGTGCAGATAAGGCGGCCCGGTTTGTCCAGTTTTTGGATTGTTATAATATTCCGATTATTACATTGGCGGATTCGACTGGATTTGTGATGGAAGCAGAGCAGGAACATAAAGGATTAATCAGACATGGTGCTAAAATGATACAGGCATATGCACAGGCAACCACGATAAAGCTTACGGTAATATTGAGAAAGGGTTACGGTGGACCATATATTTTTATGGGATGTAAGCAGTTAGGAGCAGACCGACATTATGTATGGCCAGGAGCTGAAGTGGCTGTTATGAAGGCAGAGGGTGCTGTTGCAGTGATTTGTCAGGGAACACTTCGACAAATGCATGGAGAAGAAAAAAAAAAGTATTTGCAGCAACAAATTGAAAAATATCGTGCATGTTATATGAATAGTCGTGTTGTTTTAGAAAACGGTTTTGTGGATGAAGAAATACGACCAGAATTGACGAGAGAGATTTTATATAATGATATGATTCGATTATCCAATAAGAAAGAGAAAATGATTGAGAGAAAGCATGCAAATATGCCGGTATAGCAGTAGAATAGAAAATGGGCTGGAGTGATACTCCAGCCTTTTTGTGGTTTCCAGACGTGACACCACGAAGATAATTAGAATGTTAGCAGCCGCAACCGTTGTTATTGCCACAGCCACCACAAGAGAAGAGAAGGATTAAGATGATAATCCAAGTGCAGCAGCTTCCACCACCGAACGCATTGCTATAACCATCACAACCACAGTCACCGCTTCTTCCACCGAAAAATCCATTGTCACCACAGCCGCCACAACCAAAGAGAAGGATTAAAATAATAATCCAGGTGCAGCAGTTTCCACCACCAAAACCATTGTTACTGTAGCCGCAGCCACAGTTTGTTGCTGATAAGTCTCCCATTAGGAAATCCTCCATTTATCTTTACACTTTATATTATGCGGATGATTAGAAAGTGTGACAAAACAATTTATATATTTCCTGGCGTTTCTTGACAAAAGGCAATTGTATGGTACAATAAATAGGTTAATGCAATGATAGGAAAATTATGGCTTTTAACGTGATTTGGAAGGGATGGAGATATCCCTTTACGATATAATTTTAGGAGGTCAGGAAAATGGCAACAGCATACAATCATAAGCTGATTGAAGGAAAATGGCGTGACAAATGGGAAAAAGATCCAATTAACGTAGAAGATGGTAAGAAACCAAAGTATTATTGTTTGGATATGTTTCCATATCCATCAGGTAATGGTCTTCATGTAGGACATTGGAGAGGTTATGTAATCTCTGATGTTTGGAGTCGTTACAAAATGATGCAGGGATATTATTTGATTCATCCAATGGGATGGGATGCATTTGGTCTTCCAGCAGAGAACTATGCGATTAAGAATGGTGTTCATCCAAGCGTTGCAGTTGAGCAGAATGTAGCTAACTTCAAACGTCAAATGAATGAGATTGCTGCAATCTATGACTGGGACCGTGAGGTGAATACGACTGATCCGAACTATTATAAGTGGACACAGTGGATTTTTGCTCAGATGTTCAAGAAGGGTCTTGCTTATGAGAAGCAGATGCCAATTAACTGGTGTCCATCTTGTAAGACAGGTCTTGCAAACGAAGAGGTAGTAGATGGTAAATGTGAGCGTTGTCATTCAGAGGTAACAAAGAAGAATCTTCGTCAGTGGATGTTAAAGATTACTGCATATGCAGATCGTTTGTTATCGGATTTAGATACACTTGACTGGCCAGAGAAGGTTAAGAAGATGCAGTCTGACTGGATTGGTAAATCACATGGTGCAGAGGTTAATTTTAAAGTAGATGGCATGGATGAGAGTATTACAGTATATACAACGCGTCCAGATACACTTTGGGGAGCAACCTTTATGGTACTTGCACCAGAGCATGCATTGGCTGCAGAACTTGCAACAGATGAGACAAGAGAGGCGGTTGAGAAGTACATTTATGATGCTTCCATGAAGTCAAATGTAGACCGTATGCAGGATAAGGAAAAGACTGGTGTATTCACAGGCTCTTATGCAATCAATCCTTTAAATGGTAAGAAGACACCAATCTGGTTATCTGATTATGTATTAGCAGATTATGGTACAGGAGCAATTATGTGTGTACCTGCACATGACGATCGTGACTTTGAGTTTGCAAAGAAATTTGATCTTCCTATCATTCAGGTTATTGCCAAGGATGGTCAGGAAATTGAAAATATGACAGAGGCTTATACAGATGCTGTAGGAACTATGATTAATTCCGGTGACTGGAATGGTATGGAATCTGCAGTGCTTAAGAAGGAAGCACCAGCCATGATTGAAGAAATGGGTTATGGTAAGAAGACAACGAACTACAAGCTTCGTGACTGGGTATTCTCTCGTCAGAGATACTGGGGTGAGCCAATTCCTATCGTTCACTGTCCAGAGTGTGGTCCAGTTGCTGTTCCAGATGAACAGCTTCCAGTATTACTTCCAGATGTTGAGAAGTATGAGCCAACAGGAACTGGTGAATCACCACTTGCAGCAATTGAGTCATGGGTAAATACAACATGTCCTTGCTGTGGTAAGCCAGCTAAGCGTGAGACAAATACAATGCCTCAGTGGGCAGGTTCTTCTTGGTATTTCTTACGATATGTAGATAACAAGAATAACAATGAATTAGTTAACAAAGAAAAAGCAGATAAATATTTGCCAGTAGATATGTATATCGGTGGTGTAGAGCATGCGGTTCTTCATTTGTTATATGCTCGTTTCTATACCAAGTTCTTACATGATATTGGTGTGGTTGATTTCGAGGAGCCATTTAAGAAGTTATTTAACCAGGGTATGGTTTGTGGTCGTGACCGTGTAACAGGACAGGCTACTAAGATGAGTAAGTCATTAGGTAATATCGTATCTCCGGATGATATGGTTAATGATTATGGATGTGATTCATTAAGACTTTACGAGTTATTTATTGGACCACCAGAGTTAGATTCTATTTGGGATGATCGTGGAATTGATGGTGTATATCGTTTTCTTACACGTCTTTACACTATGGCGGTTAAGAACATCGAGAATCCTGGTAAGGAGACTCCAGAGTTAGTGAAGCTTCGTAATCGTATGGTTTATGATATTACAACTCGTTTGGAGAGTTTCTCATTGAATACAGTTATCTCTGGTTTTATGGAGTACAACAACAAGTTAGTTGAGCTTACAAAGAATGATGGTGTAGATACAGAGACAATCAAGACTTTGGTGAAGTTGATTGCACCATTTGCCCCTCATATGGGTGAGGAACTTTGGGAAATGTTAGGAGAAACAGATTCTGTATTCCATACTACATGGCCAACATTTGATAAGGCTGCTATGGAGGATGATGAAATTACAATTCCTGTTCAGATTAACGGAAAAACAAAGGGAACCATTGACATTGCCAAAGATGCAGCAAAAGATGATGTGATTGCAAAGGGTAAAGAGGCGATTGCAGATAAGTTAGAGGGATTGAATATCGTAAAAGAGATTTATGTTCCTGGTAAGATTGTAAATATAGTAGCAAAATAATAAGTAGAACTTTAGATTGTAGTGGAAGAGAGCAAGAGGTTAGGCGTGAAATTGAAAAAACTTGATAAACATAACATTTTGTACATGATAATTTTTACTTTTGCGGTGTGTGTGCTGTTTACCTGTGTGGATACAGCACATGCAAAGAAATATTATACACTTCGAGAGATTGGTATGTCTGATTGTGCATGCGATCAGGTGGATTATAATATTCTTTCTGTTCGTGGAAGAACACTAAAGTATGAGAAATATGAAAAAATTCCAAATTCTACAATGTGGAGAAAAGTTGGCGATGTGAAATCCGCAAAACTAACGAAGAATACAAAGTACTATATGGGTAATTCGCGCAAAATTTCTGTTGGAACCCGAAAAAAGTTACAACAGGAAGTGAAAAATCAATTTAAGAAAAATAACAAAGCAAATACAAAAAAACAGAAAATGGATTACAGGGAAGCGCTTAACGCTGAAAAATGGATTTATCGAATTCAAAAGAAAAATGCAAAAAAAGGGTATTCGAGTCGAAATAATCATCTTGTAATCGAAAAAGGAAAAGTAATTAAGTGGGTAACGCAACTTGGAATTAAGTAGAATAACCCAATAGAGAATGAATGATAGGAGCATTTTCATGGCAGATTTAAAAAAAGAGATAGAAAAGAGAAGGACATTTGCGATTATTTCGCATCCAGATGCTGGTAAAACAACATTGACAGAAAAGTTTCTTTTGTTTGGTGGTGCCATTAATACAGCTGGTTCTGTAAAAGGAAAGGCAAATTCAAAATATGCGGTATCAGATTGGATGGATATCGAGAAGGAGAGAGGTATTTCGGTTACATCCTCTGTCATGCAGTTTAATTATGATGGGTATTGTATTAATATTTTGGATACACCTGGACATCAGGATTTCTCAGAGGATACGTATCGTACCTTGATGGCTGCTGATTCTGCAGTAATGGTAATTGATGCTGCAAAGGGTGTTGAGCCGCAGACAATCAAATTGTTTAAAGTTTGTGTCATGCGTCATATTCCAATCTTTACATTTATCAATAAGATGGATCATTTTGCGAAGGATTCGTTTGAATTGTTAGATGATATTGAGACAGTACTTGGGATTCAAACCTGTCCAATTAATTGGCCAATTGGTTCTGGACATGATTTTAAAGGTGTATATGATAGAGAAACGAGAATGGTTTCAAAATTCCAAGCTATATCTGTAGGTGGTGCGAAAAAGGCAGCAGAGACTGAGTATTCCATTGATGATCAGGATTTACAGTCGGATATTGGTGATGTTTTATATAACCAGTTGATGGAAGAAATCGAACTATTAGACGGTGCGAGTGAAGAGTTTGATCAGGAGAGAGTGAATCGTGGTGAGTTGACACCGGTATTCTTTGGATCTGCGTTGAATACCTTTGGTATTGAGACTTTTTTGAATCATTTCCTAAAAATGACAAGTTCACCACTTCCAAGAACATCTAATGAAGGGGATATCGATCCGATGGATGATGCATTTTCTGCATTTGTATTTAAGATTCAGGCAAATATGAATAAGGCACATCGAGATCGTATCGCATTTATGCGTGTTTGTTCTGGTAAGTTTGATGCAAATAAAGATGTCTATCATGTACAGAGCAAACGAAAATTGAAGCTTTCACAACCACAGCAGTTGATGGCACAGGATCGTAAGATTGTAGAAGAGGCCTATGCAGGAGATGTGATTGGTGTATTTGATCCCGGTATTTTCTCGATAGGAGATACATTATGTCAACCGGGTAAGAAGTTCGAATATGAAGGAATTCCTACTTTTGCACCAGAGCATTTTTGTCGTGTTGTTCAGCTAAATACAATGAAACGTAAGCAGTTTGTTCAAGGTGTTACGCAGATTGCTCAAGAGGGTGCGATTCAGATATTCCAGGAGTATACAGCAGGTATGTCTGAAATTATTGTTGGTGTAGTTGGTGTCCTTCAGTTTGAAGTGTTAAAGTATCGATTAGAAAATGAGTATGGTTGTGAAATTAAATTGGAACCATTGCCATATAACTTTATTCGTTGGATTAAAGATCCAGCAACAGATGTAAATGCGTTAAAGCGTGTAAATGAAGTGAAGAAAGTGAAGGATATGAAAGGGAATCCATTATTGCTCTTTACCAATCAGTGGACAATTAATACAGTATTAGAGCATAATGAAGGACTTGAATTATTAGAATTTCGTAAAAATTAAAAAAGAAGGGAAAGTGTTATGTTAACCACTTTCCCTTCTTTTTTTATCGACCAAGAAATCCCATAATCAGATCTACTTTTTTTCGTTCATCATCGCTCATGTTTTCTTTTAAAATGCCAATTAGAAGCTGACTTTCTTCTTTTGTAAAACCTAAATTTCTTTTTCCAAGTTCTTTGTTTGTATGCATGACTTTGGGAAGTAGCAGTTCCATAGGTGTATTTTTGGAACTGTTATAAAGTTCTTCAATGATTTGCTTTTTTAAGGGGTGTAAATTCTGAAATTCCTTTGTGTTTGTTAAATCCTTGAATTCCATATGAAATCTCCTTGTTTTTATTTATTAATTACTTGTTTTTTCAGGGGGAGGTGGACTATGTTCTTTGTCATAAGCTGCAAATAAGTCATCAATGTCTGATGTGTTAGCAGTTGCTGTGTTAGAAAACATAGAGGATACTTGATCAAAACCATTTGGTATCGGATTTGTAGAAAAGTTAGTGAGTCCGGAAAAAAGGTCTGCTGGATTGACGTTATTTCCTTTTTCGGACATATTTTGTAATAAATCAAATACTTCAGGTGGGATGCCGGTTAGTGCATATAGCATATCTGTTGGCTTGGATGATTCATTATGTAAACCAATTTGGCATAATAAATCCTGGTTTTGAAATGTCTGAATGATGAGTTTGATTTCGTTGAATTTAATAAAAAGTGCCAGTGGAAGTTTTAAGGAGTAGTCAACAAATGGAATGAGAGATTCCAGCATCGAAAAACTATTGTATCCAGAGATTTGCTGAAAAGGATGTTGATGGTTGTAAGGCATTTGTATTCTCCTAAAACTTCTTCTTTTTAGTATATGCACAAATTTGACGACTATGAAAAAATCCCTTATAATATGCTAATCGAAAGTTTGCAGGAGTTGGCTTATGAATCTGGACAGTTTTTTTTCAGGAAATGAATGGTTTGCGTATCAGTATTTTGGTGCACATTTCGTAGAAGATGGCGTTGCATTTCGTGTGTATGCACCAAGAGCGAGCAAGGTTGCTTTGATTGGATCCTTTAGCATGTGGCATGATTTACCTATGCGCAACGAGGGAAGAGGTGGAATCTATTCTTTGACTGTCAAAAATGCGAAGGTGGGCGATTTATATAAGTTTCGTATTTATCATCAGGATGGAAGCTTCGTTGATAAGGCGGATCCGTATGGTTTTTCCATGGAGCTTCGTCCTTGTTCGGCATCCATTATAACGGATTTATCAACGGATTGCTTTTCGGATGCGGATTGGATGGAACACAGAAGCAAAGGGTATCATCAGCCAGTTAATATTTATGAGATTCATTTTGGTTCCTGGAAGGCGAATGGAGATAGATGGTATACATATGAGGAATTATCCAAACAGTTAATTCCTTATCTAAAAGAAAACGGTTATACGCATGTGGAGATTATGCCAATTCATGAGCATCCGCATGATGCTTCCTGGGGATATCAAAGTACAGGTTTTTTTGCGGCTACTTCAAGATACGGAACGCCACAAGGGTTAAAACAATTTGTAAATGCGTGTCATATGGCAGGTATTGGCGTTATTCTTGATTTTGTGTTGGTTCATTTTGCGGTAGATGATTACGGACTAGGTTGTTTTGATGGATATCCGCTTTATGAGAATAACCACGAAAATGGTGGGTACAGCCAGTGGGGTTCTTATCAGTTTGCTTATGCAAGAGGAGAAGTGGCTAGCTTTTTAAAATCCTGTGCAAATTTTTGGCTTTCGGAATATCATTTTGATGGATTGCGAGTAGATGCAGTGTCGAATATCGTATATTATAATGGTGATTGTAATCAGGGGATTTATCATCAGGGTGTGCGGTTTATACGGGATTGGAATGAAGGTTTACATAATATACATCCTTCGGCTATGTTGATTGCAGAAGATTCTACCTGTTTTCCGAATGTAACCACTCCGGTGTGTTACGGAGGTTTAGGATTTGATTATAAATGGGATTTGGGATTTATGCACGATACTTTGCAATTCTTTTCCTATCCTGTACCAGAACGTAAGAGACATTATAAGGACATTTTATTTTCATTTCACTATTTTTATAATGAATTATATATGTTGGAGTTTTCGCATGATGAAAATGTGCATGGAAAGAAGACGATTCTGGATAAAATGTATGGAGATTACGAGGATAAATTTTCGCAATGCCGGGCGATGTTATTATATATGATTTGTCACCCGGGAAAGAAATTACAGTTTATGGGAAATGAGATAGGTCAATTTCGTGAATGGGATCACAATCGTCCGCAGGATTTTGAGGCATTACGTCCGTTTCCGATGCATCAAATGTTTGCGCGTTTTTCGAGGGATATCAATCGTATGTATTTTAATCATATAGCTTTGCATGATGAAGAATACAATAAAGCATGTTTTTGGCTGTTATCGGAAGATATGGGAAGCGATTTGGTTTATGCATTTTGTAGAAAGGTAAGAGATGAACAGTTATTGTTTGTCTTTCATTTTGGTGATACATCTTATCCATCGTATCGCCTTTATATGGAGGGGAATCATAGACTGGTGGAGATGATGAATAGCCAGTGGGAGATATATGGCGGCGTAGAACCATGTGCACCAAGACAGCATTGGGTGCAAAATGGTTTTGTAGATTTATATATTCCTCGATTTGCGGGATGTGTATTTCGGGTAGAATAAATAGGGCTATAGAAATAGAAAGGATTTAGAAAATACATGATATCAGATTGGATTACAAGCATAGATTTTAGTATATTGAATTGGATTCGAGATAATATTTACAATGATACATTAGACTGGATTGTTCCTAAGATAACCTTTTTAGCAGATAAAGGATGGTTTTTCATTGTCATTGCAATTCTTTTATTACTGATTAAAAAAACGCGTAAATGTGGATGCTGTCTTGCGATTTCGTATTCGTTAGGTTTTATTTTTGGAAATATGATTATCAAAAAATCGTTTGCAAGACCAAGACCGTATAGTCAGGTTGGCGGTGTGACGCTTTTGGTTGATAAATTAAGTGATTATTCGTTTCCGTCTGCGCATACGATGATTGCATTTGAATTTTTTGCAGTGATGTTAATGATGCCGATTAAATGGATTTATAAAGTAATCGCTGGCATATTAGCGGTTGCAATTGCACTTTCCAGATTATATTTGTATGTGCATTTTCCATCAGATGTGATAGCGGGTGCTATTTTGGGATTTATATTTGGTATTATGGGCGTTCGGATTTTAGATATGATAATGGAAGAGCGAAAAAGTCGTCAGTCATGACGGCTTTTTTTTAGTTATAAGAAGTATTTCGTTTTTCTGGTATGATAGTTTCATTGAATTTATATATTGACATGTGTACCACAATGTGATACAACTGTATCATAACAAGTGATACAGTTGGAACAGTAAAATAATAATACTTGCATCATGAGACAACAGGAAGGAGGTTTTATATGATTACTTTGGATTTGAAAGGAAGTAAACCAATTTATGAACAGATTATTGAACAGATGAAATACAATGTTATGAAAGGTTACTTAAAACCTGGTGATTTAATTCCATCTGTTCGTAAAATGGCGATGGACCTACAGGTGACGCCAGGTACGGTTTCAAAGGCATATCAGGAATTAGAACGACAGGAGATTATTGAAACGATACGAGGGAAAGGAACTTTTATCGCACATGAAATAAAAATGGAAGAAAACAGTAAAAAGTTGGAAGAGATAAAAAAACAGATGTTTTCGCCTGTTATGGAACTGAAAATGATGGGCTACAGTAAGGAAATGGTTGTTCAGTTTGTGGAAAATATTTACAAGGAGATGGGTGTATGTTAAAAATAGAAAATTTATATATGAAATATAATAAGACACCGGTTGTTAAGGGAATCAGCCTTACTGTCGCACCTGGTGAAATTCATGGATTGATTGGAGAAAACAGTGCAGGTAAAACAACGCTAATCAAATGTGCAGTTGGTATTTATATGCCAGATGAGGGAACCATTACATATGATGACCTTCCTATTTATGACAATCCGGTGGCAAAATGCAAAGTAGGATATGTCGCAGACAGTTGTCCATATATTGAAGGATACAGTATTAAGAAGACAGTGAAAATGTATGAATGCTTTTATGATAAGTTTGACAAGGAAAGATTCAATCATTTCAATGCGGTATTTCAGTTACCTGTAAACAAAAGCATTTCTTCTTTGTCAAAGGGACAGAAGATGAAACTGACATTTATGTTAGAGGTAGCAAAGAATCCAGAGTATCTTGTGTTAGATGAGCCGACATCAGGCCTTGATCCAGTTGCAAAAAAACAGTTCTTTGATTTTCTGATTCAAGAGGTAGAAGAGAGAAATATAGGAGTTTTGATTAGTTCTCACAATCTGGCTAGTTTGGAGTCTTTGTGTGATTCGATTACGATGGTTCATGAGGGTCAGGTGGAGCGTCAGTTATCTATGGAGGAAATGAAGTCAGAGCTTACCAGATTAAATGTTGTGATTGAGGGTGGAGCACCAAAGGCAGTATATGAGATGCCTGAGATTATGAAGATTAGCAATGTCGGAAGCATTTATACCATTGTCGTGAAGGATTATAACGAGAGTATTGCAGAGAAACTTTGCAAAAATGGTGCAAGCTTTATGGAGGCGATGGATGTTTCACTGGAAGAATTATTTGTGATTTTGGAAGAAAATCGTGAAAAAAATGTGGATAAGAATCAATACATGGCGTAGGAGGTGAATGATATGAAGGATTATGTAAACCTTGTAAAGTGCACATGGACACACTACGTTTCGGTGTTTTGTATTGTTATCGCATATTTTGTGAATTGTAATTACTATATGATAAAGGATATGGGGCTGAGTAGGAATAAGCAGACGCTTTACGATTTCTCATACATGTATTTAGATCGGATAACAAATGATAATTTATGTGGGCTGTATATTACGGTAGGTATCATGGTTTTTGCTTTGGTAGTAAGACATTTGGCATTTGCATCTCGAGAGAAATTTGAGTTTTTACATACAATTCCAGTAAAAAAGAATGCGATGTTACGATTTGATTATGTAAGTCATTTAGCAATTGGTGTTGTTTGTTGGTTCATTAATTTTATGACATATTTTGTTGTGCAGAACACTCACAATAAGGCTGCTGCTGCAGGAGATACGAACCTGCTCGCACAGGCCGATGGTTATACAATGGGATTATGGAAGAGTGGTATTCACTATCTCTTGTTTCTGATTTTAATTTATAACATTTTGTATGTGGGAATACTGGCCTGTAAAAATTCGGTCATTGGCATGGTGATTGCCTGTGTGGCAATGTTTGTGGTAACTGAGATTGGTTATTATCGACCTGACATAGAACAATATTATTATTTGGGATCGTTTTTAAAAAAATGTAGTAGAAATATTGTAAGCAGTCATGCCAGTTATGTAGCAATTCTTCTTGGATTCAATGTGCTTGTTGTATTTATATTAGTAGGCATTGCACATTATCGTAATATTGCTTCTGGTAGATGGTTTTATTTTAAATGGATGGAATATGTATGTATCTTTTTGCTTGGAGCAATGAGTTATTATGTTGCGGAAGAATTCGTATGGTATCTTTTTGCATTCGTGATTGGTATAGGGGTAACCATTGTTGCGTTTATTGTGTATACAATGCAGGAAAAACTTATGGTAGGAGGTGAATTGCATGAAGAAAATGTTTAAGTCGGAATGGAAACAATATCTGATTGCGTTATGTGTCATTTGTTTTATGACAGTGGGACAGTTGTTAAGCAATGTTTGTATTGTGTACCTTGGTGATAATGTTATAGGTAGTTATGATTTGCTTGGTGAATTGGCGTCTGACAACTTTTCTTTTACAACAAGTTTTTTGAGTAACGGGGATCTAGAATTGTTATCATCAGAGATCGTTCTTTTTATTGTTTTTAAGATGATTGTTCATATTGTTGAACGTAAGAAGAATTACCATGAGTTTCATAGAACATTACCTGTGAAGGCAAGAACGAAAAGATTGTTTTATATTTGTATGGATTTTCTTATTGTGATGATTCCGTTGACGATTTGTTATATAATCAATTGGAAGCTTGAACACGATTTATTATCAGTAGTTGATATATCGATTCCATGGTTGGGAAAACTATTTGCAATTAAGTATGGGACAACATTGCTTTTTCTTGCTGTTGGAATCATTGCCTATCATTTTGTGGACAGCTTTGTAAGCAAAAAAATATGGTCTGTGCCATTTTGTATTATAGTTGTGTTTATGCTGGCTTTTGTTGGAGAGATTCTAATGGTCGAACTGCCCGGTTCGTACAGTTCTTATGATTTGGAATTCATAAAGATTCAAAACCAGCGTGAAACGTTTAATAGAAAGTATTGGCATAATGTTGAGGTTAGCCCAAATGAATATTTAAGTCAACCTGTTACCGTACCACTAGAAGAGTGTTATCAGGGACAATTTCAGCCAGAAATACAGGTGCTATATCAGGGACAATCGATTCGGGAACGGTATATTTCTGACATTGAAAGTGCAAAGAAGGATATAAACTTTGATGAAGAGACAAGAAATAAAAATATACGTGATATATCGGAAAGATGGTTGGAATACGATACAGAGCTTTTAGAGATGCAAGTGTATTTAAAGAATCCTTATCTGGATGTTGTGGGGATGATATTGATTGTATTTGTTATATTATTTGGATTAACAGTATGGTTAGATGGAAAGCAAAAAGAGCAGAAGACAGGATTCTTTTATTTTGAAATTGCAAAATATATATTTGGATTTCTTGCAGGAGTGGTAGTGTTTTTAGGTTTGTGGATGCTTGGGGAAACAGCGTTTGTGTGGATGTGTGTTTCGAGTGTGCTGGTTTTTGCTTTATGTGTTTATGTTTTGTCGTCAGAAAGAAAGAAACTTCGCTTACATTACAAAAAAATATAAAGTAGAAAAAAGTATAGAAATCATGTATAATTGTACATGGACAAAAAGGGATTGTGATACTCTTAAGTCACAATCTCTTTTTAGATTGAATCAGATACATAGGTAATTGAGCGTTTGCAATTACCTAAAGCAGATATAGACAAAAAGGAGAGATTTGGTGCGAGGGTTAGAGACAAATGTTAGAAGGCTACGTAAACAGGTATTTACAGAGATTGCAAATGTAGCCTACAATTCAGATAATATTAATGATGATATCGAGGCAATTCCTTACAAAATAACACCAGGAGATACACCACAATACTGTGAGAGCATTTATCGGGAACGTGCAATAACAAGAGAGCGTATTCGGTTGGCAATGGGAATGTCATTAAGACCAGAAGATAAACCTGTGCATTTGACACAGGGTATTGAAGAGAGTAACATCGATGAAAAATATTATGAACCACCACTTATGCAGGTGATTCCCGCTGCTTGTAATGCGTGTGAGCATAATGTGTATGAGGTGAGCAATCAGTGTAAGGGATGTGTTGCGCATCCATGTAGAGAAGTGTGTCCAGTAGGTGCTATTCGCATGGAGAATGGCAAATCCGTGATTGATAAAGATGTTTGTATCAAGTGTGGAAAATGTAAAGCAAATTGCCCATATGATGCAATTTCTCACAAGAGAAGACCATGTGCGGATGCATGTGGAGCGAACGCAATTGAGAGTGATGAACTTGGAAGAGCGAAAATTGATGAGAAAAAATGTGTATCCTGTGGTATGTGCATGGTGAATTGTCCATTTGGGGCGATTGCGGATAAGTCACAGATTTTCCAGTTGATTCGTGCACTTCGTTCGAATCGTAAGATTATAGCGGAGATTGCGCCTGCGTTCGTGGGCCAGTTTGGTGAGTATGCAACACCAGATAAGATTAAGGCTGCTTTGTTAAAGCTTGGTTTTGCAGCGGTTTATGAGGTTGCGATTGGTGCGGATATGGGTGCGATGACGGAAGCAAAGCATTATGTGGAGGAAGTTGCAACTGGAAAGATTCCATTTTTGTTGACATCCTGCTGTCCATCCTGGTCATTGCTTTCCAAAAAGCATTTTCCGGAGACGATTGATAAGATTTCAAATGCGTTAACACCGATGGTAGCAACTGCTCGAATGATTAAGGCAGAGCATCCGGATGCTTCTGTTGTATTTATTGGACCGTGTGCGGCGAAAAAACTAGAAGCGATGCGTCAGAGTGTCCGTAGTGATGTCGATTTTGTCATTACCTTTGAAGAGTTGGATGCGATGTTTATTGCAAGAGATATTGAATTTGATGATTTTAAGGTTGGTGTTCCTGTAGAGGATGCAACAGGTGCTGGTCGTGGTTATGCGGTCGCAGGAGGTGTTGCAAAGGCTGTAGAGGATTGCATCAATGAGTTTTATCCAGGAACTGAGGTTCATATCGAGCATGCAGAGGGATTGGATGAATGTCGTAAGATGTTAATGCTTGCAAAGGCAGGTAGAAAGGATGGTTGTCTGATTGAGGGGATGGGATGTCCAGGCGGTTGTGTTGCTGGAGCGGGAACCAATATACCAATTAACAAGGCAACAGCTGAAGTAGGTAAGTTTGTTAGAGAAACAAAGAAATCCCTACCAGATTTAGATGTGATAAAGAATTATCATCCAGAGTGAGGAATTGTTATTGTTGTTTGTTGAAACAATAGAGAGGAAAGAGGCTTAATATGTTAAATTATTTAATTGGAATGGCAAATACTGGTGATACATCCAAACCATGGTTGGTTGCAATCTGTATGATTGTGTCGATTATTGTGGTAGTTGCATTATTGATTGTTGGTAGAAAAGGTGATGAATAGTCTTTTTTACAAGGAATGAAAGAACTATAAGGCTGGCATCGAAAGATGCTAGCCTTTTCGTAGGAAAAGGACCTGTAGGAGGAAGAGATGTTAAGTAATTTTATTTATAGTGTAAATGCAACATTACCGATTTTTCTGGTTATGATACTTGGATGGTGGCTGAAAAAAATACATTTTTTGACGGATGAGTTTGTGTCAGTAGCGGATAAGCTTGTGTTTAAAGTGGCATTGCCGGTTTTGGTATTTAAGGATATTGCAGGGGCAGATTTATCCAATGATTTTGATTTGCAGTTTGTTCTATTTTGTTTTTTGGGGACATGTGTGTTTTTCGGTATAATCTGGTTTATGGCAGAGCTGTTTATAAAGGATAAGAAACTCATTGGAAGCTTCGTACAAGGAAGTTTTCGAGGAAGTGCAGCAATCCTTGGAATCGCATTTGCGCAAAATATATATGGTGATAGTGGATTGGTCCCAATGATGATCGTTGCATCCATTCCGCTGTTTAATATTTTTTCTGTTATTGTGTTGATGCGCAGTGCCAATGCGCAGGAGCGTGATAAGGGTGCAATAATTAAAAAGACCTTGAAGGGTATTGTTACCAATCCGATTATTATTGGTATTTTTTTGGGAATCCCATTTGCACTTGTTCGATTTCAGTTTCCTGTGATTTTGCAAAAGACTGTTCAGAGTGTGGGAAGTCTTTCTACACCTTTGGCATTGCTTGCAATCGGTGCGGGATTCTCAACTGGAGCAGCAAAAAAATATATAAAGCTAACTATGATTGCCGCTACGATTAAACTTGTGGTGATTCCAGGTATTTTTCTTCCTCTTGCGGTGGTGTTAGGTTTTCGAGGACAGGCGTTGGTTGCTATGCTCATTTTAACAGGAGCACCAACCACGGTTAGTTCCTACATTATGGCGAAGAATATGGATAACGATGGGGATTTGGCATCCAGCATTGTGGTTGCAACGACGCTTTTGTCTTCTATATCCTTGACGGTGATTATTTTTCTTCTTAAAAACGGCGGTTGTATATAACGCAGATAAAATGTTCATCTCCTCTGTAGGTGGTGGCAAAAAAATTTTTAGGAGATGAATGAAATAAGCAAATTATAATTAGTCATAGGAAGTGCAAATATGCTATACTTCAAATGGAATAATATTAAGAGTGACATGATATGAACAGGAGGGTGTTATGGCAATTATTACGTCAAACAAAAAACTTGGTTTTGGTCTTATGAGACTTCCACTTATTCCTGGTGGGGCAGAGACAGAGATTGATATTGAACATGTAAAGAAGATGGTAGATCATTTTATGGAACAGGGCTTTACATATTTTGATACAGCATGGATGTACCATGGTCTTCAGAGTGAGAAGGCAATTAAAAAAGCGCTTGTTGAAAGATATCCAAGAGAGAGTTATACCCTTACAACAAAGTTCCATGTTGGTTTTTGCGAGAGCAAAGACAAGATGGAGGAATTTTTTAATACACAGCTTTCCAATACAGGTGTTGATAATTTTGATTATTATCTTATCCATGATATTGAGAGAGGTAACTATTCTAAGTATCAGTCGTATGATGCGTTTAATTGGGCTATGAAGAAAAAAGAAATGGGTCTTATTAAACATCTTGGTTTTTCTTTCCATTCTGATGCAGATTTTTTGGATCAGGTTCTTACAGAACATCCATATATGGAATTTGTTCAGCTTCAGATTAACTATCTTGATTGGGAA
The DNA here is from genome assembly GCA_030533405.1 of Eubacteriales bacterium. Classification (GTDB taxonomy): domain Bacteria; phylum Bacillota; class Clostridia; order Lachnospirales; family Lachnospiraceae; genus CAG-590. The sequence continues at coordinate 17,461 of JAUNJF010000032.1, forward strand.
TCTGAAAATGTTCAATCGCGCCGTTGTTATGAAGTAGCGCGCAAGCACAATTGTCCAATTATTGTTATGGAGCCAGTGAAAGGTGGAACACTTGTTAATGTACCAGAGAATGTTCAGTCAATGTTTAAGAGCAGAGAAGAAAATCTTTCTGTGCCATCATGGGCTATTAGATTTTGTGCATCACTTCCAGGTATTGAGATGGTGTTAAGTGGAATGAGTAATATGGATCAAATGGTGGATAATGTTTCTTATATGAAGGATTTTAAGCCACTTAGTGAAGAGGAGATTACGCTTTGTGTTACAGCTGGAAAGATGATTTCAGGCGATATTAAGATTCCTTGTACTGGTTGTTCTTATTGTACAGAAGGTTGCCCGCTTAAGATTGCGATTCCTAAGCTTTTTGCGTTGTATAATCAAAATGGTACGGACTATCAAGCTGCGGTTGGGGAAGGAAGTCTGGCATCTAAATGTGTAGGATGTGGTCAGTGTGAAGCTATTTGTCCGCAGCATCTCGAGGTTATTTCTTATCTTAAGGATGTAGCAGAAAAATACGAAGCATAAAAATGATTTATGGAATCTGAAAGAATTCAAAAGAAAACATTGCCAGATATAAGATTTTCTGTTATTCTATATGAGGTAAATGAATATGTAAGAGACGAAGGAGTCATAAGTGGAATAGCTATGACTCTTTTTTCCGATATTGGGAACATTTATTGGCGTAAAAAATATAACATGATGTGAGATTCGGAGAACCTTATGTTTCTTGCTAATCATTGACAAATACATATACAATATGAACATACCGCAAAGCGGTGACGTGTTGAATACGCGATGTTCGTTATAAGGAGGATACAAATGGAAAAGATTAAAATGACAACCCCTCTCGTAGAGATGGATGGAGACGAAATGACAAGAATTCTTTGGACAATGATTAAGGATGAGCTTCTCCTTCCGTTCATTGATTTGAAGACAGAGTACTATGATTTAGGTCTTGAGTATCGTAATGAGACAAATGATCAGGTAACAATCGATTCAGCTGAGGCAACAAAGAAGTATGGTGTTGCAGTTAAGTGTGCAACAATTACTCCAAATGCTGCTCGTATGACAGAGTACAACTTAAAGGAAATGTGGAAGTCACCAAATGGAACAATTCGTGCAGCGTTAGACGGTACTGTATTCCGTGCACCAATTGTTGTAAAGGGAATTGAGCCATGTGTTAAGAATTGGGTAAAGCCAATCACACTTGCAAGACATGCTTATGGTGATGTTTATAAGAACTCAGAGATTCGCGTACCAGGTGCTGGTAAGGCGGAGCTTGTATTTACAGCAGAGGATGGAACAGAGATTCGTGAGACAATTCATGAGTTCAAAGGTCCTGGTGTGATTCAGGGTATGCATAACTTAGATAATTCAATTGAGAGTTTTGCAAGAGCTTGTTTCAATTATGCGCTTGATACAAAGCAGTCTGTATGGTTTGCAACAAAGGATACCATTTCTAAAAAGTATGATCACAGATTTAAAGATGTATTCCAGGAGATCTTTGATGCAGATTACAAAGACAAATTCGATGCAGCTGGTATCGAGTATTTCTATACATTGATTGATGATGCAGTTGCTCGTGTTATGAAGGCTGAGGGTGGATTTATCTGGGCTTGTAAGAACTATGATGGTGACGTTATGTCAGATATGGTTTCAAGTGCATTTGGTTCACTTGCTATGATGACTTCTGTATTAGTATCACCTTCAGGTGTTTATGAGTATGAGGCAGCTCACGGAACCGTTCAGAGGCATTACTACAAGCACTTAAAGGGTGAGGAGACTTCTACAAACTCTGTAGCAACTATTTTTGCTTGGACAGGTGCTCTTCGTAAGCGTGGTGAGTTAGATAATATTCCTGCTCTTTGCGATTTTGCAGATAAGCTTGAAAAAGCAACATTGGATACTATTGAATCAGGAAGAATGACAAAGGATTTAGCACTTATTACAACAATTGCTAATCCTACAGTGTTGAATTCTGAGAATTTCATCAAGGAGATTCGTAAGACATTAGAGGCTAGTTTATAACTCATAAGAGCCCCTCATCTATAAGTGGTGGGTAAAAAGAAATATTAGGTATATTAATACAAATAAGAGACCTGCGATGGTTGATTTGACTTCCCGTCAAGTGGATAGGGAGCGCATATCAACCATTGCAGGTCTTCTTATATTATGACAATATTTATTCAGATAAAGATTCCCATTGTTCGTAAAGGGATTCCAGTTCCTCGTTTGCTTTTGCCAAATTATTGGTGATTTCAGTAAGCTTTGCAACATTTGTAGCATGCTCTGGTTTTGCCATTTCCTGATTGAGCAAATCAATCTGTTCTTCCAGTTCTTCGATTCGTTGTTCGATTTTCTTCAAATCATTTTGTTGCTTACGAAGCTTGGCCTGTTCTTCTTTTGCTTGTTTCCAGTCTTTTTTTGCCTCTGTTTCGTCTTTTACGATCGTCTGTTTTTCTTCCTGTTTGGCAGTAGATACTAATTGTTGTTCAATATAGTAATCATAGTTACCAATATAAGATGTAATGCCGGTAGAAGATAAATCCAAAATTCTTGTTGCAGTCTGGTTGATAAAATAACGATCGTGAGAAACATAGAGTAATGTACCAGTATAATTTTTGAGTGCGTTTTCTAATATTTCCTTAGAGGTAATATCTAAATGGTTGGTAGGCTCGTCTAAGATTAGAAAGTTTGCATTCGACAGCATAAGTTTCGCTAGACTGACGCGACCACGTTCTCCACCACTTAAGTCTTTAATTTCTTTAAATACATCATCACCGGTGAATAGGAAAGCAGCGAGTACATTTCGAATTTTGGTGTTTGTCATTTCAGGATATGTGTCATGCAATTCATCAAAAATTGTTTTTTCTGCATGAAGCACTTGATGTTCCTGATCGTAATAACCAATGTGAACCTGTGAACCCAAAGTGATTCGTCCACTGTCTTTTGGTAAAAGCTGATTGATGATTTTTAAGATGGTTGTTTTACCTGTTCCGTTATTGCCGATTAAAGCAACGCGTTCCCCACGTTTGATATCCATTCCGATATTCGTAAATAATATATGCTCGCCATAGGACTTGGTAAGCCCTTCTACTAGTAAAACATCATTGCCACTTTCGATATCAGGAGTAAGAGCCAATCGCATTTCATCGTGAACCTCCTGAGGTTTTTCAAGGCGTTCGATGCGATTTAACATTTTTTCTCGGCTTTCAGCTCGTTTAATGGATTTTTCGCGGTTGAACTGTTTTAATTTGGAGATAACCTCTTCCTGATGTTTGATTTCTGCCTGCTGATTCATATATGCACGATACTTGGATAAACGAACCTCTTCACGCTTGGTAGCATAGTAGCTATAGTTTCCATGATAAATTGTGCTTTTGGTATGTTCAATTTCAACTACCTTTGTGACAATACGGTCTAAGAAATACCGGTCATGGGAGACAATGATGACAGCGCCATCATAGCCAGATAAATATCCTTCTAACCAGCGGATGCTATTTAAATCCAAGTGGTTTGTTGGCTCATCAAGCAATATGACATCAGGTCTTGAAAGTAACAGTCGACCAAGAGAAACACGGGTCTTTTGTCCACCAGAAAGTTCGCTGACTGGACGATGGAAGTCATCTTCACGAAATCCAAGTCCTTTTAAAATACCTGTAATCTGACTTTCAAATGCATATCCTTCCTGTTGTTCAAAGGTGTGCATCATTCGAGTGTAGTGGTCTAGTGCATCTGTTAATGCTTCACCCTCGAGATTTTTCATGTTTTGCTCTAATTCGTGAATTTGTTCCTGTAAATGAATTAAGTCCTGTTTTACACTTGCTAATTCTTCATATATGGTTTTATCATAGTAGGAATCCTGGTGTTGGGCTAAATAACCAACAGAGATGTCCTTGCCAATGACAACCTGTCCTTCGTCGGCCTCTTCTTCGTTCATGATGATTTTCAAAAGAGTTGATTTACCGGCACCATTGATACCAACAATAGCAAGTTTTTCTTTTGCTTCTATATGGAAATTAATATTACTTAAAATCTCTTTGATACCATAAGCTTTTGAGATATTTTGACATGCTAATACCATAGTTGTTTTCCTTCTTTATATTTCGTAAACATATTGTGTTGCATTCGTGTTCGTTGTATTTTTATGTGTGTCATTTTTAATCGCAAGTTCTGGTGGTGTGACAGAAACTCGTGTATGCGGTGGAATAGAGCTTGTGATAAAGGCACCACCACCAATGACAGAATCTGCGCCAATGACAGTTTCACCACCAAGAATGGTTGCATTAGAGTAAATGGTAACGCGATCGCCGATGGTTGGGTGACGACGAACACCTGATAAATGCTGACCACCTCGTGTACTTAGGGCACCTAACGTAACACCCTGATAAAGTTTTACATAATTGCCGATGACAGTTGTTTCGCCAATTACAATACCAGTTCCATGATCCATAAAAAAGTATGTTCCGATGGTGGCACCAGCGTTGATATCAATACCAGTCTTGCTGTGTGCTTGTTCTGTCATGATTCTTGGAATAAATGGAACATTTAATTTGTATAGTTCGTGTGCAATACGATACACAAGAATTGCATAAAAACCTGGGTAAGAAAAAATAATCTGTTCCCGGCTGTCTGCTGCAGGATCCCCATCATAACCTGCCTGAACATCTAAAAGCAAAGATTCCTGAATGGTTGGAATCGTTTGGAAAAACTGGCAGCATAGCGCCTCGGCTTTTTGTTTGATTTCAGGTGAGTTACAGGTTAGAGAAGATGCATCTTCATATGCTAATGCAAGCGCAATTTGCTTCGCTAATTTGTGATGTAAACCGGCAATTTTTTGTCCAATATAAAAGCTTGCGGTATTATATGTAATTTGTTCTGCACTAAAATAACCCGGGAACAGTAATTCCTTAAATTCGTTTAATATATCAATGATATCCGAGCGAACAGGTAGTTGTTTTTCTGTTTTACCAAGCAGTAAATCGGAATCGTTATATTTTTGTAAAATATCCTGTACTAAATCAGGTAAAATCTTGTCAAATTCAGTATTCATAAGGTCCTCCAACAAATAATCAATGGCATTATCATACCATAGAATACAATAAGAAAAAAGGGGGTTGAAAAAAAAGCATTTAATGATATACTAAGTAAATATCCCTCAATAAAAAATACAGAAAATTATGATATTTCTATTTGCGAAGTTAGGGGGTTTCATGTATAATAATACTTGGAATGTATTAACTTTTTACACAGAAAAGAGGATAGTATGAAAAAAGCATTAGATGTGAATAACATAAATCCATTTATTATGTCTACGATTAGCATTTTCGAAAGTGTTACACAATTAAAGTTAGTAGTTGGAAAGCCACAATTAGCTGAGTTTCACTTTGAGGGTCCAACCTATACAATTACAGTTGGTGTTGTAGGAGAGATGAAAGGACAAGCTGTGCTTTCAATGAGTATTGATAACGCAAAAGATATTGCAAGTAGAATGATGTTTGGTATGCCAGTTGCAGAATTGGATGAGATGGCTTGTTCTGCATTGAATGAATTGAGTAATATGATTATGGGTAATACGGCTACAGTATTTTCTACTCAGGGTAAAATCATTGATATTACACCTCCAATCGCAATGGTTGGTTCAGAATTAACAATGAGATCGGATATTACACCGATTGCAGTACCGCTTATGCTAGATGGCAATGAATACTTGAAGTTATTTATTTGCGTATATGAAGAAGAATAATTAAGGGAAAGGATAAAAGAGAAAATGAGCAAAATTATTGGAAAAGGCATTACATTTGACGACGTTTTATTGGTTCCAGCATACTCAGAGGTTATTCCTAATGATGTAGACTTGAGAACACAACTTACAAAGAAGATTCAGTTACAGATTCCACTTATGAGTTCTGGTATGGATACTGTTACAGAGCACAGAATGGCAATTGCCATGGCAAGACAGGGTGGTATTGGT
>JAUNJF010000033.1 GCA_030533405.1 Eubacteriales bacterium
GAAAGAGTTGATGGAGATAAACATGAAACTTGCAGAGAAGGATGACATGCTTGCTGAGAAGGACGACATAATCGCAAAGCTTCAACAGGAAATCGCGCAGTTAAAATCGCAATTATAATGAATATGAAAGCCGTTTGGTTCTCACTTGATAGAGAGTGAGACTAAATGGCTTTTTATAGCATGTTATTTGAACGAGGGGGAAGGGTGTTGATTGAAAGGATAGATGTTATGGAAGACAGAGAAAATTCGAGGTGATAAGGAATGACCGACAAGAGTAAGTGTTATAAGGAGCATTCCCCCTTAAGAAAATCTTCATTGGTGTTTTGACATCATTTTTCGTATAATGAGAAAGTTCGGAAATGACAAAAAAACACACCAAGGAGATTACAAAAATGAAAAAATTAAATCGTGACGTTATTAAGTACATTGCAATGCTAACCATGTTCCTGAATCATTTTGAGCATACATTTTTACAATCAGGAACCATCTTGTCAGAAATATTCCGTAATATTGGATATTTTACAGCACCTGTGATGTGCTATTTTTTGGTAGAGGGATACCAATATACAAGTTCAAAGAAGAAATATGGACTTCGTTTGTTTATATTTGCATTGATTTCGCAGATTCCATTTTCGTTATTGTTTGGAATGGGTGGTTCCTGCATTTTATCCCTGTTTTTGGGATTTTTGATATTGCTGGTGAAAGAAAAGGTGAGCAATAAGTTTTTAAAGGTTATTTTATTTTTACTTTTACTGTTTGCATCTATGTTTTGTGACTGGCCATTGTTGGCACCATTGTTGATTTTGATGATTGCATACGCATGGGGAAAGAAAATATGGGTTTTCTTAAGCTATGTGGTAATTGCAACAATGATGTTTGGTTTCAATGCCATGACACCTGTCATTAAGAATATTTCGCCTGTAGCATTGCGCATTGGTGTGAACCTTTTAGAGAATAGTGTGATTGTGATTGCAGGATTGGTAGTGGTATATTTTTATAGTGGAAAGCGTGCGGAAAAAGGACAAGCATTTTCGAAGTGGTTTTTCTATGTATTCTATCCGTTACATATTACGATTTTATATTTGGCATCATTGTACATATAGCAGTATGAAAAATGTATAAAACATTTCGGTAGGATTCCCATATTGTGTAATCTCTAGCGATTTGGTATAATTTGGCTATTAGAGTGCTTGCAAAACGGAATGTGCGATGAATTTGAGGTTTCATGGATGCGTACAGTCATGATTGCACGCGGAAAACGAGGAGGAAAAAGATGAAAAGTTTAAGAAAAACAATTACAACAATGATGTTATTGTTAGCAATGCTTACAGTAGTATTGCCAGCAAAAGAGTGTAAGGCTGCAATGCATGCATCAGAGACAACAATTGGTGCACCAGCGCTTTCACTTGGAAAAGAATACACATTTGATTATGATCAGGATCATAATGCTGACATTTCCATTGATGTAGCATGGAAGAGTGTTTATTGTCAGGTTCAGATTCCATCAGATGGCAACTATACTTATAAGTTTCGTTCAGCAGGAGAGACAGATGTAGATATTCGTTTATGTGATGCATATTACAAGGATATCGCAGGTTCTAATTATTTAGCACATGAGAGTTCTGTTGATACAATCAAATTAACAGCAGGTACCTATTATATTAGATTCTATACACATGGAGATACAGAGGCAGTTCATGGTGTGGTAAGTGTTTCAAAGCAAAAGGCGCCAGCAGCAAACAGAGAATATGATACAAAGGAAAAGACATATTCGGATGCGGTAATGAATATTATGGCATCTGCCGATATTTTGGATGCTCCATGTATTAAGATTGCAAAAGAGTATTCTTTTGGTTCAAATGATGATTCCTTTAACATGAACATTTCAGAGAACTGGAAGAGCATGTACTATAAGATTTTAGTTCCAGAAGATGGCATTTATTTATACGAGTTCAAATCAGCAGGTCAGACAGATGTAGACATTCGTTTATGTGATGAGAATTACAAGGATATTGGTGGAAGCAATTATTTGAGATTGGAATCTTCTGTGGATGCAATCAGCTTGAAGAAGGGTGTTTACTACATTCGTTTCTATACACATGGTGATGGCGTATGCGGTTCTGTTCGTTTGAGAAATACAAACATCAAGTTCAAGTCAGCAAAGGGACTTAGCAAGTCATTGAAGTTTACATGGACAAAGTTCAGTGGTGCTTCTGGATACGAGATTCGTTACTCAAAGAAAGCAAACATGTTAGGTTCTAAAACAGTGGATACAAAGAGCACATCAACAACAAAGACGATCAAGAAGCTCAGCGCAAAGAAAACTTATTATGCACAGATTCGTTCATACATTAAGAAAGATTCTTACGGTAACAAGGTTTACGGCGCTTGGAGTAAGAAGATTAAAGTTAAGACAAAATAATAAAAGAAATGAGAACCCAGTTTTTGATCTGTCCTCTGTCTGTTTGACAGAGGCTTATCATAGAACTGGGTTTTTGTGACTTGTATGGCAAAAAAACAAGGAGGAATGGCGTATGATAAAGGGAAAAAAGGCAATCACATTTGTATCAATGGTGTCGATTTTGGTGGCAGGGATACCAGCAATAACAAAGGCAGCGGATATGCCCAATCTGAATGCACCGGTTACCTATGAAAATGTTATGACCGTGTTAAAACAATATAATCCAGATGGTGCGGTTGTTGTGGAAGCAGATGGGGAACATGCACTTTGGGTGTGGGGAGATGAAGAGCGAATTTCAAAGGAGATTGGCACTTGTGTACATGAGTCTTGTCATGACTACACATCGAGAAATTCAGTACCACAAAAGACAAAGGTAGTGCGTGTGCCAGGTGGCAAACAATACGATGTGCCAATGACAGATTATTTTCTGACTACGCAGATGGATGCGGAGATTCCTGCGATATTGAAGGATCGTGTATATGAGATTTATTTATCGTCTGATCCAAGCTCGGATAGTGTTCGTAGTGGCATTTATGGTTTGTTAAATGAGTTTGCTGCGTATGAGATGGGATTTCATACACAGGTAGAACTTTATGCGTATTACAGTAGTCAGAGCTATGAATTAGAAGCATGGAAGGACTATATTGGTGGCTGTATAAGCGATCGTAATACATTCTTGAAATTTAAATATTACATTTTGTTGTATTTGGATTATGCGAAGAGCTATGAGCCAGAGATTTACCAGCAGCTATTGGCAAATGACACATTGCTAGAAGCAATTCGGGATATTGACAGCCAGTATCAAAAGGATGCGCAACAGTTTATGGAAAGCATTCCAAAGACCATTCAGATTTTACAATCTCAGGGGGAATATTATGCAAGAGACACCTGGCCAACTTGGAATTATTCTAGGAATGGCGGCATTGGAAAGCAGAGCCAGTCGTATTGGAATATCATAGAACAGCTTTCGACAAGCAATATTGCTGCAATGGAAAAGGTGATTGGAACGAAAACGGTAAGTGTTGTAGCAGTGAATCCGGCAAAGGAACGGAAGGTACCTTATCGAGAGAGTGTGACATTTCAGTATAGTAGTACAGATGGCGCGGTGACTACAAAAAATGAAGACGATGGTGTTGTGATTTCATGGGGTTCCTATGGGGATTGCACAGATGGTATTTGGATTGAACGTAAAAATGACAAAGCAGGCGGATATGAATTACTTGCAGATTTACCAAAGACGACGAAGTGCTATAAGGATACAACTGCAGTAAAAGGCGAGACCTACTGGTATCGCGTTGTGCCATATGGGTATTATGAAAGCCCTGCGGTGGGACAGGATTCCTGTTCTGTGGGCTGGCAGGATTATTTATTAAATCATCCTGTAAAGATACAGTATACAGAGAGTACAACAAAGCCTGATGACGAGAAGGTGCCAGATGCAGAGAAGACGGAAAAGAAAAAACAGAGCATTCAGGTGGCAGAAAAGGCAAAGAAAACCATTGTTTATAAAGCTTCATCACTGAAGAAAAAGCAGGTATCATTTCAACTGAAGGCAAAAGCGAAGGGAAAAATTACTTACAAGGTAACCAAGGGAAGTAAGAAAGTACTTGTGGTATCAAAGAGCGGTAAAGTGACGCTGAAAAAGGGTTGTCCAAAAGGAACCTACCAGATTACAATAACGGCAGCGGCAACCAAACAATATAAGAAAGCAGTCAAGAAAGTTACCATTCGTGTAAAAGGATGATGGTAATTGCTTGTCAAATATCATGCAATCAAGTCATTGGCTTTCGCGTAGCGAAGGCGAATGGCTTTTTTGTATTTAGAGGACAATATCTGATTTTATTCGACAAAAAACAACATTTTTTATATATCCCTGCTGAAAATGTGGTATAATATACTATTAATAATAAGAAAAAATGTGTTTTGCTATCACCGAATAGTTGCATAATATAGGGGGAATAGTATGAGATTTAGAGGATGGAGAAAACGCTTGTTAAGCCTTACCTTAGCAGGAACGATGGTTCTTTCGAACTTTGGTATGGATGTAACAAGAGTAAATGCACAGGGAGTTATAGAAGAAGTTGCGTCGGAGACAGAGTGGGATGTGGAAGAATCAACACAGGAACTAACGTCGGAGACAGAAGTGAGTGCGGAGGAAGCGACAACGCAGGAAGCAACTTCAGAGGCGGAAGAAACAACGGAAGAAGTGACTACGCAGGAAGCGTCTTCGCAAGAAGTGACTTCGGAAGAAGACACATCAAAAGAGGAAACAACGCAAGAGGCTACTACGCAGGAAGGTGCTTCTTTGGAAGAGGAAGGAAGTGCACCAGAGGAAGCGGTTGCATTTGAACAGAAAGAAAAGATCGATGAGATTCAGGTGCAGGTAAAAGCGGATCCAGGGGTATTTCCTGCGGATGCAGAATTAAAAGTGAAAAAGGTGGAAGATGAGGAGCTCGTTGCGGAATTAGACGAGAAAATCAGAAAAACCATTGAGAAGAAGATAGAGGGCAGAAAACAAAAAGGGGAGCTGCTTTTATTTGACGTGGCCGTTTGTGACAAGGACGGAGAGGAAATTCAGCCAGACCAGACAAAGGGTAAGGTGTTCATTTCCTTTGAAAATCTCGAGGTGGACCAGGACGAGATTGAGGAGATTCAAATTACACATATTGATGATGAAACGGAAAAAGTAGAATTATTAGAGACAAAAGATGATATAGAGGAAGGAAAAGCAGAAGCGGAAGTAGAGCATTTTTCGATGTACGGTCTTGCTTTGCTTGGATCAGAACCAGATGACGATGGAGAGGAACATTGTTTTGCCTATGTCAACAATAAGCTTGCAGACAAATCGTTGAATCTGACTTTTGATTATGGAGAGGAACTTTCGTTTGCTGTAAAGAAAGGTAGTGCAACAAGAGATGGCAAAATTTACTATCTTGAGAAGAATGCTGTTCGAGTTGATAATGGTGACATTGATACATCGAATTTTAAGGAGATAACAGGAAGTGTTACTCCAAATGTTGGAGAGTATGTTATTTTTTATAATGTAGATGGTGATTATCGCATGAATAGTATTGATTTTCAGTTTTGGATCAAGGCGATGGCGGTAAAAGATTGTGACGAGCAGAAGTTTGCATGGGATGGGAAAAAGGCAACCTGGGAAGCTCCAACTGTAGATCAGAACGGAAGAACATTGGTATCTCCTGTGTTGGCATATGAAGTGAAGCTTTACAAGGGCGACACATTAGTGCATACCTATGCATCGACAGATAGTCTACAAATGGATTGTAGTGCAGAGATTGCAGAGCAGGGATTTGGAAAATATTATTTTACAGTGAAGGCGATTCCTGAAAATGGCAATTATAAAGCAACAAAAGAATCTGGCAAGTCGGGAGAATTTGAGTATAAGGATACAACAGAGCCAGTTATTGAATCATTTACTGTGGAGTCAGATGAAGCAGGTTATTATCTAAAGGGTCGTGCAACAGATGGGGAAACCAGTATTTTGGCATATGCATTTGCACCAAGTGATGTCGCACAGGAGGATTTGGCTTGGCAGACTGCAACACCAGCTGGTGAGAAGACCGTTGAAGTGACAGCGAGACCGACAGTGGAAGGAACTTATTATTTCTATGCAAAGGATGAAAGTGGTAATGTTGGCAAGAAAGAAATAGATGATGTGGGAAATGCTGTAAAGATTTCCAAGCTTGTGTTACATGATTGCTATAGTGCAGATGCCAATGCAAGTCGTGAGAAAGAAGTTATTTTTTATAATGATTTAGAAAGCTTTGATTTGGATCCATTGGTGATGAGTCGAAGAGGCTATGATTTTGGTGGTTGGTTTACGACAAGTCAGTGTGATGGAACTGCGGTAGCAGGTGTTGTAAAACCAGATGTGACAGATGAATTTACGATTGGTACAAAATTTCATCTTTATGGAAAATGGACAAAGCAGACGGTTGCGTTTGCGACCAATTTACCAGCGTCGGTGACAAAGATATATGGTGAAGATGGTGGAATTACATTGCAGGCTACACTTGCGTCTGTGAATTTGGATTCTGTTGACTGGACTTGGTATGTGAAGAAGGAAGATGATTCAGAGTATAAAGCAATTTCAGCGGATCAAGTGACGGTGGCAGCAGATTCGCTTACATCGTCTATACAGTTAAAAAATGTTGCAGATACTGGTGAATACTATGCAGTGGCGGTTGTGCATCTTGAGGGTATGGAGGACCGACAGGCAGATTCTGCAAAGTGCTCGGTGACGATTAATAAAAGAGTGTTGAAGTTAACTGCAGCAACAGAAGTGACATATATGGATGCTGCACCAGCCCTTACTTTTGCAGAGGATAAGGAAAATGAAAGCACAGAGCAGGGATTGGTTTACGGACAGAGTCTTGCATCGGTATTGAATGCTATCGATTCATCTGAATATATGAGTTGTCCTTATGAGAAGGGAAATGCAGTTGGAACTTATGCAATCACAAAGAAAAAGGGAATCACAGCTAAAAATTATGAGGTGGATTTGGACACGCTTGGTTTTGTTACCGTAGAGCCGATGGACGTGACAAAGAAAAACGTGATTTCGGCAGTACTTCCAGATGGTGATCACTACGAATTGAGTGCAACAAATGATGCCATTACACCAGCTGTAACGGTGAAAAGAATATTAGCAGAGGATGGTGATGGCATTGCATTGTCAGCGTCTACAGATTATGACGTTAGCTATGAGAACAATGTAAATGTTTCTACTGCAGAAAATCCAGCAAAGGTAGTGCTCACATTTAAGGGAAACTATACAGGAACAATAAAAGTATCATTTACCATTCAAAAGATTACGTACGCACCAACGGTAAGTTTGGATGGATGGAAATATGGTGAGACAGCGAATACTCCTAGTATTTCAGAACTACGTGAGTCTGCAACAGTAACATATTACTATAAGAAAAATGACGGAAGTAATACGACAGCAGGTGGTTCGACAACCAAACCAGAAAATGCGGGCAATTACTATGTGTGGGCGCATGTGAGTGCGACAACGAACTATGATGCATTTGACACAGAAATTACAGAGTTTTCGATTGCAAAGAGAACAATTGTGGTTACGGCAAAGAGTCAAAGCTGGGAATATGATGGAAATACACATAGTAATGCAAATTATGATTTGTCTGGTGATGGCTTTACGGCTGCAGATAGTTTTCGATATGTGTCTGTAACAGGAAGTATTAAGGACCTTGGCGAGGTTGATAACATTTTGACTTGCGAATTGTCTTCTTCAACACTTGCGTCGAATTATGATATTACAATTAAGCATGGTAAATTGACCATTACAAAGCAGAAACTGGTGAATCCATCTTCCTTTGCATGGTCGACTTCGACAGCAACACCAGGTACGGTTTCGTGGATTGCATTAACAAGAGATAATGTGAAGCTTCAGTATCGTGTGAAATTATATCGAAAAGATGGAGACAACTACACGTTAATTAAGGAAGATACAACGAACAAGACGAACTATGATTTCTTAGAAACGATTCATGAAGATTCCAAGGATGCGCCACATGGTTATACAGCAACGATTCAGGTTGAGCCAGTTTATGTAGCAGATGAGAAACACAACTATGTGGAAAGTAAAGAATCTGCCTATATTTCAGCAAAGTACACCGCACATATATCAACACGCAAAGGAACAGGTGTTGAGAAGATTACATTTGGTGAGTATGATGGCTCGGAAGATCCAATTGTAGTCTTACAGAATGAACCATTTATGGTTTATGATCATGCGATGCATGGATATACAACGGATACAAGTTCGCATATTTGGAGTGTGGAGCAATCTGCATTGGAGGCTTGTGTGGATATTGCGCATCCATGGTCTGGTAGAACAGAGGTAAAGATTAAAAATGGAACCCTTTCTGCACCTGCACAGATTACATTGGTTGCCAATAATGAGGATGCTAGACCTTGGGTTAGATCATTTTCTGCACAGGTATCAAAGGATAACAAACAAGCATCCGTTTCATTTGAAGTAGAGGACGGAATTGCTCTGAAAAAATATGCGGTATCAACGAAAAAACCAATCGATCGTAATGACACAAGTTGGGAAAGTTATTTGGACTGGGTTGATATTACAGGTGAACCAACTGTATATAAAGATACTGTGAATATAACAGAGGGAGCCTGGTATCTGTATGTCATGGATACAGCAGGAAATGTAAACTATAATTCGTATGGGTATGCGGATAATCCAACCTCTGTTGTGGTATACAAAATTTCTTTTGACAAAGGTGCCGATGATGCAACGGGAACGATGGATGCCATTTACAAATTAAAGAACGTTGATGTGGAGCTTCCAGCACTTGCATTCCGTAAGACTGCATTTGCATTTAAGAACTGGAAGGGAAAAAAGACAGGATTCTTTACCGATGAAGGTCACTATACAGCAAATGAATCCGATGAATTGGTCGCACAGTGGACGGATGAACAGTATACATATACCGTTGAATATTATGAGATGGATTTAGAGGGTAAGTATGCAAATGAACCAACAAAGACCCATCAGTTTACTTGTGCATATGATACAGAGATTACCAATCATACATCAGCAATTCAGGCAATTCCAAAGGGCTTTAGTTTAGATGATGCACCATATGACGAATATGAAAATGCCATTACGGTTCAGGGGAATGGAAAGATCTTGAAGGTGTATTATAAGAGAAATACACATACCATTCGTTATACATATAAGAATGTTGATAATTCGGATGCAGAGCCACACGAAGACACATACTTGTATGGACAGGATGTAAAGGAGTGGAAAAAGCCAACACAGACAGGTTACACCTTTGTCGGATGGGACTGGGGTAGTGCTGGTGATAAGCCTGCAACGATGCCAGATGAAGACATTGTTGCAACGGGTGCATTTAAGGCAAATGTTGCAGAGTATAAGATTGTGTATTATTTCCAGAATCTGGATACGTCAAGTCTGGATTATGAGAAAACAAAGCATTATTTGGCGCCAAGCTTTGCAGAAGGAAATATGGAGTCTGTAAAGAGTACACACGGAACAGTGATTTCAGTTTCCACAGGGGATGCACCAGAATTTGATGGTTATCAGATTCAGGCAGTAAAAACTTCCATGGGAGCAGTTGCGGGAACAAGCACAACTTGGGATGAGTTTAATGCGTTAAAAGACAATACAGAATTTGATACAGCAAGTGGTACGGTAGCGGAGCAGTTGGAGAATCCTCCAGCAGGATATGAGAATGGACCACTTTACATCAATTATTACTATACACGAAACGAATATGATTTGGACTTGAATGTTTACAAGGATGCCAGAGAAACCGGCACAAACTTGTATACCAAGAATTGGAAATTCCCTTATGGATATCCATTTGCTGAGGAAACTGCAGAGGATGCAACAACATATAAGGGTTCTTACTTTGAAACATTTAATAAGGAACATTGGACAGATAACTGGCCTGCAGATAAAGAGAAATTAGAAGATTATAAGCTTGCGGACTTTAAGGACTGGAGTACTGGTGATCGACCAACGGCGATGCCAGCGGGTGATGTCACAATTACAAGAGAATATGCAACGGCAACAAAGATTAAGTATACGATTGAAGTCTATAATGAGTTAATTACGACAAAGGAGGATGGAAGTCGTGTTGCAGAAGGAGACTTTAATCATTATACGACATATACCAGATATGGTAATCTGGGTTCAAAGATAGAGATTAAAAAAGAGTCAGACATAGAGCCAGATAAGAGTAAATGGCCAGATAATACAACATATATCTCATTTGAGGAGTTAGCAAAAGCCATTCCGTTTTATCAGGATTATGAGCATAATGAAGAAAATGATTTAGCAAAAGCGTCTGAGGTGTTACAGGGTACTGTGACAGAGACAGTTGTGGATGGTGTGGCAACCAATCATCTTGTATTGAAGGTGCATTTTGTGCATAAGGAGTACACCGCATTTGTAAGATATTATTCTAGTGAATATCCTAATGCGGGAGATAATAAGGTGTTTGCGTATACAACATATAAGCAAAAATGGGGTACTACCTATCCAATCGAGGCGTTGTACTACTATGACAGTAAAGTTCCGACAGGAGAGGCGGGTTCTGAAAATGCGGTACGAACCGTATTAGATGGAGCAGCTGATGAGGCGGCAAAGGATTTCCGAAATGGATGTTATGTGGTCAGTGAAACTAGCTATCGTCGACAACTAGACAATGTCAATATGACCTGGTCGCCAAATATGAAGTGTAGTACGGCGGATGATTTGAAAACAATGACAACAGATCCGAACTATAAATATGGTATTGTTGGACGTTATAATGGAGCAGAAGATATAACAACCTATAATGGTAAGGGACACCAAAACTATGTAGATGTATATTATACATTTACAAATCGTGAACTGCATTATGTGTTGAATGCCAGACATGAAATCAATAATACAGGCAATTATACACCGATTACTTGTAAGATTATGGAGACACCTGCTGAGGGAGGAGATCCTGAAGAACATACATACAAATTGCGTATTGCGAATAAGGCGGATGTATTTAAGACAACAAGTCTTTTGGATGGAACGAATAATTCTTATTATCCTGCTGAGCAATTATTGACAAAGCAATATGAATATGAAAAAGACGCACAGGGAAACGAAGTATTACGAGATGGGTTTACGGCAGTTACGATTGAGAATGACGTAAGTGGCTTGATGAAACCAAGAAATGGTAATGGATCAGGAACCTATGGAGAGGGTACGAAATTAAGTGGAACCTATTATATCAAAGGGGAATACATTTATACATTAGATCCAAACAATACACTGTATTATGGAAATCGTGCTTCCTACACAGTATATGGTACAGCGACAAATCAGGCACTTGTTGGATGGAAGGAATTTGTGGCAGAGGACAACCAGCCAAAAGACGGCAATCCAATTCCATATTACAATGGGTATACTTCCATTAATATGATTGGATCAGCGGATCCAATTGGAAACAATGAAGCGGCAAACTTTAACGCATATTACTATGATGTGGATCAGGATTATTACATCACATATGTTTATACATCTTCAGAGGATATTAGAACTTATCAGTATAAAGAAGTAGTACCTGCTTCAAGACTTGGAGAGGGAACGCATTTTTCGAAAAAGGATGGTTATGACATTGTGTGGTATACCGACCAGAAACATACCATACAGGCAGGAGACCAGAAAGTAGATTGTCATATTACGCTTTATGGACGTGAGGAAAGTCATCCAAATGAGAATATGGACTATGCATACTATATGGATTTGGATGGTAATTATGTCAGTCAGGAAGATGTTAGAAATGCAGAATTATGGACAGAGGTTGTTTCAGAGGATGCGCTGACATCTGGAAAGCAAAAGATTACAGATACCGTAAGTGCGCCATATGTAAATGAGTTCGGTATCAGCAGAAGCCAAACTGGAACAAGAGTACGTTACTATGTGGACGGAAAATTGGTGGCATCACGCTATCCACACTTTACAACAAGTTATACAGAATTCCATATGACCTATAATGATTATTTGTTAGATGGATTTACCTATGATGATGCCAATACAAAGAATAAATCAAAAGCTTATTGCGCAAACACGCCTGTTTCGATGCATGCATACTTTATGCGTAGTCGTTTGAATTTGACAGTTTCTGAGAACAAGACGGTTACGGATAATGATGTAGTTACGGTAAGAAAGTATCAGGAACAGATAGTATTGCCTGATCCTGAGAAGGTTGGATATACCTTTGATCACTGGGAGCTTAAGAAGGAAACAGCGGATGGTTATGTTGCGTTAACGGATGAAGAGATTGGTACCATTTCTTATGTGGATGGAGAAGGAACAACAACCTTTAATATGCCAAGCTTTTCTGTGAAGGCAACTGCAAAATATTCAGCAGCAAAATTTGATTATGACATTTTGTATTTCTTCCAGAATAAAAAGAAGGTTTATAATACAGAGTTATATACAAGTATTCAGGCTCTTGCAGGGGAAGATATCACTGTTTCCTATGAGGGTACCGATGAGACAGCAAAGGCATATAAGAGTGGTGAGGAGCTACTTGCTGTTTCGAGAACAATCGGTGATATCACCTATTACTACACTGGCATGGGAAAGGTGTCAGGAGAAGAGAAGTATTACGTAGAGCAGGCAAATCTGTTTGCGGCAAAGCGTGTATTAAATAATACATTAAAATCAGAGGAAGCATATTCACTCAGTATATATGAGATGTCCGGTTTAGGCGATGTGTTTGAGTTTGCATTTTTGCAGCAGCAAAATGAGGGCGAGACAACAACCTATACGGATATGGAAAACGACAAGTTTACTGCATATGCAACTATGAATTTGGCATATTACTACGCAAGAAGTTCGTCTAGCGTCATTCGTGCAATTGGTATTCCAACAACAGGATCGTCAAGTGGTATCACGATTACGGGTGTTGGCTCGCATTATTATGGTGAGAATATTAATATTTATGGAACGATTGCGAGTGGATTCACCTTTGAGGGTTGGTATAAGGCAGAGGATGTGCTGGTAGATTATCCAACAGATGGAACTGTGCCAGCTTCTTTGGATGGTTACACATTGGTGGATGCCGAAACACGTGCAACAAAAGAAAAATTAAATGCTGGTGATACAACAGCATTTTCTGTAGATGTAAAGGGTTCTGCAGATTATGTAGCGGTTACGATACCGGGTAGTGTCACCTTACCAGATGAGGTTGAGATTTCATCGGTTCGAGATCTTACAAATAATCCATACTTCTATGGTTACGAGGATGATGAGAAGAATCAGTTAAAGGCTACAATTCATTGGAAAGAAGATTCTGGTGCGAATTATATCAAAGGGTATGAATGGTATGTAAGATATTATGATACAACGGTAGCGGAAGATACCATTCCAAAAGAATATACATTAGAAGATAGTGATGTGCCATTAGGAAAGAAGGCATCGACTTATAAGATTGAACCAGGAAAGGATGCTGGAACATATGTATATTGTATTGAGGTAACGATTGCGCGTAAGGATAATGGTTTGGAGAGTAAGGCTTATGCGTACTATACGGTTAAGATTGAACAGAATACAAGCTATGTATCAACGTATCCTTATAGTGGAGCGTATGACGCACAGGCACATAGCTATTATTTGTATATTAATGATAGAACCAATTATGATACGAATACGTTTAAGGTATATTATTCTACAGAAAAATTTGAGGGAACAGAAATAAGTAAGGCGGATATTGAGGCAGGCTTGGCAGATGGTACCATTTCTACAAACAAGTTGGAATGTACTGATGTATTGGTAGATGGTGATGAAAAGGTAATTCCGCATAAAGGATACTATTATGTAGAATCGTTAGATCATAACTATGCAGATGTTGCAGGTGTGGAAGAAATCAAGATTGAACCAATCTATTTGACAGTAGAAGCGGGCAGTAAACCATTTACGAAAATCTATGATGCAGGTACAAAAGTAAAAGGAACATTGGAAGAAACAGACAAGGAGTCAGATTTCTATAGACTTGCAATGGGTTCTGGCGATTATTATGTCATTAGTGGAATCCTGGAGTCTGAGAAGAGTCTTCCACTTTATCTTGATTTTGAAGCGCATTACGATTCAAAGCATGTAAAATCTGCGACAAGCTTAGAGTTAACAAAATTGTGGATTTCACAAAAGGATGTTAATAAAGTAACACGTAACTATAATTACCGCTTTGACGATGGTAAGACGTTACATCTGTCTGGTCAGATTAAGCCATATCCACTTGCAGTAGAATGGTTACCAACAGTAGATAGTGCGTCAGGGGTAGATTATGAGGATGCAGCATTTACTTATAATTATAGCGGAACGCCGCAGGGACCTTATGTGAAAATAACAGATGATAATCCACCAGATGGATTGGATGATTTTTCGGTGTTGGTGACGAACAAGCAGATAAATGCAGGTACGTATACAGCGGGTGCTGAAATTGAGACAAAAGCAGGTGCGGCATACGAATCGACAGATTATACATTTAGCTTAACATCGAAAGCATATCAGATTGTATCTCGTTACATTAAAGTGCAACCGAAAACGATAACAAAGGTGTATAACGGAAGCAACCAGACACAGACTGGCGCAGATGAATTTGAATTCCTGACAAAGGAAAAGGAATCGGATGCATGGGTGGCTATGCCATCGCTTCCAACAGGAGAAACCTTTACGGTTGAGACAGATCAGGCTTACAAGAATGCTGGTGTATATGCTGGTATTTCAGCAAGAAAATTAAACATTTTCAATGATGTTGGAAAAAATATCATGGATAACTATATTACCACGTATGGAACTGGTACACTGACCATTGCACCAGCACCAGTGATTGTGGAAAGTGGAATTACTGCTTCTGACAAGGATTACGATGGTAAAACAGATGCAACGCTCGATGTTTCGAATGCAGTATTTAAGGTTGAAAAAACCGAAGGAAATACGAGTGACTTGATTGACTTATATGGTTCCGACCAGCTTGCATTGGATGCGGATTTGGTTTCGGGTGCATTTGAGGATGCAAGTGCAGGAACGAATAAAGATGTTACTATTACGTATAACAATACATCGGCAAATGCAAATGGAAGTGGCGGTGTGTTAACGGGTACAGCTGCAAATAATTACAAATTGATTGTAGCGGACTCAATGAGTAAGACAAAGGCATCCATTAGCGGTGCAACACAACTTCAGATTTCTGTACACAATGCAGAGCTTGTCTATGGTGATGCCGCTTTGGCTAGCGATTATGGCTATGACATCAGTGGTTTTGTGAATCAGGACAACAAGGATAATATTGGATTAACAGGTGAGATTACCTATGTCATTTATAAGAAGGTAGACGGAAAATATGAAAAGGTAAGAGAGAGTGGAACGGCTGAGACAATGAAGACGCTTCCAGCAGGTACTTACTATATTGCACCTTCTGTGGATGCGAATAACGTGATTCAGGGATTGACAGCTTCCAACTACACCATCAAGTGGAATGGTAGCTACGGAACATTAAACGTGAAAAAACGTAAGATCCAGGTACAGACAGCTACCGATCGCAACATCACAAAGACTTATGATGGTACGGATGCAGCAACGGTTACCAATGCAGATTATACATTTGTTGCAGTAAGCGGAAATACATCTTCTGGTGTTGTCAATGCGGATACTGTGGATTTAAAGAGTTATCAAAAAGCATATAACAGTGCAAATGCAACAGTAGAAAATGATGAGAGAACAGCACAGAAAGTGCAGATTACAAAGGCTGTATTAACCGATGCGGCAGCGGCAAATTATGAGTTGGTAAATACAAGCTTTGATATCAAGGGAACCATCACTGCAATTGCATTGACGATTACAGCTGAGAACAAGACCATTACATATGGAGATGCAGTACCTACATTTACCTATAAGGTAGAGGGTGCAATCGAAGAAGAGCAGACAGCAATCAAGACAGCTGTGGCAGCGGGAATGTTAGCAACAACAACATACAACCCAGTAAAAGGGGATGCAAATCGTGTAGTAGGTACATATCCGATTACAATTGATCAGACTGCCAGCTATCAGAATACCAATTACAGTATTACATATGTAAATGGTACGATTACAGTAGGAAAGAAGACTGTGCATTATGTGGCAAATGATGCATCTATGATTTATGGTAAGCAGACATTGCCAACCTTTACTGGTGGATTCAAGGCAGCGGACTGGGTATATGATGAAAGCGAAAGTGTGTTGGGAAGTACATATGATGTAAGCAATATCAAGTGTTATGAGTCAGGTAGTACGCCGGTAAGCAATCAGACACCATATGGAACATATGCAATTGTTCCTGAAAAGGTAGATGAATTATCAGCAGATAATTATACATTTGAAGCAACCAATGGAACGTTAAGCGTTGTGAAGTACTATATTTCGGTAGACAACGTTTATGTACTTGGTAAAATCTATGACGGAACAACGACGGTTACAGCAGATCATATTGTCACAGATCAAGTTCGCTTCATCTATTATGAGGATGGTAACCAATATACAGTAACCTGTAACGATAGTGATGCAGAGAAGAAGGCAAAGGCAGAAGAATTCCTGAAATGTATTACCATTACCGCAGAATATGAGACAGCATCTGCAGGAAAGCCGAAGAAGGTAAATGTGCATATTTCATTGAATGATAAATCATATTTAGATCAGCGTTATGTGTTATTGACAGAAGAAACAAAAGCTGAGGCGCAGGAATTGGATGAACATATTGATGTAGCAACATTAACGCAGACAGAAACCAACGCGGTAATTATGAAAGATGACGGTTCTTATGAAGAGGCTGGTATTGATGCAAGAGCATTGGAGCTTTATCCAACAGACCAGACCATCAAGTATGGTGAGTCTATTCAGGTTACAACAGATGAAACGGCTGCAGCAAATCAGTCAGTAGTGAAGGATACAAGACCAACAGGAAGTGAAGAGATTGGATTCGTAGACGGCGAAGGTTTGACGACAATTGGATTTGTATTAAAAGCGACAATCAATGATGTAGATGTGAGTGGAACACAGAATCGCTACAGTCAGGTGACAGATGTTGGAACCTATACAATGGATATCAGTACATCAACACCAACTGCGGGAGAGCATGGAAACTATAATATTTCCTATAAGAATGGAACTTTGACAATCGAACAAAATACGTTCCCAGCACCGAAAAATGTGAAGTGGAGTACGGATTCTGCAAGCGTCGGAACCATTTTCTGGGATGCAGTGGCGCAAATTGGAAATGTTGCGGTTGACCATTACGAGGTGGAGCTTTATAAGGGTGATACCAAGATTAATACATATGATACGACATCGACATCGATGGACATGAGTACATATATTCGTGCGAATAAAAGTGGTGTTTATAAGGTTAAGGTTAGAGCGATTGCATCTATTACTTCGAATGATGAATATAAGAACGTGAAAAAGGAAGGCACATGGGGAACATCTGGAGTAACGTATGCCTCTGAGGTAACGGTTGCATATGCAACAGATGCTGATACAGCAGCGGCTTCTTCGACAAAGGCAGAGAAGCAAATTACGAATGCAGAACCTACAACGAGTCAGTATGTTGTGATTACGGGTGAGACAGCGATTCCAATTCAATATATATGGAGTTGTACACGTTCAGAGCAGGAATATACATCAGGTTATGCGATTAAGAGCATTACAAGTAGCAATGATCAGATTACGATTGCGGCAGGTACAGATGATTCTGTAAATGGAACCTATCGTTCAACAATCTCTGCGGCTAGTCTTGCAACAGGTGAAGATATAACGATTACTTTGACATTGGAGCCAAGACAGGCAGATTTGACAGTTGTGGTAAAAGAGAAGTCTGATACAACACAGCTTCCATATGGGTATGCAGAAAATGCTGCAACATTTAAGGTGACAACTAGTCATGCGACTTCAGCAGAGTATACATACACTTATAAATGGTATTATCAGTTAGGTACAAATGATGGTAGCAGGGTTGTGGCTGAAGAGACGTCGGATACTTTTGCATTACCGAGAGGATTGCGTGTAAACAAAACAGAATATCGTGTATTTTGTGAGGTGATTGCAACAAGAAAGGATAATGGAAAGAGTCAGAAGAAGAAGGCTTATGCACCAATTACAATTGTTAAGAGACAGCCTTCTGCTGCCGATGCCGTAAGCTATACATTGACAGATTGGGTATACGGAAATGCTCGTGGCACGATTGAGGCAAATAAGCTGATTGAAGGATTGGGTGATATTACCTTAGAGTACAATACAACGAATGATGGAACGGATTCAAATTGGACGACTACCATTCCAAAGAATGTGGGAACTTACTATGTAAGAGCCAATATTGCAGCTAGTGAAAATGTGAATGCGATTGTTTGTAATCCGTCCGATGCGTTCCATATTACGCAAAATACATTGGGAACACCAACCAATCTTGCGGTCGGTGTGTCTGCTGGAAATGCAGCATATGGTTATGCAACATGGGATGCGGTAGCAGGTCCAAAGGAAAATGCTGGAACGGTTGGGGATTCAGATTCTTCAATTGGTGTTAGTTATCAGGTGAAGCTTTATGCCGTGGATGAATCGGGAACAAAGACCTTAATCAAGGAATATCCAGTTACAACAGATACGAACCAGGATATGTCTAGCGATTTGAATAGCAGAGGTAAATATTGCTACTCTGTAACCGCAATCAGTGACAATCAGACAAACTGTGCAAATGGTGCAGAGACATTTTATAGTGCGATTATCAATGTAAGCGGTGTGTTGAAGAGTAATTTACCAAATAACAGCTTTACGAAGGAATATGATGGAGAACCAATTGTGCTCTCTGTTGATTTTGGAGAGAGTGCAACCGGTTATCAGTGGTTTAAAAATGGTGTTAGCATTTCTGGTGCAACCAGTGCAACCTATAATGTGACAACAGTGGCAGAATCAGCAATCTATTCTTGTCAGATTAAAGTAGGGGATAACGTGTATGAGTCAACCTTTAATCAGGTGACCATTACCCCAAGACCGCTTAATAAAGATGCAGCATACAATACAGGTATTTCTGTAGAGGATATTGCAAGTCATGTATATGATGCACAGGCGTATACACCAGGTGTTACTGTGAAAGATGCTGGTTTGAAGAATACAGATGGTTCACCAGCAACAGAAGCAACATTAGTATTGACAACAGATTACACAGTGTCTTACGCAAACAATGTGGCAGCAGGAACAGCGACGGTAACCATTACAGGAACAGGAAACTATAAGGGTTCGATTACAAAGAATTATCAGATTACAGGTTTGCCAATTACCATTACAGCAGGAAATGCGACAAAGGAATATGATGGAACACCATTGACCTTTGAAGGAGTGGACGGATATCAGATAACGGGTGCGTATAGCATTTCATCTGGCGCGCTGTTAACAGGTGATAGCATTGATGGATTGACCCTGACAGGTTCACAGACAACAACGGGTACAAGCTCAAATGTGGCAAGTGCAGTAAGGATTAAGAATGCAGGCGGAACAGACGTGACAGCAAGCTACGATGTAAGCTATGTAGCGGGAACACTCACTGTTACGCAGTCAACACAGCAGGTTACATTTACAGGTGCAAGCTTTGAATATGATGGTAATCCACATACCATCGTAGCAACTGTGGCACCAAAGACGGGTATTACCAATGGTACAACCTGTGGTGCGGTAACCTATTATCAGGTTGTGAACGGAGAAGAGACACTTCTTGGAAATAGTTATAGCTTCACGGATGCTGGAACTTATGTGATTCGTGCGAAGGTGGCAGAAACTAATGATTATGCGGCAATTACATCAGAGGATATTACACTTTCGATTACAAAGAGACCAATTAAGATTACGGCAAATTCAAATGCTAAGACCTATGATGGTCAGGCTTTGACTGATGCTGGATATACAGTGGAATATGCTGGAACAAAACAAGACGTGACACAGGCGCTTGGAAAAGAGGATACCATTAACGTAACAGTTACAGGTAGTGTAGTGGATGCAAATGTCGGAACGACAGAGAATAATGGAGTAACCGCCTATTCAATTCAGAACAAGGGCGGAACGGATATTACATCGAAAAACTATACGGTTACTACTGAAAAGGGAACATTGACAGTAAATCCGCGCCCTGTCTCACTTAGCTGGTCACATGACAATCTTGGTAGCTGGACAGATGCGTTTGCAACAGTATACAACAATCAGGATAGAACGGTATCTGCATCGATTACCAATATTGTATCAATTGAAGGCGTAGTAGATGACGTAGCGGTCGCAACCTATGAGAATAATGTAAAGAAAGCTAAGGGTGACTATACAGCGAAAGCACTGACATTGACTGGAACCAGAGCTTCAAACTACACATTGACTGGTGGAAGCGGCTTGAGCAGAACGTGGTCGATCACAAGCAAGGAAAGAACCATTACAGTATCGGCTGTCGATGACATTTATACTGGAACACCATATGAGGTTTCACCAAGTGCAGATGGAGCAGAGGATGCAGCAACCTTGACGGTTGTCTATACACCAAAGAGTGGAAGTCCTGCACTAGTAAATGGAAAACCAGTGCATGCAGGTGTTTATGATGTAAAGGTAACTGCAGCTGCGACTGCAAATTATGCAGCGGCAGAAGAAACAACTACAGTCACGATTCAAAAGCGTGCAATCACGTTAACATCAGATTCTAATACATGGACTTATGACGGAACAGCACATAAGCAGGAAAGCTTAAGCACAACGATTGGTGGAAATGGATTGGCGACGAACGAAAGTATTACAAGTGTAAATTACACAGGAACAATTACAGATGTTGCTTATGAAGGACAGACTGTGACAACTGTTCCAAACACATATAATCAGGTTGTGATTACCAACAGCGATGTTAGTGTGGGAACGACAACTGCTGATTATACAATTACATCTCATTATGGAACCTTGAAGGTGACACCACACAGCTTGGACAAATTGGTATTAAATAATCAGGAATCCAATCCGGTGAATATTGCATTTACAGGAAGTGAAGTTGGTCCATCCTACAAGGTAACCGCAGATGGAATTTGTGGTATTACAAAGCAGTTAACCGAGACGACAGACTTCGTGGTAACGGTTCGTACAGCAGATAAGAAACAAAAGACAGCAATATATCCAGATACTTATATCATTGAGGTAAGTGGTGTCGGTAATTATGAGGGCACACTCAGTAAGATGTATAAGATTGTGGATAGCGGAAAGCCAGAACTTACAGGCATTGAAAATGGAAAGAACTATTGTAAGGAGATTCCAACCGTAACGATTAAAGATCCAACGCTTGCATCCGTTGAGATTACAGCAACAATAGATGGCGTAGAAAGTCCATACAAATCACAGTCATTTGATCCTGCAACAGAGACAAAGGATTCTGGTAACGTAGTAAAAACATACGAATTGCCGGGTAGTGAAACAGGAACAACCTACAAGATTGTGGCAAAAGATATGAGCAATAATGAAAATGAAACGATGATTGTAACGGTTTACAGTGATCATGTCTTTACAACATATGTGCCAGCAGCAGATCATAAATCGCAGACTGCAAATTGTGATCATAGCTGTGGAACAACAGATACAAGAGCAATCGAGCATATAACTGTAAATTGGAATTATGCTTACAGCTATTCTACAACATCTGGTACACAATCAGGTGTGCAGGGTGTGGATGCGAGAGCAACTTACGCAAAGATTACATTGAAGCAAAATCATGTAGCAATTGCAACGCGCTATGTAAATTGTGCGGATACCTGTGGCGTAAATAAAGACGCTACGACTGGTAGTCAGAGTATTACCATTGAGAGATATAATCCAAGCAATCCATTGGCGACTGAGGAAGAATGTCAGACATTGCTTCCGATGTACGATAGTCATGGAAATGCATATAGCTATTATGCGGAAGTGACCGCTGTGAAGTATGACAATGGAACCTATAGTGATGCACAGGATTACACAACACAGCTTTCAACAGGCGCGACGCAGGTGCCAGGTGGATATCAAGGATTTATTGCAGATATCAGTTATGGACCAAATCTCTTTGACGTGCCATGGAAGGTTGTATTAACTGGACTTCCAACTGCAAATGGGGAATCTGTAGTGCCGGAGGCATTGTATGTAAAAGTTTTGTTTGCGTACGGTCCAAATGCAGATGATTCCGAATCTGCTTCTGGTTACGAAATCATTTCACAGCAATCGCACAATAGTGGAACATACTGTGATGTATATGAAGTAGATGGTCATTATGAGTGTACAGGAAAATATGCTGTATGGCAGTATCAGGCTGGTACAACAAAGAGTTACTATCATAGAATTCAGGTAGTTGGTTATCGTTACAACGGTGAGGACTTTGATGTATCAGGACAGAAACTGAAATCTATTAATGATCAGGATCACGAGAATCATACGATTTATTACATTGGAAATCATCAGGCAAGTGGTACGATTTTATATGAATTAAATAACATGAAGATGATCAATCCAGTGGTTCTCTTAGACCATAACAAGGGAACAGATGAGACGAATGTGATTACTGGTTCGCCAAATCATTACGTGGTAACACCTGGTGGAGATGTGACCACAGAGCAGTTAACTGCAGCGGAACCGTCAAGAAATGCCGAGTACTATGATTTTGATGGATGGTATGATGCAGCGGTTGGCGGTACAAAGGTAACAGAACTCCATGATGTGACAGAAGATACAACACTTTATGCACACTGGAAGGAAAAAGTGAAACCGAATGGTAGAATTGACGCAGAAAGCTTTAGCTGGAGCGATAAGACCCCAATATAGGATAAGAACAGCGTTAAGAACGAGATTAAAACGAATGTGATTACCATCACTGCAGTGGATGATGGCGTAAAGGACGATGTTCAGACCAATGTGGTAAATTCTGGTATGGATAAGATTTATTATCACAAGGCTACGGCACCGATTGAGGATTTTGAAAATACAATAAATGAATGGACAGAAGCGACACCAAGTATGAACGGACAGACTATGAAGTACAGCTTGAATCTTGGTTCAAATGGATACTACATTGTATATGTGAAGATTGTGGATAAGGATGGAAATGTGAGATATTTGAACAGTGATGGAATCACAGTAAATAAACCAGCTCCATATATCCCACCATATATTCCAC
>JAUNJF010000014.1 GCA_030533405.1 Eubacteriales bacterium
CAACCAAACCAATCTTTTTCATTATGCATTTCCTCCTCAATATTCACAGTAAAATAAGAATTTGCTAAATCTTTTTAACATAAAAACCAAAAACAGAATTGCTAAATTCTCCTGCCGCAAATTCGTACTCTTGACCCTTAATTAATACCTTATACACTGGAAAACTATATCTTTGTCCATACAATGGATCCTTAATATCGATTTTGTTCCCAGTACGAATCCAGTCGTAATCAAAGATATTGACTCCAAATAAAATTGCATGTCCATCAATCCCTGTGGTCTCATGTTGCCACGTCATTGCTTTATAAACTTTCATTAAAATTCTCCCTATTAGACAGTAAAATTAAAATTCAACTATCTTCATATAATATTTCTTTAATAGTTCTCTATGGCATCTTCAATACACTCTAAGAAATAACTATAAAAATCTTCTGCTTTATCGATTACACCATCTTTATCATATTGACTCCATGTAACTATAGATCCATCTTCAACATTGATACAATCAAAATATTCATCACAATTCTGTATAATCATAAGATTATCAGGTAAGCCATTTTCTCTCTGAGACAATGTTTCATCTGCAAATATTGCCTTTCCAGTCAATCCATAGCCCATAAATTCAAACATGCATCCTCCATGTCCGATTTCCTTTAAAAACCATACATATGATTCTGGTATTTCAAAGCCAAGAACCTCTTCAGCTTGAGTAATTTCTTCATCTGTCGCCTTTTTTTCTAGAAAAGCATCCTCAAATACTTCCTCATTTGTTTGAATCAATTCAATAATCTGCTCTCTTTCGTCCATCTCGCGCATCTCCTTTGTTTAGTTAATATTATCAAAATAATCTTATAGTTCGATTTCTCCATTAATGACTTTATCAATAAACTCTGAAAAAGAAGCTGCAACAACTTCAACTTCTTCAAACTCCGGCTCACAACCATGTACGATTTCATAAGTAGTTAAGTCAATGGCATAATATGCATATCCATTACCCACACTCATAACAACAACAAAATGGTTATCCCAGAATTCTTTGATTTCGCTATGCCAATCAACATCATCTTCCGCTATTTCGATGCTCATCTTTTCAAATTCATCATGACAAAAATCACCTACTTCGTCACTACTATATGTAACAAACCAGGTATCCTCTGTATCATTCACTATATCCTTATATTGCGTAATAAATGCAATCCATTCTTCTGGAATATTTCTGTATCGTTTACCAAAAATAGACTGATCTACAATATCTGTTTCTCGTAATATAGACCACCCTGATGCTTCTGCCCAATTCTCGAATTTCTCTATATCCATTAACTACTCCTTATTATTATCTTCATTTCATCTAGAGCATATTATCAAAATTTGACTTACTACCTCCAGCTCGACAAACTGGGATTTGTTATTCCTTTTTACTAAACTCTTTAATTTCCAAAATGTAGTTTTTCAATACACCTTTCCGTATCATCAGTACCGCCCCGATTGTAATCAGCAATGCCGCTACGGCACTGACATACAGCGGGCTTGCGGTCTGGGAGAAATTGAAAAGGAACTTCGTAACATCGTCACCAATCGGCGCCTTTCCGTTTATGAAAGCAAACGGAATAAAAACCCATGCAAATAAGGAACACATCGGAATTAAACTAAAAAAGAAGGAAAACACTCTGTAGAATGTCTTATTCAGTTCTCTCCTGTAGAAAGTCAAATAAATGAACACCGAAATCAGCGGAAATAGTGCACCGTTTGCATGAAGCCACAAATCTGAGAGATTCGTATACTCTCCGCCGTGCGCACTGACATGAGCGCCAATAATACTGAATTCGTCAATCGTTGCCCCAGCAGAAAGCATTACAATTAAATGTCCGAATTCATGTAATGCGATATATAACACCATCGTGACTCCCGCGGCTGCAAGAACATTAATAATCAGTTTGCCTTTTTTGTTCATCATTTTTCTCCTTCGTGATTCATAATAGAGATAACAAATTCAAATTTACTTAGACCGTATTGTCAAAATCATAGCAACTACCGTATAACCCGGTAGCACTTAAAAACATCAATTTGATAAACAAAGATAATTACATTTGCATTTTTATCTCTTTCTGCGTTCTATCCCACTTTGAGCATAATATGCAGCTTTATTTTCATACATCCTCTTATCTGCCTCAGCTGCTAATTCTCTAATTGTTAGACTTGGATATTCTTTTGCAGATGCATATCCATAAGAAATTGAAAGCGAACTAACCAAATTACCAGTCCATGATTTAATCATCAAATCAAATTCTTCTAATATTGGCTTTAATCGTTCTTCATCACACCTTACAATTGCCATAAATTCATCGCCACCTGTACGATAAGACTTTCCTACCATAGAAAAGCTTTTGTTAATGCAATTGCTCGCACCTATTATTAATTCATCACCAGCTTTATGTCCCAATGTATCATTAACAGTCTTAAGACCATTAACATCCATTGCAATGACAATACAATCTTCAACATCAACATTCTGTGTCAACTCGTCCAAATCATCTTCATACATTCGACGATTATATAATCTTGTAAGCTCATCAGTTGTAGATTTATAAATGAGATTAATCATTTCATTCTTCTCAGAATCAATAATTTGAGTTGTAACAACAATTTTCTTAACCTGATTGTTCTGCCATTCTATTGGCATAAAGGTCATTCTCGTCCAGCCATTATATTTTCCTAAAAATTCCGCTGAAATATATTTCTTTCCCTTTGTTCTTTCTGTTATAGTTGATAAATTTGTAAACTCAAGCATTAAATCAAGATATTCATCCTTACAGGTTCCTCTCATTAATAGATTCGCCATACCTTGACCACTTTTTTCATCTCCAATAAGCTTTTTAAGAATATCTGATTCAATTAATCTTTCAAATGTATCATTTTCAAGGTCAAAAATATGCAGTGAATATACCAAATTAGTTAATGCAGAATATACCTGATATTCTCTCTTTTTATCCTCTGTAATATTTCGCAAGGCATACGCCACTCGACCCAGCGGCGAATTACTATCGCCTCCTATTCGTACATACATTGTCTGTATCCATTCATTGTTTTTACATGCAAACTCTGCAGAAATGTGACTTTTCCCTTTCAATCTTTCGTCTAAAGTTGAAAGATTTGTAAAATCCCAAAAGCTATCATAATCATCCTCTATAACATCATTGACAATTCTTTTGGTTAATGTAGTATGCGGGTCTGTATTAATATCAAATACATCCTCTTTCGAATCCTTGACATCGAATCTTGTGGCTACAGATGTTTTGAAATCTAACAGATTAATGTAATCATAGGTACCAGACATCGACTGAAGGATTTCAAACTGCTCATCTATTTCTTTTTGCTTACTCGATAATTCATTATTTAACTCAATAATTTTTTGTAACTGTTTTTCTTGATTAAAGTACTCTTCTCTATCTTTTGTAACAACAAACAGGTGTATTATGAAAAAACCTAAAAAGTATCCCAAGCTATAAAATGCTGCATTTGGATACAGAAGTTGACATACACCCAATAATATAGGGGCAAGCGTAAAGAAAAACACCGACTTGTATTGACTGTTGCCTCTCGTTTCTTTTTTTAATACGAAAAAAAGTGTTGTCACTCCAATAGCAAGATAAACAACATATTGATTAATAAAAGCTAAAGGACGCAAGAATCCAGTCACATACAGTCCATCTTCTATTCTAAAAATCGTTGTTGTAAATATATTAATAACAATAAGTATTACCTGAAAGCTAATTACAATTGTATCTAATATCAAATATAGTCTTTTATGCTTCACCTTATCTCCAAGGTACTCCAACACATATTTCAACCAAAAGAAAGTTGTAACAACAGTTGAAATATGAAAAACTGAGCTGCTCAAGAAAAATACTGCATCATTTTTTATAATATTGGCATCACACATTCCCCAAACGACATCCTGTAAACAAAAAAAGAGTACCCATGTAGCCATTTGCTTAAAACTATTTTCTACATTACTTGAGATTTTTCTCACTCTCAAATTACTTAATAAAATCATTCCTATGATTACTGCATATGTCAACGCAGAAATCCAATACATATTTATGTCCATATTATATTTACTCCTATATATGTCGGTATATTAAAGAACTGTTTTATATTCTACCCTTGATAATATCATTATATCGTACCCTATTTTATAGGGTGCCGTTTATTATTCTTCCTCATATCTAATGTCTACGTTCATTTCCTCATCAAAGGTAACAATTGCATAGTAATCAATAGCTGCATTATTCCTTACAATTTCCATTTCGTAGCAAAAGCTCACTTTCTTTTCTTGATAATCATATTTTATATGTGCATTAATCGTATCTATCCCCTCATAAAGTGGTTGTTCTGAAAGTAAGGTTTTAAGTCTCTCAGCTCCTTGAATTATAGCATCATAAGCCTTTTCTTCTTCCTCTGTCTTTAAGTCATTTTCTAATTCGTCTATGAAACTATCACTCTTGGCATCGTCGGTCGCTATCATTTCACAAATAAGTGCATAATTATATGCCTTAAAGTTCAAATCCTCTTCTGTATGCTCTGTGTTTTTTTCATAATATTCAACAGCATATGCCTCATTTCGCGATTCAATTCGTTTTTCATTCCATACTGAAAATTTTTCAGTTACAAACACCAAAATCCAATAAGCTACAAATAAAATCACTCCAACAATTATTATCCAATTGCATACATCTATGATTTTGTTAAGTAGCTTTCCCTCTTTGTAAACTCCAATCTCTGCCACATTACCTTTTTTGCATTTTAAAATATACCAAACAATTAAAATCACACTAGAAATAATGACTATTGCCATATTAATAATTAAGCCTATCCACAATCCCAATGCCTCTAAACCAGGCATCATTCCACCAAAGCTATAAAATGAATCAAAGCCAATTAAATCCACTACAAATGAAATAGCAGGTATAATCCCTATCCACACAATCAAGCCTATAAACAAAAATTTTTTTTCAGGTTTGCGTAAAAAAAGATTTACTAGCACTCCTCCAACAATAGCTCCTATCACACTAACTAGCACTCTCACTACACTTATCATCGAAGTGTTTTCTATATAAAAAATTGGCATTGAACAAATGACTGCATAATATATAAAGCCACTGAAAGCCAACCCAAATGCTGTGCCAAAAAAATGTGTTCTACGCAAAAACTGATTTATCTTTTTCATAATCCGTCTCCCATACACGATAACTATTCATATCTTACCTTTCGCACTAGAAATAAGAATTTTATCCAACTAGCATTATATCATAAAAAATAGAGCAAATATATAAATAATCTGAGGGGCCCCTCAATCATCATTATACATTCGCTCCATTTCATCCCTACTTTGTCTACAATCCGAATCATTTATTGCTAAGTGATTTTTCCATGCTATTTATTGTCTAAGCTCCCGCGCGATGCGCCATACATTATCCCCGTAATTACTCACCAACACACTGATGGTACCTGTGTTTGGATTGTATTCCGAAATAAAACTAACTCCCGGATCACAGCCCTGAAAATATGGAATATCCTTTTGACCTTTGCCATCAATAATCCACACGCCAAATCCGTAGTAGCCTTCTTCCTCGTCCTCGCCATCTCCACTTTGTTTTGAAATCATTTTTTCAAACATCGTCTTGGAAATAAGTTTTCCCTCAATTAATGCGGTCCAAAATTTCACGATATCATTTACGGTGATAAATGCTCCACCTGCACCAGTACCCTTTGCGTCCACACAAAAAATGTTGGTTCGAAGATCATCCTCACTGTTGCAGTACAGATAATTCACTGCGCATTTTGCTGGTAATTTATCCAGTTCATAATATCCTGTTCCAGTCATACCACAAACATCGAATACATTCTGTTTAAGATATTCATCAAATTCCATACCAGTGATTTTCTCAATAATCATTGCCAAAATTACATATCCAGTATTGTTGTACTGAAATCTTGTACCACGGGAATACATCATCGGCTTATCCATAAATAACGGAAGCAAATCCTTGTTATGTCGAATTTTGTAATTTGGATAATCTACCCACAACTCTTCATATTCTTCCATAACACTTTCATCAAAATAATCTGGCACACCAGATGTGTGATTCAATAATTCTTCAACGGTGACATTTCGATCAATGTTCTTCCAATCCATATCAATCAACTCACCGATTGTGTCATCAAACTTCAACAGCTTCTTCTCAATCAGCTGCAAAATGGCCACTGCCACAAACACTTTTCCAGCCGATGCACTGGCAAATTTGGTATCCAATGTGTTAGGCAATTCATTAGCATAATCTCTGTAACCATTTACATATTCAAAGGTTTCATTCTCATTTTTAATGAGTATTGCACCTCTAAAATTAACATCGATATATTCTCTATAATTCAACATTCCTCTTAACTTGCTCCTACTAGTTAAAAAACGTTCCCATACTGTCGGAACAATTACCTCCCTCATATCTTCAAATTCCTGAATAGAAACCCATTTTGCCTCCACAACCTCTTCTGGTTGTAACAAAAGCGTTGGTTCCAAGAGCAATAAAAAACAAAAATAGCCGCCCCAGTCTGACAAACCAAGCGGCTATTTTCGCGAATAATTATTAGGCTAACCGTCTATATCGGTAGCACCTTTTTTACCATACTAACACCCTATAGCATTGATGTCAATTGTATTATCCTACTCGCCATCACTTAGTAATCCAAACGCTTCCTTCACTAGTTTAAATGTTTCCTCCACGCTTCGATTCTCATCTCTCTTAATCACTTTAAATCCTGACTGCTCCCATGCTTTATACACCTCTGGCGAATTAATTTTCTCAAGACACGCTCTGAAATTGGCAATCGCCTGCTCTGGATTATCTTCCTTTAATAACACCTGATACAAGAACTGTTTTTCACTATCCGGTCTATCAAAAAATCGTTCCACAGAAATGTTTGGATCTGCCAACATAATCAAAACGTGATTTTCATCTGAGATTTCGCGCAATACCTCTAGAGGAATATTCGTATCTACAAAAATCTTTTTTGATGTCTGTTTTACCATCTCATCCAACAACTTTTGTTCCAATATTCCACATTCCTCACACACCCCATCAATCCAATTTGAATATTCTTCAGGTGTTCTTCGAACAAATGCTGACCAATCCTGCATATCTCTCAAATAGGTTATATTCGGATACTCCTTGCTATCCAATTCATCCATCAGCACATCATGATAATTCTCCTCGCAAGCCACGCCATCGAACTTTTCTGCCAATAGCTTAACCATTGTGGATTTACCAGCATATGCTGTTCCATTTATAAAATAAACATTTTCATATTTCATATTACTTATCAATCCTTCTCTTCATCATCTTCGTCAAAATGATGCTGTATGGTTTCTTTTTGAAATCAACCATACAATCACTTCAACAATCAACATCAGCACAGTCCAAATGCCACAAGTAACACCACAAAACATAAAACTTGCAACTCCCGGACGAATGATGGTAACACATATCATTCCATATCCATTTTCTGTAATCCATTCACGCTTAATGGTTTTGAATGGGGTAACTATCATATTATGTTGCTCATAGCTTTCATCTTTATATATCAAACTCTCCTTAAGCTGATTGGCATATTGCGACGCTTCTCCAGTAATTTTAAGTGCATATTCTAAATTCTCACCCATCACATTATCTGCCAGCCACACATCATTCGCTTTGCACAGTTCATACCCCTGCACATCTTGCTTTAATTCTATTACAATTTCTTCTATGCACTCGCCTTGATCAATCAGTGAGATGTGTATCGGATAACATCTTACACCTTTCATTGCATATTCATCTATACGAATCATACCTTCTTCATGTTGTTTTATAAACTCAAGTAGTTTCTCCGCATAACCATTTTGAATACAATCCTGAATATTAACAATCGCAAATTCATCCCTCATCCATTCTCCATTATGTTCTGTATCTCCTTTTCTAACACAAATCCACCCGCCTCTCGACAGTTCAAAATCACCATTTTGACTAGTATATAAGATAGCATGCTCACACTTCACACCATTTCCTTCAATGATATAATCACTCATGGCAGCACGCATTTCCAATGTATGCACAAGCTCTGAGACATGACTCCCTTCAGCAGGTTCGCGATTACATTCCTCAATATTAGCATATTTCTCACCTAACTTGAGATAACCTAATTCCGACGGAACCAACTCTCTTGTAAGTATCCAACACGTAAATATACTCGTAGCACTAAAAACCATCACAGTTCCAACTAGCCATATTAAGATAATCATTATCTGCTTCTTTTTACCCATTCGTTTTCTCCATACTATCATTTATTTTCCTGTTCCCACGCCTCATAAAATTCTGCAAGAGAAGCATAACGCTCATCTTTATTATAAGCGACCGCTTTCTTCACAATCTGATAAGCCTCTTCGCTTAATTCCCACTTATCTAAATCACATGGAATAAACCGATTTTCAACATATCTTTTCACAATATCTTCTTCTGTAAATTCACCAAAGAATTCAAAAATCAACGCACCCAATGTAAATAGATTGGTCTTTTCATCAATCCCTGCACCCTTACAATATTCCTCAGGTGCCTTTAACCGTTTCGTCCCAAACCAATCCTCGCCCATATCATTTATAACAGGCACCTTTCGAAAGAAATCGATATCACAAATCGTTGTTTTATCTCTCGAAAAATCATACATAATGCTTCCATCGTAAAAATCGACTGCCACATAACCATTTTTATGTACATGCAAAAGAAATGAAAACAATACCTCAACTGCCTGCAATCTCTTCTCAATCGGTAGCTCCTTGAATCTTGTTTTCGGACTTTTCAGCGTTGGATTTTCATCATATTTTTCAAAATTCCAATGATCAAATAAACATTCACCCTCTGCCCAATCAAAGACAGCAACATAAAACTGCTCATACTCGTATGCATCAATTAACCGAATAAGACTTTGATGTTCCAAATCCTTATAAATGGAAACTGCATTTTTCAAGATTGCAACTGACTCATCAGGCGTCACATCTGCCTCTAACGTATTAACTCCAGCAATCTTGCAAAAGTATCTTTGTTTTTCATCTTCCATTCCTATGCAGACACAACCAGACCCTGTTTCATCAACTGCCCAGAATGCAGTTCCTTATTTTTTC
Organism: Eubacteriales bacterium; assembly: GCA_030533405.1. Lineage (GTDB taxonomy): Bacteria > Bacillota > Clostridia > Lachnospirales > Lachnospiraceae > CAG-590. The sequence goes on from JAUNJF010000014.1 coordinate 9,212, forward strand.
AGCCATGAAAAATCATGTTGCTCCTTCAATCGAATTTCTATGTCATCTATCTTATTTACCATTCACTACTTCCTTTTTAATCGTAGACTTTTTCCAATAAGCATTCACCTTCGAAAAAGGAATACTCTTTACGCAGTCTCCTGCATTTCTAACTGCGCCTTCACAAGGTTATAATAAATGCCTTTTTGTGCAATCAGCTCTTCATGCGAACCAATCTCCGCAATCTTATGGCCATCAATTACCAGCAAGCGATCTGCATTTTTCAAGGTCGATAAACGATGCGCAATAGCAAATGTTGTTCTACCCTCAGTCAAACGCTCCAAAGCCTGCTGAATCATAAATTCACTTTCGGTATCCAAGCTTGCAGTTGCCTCATCCAAAATCAAAATTCTTGGCTCCTTCAAAATCGCTCTTGCAATAGCAATACGCTGACGCTCACCACCTGACAAAGTAAAGCCCTTTTCACCTACATAAGTGTTATATCCATCCGGCATTCTCGTGATAAAATCATGCGCATTGGCAAGCTTTGCTGCACGAACCACTTCCTCATAAGATGCATCTGGTTTTGCAAATCGAATGTTACTCAAAATGGTACCTGTGAACAAAAATGTTTCCTGTAACACAACACCTAACTGGTTGTGGTAATAATCACTCTTCATGTCACCGATTGGTAATCCGTCCACAAATAGCTCACCATCATCGATTTCATACAAACGCATCAACAGATTAATTAATGTAGATTTACCCGCACCAGAAGGTCCAACGATTCCAATCATTTCGCCCTTCTTCACCTTCAAATTAATATCCTCCAAAACTGGCTGATAAGACTTGTAACCAAAGGTTGCATGCTTGAATTCAATCTCACCCTCAATATCATGCACTAAAGGATTCTCAATGTCTGGTGTAAATGGTTCCTGGGAAAGAACATCATTGATACGCTCCATACAAGCGACTAACTTTGTAAACTCACGAGGCATACCAGTCATCCACTCAAGATACTGGTAAAGCAATGTGGTATAGGTTACAAACTGAAGCAACGCACCAGCTGTCATTTTCTCATTTAAAACATCCATTCCACCAAAGAGAACTACTAGGAAAATTCCTGCACTCATGATGAATTTGATGGTTGGATTAAATAACGCCCAGAAGCGCTCATTTCGATAATTGATTACACAAAAATCATCTGCAAGCATATTGAATTTGTCTTTTTCCTTCTGCTCTTTTCCGTAGGTTTTTACCACACGCATACCAGAAATCACATCCTGCAAATTACTACTGACATCATCATCCTTTTTCTGCTGCAAATGAAATCTTCGATGAATGCTATGGCGAAATTTCAAGGTCATCCACACACCAATAGGCACACAAATGAAACTGCAAATCGCAAGCTTCCAATTCAATACCACCATGAAAATAACATCCCATGCAAAAATAAATGCTACCGTAAACAGATTACAAAATGTATTCTGCATAAACTCTCGAATCGCACCAGTATCTGCAACCACACGATTCATCAACTCACCTGGTCTGCGGTCATTGATAAACTGCAACGACAAGGTTTGAATTTTGATAAATAAACGCTCACGCATATCCTTTGCAATTCGTGCACCAAGCAAGGTACAGAAATAAGATTTCAAAACATTGATCACAACAATTCCCGCACCAAGTAAAAACATGCCTACCAAACAAAGTAATGCGGTCTTAATGTCTCCATTTGCCTTAGACAATACATCATCTACTAAATGCTTCTGAATTTCTGGATTTAGCAATGTAACAATTGCCGCACCAATCATAAGAAACATAATGCCAATTACACTAAATGCATATGGGCGAAGCAACTGGAAAAAGTCATGCCAGAACCCACCCTTTTTCGAGCAGTGTGGACACTCCTTTGTTCCAGGAATCGCTCTGTGACACACTGGACACATCGTTTCATATTCCTTACTAATAACTTCCTCATCACGGCCACTGGATAAAATATTCATTCCTCTGGCAATGTAGGAATAACGCACTCTGTGCTTTGCAGAATAACGTGTAATTAGTGTTTGCTCACCATTGTATCTTGTAACTAACATTCCTCCGCCAACACTAACTTCTGCTTTTGTCTGTTCGCACTGCGCAAGTGGCAGCTTACGAATTAATTTTCCTTCTGCTACAACGCAGACATGTTCCTTTGTAACGACGCACAAACGGTCATCTGACCATTTACCATGAACGCCTACATCACTTGGAACACTGTAATATATTTTTTCATCATCCGGAATTTCCAATGTACGACGAATTCCCTCTGATACATCAAACTTTAAGTTCATGTTTTCCTCCTGTTTCAACTGATTTATTCTTTCATACTTCTCGCAATTCCTTTTGCTTATAAGAATAAATCAAGTTTTCTCTGCTCCTTCACTGTCAACGCAAGTACATCTGGAATCTCAAAACGATTACCATCCAAATCCGTTATCAACAAACGAGTTTCTGTCAACTTCGATACCGCATTTGCACCCATGTTAATAGTAAACTTGCACTCACCGCGGTCTGTCATAACATGGAAATATGCATATCCATATTCATCTTTTATTCCAATAATTTTCTCAATCACTGGAGTGAAATAATATAACTCCAACTGCGCTTTAATCAGTGCTGCAGTTTCCTCTGGCAACTTTTTCAAATCCTCAATCACGCCAATCTCATTTTCATTTCCATCACGAACCGACAAATAACGGTCTGGATCTGTAAATGGAAACAAACGAATAATCTTTACTCGCTCGTAAAATACTCCATTATAGCTAAGGGTTATGAATCCACCCTGCGTCTTCTCAAACTTTGCGTTTTTAATTTCTAATATATTATTCTGCATGTTATCTTTTCCCTTCTTCATCTAGCCCAAAATAATTTGTCATTTACATCCTAATCATGAATTAATACTTCCCTATATCTCGCCCATCTTAATTGCTCTTGTTGCCATAGAAGTGTTGATGTACGGATCAAACATTCCAAATCCACAATCTTCATACAATCCTGCTATCACAAAACCTGCTGCAATCTGTCCTTGTATCTGATCCTCCAAGGAATGTCCCCAGCAATATCCATCTTCCTCTGCAACCTGTTTAACCACTGGATTATCTAAATGCTCCATATCCGCATACGGAATCGAATACATTAATTCAAGCTGACCGTTTTCCATTTTCTCAGGATCAAAAATGTACTCCAACGGATGTCCAAATCCTGCAATCAAAGTACCGCCCTGCTTCAACACTCTTGCACATTCCTTCCACACGGGAAGAACACTGTCCACATAACTATTGGACCAAGGATGCACAATCACATCAAATGCTTCATCTTCAAAACAGGAAAGATCCTGCATATTTCCCTGCACCGTTTTGATTTGAAGATTGTCACGTTTTGCAACAAACAAATCCTTTTCCAACTGCTTAGTGCTGTTATCAAATACGGTAACCTCTGCACCAGCTGCTGCCAAAATTGGTCCCTGCTGACCACCACCGCTGGCAAGGCAAAGAATTTTCTTATCCTTTAATTCCTTTGGAAACCACTGTCTTGGAACCATTTTCTTCGGTGTCACAACGATGTACCATTTCCCATTTCTAGCTTCTTCTATCTCTTCTGATGATACTGGAACCGACCAGACATCACTTTCTTCCGATCGCTTATCCCAGATTAATTCATTATCTTTTATATAATTGTTTTCTTTCATTTTTCTCATTCCCCTATCAAATTGAAATCAGCGCATTTAAAATACGCTACATGTTAAGTCTTCTCCGATGAGATAAAAAAACTTAACACAACCACTAATTGCATCATTGTCCTTTCGAACCTCTGCCTTACTGCAAATGATATGTCCAACAATATTTCCATCTACCTCTGCAACCAAGCTCAAGGAAGAAATGCCGTCTCTCTTTCGCAATTCATGAACCATCCAGTGCTCATATGGACAACCAATTTGACCACGTTCCACTCGGTCAGGATATCCAAATGCACATCTTGTCACTTCCTCAACTTTGCGATAATCTGCTTCAACTTCTTTTCTAATCTTAATTCCCATTCTTCTCCTTCTCTACTGACTACCTACTATCTATGCAAAACACTCAATATCACCCTTTATGCCATATATGCGTGTCATCCTATTGGCGAAACACTCTTTACCTAAATTGCAGCTGTACATGTTTAACGATTCCATGAAAAGGTGCTCTGAGCCCATCGGTACTTAATGAGCATGTAATGCGAATTTAGTATCCGTTATGCGCGAAGGCAGCGAGAGCGTGCCTGTCATGGTTCGTTAAATATGTACAACGCTCATAACGTAAATTTTGTTTCGTCTACTCCTCAAGTCCTTTGAGGGCAAGTGATTTCGTCTGCAACTCCATCAACTTATGATAGATTCCGCCCAAATTCTCAAGCTCTTCTCTCGTTCCCTCTTCCTCAATCTGTCCATTTTCGATTACGATTAAATGGTTCGCATCACGAAGAGTAGATAATCTATGTGCAATGGAAAGGGTTGTTCTTCCCTGCACCAAAATGTTAAGTGCACTCTGAATCGCCTTCTCTGTCTTGGTATCCACACTTGCTGTTGCCTCATCCAAAATCAAAATCTTAGGATTGGCAATAATAGCTCTTGCAATAGAAATACGCTGTTTCTCACCACCAGATAATGCCTTTCCCGAAGCTCCGATTACAGTGTCATAACCATCTGGCATTTTCGAAATAAAGTCATGTGCACCTGCAAGCTTTGCCGCCTCAATAATCTGTTTTCTGGAAACTGTTTCATCCGCGTAAGCAATATTGTCTGCTACGGTTCCCATGAAAATATATGTATCCTGTGAAACCATGGCGATATTTTTACGCAAATCCTTAAAGGATAGCTCTCGCACATCGATTCCATCCACCTTAATTGATCCCTCATTTACGTCATACAATCTGGATAACAAGTTCACCAGGGTTGTCTTTCCTGCTCCAGAATGTCCCACAATACCGAGCATTTCACCTGGTTTCACATGAAGATTAATATTCTTAAGCACTGGATGATTACTGTCATAACCAAATGTCATATTCTCAATGGTAATCTCACCCTGAGGATTGTCCAAAGGAATTGGATGATCAGCTTCTACCACCTCAGGCACTGCATCCATAATCTCAAACATACGCTGTGCAGCGTTGATACTGTCTGACCACATACGGAACACCCACGAGAAGAACTTCATTGGACCATTTAACTGCGCAATATATCCTACAAATGTAATCAAAACACCAAGGCTAATTGTGTGTAAATGAAGTAGCAACACAACACCTAATGCCCATACCCAGATGCTTGAAATCTCCTGCACCATTTCATACAAAAGTGTGAAACGGTTATTGTATTTTACAATTCGAACCTCTGCATCACGAAGGTAATCATTTGGTGCCTCAAATCGTTCAACCTCAGGCTCCTGCTGACCAAATGCACGAACCACACGGGCACCTGTCAGGTTATCATTTACACGACTGTTTACTGCACTCTCTGCACGATGTCTACGACCAAACAGTGTCCAGAGTGCAGGCTTTAATTTCACACTAATTACTACCAACAATGGCAGCAAAATACAAGCCACCACCGACATTCTCCAATCCAATACAAACATAACGGAAAACGTTGCAATGATGGTAATCGAGTTAATAATGATGTACGGAAATCCATCAATGAAGAATGCAGTCACACGCTCTGCATCTCTCAAAACTCGCGTCATCAAATTACCAGTCTGCTTTGCGGTATAGAAGCTCATAGACAAATTCTCCATAGCTGAAAAAATGTCCTTCTTCATATCACGCACAGTTTCCGTAACCAGCTTTGAGGTCAACACACCCTGAATAATGGATGCAACTAACTGAAGTGTTTTCGTTCCAATCATCAAAAGCACCAACACAACCAATGCAGTAACATACTTGTTATCTAACTCATATTTAGCAAGGAATGTATCATCCTTTCCCAAAATGGAATCATATAACAAGGTACCACTCAAATACGGCCATGCAATGTTTAATACCGCAAACAGGATGTAGCAAATAAATAATCCTGTCACTTTCATTTTGTATCGAGTGAAGTATTTCAAGGTACGTCCAAACACAGATCTTTTGTTCATACATTTCGGACAAATCTTACGCTTTGGATCCGGATATCTAGTATGACACTTTGGGCAAAACAGCTCCTCATCCTCTTCCTCATTCTTTTCTGTTTCACCTGCAATTTCTGCCTGTGGATTTTCTGCTAGTAATGCAAATATTTCCTTAAACTGATTCAGTTGTTCTAGCTGCATATTGGTGCAGGCTGCAATCTGAATCAATTCGCCTTTGCATTTTGCACAAAGCATGTTGGTTGCCACCATTCGTTCCACCACCAAGTCAGTCAAATCCTCTCTGTTCCAAATGGTAACCTCAAAGCTTGCCACCTCAGCTACAGCATCCTTCACATCCTTGGTTACACCCTTAAATAGGCGAACACCAAGTTCATTCGTGTTACTGGTAAGCATAGCCAACTGCTTTCTTGTTAAAATCAAATATCCTTCTGTGTATTCACAAGAAAATGTCAAATCCACTGGACACGCTGCTACAACCGCATCAAGCGCTATACCATTTTCTTCTAATATTTCTTTTGCTTTACTCGGTAAATCGTTTATATTCATTCTGTCCTCCTTCCGAGCCTCCCTGTTTTCTTACTTTCTAAATCAACGACGTACTAAAATCATATTTCTTTGCACTCTCGCGATTTCGATACTCATGTTTTTCATAATAACCAATTAGCTTTTTATCAGCATCTCTTAATGCCACCATATATACATCCTTATTCTGTTGCTCATTGTAAAATGTATAAATCATATTGTGATCTTCATTCTCAGCAAACCAGCTCACAACCTTCTTAATAATCTCATTCGATTTTTCATTGTGACAATTCAATAAGCTTTTTCCAACCAGCTTGGCGCCACCTCTTTTTTCATAATTTGCAATTGCAGCTGGGTTCATATAAATGATGGTGTGCTCCAAATCACAAATCACCACTGATGCTCTATCCTGATCAATAATACTCTTAAAAAATGCTTCCATAATTCTTCTCCTATTCTTTCTTTTTATTCTTTTGTGTGCTTTGCATGCTAGCCGCAAAGCGGCGTATGTTCGGATATTGTCTCGTGCCTTGTGGACGAGACCTATAGGAAATTCAAAGAATTTCCTATAAAATAAAAAGGCATGGTAGAAACTACCATGCCCTAAATTCAATATGAAATAAAACTATAGATGTCGATTCGTCTATAGGATATTCCTACTTATGGAGGTAATTTCATGCATAAATATATCTCTGTTGTCTGTAATATGTGTTGATACATATCTAGTTTCGTGAATTCTAATCATTGTAAACATGTTCATTACCTCCTTTCTTAATCATTATTATTTTCTAGTTACAATTCTGTTTTACAAAACCATTAATCAATAAATTACAAAAGATTTCCTCTTCTGTCAAGTTTTTTTATTTTCTTGAATAACATCTACCATATCCTTAACGACAATCTTCTCATCCAGAATAACATATTAATTGTATCAAAATTAATTAAATGTTATAATTATTGTCATACAAAACAATCAAATATGGAGGTACTACAAAATGCTATACGATATCGATTTTGCACTTGCAGGACTCATATTCCTGTTTATTTTATATTTGTTTTTAACAATTCAATACAATAAACTAATGCCAAGCATTATGCAACTCCGAAAGCTATTTTTATGCCTAATTTTAGCGGATTTTACAGATATTCTTACGGCATTTACCATCTCCTACTCACAATCCGTACCATTGTGGATTAACTATATCTTAAATATGATCTTTTTTGAATTAGAAGTCATCTGTATTTCGCTATTTCCAAAATACATTCGTTCCATGTTATCTGACGAACAAAAAAATGCACTTATTTTTGATAAAATAAATGACATCATACTTTTCATTTATGCTCTTATCTGTGTCTCCACACCGCTTACACACAGTATCTTTTATTTTGATGAAAACAAAGAATATCAGCATGGCTTTTTATATCTGATTATTTATATATTGCCTTTATATTTCTTTGTTTATTCTTTTGTAAGATTAATCGTTAACAAAAAATCCTTTAACAAACGTCAGTTTTATTCTATTATTGGCTTTATTATCGTTGCTACGAGTGGTCCAGCCCTTCAAATGCTATTGCCTGGCAATCGAATCATAGATTTCTTTGCCTTAAGCATAGCAGCCATTATCGTTGTAATCGGATTAGAAACACCAGATTTTCTTGCCCTTGAAAAAACATTAGCCGAGTTGGAAACACACAAAGAATTGTTAGAAAAAGCAAAACGTAAAGAGGAAGAACGAAGCAAGGTCATCCACGAAATGACAAAATCAGCATCCTGGAGTATTCACCTCGATGCCAATCATAACATAACCGAATCCTTTTGGAGCGATGAATTTTTCTGGCTATTAGGCTATGAAAGAGAAGAACTCGCCGGTAAAGAAGATACTTTTTGGTTTGACTCTTTGCATCCAGACGAGGCAAACAGTACCTTAGAAGCCTTCGGCAAAGGATTACAAGGCATAGAACAATACGATGTTATTTATCGTTTACGGAGCAAAAACGGAGAATACAAATGGTATCGTGGAACTGGCGAGTTAAAATCAGATCCTAACGCAGAAGGAACTGTATATCACGGTATTATTCAAGATGTAAATGACAAAATCATCAAAGAAGATCTCATAAAAGAAAAAACAGCAGCCCTTGAGGAATTAGAAAAATCACAGTTAGCACTAAAGGAAGCGCTCCAAAAAGCAGAGGCAGCTGATAAAGCCAAATCAGATTTCCTTGCAAATATGTCACATGAAATCCGTACGCCAATCAATGCGGTTCTTGGCATGAATGAATTAATTGCAAGAGAAAGTACGGAACCCACCATACAAACATACTCTGCAAATGTTGCGGATGCTGGCAATGCGCTATTGTCCCTTATAAACGATATTTTAGATTTTTCGAAAATTGAAGCTGGTCGCATGGAATTAGCACCTGCCGATTATGAACTGTCTGTCCTTCTTCGTGAAGTGAACAATATTATTCGCGTTCGATGTATTGACAAGGGATTAAATTTCATCATTCAAAACAATCCAGACATTCCAAATCACCTTTATGGCGATGAGGTTCGTCTCCGCCAGATAATAATTAATCTTTTAAACAACGCACTAAAGTACACTGATCAAGGATCAGTCACACTGGATGCAAATTTTGAGACAACACAAGATGGAAATATCACATTGATAATGTCCGTCACAGACACCGGAATTGGAATTAAAGAAGAAGATCTTCCTTTATTATTTGAATCCTTTAAACGAATTGATTTAAAACAGAACCGAAAACGAGAAGGAACTGGTCTAGGACTTAATATCACAAAGTCTTTCGTAGAAATGATGCATGGTGTAATCGAGGTACACAGTGTATACGGCAAAGGTTCTACCTTCCTTATCCGAATCCCACAGGTTGTAACGGCTGACACTAAAATCGGAGTATTTGATACATCATTAAATGCTCCAAAGAAAAAGAAATTTGAACCTTCTTTTACAGCACCTGAAGCACGTATCCTTGTTGTAGATGATGTTGCTATCAATCTAAAGGTAATGAAAGGTCTTCTAAAACAAACCGCAATTACCGTTGACACGGCTAGTTCTGGACAGGAATGTCTAAATGCAATTGTTGATACACTATATGATATCATTCTTCTTGACCATATGATGCCTGAAATGGATGGCATTGAAACTATGGATTGCATCCATCAGGATCACACACATGTTAATCAAGCAACCCCTATTATCATGCTTACAGCAAACGCAATTATAGGTGCGAAAGAGGAATACTTAAAAATGGGCTTTATTGATTATCTTTCAAAGCCAGTTCATCCACAAGAACTTGATGCAATGCTTATAAAACATTTGCCAAAAGAAAAGGTAATTCCCAACACACATTTATAAATCAGAAATTGCATATCCATGATTCATCGGACCACTGCCTTTTCCCAAATCCAGCATCGCCCCAAGCGCCCCTGATATATAAGCTTTCGCATTTTTTACAGACTCCGAAAGGGACTTTCCTTTTGCTAAATTCGAAGCAATTGCACTCGATAGCGTACAACCAGTTCCGTGACTGTTCGGATTATCAATTCTTTCTCCATAAAACCATTCATACGAACTATCTCGGTACAACAAATCATTTGCATCATTCGTTTTGTGTCCGCCTTTTAATAGGACATGGCAATGATATGTCTCACTAATAGATTTTGCTGCAGCGACCATATCCTCTGCATTGGTAATTTTCATACCCGAAAGTATTTCTGCTTCTGGAATATTCGGTGTAATTACTTCTGCTAACGGAATTAAATGCGTTGTCAAAGCTTCCAAAGCCTCATCAGCCATCAGCTTGGAACCACTTGTCGCAACCATGACAGGATCTAACACAATATGTTTTGCTTCATATTGCTTGAGTTTTTCAGCAATTACAAGAATCAGCTCTTTGTCTGATACCATACCGATTTTCACTGCATCTGGATAAATATCTGTAAAAATGCAATCCAACTGCTTACCCAAAAAATCTGGTGTTGCATTTAAAATGTCAACAACTCCTGTTGTATTTTGTGCGGTTAGTGCTGTAATGGCTGTCATAGCGTAAACACCATTTGCCATCATCGTCTTAATATCTGCCTGAATTCCTGCTCCACCGCTGGAATCACTCCCTGCTATCGATAATGCTGTATACATATCATTCTCCTTTTTCTTTAGCCAAACTGTTCCTCTGCCTGGCGCTTTGCCTCATCAATTTGTGCCTGCTTCTTCGCCTCATCCTCTGCCGCTTCTCGATTCAATCGTTCCATAATCTCCATGGCACGACGCATCTCGTCATCACTTGGCGCAGGAGCCGCCTGCTCTACACTTTCCTCTTTTAGCTGTTCTACCTCAGAAGCAGCTTTTCCCGCCTGAATGAAAGAATTCACATCCACTTTGTTGGCATTCATAATCGCATCAATACGCGCCTTCTCATCTGCTTCACGTTTTGCTTTCTCTAACGCTTGTTCTTTCTCCTGATTAATTCGATTTAACACTGCAAGCGCATCCATGTCACCATCACCATTTGCTTCTTGTCCCACTGCATCAGAACTCACTTCCTGCATCGGCTGTGTTGGAGCAGATTCACTTGTACGAACAGGATTCTGCGTATTATTGTTATTAATCCTTAACACTGGAAGAATGACAAGTTGCCACCACTTCACAATATTTCCAGTAATTACCTTAAATATATTCATGCTATAATCTCCCTAAATATTATGTCTTTTTTTATTTTATCGAACAATTTCTGCATTTTCAATACTATCTATTCTTTTTACAACATATAAAGTATATCAAATCCCTATAATCTAATCGTTCTGAAATCTCGATAAATGTTCAAACGGAAGAATCTGTCGACCGCGAAACAAACCGCAACCATCATTAATGCGGTAATTATCAATTGCCTTAAACATATTCACATCTACTTCCGCAAGACGAATATTCCGAAGCATTTGAATTCTCTCACAAGCCTCATCAAAATACTTACACTCACCAACAGGAATGTTCTGATTTCTTACACGGTCTAATTCCTGCTGTTTTTCATAGCCAAAATGATTCGCCTCGCCGATTTCTGCATTATCATCCATTTCCTTCGTACGTAACTGCACCTCTGTGAAGCATCTCGAAAAGTTATCATAAAGCGTAATATGCAGTGACTGATAACCATGTGGCTTTGTATTAACAATATAATCTCGAAAATACGGACGTACTGACTCATCCATTTGTGGAGAATATTGTCCCGATGTGATCCCCGAAAGTTCTGCTGTAAATCCACGTTCCTCTAAAAATGCAGGAATCATATTGGCAATTTGATAAAGGTATTTTATCTCCAATTCTTCCTGACTCTCGCCTTCTTTTACCTGACATTTCGGAAGTGATATTACAATTCGATATGCGATAATATCTCGAAAACACATCAATCGATTCTTTATCTCAAGCTCTGTCGGAAACTTTCCATTCGCTATATAATAATCTGAAATATATTCCACAATATACCCATTTATTTTTTCCTCCGCGCGAATCAGAGACTTAATTCTTCCCTTAAATGTGAAAGCAAGAAATGGATATTCATGAAGCATTTGCTTATATAATTCCTTAATTCTCTGTGATTGCGATGTCAGGAAATCGTTATGCTCTAAAATTTCTTTAATTTGAATAAGAATATTACAATGTGCAACATCAATTGTATTATGATTCACCCTGGCACTTTCCATCAGATCCTCGATATATTGATGCAGTATTTTCAATACTGTATTCCCAGAATATAAATAATCATTTAATGTAACCATTTATTCCACCTTCCTTATATATTTCACCTTCCTCATCACACATATATTATAACATATTTCATACAAATATACATGCATATGTAGCCATTTTCATCACTTCAAATCACAAAAATACAGATCCTCATGTGGGTTAGTCTTTGCCAATCCCAATCGAACAACAGTTGCCTCAAATGGTTGAAAACCTTCCTGCATAATTTGAAATGCAATTTGCATCTGCTCTTTTTCCAACGTTTTCCCTAGTGTAACATGTGGCAACCACTGCATTGGCTGATAATACCGACTTACCGTTGTTTCCGGAACACAAGCAACCGTATCATAAATCTGCTTTGACAATCCCTGTAGATAAGCGTTTAATACCGGGGTTGCATAAAGTACATAAGGAAAAAAAGCGCCAACCGACATAAACCGGATGGTGCCCTTCTTAAGCTTTGCTTCTAGTTGCTTTACATACGGAATCAGAAGTTCTCCACTTCTCGCTTCAACGGATGAAATGGTCATATGGGGAGGCACACGATAGTCAGTCATAAATGTATTCCCTGTCCGCTCCGCAATTTTAGCAATATGACGATTTAATATTTTATTTGCATTTTCATCAAAATATATCGATATCAAATACATAAATCCAACGTCCTCCTCGCATCTATTATTACATACTTAGGTAAATTTCAGCCTCTGATGTGAAATCCCCGTTCATACTCTTCCTCCGGGATATTTTTACACACCATGTCTCTCACATCAATGTATTTTCCATCTTGAATCATTTTTATTGTTTCTTGAATCTCTGCTTCTGTTCCCTGAACTTCCATCGTCACAGAACCATCCCATTCATTTAAAACCCAACCAGTAACACCGCAACTCTCTGCAGCATACTTTGCACGATACCGAAATCCGACACCCTGCACATCACCAAAAAATTGTATTTTTTTACGAGTTTTCATAATAAAACAAATCTTAACTCCTATTCTTATCAATCATTTTATCTATTATATCATTTATCCATCCAATAGGATTTATTTTTCTTTTATTCGGTATTTCTTTTCAATCAAAAAAACATAAACAATCATTAACGCTATACACTCTACAATCGTCCCACCACCAGTCACGAACAAAATAAGGGGAACACTTTCTTCCCCTTCTTGTAAAAGTGGAATTCCAAGACAACAAAGAACAACTGCAAATATCATCCAAAGAATTCCCATCGCGCGATTGTACGCTTTCACGTCTGTAACTTCCAGTTTTTGACTACTATTTGCCCAAAATCCAACTGCTTTCTTAGAACAAAAGCATACAACAGCTAAAACCACAAAAATCATTGCCGATATACACCAAACAATAAATCCTACCATAATTTTCATATCCTTTCCATTACCAGCTGCAATGTTCAAAAAGATGCTACGCGAATTTCTTTGATCATTGCAACCATTATTTTAAATACAATCCAGCCACATGCATATTTTCATCAAAACTGATGGTATAGATAACATTGACATTCTCATAGCTAGCACTTACCTGACACGTAGCAAAATGATTCTTTTTCTGTGTAATCTCCATAGCATAAATTTTACCCAGTGATATTCTTTTTCCCCAGTCTTCTCTGAGTTTATCCTTTACCGGATCCATGATATCTGCAGTTAAAATATTTGCCATATCCTCTCGTGCATTCTTCTGTAATGCATCGTAATCACCTTCATCCAGCCAATCAATGGTCTGTACAACTGCTGCATTTACTTCATCAACATCAAAAACATCACTCTTTGCTATATCACTCTGTTTTGGAAGAATCAACAGTGCGATTAAAATCATACCTGCAAGAACACCAACAATGGACAAAATAGCCATGAACAATTTCTTATTAGAACGACTTTTGTTTATGGCAATTGTCGGTGTCTCATTGAAGCTTGCAGCAATCTCTTTTACAGATCCCATATCTTCCATAATATCCTCTAACTTTTCACCAGCTGCCAATCTCTCTTTAACCTCTGAAAGCAGCTGCTTTTGAATATCTTTCCCCCGTTTCTTGTCACACTGAATTCCCTTCACAATATCTTTTACATACTTCTCTGCTGTCATTTACTTATCCTCCATAATCTGTTCTACACCATTTGCAATATTCTTCCACACGGAGTAAATGTGTGCAAGTGCTTCTAATCCTTTATCCGTAATACGATAATACTTTCTTGGAACTTGTTTTCCCTCTGCTTCGCTCCACTCACTAACAACCATCTCATCATCTTCTAAACGATACAAAATGGGATATAATGTACCATCTTTCAATGCAAAAACGTCTTCACTTTTCTCCTTCATTTCCTGAATAATCTGGTATCCATACTTCGTCTCTCCACTGAGAAGCTTTAATACCAGCATTTCCAGGACTCCTTTTTTCATTTGCTTATCATATTTTTCATTCATTCATGCACCTCTTAGCATCTGCGTCTCCTCAAAAGACGCATCTTTGTCCAAATCATTATACAAGGCTATATACTTTGTATTACAAAGTATATAGCCTTGTATAATAATTGTCAATCTTTTTTCTAATTCGAGAACGCCCACAGCGTTCTTGCTGCGGAATGTGCGTCAGCTTTGCTGACATCTCCAATGAGACAAAAACGGTTGTGAAAATGACACATTATCATCTCATTTTCACAACCCTAAAATACCCTCATCTAAAAGTGCGCGATATTCATCCCAACCAATTCTTTCTCCACCCATACTTTCCAAATGGTCTGTGTGAAATTGGCAGTCAATCATCACAAAATCATTATCCTCCAACAATTGCGCCAACAAAATCAATGCAACTTTCGAACCATTTTCCATATCTGAAAACATACTCTCCCCAAAGAAACATCGTCCAAGACAGACACCATATAATCCACCTGCTAATGTTCCGTCAATGTAAGACTCCACGCTAAGCGCATAATCATTTTCAAATAGTCGGAAATAGGCTTCCTCCATCTCATCCGTAATCCAGGTTCCCTCTTGAAATTCCCGCTTCATTCTACATCGATGCATGGTATCCGCAAAATCTCGATTTACCATAATTCGAACATCATGCTTTTTCATAAACTTTTTCATCGAATGAGAAATATGAATCTTCGCTGGTCTTATAATAAAACGCTCTTTCGGACACCACCACATAATCGGATTCTCTTTGTTATACCATGGGAAAATTCCATTCGTGTACGCCAACACAAGACGCTCTAACGACAAATCACCACCCACAGCAAGAAGACCATCGTCCTCTGCCAACGTCGGATTTGGAAAATATATATCATTTTCTTCCAATGCATAAACTGCCATATCATCACCTAATTATTTCTTTGTCACACGGATTGCAAACACATCCTCTTTCACTGTGAGAGTAAGTTTGCCACCCTTCTTTAACTTACCAAATAAAATCTCATCCACAAAAAGAGATTTGACATCATTTCGAATGACGCGGTCCACCTCTCTGGCACCAAATTCGTGACTAATTCCCTTCTTCTTTACAAGCAACTTTGCTTCTTCCTCTGCTGTAAATGTAATAGACTTCTCCTGCAACTGCTTTAACAGCTCGTCCAGTTTCTTTTCCACAACCAAAGTCGCCATCGCATCATCCATACTGTTAAACACTACTATTTTGTTCAATCGATTACGAAATTCCGGCTGAAATGTATTCTTTACCGCGTCCATAATCACACCATTTGATGCATTTACACTTTGGAATCCAATACCATTCTTTCCAATCTGCTTGGCACCTGCATTGGATGTCATAATTACAATAATATTTCTAAAATCTGCCTTTCGTCCCTGATTGTCCGTAAGCGTTGCATAATCCATAACCTGAAGCAAAACATTATAAATGTCCGCATGTGCCTTTTCAATCTCATCTAACAATAAAACCGCCGAAGGATTTTTGCGAACCGCTTCCGTCAAAAGTCCACCCTCTTCATATCCAACATAACCAGCCGGAGAACCAATCAACTTAGCTACCGCATGCTTTTCGCCATACTCACTCATATCAAAACGAATCAACTTCACGCCAAGCTCTTTTGCCAACGTCCTTGCAATCTCTGTTTTACCAACGCCTGTCGGACCAACAAATAATAAACTCGCCAAAGGCTTGTTCTCTTCTAACAATCCTGCTTTAGAATATTTGACTGCATTTACAACTTGATCAATTGCTTCATCCTGACCGAATATCTGATTCTTTAATCGCTTCTCCAAATCTACCAAACCAGATACATCATCTGTTTTCACGGTTTCTATCGGCACACGGCAAATCTTCGTCAAAACCTCATTGATTACCGCCTTATCTACTGTCTGTGTTTTCTTCTCTGTTGGATGCAACTTTCTGTATGCGCCAGCCTCGTCCATCAAATCAATCGCTTTATCTGGAAGAAATCGCTCATGAATATATTTTGCACTCATCTCAGCAGCATATGCAATCACACCCTTTGCAAACTTAACACCATGGTATTTTTCATATTTTGATTGCAATCCTTCAAGAATTTCAATCGTCTCATCAATACTCGGCTCTGATATCTCCACATTTTGAAATCTTCTGACAAGACTTTTGTTCTTCTCAAAATATTTCTTATATTCCTCATAAGTCGTTGCACCAATAAAACGAATATGGCCATCTGTAAGATATGGTTTTAACAAATTCGATGCATCAAAAGAACTCTCTCCCACAGCACCTGCACCCGAAAGATTGTGAATCTCATCTATATAAATGATTGGCTTTTCTTCCTTTCCAATCTCCGCCAAGACCTTCTTAAATCGTTTTTCAAAATCTCCTCGATACTGCGTTCCTGCAAGCATCCCACCAAGATCAAGCGCAAATACCTTTGCACCTGCAAGTGGTTCTGGCACACGATCCTCCTGTATCATTTTTACTAATCCATATGTAATCGCTGTCTTACCAACACCAGGCTCACCAATATGAAGTGGATTGTTTTTATCCTTACGACACAGAATTTGAATGGTTCGATCAAGTTCAACTTCTCGCCCAATCAACGGATTCGCGTCAGCAAGTGTATCATTCAAACAAGGTGCATACAACTTCTGACTATTTGTCTGCTCATCCTCTTCTTCCATGTAATATACCGATTCTTCAATCTCTTCCGAATGTTCATCTTCAATATTCGCGAATTCCTGCAGCAAACTCGCCTCTTTCACATCCTGCTTTTCCATAAAATATGTCGCATAACTGTTCTCAAGATTCCAAATTGCATGAAGAATATGTCTGACGCACACCTCATCACAACCACTGTTGTACGCACTCTGTCCAGCGAAGCTAAGAAGCTGGTTCACCCCCATAGATAATTCCGGTGTCACACCTTTTACCTGCTCCATATAGTTCTCATTATATTCTTCAATATCTGAAACTAACATCCGAAGATTTCCACCACACTCTTTAAATGCCCATCGAAAGGTATCATCATCAAGCATCATGAGCAAGATAATCTCTGGTGTTACATATTCATAATGATTGGACTGCGCATATTTTATTGCCTGCTGCAATATCCACATCACTTCTTTTGATAATTCCATTAGTGTTCCTCCTATTCAAGGTATCGGCACGATTCATGAAATGAATCCTGCCATGTCGTCGGAACACATTCCAGTTATGAAACTTCGTTTCATTAGTGTTCCTCCTCTGTCACCATTCGGAATGGGAACCCCTCAGCCTTTGCTCGTGCAAGGGCTTCTCCAACCTTGGTGGTAGCAATATCATATGGGTATTTTCCAACAATTGCCTTTCCATTTTTATGCACCTGCATCATAATCGCCTGTGCCGTCATTTCATCCTTATGAAAAATATCCATTAATACCTCTACAACAAATTCCATTGTCGTAAAATCATCATTTAGCATAATCACATGATACTGCTTAGGCTCCTTTATTCTATGTTTCGTACGTTCTTTTATCGCGTCTTTTGTTGCCATCTATTTCTCCCTCTATAAACCTTTGCTTCCAATATATTTCCGTAAAAAGTATTATATCATACTTATACTTTGTTTTCCTAGATTCGCTCATAGAACTTTACACATAAAAACAATGCCGGCTTTTCATTTTTTATAAATTGCATATACGTTGCTACCACTCAATCTTCTTACATTGAGTGCAACAAGATAAACATGTTCACCCTTTCTGATCCCAATTGCCTGACTGCCGGGCATAACAGCATTCACAACACCACTATGATATCTTACTTCTGCAAACTTTTTCACAAAAGTATGTCTGGATGCGTGATTAAACTTAGATAATACCGTGCCTTCTATTACTTGATAATCTCTTCTTAGTATACACATTAACTTGCGACCATCATACCAAAGAAATGCTACGCATGTAACAAATGCAAGAATACCTAAAGCCACATATTTCATTATCGCCGTAAAAACAGAGGCACCTCCATTTACGGATGAATGGGCTGCAATATACTCCTGCTTTCTCTCTTCTAACAAACCCCTCACTTTTTCGTGATCAACCATCGCATCATATTCTTCTAAAAAGCTATTATAATATGCCTCAAATGCTTCCTTATCGTAAGTAATTTCGCCTGTTTTTCTGGTGGCCTCTTTATCCAGAAAATCTACTTCTTTATGAAATGTTTTTCCATCTGCATATGCTTTTCTATCGCCATACAACTCTTTTGTTATGGTCTCCTCTGTTTCGTAAAATCCCGATAAATCCGGGCCCGAAACAGACTCTTTTACTACACCGGTACTAAGCTTTGCCACCATCCCGCCGGCAATCACTGTAATAGAAAGAAACATAAAAATCATAAGTATAGTAAATTCCAAACTAGCTAATTTTTGTGATTGTAAAATCCTCTGATGCACATATTCATCTGGCGCACTCCATTCTTCTTCCCACATAAACCCAACCTCTCTTTTTTAGTAAACGGATTCTTCGCATTTCGCTTTGCTACATATTCAAGAACACTTAATTTTATCTATTTTTTTAATTATAACAAAAATGAAAACCTGTTTCTAGAACAAAGCGGCGTATGTTCGAGTATTATCTTGAGTCCTGTGGCCAAGACCTATAGAAAATTCAAGTAATTTCCTATAAAGTATAAAAAGCCGCAATCCCTTTATCATCAAAGGATTGCGGCTATATTGACATTTTTAACCCATGGCAACCAGATGTTTTACACTGATTATTTAATAAATGTCTTATAAATCGCACGAATTGCTGTATCAAAATCTTTGTTCTGTACACCAATAATGATATTCAACTCAGAAGAACCCTGATCAATCATTTTAATGTTGATTCCTTCTTTTGCCAATGCTGTAAACAACTTACCAGCAGTACCACTCGCAGACTTCATACCACGACCTACTACTGCAATCAATGCCAAACCGGCTTCAATCTCCACAGAATCTGGCTCAGCCAAACGATGAATTGAAGAAACAACACTCTGTTCCTTGTCAATAAACTCATCTGCATGAACAACAATTGTCATAGTATCAATACCTGATGGCATATGCTCAAATGAAATATTGTTCTCCTCAAATGCCTGAAGAACCTTACGACCAAATCCGATTTCTGCATTCATCATAGCCTTTGTAATAAAGATAGTACAGAAGTCCTTCTTACCAGCAATACCTGTAATAACATGATCCTGCTTCTGACATGTACTCTCAACAATCCATGTACCTGGATCCTCTGGTGCATTTGTATTACGGATATTGATTGGAATACCACAATGACGAACTGGGAAAATAGCATCCTCATGAAGAACAGAAGCACCCATGTAAGAAAGCTCACGAAGCTCTCTATAAGTGATATACTTAATTGGCTCTGGATTGTCAACAATACGAGGATCTGTTACTAAGAATCCAGATACATCTGTCCAGTTCTCGTATACATCTGCCTTACTAGCTCTTGCAACAATAGAACCAGTCACATCAGAACCACCACGTGAAAATGTCTTCACATTGCCATCCTTACCCATTCCATAAAATCCTGGGATAACAGCTGTCTCACACTCAGCCAATCGCTCTCTTAACTTGCGATATGTTTTATAATCATTTAAGTTACCCTCTTCGTTGAAGTAAATAACTTCTGCTGCGTCGATAAATGTAGCACCTAAATAGCATGCCATAATCTTACCATTTAAAAACTCACCTCTGGATGCAGCAAAATCACTCTGTGGATTCTCACGAAGTGTTGCTTCAATCTCCTTAAAATCCTCATCCAAAGAAAAATCTAAACCTAAACCAGTGATAATCTCATCGTAACGAACTTTGATTGCTTTCATCTCATCCGCAATATCCACGCCATTATTAGCACTCTCATATGCATGAAGTAACATATCTGTTACCTTTGTATCATCATCAAATCTCTTACCAGGAGCAGAAGGAACCACATAAACACGATCTGGATCTGCTTTAATAATCTTTCCAACTTTTTCAAACTGCTCTGCACTAGCTAATGAACTACCACCAAATTTTACTACTTTTTTCATATTACAACGCCTCTCTTATTTATATGCATTTATAAAATCCTAAACGATTCCATTTTATAGGCAAAAGAACAAATTGACAAGTAAAAGTCGATATTTTTTTCATTTTTTTGTATTCTAACGAATCACATCACCAATTTCATCTATCAGTGTCTGATATTCTTTCATAAAGGAATCATGGTTATTATCTATATACTCTACATTTTCTTCTCTTGCAGCCATTTCAAGTGCCAATGCAAGTTCAAATAAATCATTCGCCCCAATATTTTTGGAATTGGACTTAACCGCATGTATTTTCACTGTATATTCCTTCCAATTCTTCTCGGAATAAAGCGTATTCAACGCTTCAACTTCATTGTTTGAAGCATATAGTCCAACGATTTCCTCATAGAGGTCCTGATCTTCCATACAATACTTTAATCCATCTTGCATGTTAATTTTCAGTGTAGTCTGTAGGAACTGTTTTAGTGATTTCTTTGGTTTTTCGTGGTTTTCTAAAACAGTTGCATCGATTTCAACATCATTTGACGAATCACTCTTCATAACTAACTCTTTTGGCAAATACTGAATCAAAATCTCCTCCAATTTCTCGCCCTTTACTGGTTTGGACATAAAGTCGTCAAAGCCATTTCCAAGAAACATCTCTCTGGCACCATGAATTGCATTTGCCGTTAACGCTATAATTGTTGCATTTGCGGATTCATTATGCGATAACTTTCTAATACGTTTTACAGTTTCAATACCATCCATTTCAGGCATCATATAATCCATAAAAATAACATCGTACGTATTTGTTTTTACAAGTTCTATACTTGCCTGTCCACTCAAAGCGGTTGTAATTTGAATCCCTGTCTGTTTCAGCAACGCTTTGACAATTTGGAGATTCATCTCGTTATCATCTACAACCAAAATCTTAGCTTCAGGAGCATGGAAAGATTCTTTATATTTTTTCCTTGTCATTTCAGAACTCCTGATTATTTCACTCATATCGCCAATCGGAGCTTCGTTAATAATCTTTTGTTCCAGATCGAAATAAAACTCAGAACCTTCTCCATAGATACTCTCTAATTTTAATTCTGTATTCATCAGCTTTAACAGACTCATTGTGATACTAAGCCCCAGACCTGTTCCCTCAATATTTCTGTTAATATCCTCATCTACGCGCTGAAAAGCGCTAAACATTTTATCAATGTCTTCTTGACGTATACCAATTCCCGTATCCTTCACACTCACACGAAGCTTAACCATTCCGTCATGCTTCCCTTTTAGGGACAATGCAAATGACACCTGACCTTCTCTCGTATACTTAATTGCATTTGTAAGCAGGTTCATAATAATCTGTCTAAGTCTAACATCGTCTCCATACATCTCAGCTGGTATATTAGAATCAATCTCAAACTCCAAATCCAGATTTTTCTTTCTTGCACGATCATAACTCATCACATATAAATCATGAATCAAAGACGGGGTATCATATGTAGCTGGCACAATATCCATCTTACCATTTTCAATCTTTGAAAAATCCAAAATATCGTTAATTAACGACAAAAGTAGCGTACCCGCATCTTTTATATTTCCTGCATATCCAAGAATCTTTTCATCTTCACATTCACGAATAATCAATTCATCCATACCAAGTACAGCATTAATTGGTGTTCTAATCTCATGACTCATATTGGCAAGAAAATCACTCTTCGCTTTATTTGCATTTTCAGCCATTCTCTGACTTGCCTTTGCTTCTCTAAGATTTTTTCTTTCCTGTGTGATGTCATGTAAAAAATAAATTGAGTACATCAAATCCCCGAATTCATCTTTTACATCTGTCTGCTCAAGGTTACAGACCATTTCCTTATTCTTAATCGATACGATATCATCTTGACGACCGTCAAATAAGATATCTAACCCATTTTCCTCCAGTTCCTGATGGGTAACCCCTAGATTCTCATATGTAATATCATTGCACATTACAATTTTCCCTTCACTATCTGCAATGAGAACAGGAACACGCACATCTCTAAATACATACTCAGACACATGCTCCTTCGTAAGACCAAACATCTTATGATTGGTAGAAATCTGGAACAAAACCATGGCTGAAATAAATGCACTAATACAACTGCCTGGAATTGCCGCAGTATGGAATATAGACGGCACCAATGTATCTAAAATATATCCCGTAAATAAGATTGGTCCAAAGAGACAATATTTCTTTAATACATATCTCTCTCTTTCCTTTGTCGCCTTCTTCCAACCATATCGAAGTATGACATAATACTGACAAAGTGCCGCCAAAATACTTGCAAACTGCACCATTCTAGCCCAAGACATATCCGACCTGTACCAGTATCCCCAAGGTGTTGTAACAAATGTAACCGCCTTTTTTTGAATAATCTGTGTCCAAGCAATCAAGGATGCAATCGTAAATCCCAACAAAAATATTTGTTCCTTTCTCCGACTGTAATCCGTTATCTCCGCCACATATCGAATAATATACATCATGTACACCGTAACTGCCAAAAGCGCAATGGCCCTTGCAAAATATGCAACATCCGAATCATAGCAAAGACTCATCCATGCATATCCAAAATTCCAGAAAAATACACACCAACATACATTCCACATAAAAGCCCCTACCAAGGTTCTTCCAGTAGAACGATAATTAATCACCCCAAGTATAAATGCTGTTAACCCCATTCCTACTAAGACAAATGCGATCAAAGAACTAATAACATACTGATTCATCCTTTGTCCTCCATATCCAAATCGTTTTTCAATTCAAATTCCACCGTACCCGAAATATATTCTTTTCCCAATGTACTTCTATCTTACCACAATTACCGCAAAATGTCCTTATGATAAATAAATTTACCTATTTATTTCAAATCATTTTTTGCTTCTTCGAACCAACCTACTACCGCCCACGATGTACCTTCTACATAACATTTATAAAATCGCCATTCCCCTTATTTATCATACTTTTCAAAGCTGTATCTGCGTCGCTTACTTGATTGATTATTAAACTGCACATGCGGACACTTTATACATGCCATACAACGAACACATTTGTCTTCCATCCACTGCGGCTTTCCATCTACCATTTTAATTAAACTGGATGGACAATTTTTTGCGCACATACCACACCCTGTGCACCCCTCATCTGCGTGGAATTTCTTAACAGACATGTATTTATCACAAAGAAATTTCATACTTGAAGTCAAAATACCATCTATAAAAGTCCACTTTGGAAGCATATGTTCTTTGCGGTCCACCTGTGTTTTAACTTTCTCGATTAAAGATTTTGATGCCTTTATTTCCGCAAAAACTCTTTCATCTGGCCTTAAATCACTGAACATAATATAATTGCTTGTCATTTCAATATCAAAGCATGCATGAAGTGGATATCCTTTTTTCTCAAGTTCCTTTTTAAGCATTGTACCAGCACCACCTGGACCTCCGCCATGTGTAAAAATGTTATACAAATACTCAATGTGACCATTCAAACTTAATTTTCGAATAAATTCTAAAACAGTCTTAGGAATACCCGAATAATACACTGGCATAACAAAACCAACAGACTCACCTTCTAACACCTCATAAACATATTCCTGCTTCTTCATGGCATCACTGATATCAATTTTGTGTTCATCACGCATACAGTGTGCGACATATTTTGAATTACCCGTTCCAGAAAAATAAAAAATCATACTATTCTCCTTTTATCGTAATGTAAATCCATTGTATCACATTTACTTCATGCTTTGTGAGTAAAAAAACGCAAATCTTTTACAAGTATAAAAAATAGGAAACCCATCTATAAGGTTTCCCACTATTTTCCAATCAATTATAAGATAATATCACTTTTACAAAAATTTGATAATTCCTATTCATCATCACGATGTTCCTCAATCAACTGAATCAACTCATCCGCTTCCGATTTTGAAAGATTGCCATTGCCAAGAAAAGAAGAAATAAATGCTGGCAAAGAACCACCAAAACTCTTCTGAACAATACGCTCACTTTCATATTTCTGTACACGTTCTCTAGGAACCAAAACACTTACAACACTCTCTTCATTCTGAACCAATCCCTTTGCACAGAGTTTTCTAAGAATTGTATACGTTGTAGACTTCTTCCATTCTAATTCCGCTTCACATAATTTTACTAACTTTCCTGATTCTACTGGCGCATGATTCCAAATCACATTCATCATACGATATTCACTTTCACATAATAGTAATTCATCCATTTTTCTAGCCTCCCAATCAGGTTTATAATCATAAACTGTTTGTAGTTTATCATTGTAAACCGCTTCTGTCAATCTTTTTTCAAAAACAAATTAGTTCTGCAAAAGTAAAAAAATGTATTGACAAAGCTGTTTATTCAGAGTAAACTGACGTCAGTTTATTGACAATAAACAGGAGAGGGCTAAAAATCATTTTTTAATGTAAATGGAACTGTATCCTTGATTCTTTCAAAGGATGCTTCCAAAAAATCAATGTATGAATATAAAATTTAATCGATTTAGCAAGGAGAAAAGAAGATGAGAAAAAAAACTTATGCAATTATGTTTATACTAATGAGTCTTTCGTTAAGTGCTTGTGGAACAACAACTGTTCAAAAGTCTTCCACGGAAATATCAACCGTCGAAGAGACATCTGAGGCGACAACAGCAGACGCCACCACAGAAACATCAACAACGAATGATACCACAGAAGCAACAACAGTTGACGAAACCACAGAAACAACAACAGCTGCAGAAACAACCGATACATCAATAACAAATGAAATCTCAACAACAACCGACGTTGATTCGAAGGAAATTACGGTCAATTATCCAAGTGGATATTTCGAGGATGAAGTCGATATTGTGTTGGAAATGGATTCTGAGAAGACACAGGCAAATCTAAAAAATAGCAGTGATCTATACGAACTTTTTGGTTCTAGTCTTAGTATGGGCTCGTTCCTCGGAATTGAGGATAACGGCTATTTTCTCATGATAATCGGTGCTGGTGTATATTATGAGGGAACTTGGAAGAGAAATGGTGAAGATGGATTTATAGCAACTGTCAAAAATTTAAATTCAGGAGAAGAAGAATCCTTAGAAATTCACTTAGATGATGAAAGTGGACAATTTGTTACAACTGTATACGGCGAAAAAGTATATTGGAAGAACAAATATTGATGTTTTAGCAGAAGCAAAAGAGAGTCATCACGACTCTCTTTTCTCTCATGTCTTGTAATTACAGTCTTTCCATTACAAGTAACTACCCCAATAATAGTCTTACCATAAGAAACCACTGGTCCTGCAAACATCATGCTTTTAATCTCATAATTACCATATTTTACTGGAATATCAGCCACTGTAAGATTGGTAATACTGTAGTCCTTTGTTTTACCAACATAGCCCATGAGCTTAGCCAGACTATAGGATACTTTGCTTTTAGACTTATTATTTTAAGTTATCTGTTACGATTTGAATTTTCATTTCACAAAACAAATTCTTCGCCAGGTTTTAGTATCATAACTCTTTCAGGGTTTACAACATTTTTTAACACATGATCTGGATTACCATTGAATGGTGTCATCTCAGGTGCATCTACAGTTCCCCAATGAATTAAAATCAGCTTTGAATCTGGGTATGTATTTGCTAGTTTATATGCATTCTTCAAACCAATATGGTACTCATTGTCTGCAAAATCGAACAAGATTATATCTGGTTCTTCCATATGCAATTGTTCTTCCATTAGTCTTGAATCACCTACATACCAGATTTTCTTGCCATGGGTAGTAACATAAAAACCACAATATTCTTCCTTTTTCCAAACTCTATAGTTATACTCTTCAAAATCACTTTGCCAATTGTGGTCTGCTGGAGTAAATTTAACCTTCACATCATCAATAATCACTTCATCCCACCAGGTATGACCATATGCATCCACACCACATTCTTCTTTCATTAGAGATGCAACATAATACGATGAATGCACTTCCTTTGTAACAGAAGCGATATCAACAAGAGTTGGTCTGGAATAGTGATCATTATCTACATGTGATACGAAATAACCATCTACTTTCTCAACATCATCCGTTTTCGCAACCATATCAATTAACAAAGGCATATCAAAACCCTTTAACAATGGATCAATCATGATGATTGTTCCAAATGAATTAATCATAGCCCCACCACCACCTAACCAGTAAACACCTATGTGGTGATTGTTTTCAAAATCTTTTTTCGTAAGTTTAACCGTACCCGAAGCCTGAGCCTGCCCCTTTTCATTTATAAAAAAACTTGGCATATTACACTTCTTCTCCTTTGTTCATGTTTATATTTCCCAAAATGATAATACATCTTAGCAACATTGTATCATAAAAGTGAAGCCAATACATTTTCTTTTTCCATTTCAGCCAATTGCTTCTTAAGTCTTTTTGTTGTTTCACAGTTACTACACAACACAGTAGTAAAACTACACATCATTGCAGTAGAACTACCATCTGTTTTACTACCAGTAATCAAACCAAAAGCACTCAATACTATAACCGCAATAATAATAGCAGATGAAATGTTGCAAATCTTAATTGTTTTCTTCATTTCCTGTACACTCATTGTTTTTTCTTTGTTCTTCATCATGTTTGCCCTCTTTTCTTTCTTTTTGTTTATCGCGCATCTCTTTGTTGAACTAATCATATCATTGACAAACATGATGAGCCATTTATTTACCTTACACCTAACTTACAATGTTGTAAGATAAAATTTCATCTCACCCACTTACTCTAACACGTCAAAGGTTATGGTTCCCTTATTATCTTTCCTCCAAAAGGCTATAATGCTCGACGTGCTGACCCACATATTTATATGCGGGACGTATAATTTTATTTCCATTTAACAGCTCTTCAAGTCGATGCGAACACCATCCTGGAATTCGAGCAATCGCAAAAATAGGGGTAAATAATTCTTCTGGTATTCCGAGCATTGTATATACCATACCACTATAAAAATCCACGTTAGCACAAACGTTTTTATTAACTTTATGTTTTTCCATAATTAGCTTCGCTGATAGACGTTCTACACTGTCATAAAACAAAAATTCATCCATCATTCCTTTTTCCTCGGACAATCTTCTGGCATATTCTTTCAAAATCACTTCTCTCGGATCTGACAAAGTATACACAGCATGACCCATTCCATAGATTAATCCCGAACGATCAAAGGCATCCTTATTCAATATTTTGATTAAATAACTCTGTAATGCATCTTCATCATTAATATTGGCAACATTTTTCCTAATATCTCGAAACATATTCTGTACCTTAAGATTTGCTCCACCATGTCTAGGACCTTTCAGTGAACCAATAGAAGCAGATATTGATGAATATGTATCCGTACCTGAGGATGTCACAACGTGAGTTGTAAATGTTGAATTATTACCACCACCATGCTCTGCGTGCAAAATCAACGCAATATCTAACACCTTTGCTTCTAACTCAGTATATTTCCCATCATATCGTACCATCTGTAATATATTTTCTGCCAAAGATAATCCCTTCATTGGATTTCGTATTTGTAGCGATTCATTTTTTCTAAAATGACAATATGAACTATATGAATATACCGCAATGAGCGGTAATTTATTTATCAGTTCCAACGATTGCCTTAACACATTCATCGGCGATATATCATCTGGATCCGAATCATAAGTATACAATGTCAATATACATCTTTGCATTGCGTTCATAATATTTGAGTTTGATGCTTTCATAACTACATCTCTTACAAATCTGTTGCTAAGTGTCTGCATCTTCTCCATTACAACAAGAAAATCTTTGAATTCCTGTTCATTTGGTAATTTCCCAAATAGCAGTAAATACACAATTTCTTCAAACCCAAATCTTCTCCCCTCTAATCCTTCTATCAAAGTCTTTACATCATATCCTTGATAATACAATCTGCCATCTGACGCAATTTGCTCATTGTTAACATTTTGATACGCCGATACATCGGAAACCTCCGTCAATCCCGTTAATACACCCTTACCATTTGTGTCACGCAATCCTCTTTTTACATCATATTTTGTATATAATTCTTTTTCAATTCTGTGATTTTTTAACAACTCAACATTTAAGGTTTCTACCAAATCTCTCAATTCACCAAGTTCTTCAATATTTAGCATTTCACCCAATTCATTTGTTTTATCCATACATATTACCTCCATCAAACACAAAGAGGTCCACCTTTTCATCGGTGAACCTCTTTGTTCTCTATAATTAAAGATGCCAAGCATTTGCTATGCATCTTTACTTGACCGTATTCTAAAAACAATAATAATCACAAATAATAATGTATGTCAATAGAACAGCTTAAATTGACGGATTTACTAATAAAATAAAGTTATTTCAACAAAATCTCTTTTTTAATAAACATAAAAAAAAGGATTGACAAAGCTGTTTATCCAGAGTAAACTACCATTAGTTTATTGTCAATAAACAGGAGGAGAAAAAATATGGTCGATATTAAATTAGGCGTTGTAGAAACACGTTTTGCTGAGATTATTTGGGAAAATGAACCAATTGGATCTCGTGATTTGGCAGAGATTTGTAACAAGGAATTAAGTTGGAAAAGACCAACAACTTACAATGTACTTAGAAAACTTTGCGATAAAAACATTTTTCAAAATATTGATGGAACCGTATCTTCGATTGTTTCAAAGGATGAATTTTATGGAATGCAAGGTGAAGAGTTTGTGGAGGAAGCATTTAACGGATCTCTTCCCGCTTTCGTCGCAGCATTCACATCTAGAAAAAAGTTGTCTGACAAAGACATTGATGAATTGATTCATATTATCCAAAATAAGAAAGGTTGATGCATATGATACGTACCCTGATTCATTTTTTATCAAATGTCGTTTTCCCACAAATATTGGAAATGACAGTTATTGCAAGTATTGTAATCTTGGCGGTAGTCATAGTAAGATTTTTCATTCGAAAATCTCCTAAGGTATTTTCCTATTTACTATGGAGTGTTGTACTTTTTCGATTACTTTGCCCGATCTCTTTTTCGACAAATATGTCGATGTTTAATTTAAATCTATTTGATATACCTATGGTCCATGATGTGCAAAATGCAGCCACTCGTATTGAAATAACTAACAATAATCAAACTGCAGAGACTCCAGGGACAGCTGTAGCAAACGATATTTCCAAGTCAAAAATCGAAACGACTACTACGGAGAACATAACTGACAACAATAAATCAATCACAGCCATTTCGGTTATTACAACCGTATGGTTTGTAGGTATGCTTCTTTTGTTTGTTACGAACTTGATTAGTTTTTTGAAACTAAAGATAAAAACAGCAGCTTGCTTAAAAGTAAGGGATAACATTTATATTGCGGATGAAATCGATACACCATTTTGTTTCGGTTTCGTTCATCCAAAAATCTATCTCCCATCCAATCTTCAGGAACGGGAAATGGAATATATCATTATCCACGAGCAGACACACATTCGCAGAATGGATCATATTGTAAAAATGTTAGCTTTTGTGGCACTTATCGTCCACTGGTTTAATCCACTTGTCTGGTTGGCATTTATCCTTGCATGCAAGGATATTGAAATGAGCTGTGACGAGACAGTATTGAGAAAAATGAAAGGAGATATTCGACAAGAGTATTGTATGTCAATTCTTCAGTTGGCAACAAGAAAACGGATTTCCTTAGCTTCCCCTCTATCTTTTGCAGATGGCGATCCAAAACGTCGAATAAAAAATGTTATGAATTATAAAAAACCTAGAATAGGCATCACTATATTATCTATACTTATCTGTATCTTTGCAGGTGTAGGTCTTAGTTCAAATGCGAAGACTACTAAGGCAGATCATAATGTAATTGCAGAAAATACAGAAAACACTATCGTTCAAGAAACGACTGACAACAACACAACTACCGATTCATTACAAGAAATTACAGATGAGCAAGTTATAAATGAACATCTTCATGACTTTTGCGTTCCAACAGATATGAACATATCAGATATTAAATATTATTTATATGACAACACACTTGAAATACATTTTGTGTATGAAGATCATACTTACCTGATAGCGAAAATAGCTGAAGCAACTTCTTACGAAGATATATCTGATGCAAATTATCCATGGACATTTGAAACAGACGAACTTTCACTTTTAGATCGTCCTACTCATACAACATCTTATTTCTCAGATACAGAATCCGTTATGTTACTTACATGGTTTGAAGCGAACAAAGGTGTAAACGTTTCCTTAGAAGCTATGGGGCAGGATTTAGATGGTTTTGATTTATTTACCGTTGCCGAAAGAATGCTTCCCTAATTTGGCACAACCTCTTAATATTTAGTCAAAAAATGTCGATAAATTATTATAGGTTACCAAAAAAAGGGGGGGGACGCTTATGCATAAACATAACAAAGGATTCACATTAGTGGAATTAATCGTTGTCCTTGTCATTTTAGCTATCCTTGCAGCGATTTTGATACCGGCACTTCTTGGTTATATTGACAGAGCCAAAGAAGGGCAGGATATGCTGAATGCAAAAAATATGCTAACTGCTACGCAAGCAGAGCTTACAGATTACTACGCACGCGGAGATGATCCTCGCGATGGCAGAAAAAATGACTATGACGTAAACACAACCTTTGCAAAAAAAGTTCGAGAAACCGCAGACGACGATCCTTATTTGGTTATCATCGGCGTTGGAGTCGGAGATGACGAAGATAAACGCAAAGCAGAACACGAGAAGTACACCGCTTATTTTGTGGCATATTGGGAAACAAAAGAAAAAGAGCCACTTTTCTTTAACGGACAGGAGTGGAGTATGGATTATCCATGGGCAGACGGAGAGAGTGGTTCAAATTACAATTACTTTACCGTAAATGGAGAGAGAAAACATTTGACCTTTATTTTTGTAGCCAACAAAACTGGTCAATCTAATCCATGGAATTATTTACAAAACACAATAAAAACCAACAAAAGAAATCGCGCCCCAAAGGGTACTACAAAAAAATAGCATTTCTAATGTTTATAACGCACTAATCAAAAAAGACTGTCTTTCAACTTTCATCGTTGAAACGACAGTCTTTTTCTTCTGTTAAATTAATTTCAATGACGAGAATTCACAAAATTCCATTCATCTCATCAATCATCTCGAGTGACTTTACAGTCATTTGTACCCACGCAGGATGAAATCCACTTTTGATTGCATTTCTTGCCGATTTGATATTGGACCATGCACAACAATAAAATGGTACCTTTCCCCGATTCAAAATCTCCAATGCCAGTCGACTGGTAAGCGCTGACGCAATTCCTTGTTTTCTGTATTCTGGCAAAACATCAATTCCAATCTGCCACATGGTATCACAATCCGCCGAACAGCCAGCAAGACCAATTAGCTTATCATTATCGTATGCGCCAACACCTAAAACATCTAATTGCTTCCGATCTTCACATAAGGCGTTACTCCATTCTGGCTTGTAAAGCTCTGCAAAATCCTCCTGCGTTAGCACACGAAGTTCGTATTCACATGGCAAAGCTTCTAGCACATTCATATCTGGCAAAAAATATTCTGCCATAAAACAAACCCCAAAACCATATGGTCGAAATGCTTCGTTAAGCACATGCATATTAGGCGTTTCAAAGCAATGCTCCATCGCATATTTGTCAATATAATGCTCAACAATTTCTCTATATTCCTCTGTAATTGTCGCAACAATGTTATTTCCGTAACTCGTCAAATCACATATATGGGGAAGCTTTAAATATCTTCTAGCCTCTGGATTCGCCTTAGATTCTACCACTACATTTTCCTTCTTCAGAAAATCTTCTACGTTGCAGTTTGAATCAATTGCAGATTGTTCCATGGCAATCTGTAGTATTTTCTTATTTGTAATTGCATCCATTTTCTTACCTGTTTTCCTTTTCTTTAATATCAGTGTTACATTCTGATCCATAAAACAATCAGGAGCAACGACCTTTATCCTGTTATTGCACGAAAGGTCGTTGCCCCCTTAATATTCATCTTATGGCTGGTACGCTTCTAAAATCTCCATTATATTTTTCTCGTACAAATTGCCATTCAACACCTTGCCATCTGGCTCAAATGATAGTGCTCTGATATCCTTTGGATCATCTTCATAAGGATTCTCAAATGGAACCGACAAATCAAAAAACTCACTCAAGTGTACTCTGGCATTTCCTTCCGGCCAAATCACGTTACCATTTGCAAGTTCAAATCCGTCATCCAAAAATAACTGCAAGAGTTCTCTTGTTTTCACATTGTAAGGATTATTATCTTCCTCACTTACAAGCCATGCTGGATTAACTTCAACATTTATGCCTCTCTCTCGAATGCATTTTGCAAAATAAAATACCGGTTCAATTGGTATCGTTTCCTGATGAAATGCATCAACAGATAGCATGATATACATGACTCCACTGTCAGCCAACATAGTAGCTACCTCTTCAATCCGTTTTTTATCCTTACTGAAATATCCATTGGTAATCATATCTCTCTGCGGAATCTTTGCTTCTGCTCCAGCCCGAAATATCTTACAAACCTCCTCTGGATATAACAAAGGTTCACCACCAAATACCATAAGAGAATCTATTTTATACTGCTTGCAAATCTGCAAAATTGCCTGACCGGAAACTTGTCCGTCCAAATGCTCCGTGCAGGATTCATGACTACCTTCCGAACAATGCTTACATTTTCCAGTGCATGCCATAGTAACAATAAACTCTAATCGGTTCAAATTTCTCAAATACTCATTCATAATAAACTACATTCCTTTCAAAAATCAATTTGTGTGATATCATTTTGATGATGCAGCCCTGACAACATAACATTATAAATCAACCTCGATACAACCTGCTGTCAGTGTTAGAACTGCATCGAGTTTATAATTCGTTTTCTCACCATAAATATTATCTCCTTTATATGTATTATAACATGAATCATTCTGATTAGATAGTCCCCAGACAAACATAGAAAAGAGGACATCAAAGACGCCCTCTTACTAACCTTACTCTATTCATATTACTGATTGTTTGCAGCCTTCTCTGCTTTTTTCTTGCTCTCTTTGTGTTCTTGTTTGTCTTCATAATATTTGTCCTCTTTTCTTTCTTTGTTAGCGATTTGTTTATCGCTCATCTCTTTGTTGAACTTATATTATCATTTACAAACAGGAGTATCCATTTATTTACCTTACACTTTCCTTACAAGGTTGTAAGATAAAACATATGCTACCTCATACCCATGCATCCCGAATCGACTTTACTGTTCTTGGGATACAAACGGGAAACCCCATCCTATACACGACTCCGCAAACAAATCTATTTCTCATCAAATTGCAGATTAATGGTAAATGGTTCACCAACCGGTTTCTTTTTCACATCATCCATAGAACCACTTTCCTCTGGGTACTCCTTTGCAAAAGCAGTCACCATGAAACTTGTTACATTAGTCATATCTGCAGTACTATTAACACTATTATGATTATATTCTTCATCAAAATAGATTATTTCAAACACTAGATCATTTTCACGTTGTCTTTTCATATAAATCTCCATAGTACGTCCCAAATTATCCGTTCCTGTCATCGTGACATCATAATTACAATTTCCCATCTCACTAGGGATAATCTTTCCATATATTTTTTGCACTATAGGACTTGAAGTATATCTCTCTAAGGCTATCTTCGAACCATCTTCGAATTCTAATGTCTGATTCAATTCACATTGTTTCGTTTCCGCCATTAATTCTTCACTGGATGCAACAATGGATACTGCTCCAATCTTTTTCCGAGGAACAAATGGTGTTAAACTACTTTTGCAAAACAAAAAGTCAATGGTTTGATCTTTCGATAAATCTATATTCTCTACGCTGATTTCTTCATATCTCAATTCCGTCACTTCTGTATCTGTGTAACCAATTACTTCTGAACTTCCACCCATTCCACCGGAAACGGTTTCTCCATTTACCTGTACATCTATATCCACATCCTTATCTACAGGGATGCGAACCCGATTCAACTCCATATCCATTCCCTTTACATCGACCGGAGCTGTAACTGTGTACGTTAAATAAACACTATCCCAATCAATCGCTACATCTACAAACGTTATATTATAACCATGCTTGCTTATTGTCTTATTAACTACCGTAGTTGGTGTATAGGATGAATTTCCAATTAATTCTTGCAGTGTATACTTCATACTATTGAACTGCGCAGATACTTCCCCTCGCACTGCCCACAACACCACAACACATACAAGTAATGATGCAACCATTGCATATTTCATACATGTTTTTCCCCAAGCTTCTCTCTTTATTCCGCGTGATTGATAAAACGCCTTTTCCCACTTTTTAAGTTCTTCTTTTGATACAGATTGTTTCTCATATCCAGACAAATCCTGCTCCATATCATTTAACAAATCGTATATGTTCTTTTCTGTATCAACATAATAATCTGTACTCATAACACATTTCCTCCATATTGTTTTCTAATCTTCTTTTTTGCCCTGGACAACCGATTGTATAAAACTGATTTTTCAACTTGCATTTGCTCTTGTATTTCGTCCATGGTTTCCTCTTCAACATACAAACGATAAAATAACTCTTTGTCCTGCTTTTTCAAACAAGAAAGAAGATGTTCCATTTCTTCCGATAAATGTTGCGTCAATTCCGTGCTAGATACATCTGGAATTTTTTCAATTTCCTCTTCGTTGTAATTAAGTTCAACCTGTGCTATTGCATACTTTCGAACGTAATCAAGTGCCTTTAATCTTGCAATTCCTGCAATCCAGTTTGCAAAACTATTCTTCTCTTCTTTATAATTGGAAATGTGAGTCCACACAGCATAAAAAACTTCATTTACACAATCATCCTCATATTGAGACAGGCTATATAAATGCCGTCTCACAACAAACTGTACAAGACTACCATACTGCTCCATAACATATATAAGAGCGGCTTCATTTCCCCGTTTTAATTGTTTGAGATAATTTCTTTCAGTTATCTTCACAAAACTGTATCCTCCTGCCTTATTACCATTTCTCTAAAGTCACAAATTATTTTGTAATTGTTTTCTACACTGTATATTCGTAATTAGTTTCTATAATCTATCACTTTTCTAAATTTTTATCAAAAAAGTTGTAACCTATTAGCCACAATGAATCCTACCATATTTTTTCTGAATAAACATAGAAAAGAGGGCATCCGAAGACGCCCTCTTACTAACCTTACTCTATTCATATTACTAATTGTCTGCAACCTTCTCTACTTTTTTCTTTACAAAAATAACTTAGTTCGCCTCTGCCTTTTTATACTCTAAAGGAAATGTCACCTCCCAGTCACCATAGATTGGCCCGCTGTTACAGGTAGTGAATTCTCCCCACATCTCATAGTTTTTTAGTTCTTCAACTGGTATATCAAATATATACTCCTCATAACTATTGATTCTTTCCGAATCCCAGAAGGAAATAGAAGAAGCGTATTCTACCACTTCACCTGCACTATTTTTCAGAACAAGTACACCGTGATTATCTGTATTCAAAATGTCATCATAACAAATTTGAACATGTAGCCTTCCATCTATTTCGCCATATCCTGTCATTATAACACCCATTGTAAGCTGTATTGCATTCTCTTTCTCTGGCTTAATCAGTTTTTCTAAATCATTTTTATCCTCACCAGATAAGCCTCTGATATCTGGATTATCAGCAAATTCATCTACCGAAGGAAGATTTATCATATCTATTTGACTTATTACAATATTGTCTTCTCGCTTTTGACTCAATAACTGATCTACCGAAAAAGTAATCTTATCACCTGAAACCAGCTTTTTCTCCCCCATCGCCTGTATAGCAATAGAAAAAAATGCCGTCCTTGTTTCTTCATTGTAATCAATTAGTGAACAACCTGAACTCGTATCACAAGGTGCATGAATTCCATAACTGTCGAAGAGATCGGTTGTCTCATCCAAGCGATTACCTTCTGTATCTCGCATGGATAACACCACTTCTGCCGTGTCACCTTCAATCTTAGCCGCCACTACATTCATTTCAATTCCATTATACACACAGCTTTTGTTCACTGGCTTCAATCTCTGAGCAATATCTGGTGAAATTGAATAAAGCAGGTTATAGGTTGCTTCATTTCCTGTTGCAGCCAGTACTGGCACTGAACAACAAATCAAGCAAAAACAGGCCGCCAGGGTTGCCACTTTCATCCATGTAAATGTATTTTTCTTACTTTTAAAATTATCTGCAATGTCTAAATACTGATCATCAATGTCTGTGATTATTTCATATATATTTTGTTTCGTCATAATTCAAATCCCCTTTCTATCAGATAGGCTCTCAATTTCTTCCGGAGACGATTCAGACTTACCGATACATGATTCTCGCTCATTCCGTATCGACTAGCTATTTCTGCTATATTATCAGAGTACCAATATCGTCTTACAAAAAGTGCACATTTTTCTTTCGACAAAGTTCCAAGAAAAGAATTAATCGCCTCTAACAATTGCTTTTGATCTAAAATCTTCTCCGGATTATTATCTCCTGCAATACATTCTTCTAATTCATCAAGAACCATTGCAATTTGTCCCTTTCCTCTCTTCTGCGCATTCATCTTCTTGTATAAATCAAAAGCTTGATTTCTTGTAATTCTTCCGATAAATGTTCTCAACACTTCTGGTCGATTTGGCGGAATGGAATTCCATATCTTCAAGTATGTATCGTTTACACATTCCTCCACATCTTCTTTATTGTTCAGAATATTATTTGCAATCGCAGTACAGTAATTATTGTACTTCTGTGATATAAACTCCAGTGCATTTTGCTCTCTGTCAAATAAGAGTTCAATAATATCATCATCTTCTATGGCCATATGATTAACCTCCTTTCACCTATATAGACGAATTCTTCTTTTTAATCTTACACTCTATTTAAAAAAATACTATAAATACTATAATTGAGCAAAAGTTTTACCTATTAGCCACAGTAAATTCTACCACATTTTTTCTAAACAAACATAGAAAAGAGGACATCCAAAGACGCCCTCTTACTAACCTTACTCTATTCATATTACTGATTGTCTGCAACCTTCTCTACTTTTTTCTTGTTCTTTGCAATGCCAGCAAATCCAATGGTAATCATTGCAAAGATTGGTGTGAACTGTGCCCATGGAATCATTGCTCCGTTTACGACGAATTCCTTTACATGATATGCAAATACTGTAAGTGTCATTCCTAATAAAAATAAAAGTACTTTCTCCAATTCTTTCATTGGATAACGTATGATTGGTGCATACCAAATTACAATATATAATGCAGCAAATGCAATTATAAATAACACGATTAATACTATTTTTCTTTTATTCATCTTACTATTTATCATTCAACTAATATTCTGATATTTCAAGATTCGGAATCATTTCAAATACTCTAGTTGTACACAAATCCTCTTTTTCCTTAAGGACTTCACTTTTTGTAACCCACCTGTAAGCGATTGTTTCTCCTTCTTGCAAGGTTACAGATGTTTTATTGCATGATACAGTAGCCATATACACTACATAGTGACAATGTGTTGTATCAACCGTCTTTCTTCCAACTTCATTTAACTTATCCGCAACAAGTCCTGTCTCCTCTAAAATATTACCA
Organism: Eubacteriales bacterium; assembly: GCA_030533405.1. Lineage (GTDB taxonomy): Bacteria > Bacillota > Clostridia > Lachnospirales > Lachnospiraceae > CAG-590. Next base: position 47,793 of record JAUNJF010000014.1, read on the forward strand.
CAGCAAATAGTGACATAGCAACCTGATAATAAAAAATAAGAAAAAAGCCATCAACTCAGTAATGAAGTTGATAGCTTTCCTGCATTTTCATTTACTCTTGTTTTATACAACAAAAAAACAATTTATAACTGGTATATTCTCTCCCTGAACTCTTTAGCAATTGACTCATATTCTTCCTCGGAATAAACATTGTTGTCCTTAATCTGTTTAAGATAATTCTCACAAATTTCATTTGCTTTTTCCTTATCTCCAGCCCTATCAAATACAATCATTTTATTGTGATTTATCTTTTTTACAATGAATTTTAACCGATCTGATGTATATTCTGGACGTGTTGCATAGGCCTCTACTACACGTTCTGCCCATTCAATATTTTCAAGAGCTTCCTCCTTATTTCCGTTGTAAGCATATGTTTCTACGATAGAATTCAGTTGCTTGGCCAATATATCGAATATCAATTTGTTGGTGGACATTAAACTGTCCTTCATCGCATCAAAACCTTGTTCAAAAAATACCAACTCACCAAAAATGGATTCCTTGATTATGTTATTCTCCAAGCTAGGTAAGACATTAATATGTTCTCTGGCATTTGAAAAATCCTTCTTGTGAATATAAATCCAAGCAAGAGCGTAGTGTGCATTATCAATCAAACGCTGATTACTTGCGTAGCGTATAATATTTACACCCTTTTTAATTCCATCCTCTAGTATAGCTTCTGCTCTTTGAGGATTGTCTGAAAGCAAACCTTCCATATCAATGTAATAACTTAAGCCTGCAACCTCCTGAACATACATAAGGCATATTTCAAAATTCATGGGATTCTTATTGGATTCTTCTGCAAGAAACTCTGTACATTTCAATGCACTTCCTTTGGTATCAGAAATATCCCACATTGCATCCAACTGCTCTTTTAACTTGGTTGCAAGATAATCATCCTGATTTGCCACATTATATCCAAGCAGCATATCTGTTGTAATATTCAAAGCCTGCGCAATTGGCACAATCATGGATACATCTGGAAGTCCTGCTTCTGATTCCCATCTACTGATTGCCTGAGGTGTAACACCTAGCATTCCTGCCAATTCTTCCTGTGTAAAGCCTTTGTTTTTTCTATAATTCTTGATATTCAATCCTAAATTGTTGTTCATAATCTGTACTCCTTATCTATTCAATTTTATTACATAAATAAACTGCAGATTTATTTTGTGATTTTATTATATCAAGATTTCTCATATATTCAATCAATGTACTATTGAATAAAAAACAAGCCCACATTGAGTAACTACTCTCATTTTATCTCTCATAGCACAAACAGCTTTAGTAAATTCATTATGAACTTCATTAAATATCTAATACAATTACCTGCTTTCCACCTGTGATTTTCTATAGGATGCTAATAGTACTACTATAAGTACAGCGATGCACAAACCATAAATCACAACAGAAGCTTCCACATTGTTCATTTTTCCATATCTGTAGGTATTACAAAACGTACCATAATACAAAGCCATCGTCGGACGAAGTTGCCAAAGCTTTGCAATTATTCCAAGGCTTTTAGGAACATTAAATAATCCTACAAATAGAATAGCAGCATGAATCGCCAAAGTCGCTACCGAAGAATGGGTAATATGAGACAGAAGCATATTCGTAAGCGCAAAAAGGATTGTGGTTATCATCGCAAGCAAAATAAAGATGCCAACCATCTGACCAATTGTAATATTCCAAGGCGAAGAAGGAATAACATTCTGAATCATCCCCAGACTTCCCTCTGCTCCAAAAAATGCGAACATAATTCCAAATAATGTACCAATAATAACGATCCCCTGAAATAATACAACAGAGATTCCGGCGGCTATTTTAGCAAGGCAAATTGGCATCCGTCCTTTTCTGGTAGATAAAATAATAGCATCTGTCCTATATGTTTTCTCATCCGCAAATACACCTGCAAGCGCCACTGCTATATTTAGGAAAAGCACCCATCCAACAAAAAATGATACATCTAAAATATTGGAATAACTTCCTGCATAATAATATTTCATCGGCTGGTTTATACTGTCATATTCTTTAAGCCAGACATTTATCTCCTCCTCACTTGCACCAAGCTCCCTTCCATCATTTATAATATCCTCGCGCATTTTTTCATAGAACGCATCACCTGTTATTGTCTCTACAAGACTTCTGTCACGAACCACATTGTAAATGAAATCAAACAATGACTTTTTACCAATAGCATTTGCCCCATTCATGAATGCAACTCCCGAATCATAGGCCATCAATTTCTCATATTGAACTGAATTCGCCTTAAGTTCTTCTATCACTTCGTTTTGGAAATTCATAAAAAACGAATCATCCATTGCTTTCCCTTCTATTTTGGCAAGCTCCGTTCTCGAATCCTTCACATAACTGATATGCCCTTCTGCTGAAAGGTTTGTCACCCCTACAAGGAGTACAAAAGCCAGACCAATTGTCATAGCAATCCACACGGCTTTTTTCGCTAGAATCTTTTTTATTTCTGCTGTGTACATTGTAAAACAATTATTCATTTTCAGTCTCCTCCTCTTCCTCCTCAAAATTCTGAAGATAAAACGCTTCCAAATCCATGCCCACTTCATCAAGGGTTCCGTCAAATATAAACTGACCGTCTTTCATCATAAGAATCCTGTCTGCGATATGTTCTACGTCAGACACTATATGAGTTGAAAGAATTACAATACTGTCCTTACCGAGTTCTGCGATAAGGTTACGAAAGCGCACTCTCTCCTTCGGATCCAGACCAGCGGTTGGTTCATCAAGCACAAGAATTTTAGGATCATTCAATACCGCCTGCGCAATTCCTAAACGTTGCTTCATTCCACCAGAATATGTCTTTATTTTTTTATTCGCAGCAGTTTCCAAATTAACCGCTTTAAGAAGTTCATTACATTTTCTTTTTGCAGTCGCTTTATCAATTCCTTTCAGCGCCGCAATATACATAAGAAAATCTTTTCCAGTAAAATTCGGATAATAGCCAAAATCCTGAGGCAAATATCCAAGTGCATCTCTATACATCTCTTCTGACGAATCAAGACTTTCATTTTCTGTTTTAAAACAAATTGTTCCACTTGTAGAAATTAAAATCCCACATATCATACGCATAAGCGTTGTTTTACCTGCTCCATTGGCTCCAAGCAGGCCAATTACTCCCGGCTTTAGGGTGGCAGATAATCGATCCACCGCTATTTTATTTGAATACTGTTTTGTTACTCTATCTAATACAAGTTCCATGATAAATCAGACCTTTCATTTACATATTTTATACTTTCATTTACAATCCCGCCTAAAAGAGCTACTACCAAAAAAACATACATAGAGTCAGAAACAAAATTCACCTGTCTAAACTCCCGTATAATTGTTGGCAAAAATCCTGTCGTCAGGCAAACAAGAGGCACACCAATAACGCTTTCTTTTCCATGCCATTTTCTTGCAACCAAAAGACCTCCCCAAACACTTACAAAATATGGAAAGAGCAGATACATCACAATATCAATCATTCCAGTTTTCCATAAACTATTAAGAAAGATACTTCCACAAATGGTAACGACTCCACTAAATATTCCAAGAATAAGCATTCTTATAATCCGAATAAATCTAAGTGAAAATCTGGTACTTGCCTCTAATTCACACATTCCATATCTTTCAGAACAAAATATAAGAGACATAGGAACTATGGAACAGATTGGAATGATTGAAGAAGCAATCCACATCATATTTTCATCACCCTTTTGCGCTGTTGCCAGAAATAAGGCACAAAGAAAAATACCCGCAAAAATACTTTTTACACCCATATATCGAAGCTCATTCTTGATAATGTCACAAAACTGGCGTGATCTTCTTTCGTGCATTTTAATAAATCTACATCCATTATCCGTTTCCGATACACAATAAGCATTTTTTAGCAGTTGCTTTAATTTTCTATCTGTCATCTTCGTCCTCTCCTTCCATATATTTTTTTAAGAGTTTAAGCCCTTCCTTTAGGCGTCTGTTTACTGAAAACCTGGATAAATTCATAACCTTTCCAATATCTGCACTAGACATATCACTTATATAACGCAACGTTATAATCTCTTTTAATTCCTCTGGCAATTTTTCAAGTGCTTCTGTTATTGCAAGTGATTCAATAATACTATCCGACTGTGAATTTCTGCATTCTAACAATTCCGTATAATCATCGATATCAACATCCTTGCGTCTTCTGAACTCGTCCATACACAAATTTCTTGCAATCGTATATAGATATGCCATTTCCTTACCAGTATCCTCATAGGTATGACTTTTCCACAACTTGAGAAATGTCTCCTGCACAATATCTTCAGCGGTAAATCGATCTTTCGTTTTCATATAACAGTACCTGAGGAGCTTATCGTACTGTACTTTCAAATCCATGAATTATTTCCTCCTCTATATGTGTAACGATTTAAGCACCCTTTTTGTGCGCATGGTTTTAAAAAAAGGAAAAGAGGCTGTCGCACTAAAAATTTAGAGCGGCGCCCCTTTAACTTTTGTAATGGCTCTCCTAACTTATACTACGCACTTAATAGATTGCCTTTATGTAACAATTATTCGTTTAATATCCTAGCTAAAAAATATGAAATGCTGCACATAAGCCTGAAAAAATATTAGAAATTGCATGAATGGTCCAGCTTGGAAAAATAGATCCTTCTGCTTTTTTCTCATTGATGTAACCCATTCCCCATGCAATTGCAGTTGTAAATACAATAATTAATACTGCCTTCACCATATCTACAATTGATATAAACATTACACCATGAAGTAAACCAAACAAGATTGCCTGAATGCTATTGGCTACTGTAAAACCAAATTTATTCTGCATTCTCTTTAATAAAAATCCTCTAAAAAGAATTTCCTCCGAAAGAGCTGTGTTAAATACCGCATATACAAGAACTGCTGGGATTGCAACTGCGCCAAGTCCTGTGAAATCTGAAGTTGCTGTTTCAACTCCCTGTAAAGTTAAAAGAGTAAATGCTCCACATAAAAGAAATGCTACAGAAGTAATGATTATAGAAACAAACGTTTTTCTACCGCCTGCCATTTTCTTTATGCCAAGCCACTCGGCAAATTTCTGTTTTTTTCTTGCTGTACATAACCACCATACAAAAGGGATTACTGTAAATAATATTACCTGTACCATACTGCTCACAATTTTCTTTACTAAAAGTTCCATTTTCGATTCCTCCACTTTTTTGTCCTTTAGAAATTCATGTTCCTTGTTTTTATGGTATTATCATAATCCCCATGTCTTTAGGCAAAATAAACGCAACCTAAAGATAACCTAAAGATTGCGTTTTCTTAATAGAGCAAAACCAGAGCTAGCACTCTGGGGTTCTTTTAGCAAAAATATTTCTTCTTTCACCTATATTATATATATGTTTTCCCCACGCAATTCCCTGAACTGCGCTAAATGGTTTTTCTATCTTTTCTCCACCTGGTAATCCTTCTTGAATAATCTCTGCCTTTGGGATATTCCAGATAATCCAATGTGTAAAAGAATCTCTAAATGGCACATCTAAATCATCCATAACAATCGCTAATGATACAGTATCATCAGGGATATCATTAAGCATGAGTTCTGGCGATATATCCTCGCCAAACCCAGTATGTTTCTTTGGAATCATACCATTATTCTCAAACGACTTACTTTTTATAATCACTGCTTTACTCTCCTGACTTCATTTGTTAACTCAAATGATTTCTTTATAAACCAAACTGATTACTTTCTATTCCATCAACAACATTTCTTCGAAAATTCACAACATGTTCCATCAAAGCATTTTTAGTCTCTTCCGAAATCTCAGATTCATTTGAATAAAGAAAAAATGGAGCATAAAGTTCTATGGCATACACCTTCGGATCACCATCTTTCATATATCCTTTATTTATCAATTTTCTAAAATGCTCAGTCGTAGCTTTAATCGGATAATCAATAAAAATATCTTTATATAGCTTTCCCATTTCTGGATTCTTAAACTGTTCAACAAGAAGTAGTTTCCTGAACATAACAATCCATTCATCCTTTGTAAGAAACTCATATCTGTCTAGGCAAACCTTTTCCATCTCTTGCCAACTGATGGAATCAAGACTGACTTCATTCCTCTTTGTTTCAAACTTTTCATGACATAATTTTACAATCGTATCGAAAATCTCCTGCTTGCTATCGAAATGTTTATAAATTACGGTATCCGAAGCATTTATTGCTCGTGCAATCATCCTTGTGGATACTGCATCATAACCATTTGTAGAAAATAATTTCAGTGATTCATACAGAATTGATTCTTTTGTTGTCATACAAATCTCCATTTCAAACATTAATCTCAGGTAAGCAGACGCTTACCAAATATAAATATAATTATAGTAAGCATTTGCTTACTTGTCAATAGTCTCATTATAACCACAAAAAATGATCGATACTCATTATTGAATATCGATCAAACCATTCTTTTTATATGTAAACCACTGGGAACTACTCAAACTCTTGATTTTAATTTCCATACCCATATGATAGGGTGGATAAACGGCTTAAAATCAAGGGTGTTTTGTATGTAATTGATGTGGTTTACTGGGTTTGTGGAAGTTTTATTGTCATTTTATTGTCAGTATTTAACTATAAATCTTATCTATCTTCACATCATTTCATTATTCCTTCAAAGCCTTTGCTATAATCGCTCTATCAACTTTTTTTGAACATCATCAATTTCCATTCCAAATATATGTATCTTTTTTCTTAACGCTTTCCATTCATCAATGGATATTTTAAAAGAATCAACATGTTGTGCACAACTATCCGGACATTTACGTGCTCTTAGTTGCTTCATTGTATCATAATACAAAATATTTTTTTGCATTTTACATACGTCAAGTTTTTTATGCGCCAAAGTATTTCTTGCTTTAACAATTTCAGATAAATATTGCCCTATTGTTATTTCTGAGAAAGTTAAATCAACATCAAATTCTATCATCTTAGCAAAAATTTCATACTTTAACTCTATAGGAAAGAGTTCACTACTCAATCCCAAAACCTTGTTAATACTTTTAATTCCATCTTTTTTCAAGTTTTCTAACGTATCGTCAATCTGCGTAGAAAATTTATCTTTTTTATTCTCCATGTATCCAATAAGAATTTCAGTAATTTCTTCTTTTTGCTTGGATGTTAAGTCTTCAAACTTTTCCATTATATATGATTTTACTGTAAAATCATTTTCAGATGTTTGATCCATGAGATAGCCTCTGATATTCGACAAGGATGTCAAACATTTTGCATTTTTGCTAATAAGCATATAGCTTTTATCATCAAAATTATTCTTATTTGCAACATACACTCCCTCAAATGATCCCACATCTTTTTCAATGGTTTCTCTAATTGATTTTTCGTTATCTGATGAATAAAATAAAATATCCGCATTTATTTTCTTTGTTCTAAGCATTGATATTAATTCACTTCCCACAACTCCCCATGATAACGAATAATCAATAAAATAAATGTCAAATAATTTAAACCCATCCTCATTGTTACTCATTTTCTTATAGAAGTCATTGACGTCCTGAATATAATGAAACTTTACTGAGATACCACTATCCTCAGCGTATCCTTCTAAAATTTCTTTAGCTTCCTCATAATAAGTTGATGTATCTTCAACCCATAGTATATTTAAATCATATCTCATATTTTTTAAACCTCACCATTAAATCAAAACCTTTAGTTTCTTCTAGATTGATATCTACTGTACCTTTTAATTCTTCTTCAACAATACTTTTAATATGATATAAACCTACTCCGGTTCCAGTAAATGTATAACCCTTTCCAAATTCAAACAGTTCACTTACATCTTCAATATTAGGCTCCAAACCATCTCCATTATCAATAAAATTTATTGTGTAAAAATCCCCATCCCTATTCAATACTATTTTCAATAATGTAGCATTATATTTTATTGAATTACTTATTACATTATCAAGAATAACAGCAATATCTTGGGGAACGAACCTAACAATAACACCGTTTTCATCTTCTCTTAGTACTTCAACTTTTATATCCTCATTTTGAGCCAAGACATTTTCACAATACTCTTCAATAAATTCAAATAAATTGTCTTCAATAAATTCTTCTTTAGTATTGAATTTAGCCATCGCACTATATTCCAAAACAGCTTGCATTCTTGAATTTAAATAAGATATTTTTTTTAATAAATTCCACGCATCATCTTCTTTAAATTTACCACGTTTCAATTTGTTGACATTGTTTTTTATAACTTTAGAAATGGTAGATGCATTTATACGAATCATATGCAAACGTTTTGCAAAATTTAGTTGATCATCATCTAGTGAGTTAATCAGAAAATGATTTCTTTTCTTCTCGCTACCCAAATTTACTGACAATTTTTCCGCTCTATTTACTGCCAGTTGTTTTTCTTTTTCAGCTTCTTTTTGCTTTTTTTCTGCTTCGGCTTTCTTTTGTTCCGCTTGTTTGGCTTGTTCTTCAGCCTTTCGACGTGCTGATTCCTCTTGTATACGTTTTTCTTCTTCTTGTTTCCTTAGATTTTCTTCATAATCTTCATTTTCTTTCCTGATTTTCTGTCCTATATCATTTCTAACTTTAAACATTGCATTGACAATAGGATCAATTAATGATATCAACAATTCTACACGTTCATCATCCAAGAAATCTTGACGGCTTGATGTCGCAATATCTGGCAAATCATCATCATCTAAAATATTGAAAGATATATCTCCTTCTATATAATTCGATCCAATCTGTGTACTAGGATGCATTTCAAAAAAATCAGCTACAGCCAATTTATTTCTAACATATATTCTTAATTTGTTGGGTTGATAAATATCATTTCTGATAAATCTCTTGTCTATAGCATTCTTTACTTCAATTGTTGAATGCACACCAATCCATCCATGCAATTCGTATTCTTTCTCTATTAATTCTCCATTCTCTGTTTTAAATTCTTTCTTTCCTTTGTAACAAAAATCATCCTTTCCGTAAACAATCGTATCCCTTTTTTTATTTGCAATATGTTCATATTTGGACAACCATTTATACTGAATATATTTACCAATAGATTTATTATCACTATCTCCTGTATTATCATATATCGCATAAAAATTCTTATATGCTACATTTTTTTCTACCTGTTCAAATTTAACTTTTGATTTATTTTCTGTTTTTACAGCTACATATATTTTAGCTGTCAATTCATCTACCAAATAATAATCTGCAAACACTCTTTTTAATGCTTCTATTCTCTTTGTTCCATTCCTTCTTAAATCAACATTATTCAATACAATTGCTGTTCCCTGTTGATTTTGCTCCCATAAATTTTCATTTATCAAATTAATCTTTTGACTAATTCTATCGAGTTTTGGAAAATCTGAATCTTGATATTTAGAAAGATTTATTTCCCATTGATTAATTCTCGAATCACCTTTCTTTTTGGTAAGAATATAGTAATTATTTGACAAATACAACGCCGCCAATTTACCTATACCCTTTCGTCCCATCAAATTCTTTTTTTCTTCTTCAACAACTTCCTCATCATTTCTCTTATTTCTACCTATCCACACATATTTACTCGCCAAATCATTGTAATCCATTCCTAATCCGTCATCAATTATTTCGATAATTGAATGTTCCTTATCGGACATGTCAATATATACATACACTTTTTTTGCTTTTGCATCTAAACCATTTGCAACTAATTCTGATATGGCATTAGCTGCATTACTATACAAGTTTTTCCCCAAAAGTTTCAGCGCTGCATACGAAAAATCAAAATAAATAGCATTGTCCGTATTTTTACTATTAACTTCTTTTTTATTATCAGGTGCAACCATGCTTTCTATCCTTTCAACAATTTTTCAATCTGTTTTGCCAATATCAAGGCCATTAATGGTGGAACAGCATTTCCAATCTGCGTAGTCACTCTACCTACTCCACCTCTGAACTCAAACCAATCAGGAAACGATTGTATTCTTGCACCCTCTCTGGGTGTTAATGCTCTATTTTGAGAATAATGTATACATCTTAACCCTGATGGTGCTGTCATATTATTCGTTATAGTAGGTGCTGGTATATTTTCAATCAATCTGCCATATGTATTCTTATAACCAGAAGTCAATTTGTATTTTTTATCAATTACTCCTGATTGAACCAATTTATTGAATTCTTCCTTGCCTTCTCCCTGTTTAACATTTTGAATCACAGTCCTTATCTTGTCCCCGTATACTCCACAATAATGTTCCGTCAACACATTGTTATCCCCTCTCATCAATCGTTGATATTCATTTTGAGGCTGTGATGTATAATTTGTAATATTTTGATTTTCCAAAACCACCGGCAAATCCGATATAGCATCTTTAATAGAAAGTTTGTCATTCTTAATTGCAGTTGGATACTTCCATTCTATATCTAAATCCTTTCTTATTCCAACAACAAAAACTCTCTCCCTATTCTCTGGCACACCATAATCTACCGTATTAAGAACCTCACAACTAATATTGTACCCCAAATCATCTGTTATAAACGCAAATTTTTCTTTAATAATGTCAATTATTTTTCTCCCATATCCTTCCACAACAGGATACTTTCTTTCACTTCCTGTTTCCTTATTCTTCTTCTTCTCGTATACTATATTCCCCTCACTATCTGTCTTATAGAAGGTTTCTCTCATCGAAAGCATTCCTTTGACATTCTCAAAAAGAAAAATCTTAGGTTTTGCAATACTTAAAATTCTTAAATATTCTTCATATAATGTTGCCTTTTCATCAAACACCCTCTGTCCTACTGTACTAAAAGACTGGCAAGGAGGACCTCCAATAATTAAATCTACTGGCTCATCTCCTATTAATTTCTCAATTCTCTCCTTATTCAAAAGTTTTATATCTTCATTTAACATTGTTATATCTGGAAAATTTGCTTCAAACGCCTCAGCTGCATATGGATCTATTTCGTTTGCAAAAACAAAAGAATTCTTTCTGTTTCTTACAAATCTATTCTGTTTTGTTCTGTAATAGAATCCAAAGGTTAACCCTCCTGCACCCGAAAATAAATCTATAATTCTCATAAATCCTCCTGCCTTTGCTACTTATTTCAAAATTATGCCATCATTCTTTTCTCAGTTTTGCGAACAATCACATGCTTTATATTTTCTTGTTCTTTCGCAAATTCCGCAATTGGCTCAGCAACCGCTAATGCCAATCTAACAGGAACTGCATTTCCAATCTGCTTATAAACCAAATCAAGTTTGGAATTCTCATTCCTTTTACTTGTTCCTCTACTAAATTCATACCAATCTGGAAAAGTCTGAATTCTAGCTATTTCTTTAACAGATAATCGTCTGTTATTCTCTTCTCCATCACTAAAAATATATCTGTCTTTTCCAACATGTTCCATAGGAGCTCCTGCCGGATGAATAGGAGCCTGTCGACCTGAAGCTTGAATCGTAAAGCTTGGCTGGGACCAATTCTTTTTTCTGTTTCGCGACATAAAAATAGTCGAATAAGAACCTACAAAATAATCTCCAGGATCCTCTTCCAAATCACCAATAGCATCTCGAAGTGTTACAACCTCTTCCAAACCTTCAACTCCATAACCATGAGTAGCCTCTGGGTGAACATATTCAAAATCAATATCATTACGCACCCCCACAAGAATAACTCTCTCTCTTATCTGTGGTACTCCGTATTCTGCCGAATTAAGGAGCTTATGATATACCGTATAACCAGCAGCAGAAAAATCCTGAACTATCTGCTTAAACACTTCCCCTTTACCCAAAGTCATCATGCCTTTTACATTTTCAGCCACAAAAATCTTTGGTTTGCTCTGCATTAAGCAACGAATAAAATGAAGATATAAAAAATTTCTTTCATCATCCACTAATCTTGGTCCTGCCTCCGAAAATCCAGGGCATGGGAAACCGCCAAGAACGATATCAGCTTGTGGAAATTCCTTTATTTTTCTTATATCACTCTTATCCATATATATGTATTTTCCGGCATTTTGAGCATATGTCTCTCTTGCTTCATCAAAAATATCATTTACATATATAGTATTGAAAACATTATTATTAATGTTCTCATCAAACACTCTTTTATCTGCAAATGCAGACTCCATTACATCTTCTCCCATAACAGCCTTCAATCCAGCTAATTCAAAACCTAGATCAAGTCCTCCACAACCAGAAAACAGCGACAACAGATTCCATTTATTAGGATCATACTGAAGTTTATCAAATTCAATTTCCTCACTACAATCTGCAAATGCCTGTCTTTCTTGTTCAATTTTTTCATTAAGAAGTTTTTTTACTTCATCTACTTTATAATCAGGAGCAGGCTTAAACTTACCTCTCCCTCGTTCTTCCAATATTACAGCCATGTTTTCACCTCTAATTTATTCTATCCGTTCCAGCGTTATTATCATCTATATCATCTGTATTCTTGATGTTAAGCTGTTTCATATAATGCAATAATCGATTTGCAACTTCATTGCCCTTAACAGTCAATGGTTTGTCATATACTAATTTAGGCACTAATTTATTATCTTCAGCATCCCAAAGAACTTGAACAGATAAAGGTCTGTCTCCATCCCACTTTTCTGCAAAAGAACGATAATTCAATGCTTTACATGCAAAGTAAATATCTGGGTGCATCATAACATATTCTTCAATCGGAACCATTTTATCAATCACTTCTTGAGCAGAATTAATGTTTTCGTCCATCAAAATATAATTTGCAACACCACTATTCTCAATTACTTGACCAGCAACCGTAGCATTTCTTTTATCTTCAGATAAATTACCACCCGCATATACATCAATAACCTGTTCATCAGTTAAAAGCATTTTTCCTGACAAGTCTCCACTACTTTTATTCAACAATTCGAACTTCCAACCTAGTGTAATTGCACCCTTTTCAGTTCGCTTGAATTTATTCTTGTATATCAGCATTCTTTCAGCAAATCTATCACTAATTGCTGTGGTTGATTGCTCTATTATATTTGCCCAGTCGTTGCCAAATAGTTGCTCTGCTCTTTCAGCACTCATCTTGTTCTCTATAAAATCAGCATTTTCCTTTTTGTATGAAATCTTTATCTCAATTTCATCTAATTCCGATTTTGCCTGAATATAAATGTCAGTCTTAGGTTCTCCTTTATGGCAGGTTGGTTTTCCAGAAAGAACTACAGAATAATTCTTACCTTGAAAAACAAATTGAGTGCCTACTGACATAAATGCTAATATTCTTCTTTCTGCATCTCCAAAATCTCCCATAACTGACCTCCTAATAGTATTTTCTACAAATATCTTCTTTAGCTACACTATCAAATGAGTTAACTTGTAATTCCCCCACATCAACTGCATTTGCTTTTATATACTCAAACAAGTCTGGATAATTCTCTAAATAATAGTACATCTGAGGACATACAAATTTAGGATTGAATTTACGAAGTTCATCCAAACTTATTTCTTTTGTCATTTGAAAGGATAGAACTGGCATAGCATACTCATGTCTCGTAAGAAAATCGTCTACTCTTGCACAAACCTCATCATCCTCCCGATACTGCTCTTTCCATGTGTTGATGTTAATCTTACGCCCCAAATGAATTTTTCCGACAATCATTTTCATAGGGCTACTGACATACATATATGCCATTATCTCCTCATCTGGAAATGTTCTTCTATATTCGTATATTTTGCTTCCATCTTTTATTCTATTAAACCACTCGGGCTTAAAGCTTAATAACATTGTTCTCATTACTGAATCATCCTAAAGCGTTATTTATCATACGGTATGTCGCTGTTTCCCACTACCTAAATTTTACACTTTTAGCAGTCCAAAAAAACGGTCTTCTAACTCAAATCAACCAATTTTCTTAATTATATCACCCTCATTGGTCAAAATAGGGCACAACAAACCCATAATATATTATTTTATGATAATTGTGCCCTTTTTTCAATAGATACCAGTTAAAAACTCACCTTCTGAAAACCCTCTCAACCACCTGTTCCATCTTCTCCAAGAACATCTCTAGAATAGTTTTTCCTTTAATCGTAAACTGCTTCATAAACTCATATGCCTGTTCCAATTTATACCTTAACTGCCTATTCTCCTGCTTTAACGCTTCATTCTCCATCGCTATCTTAAGACTTTGCTCTCGAAGCTCGTAATGTGCTCCCAGCGGATCGTTAGCAAACATCTTAGCTATGCGTTCTAATTCCTGTGCCTTTCGTTCTAGCATCAGCACATTCGCTTCCTTATCTTCCATTACCTCTATTGCTATCTTAGCACGCATAACAGCATCCTGTTCTTCAGCTTTAGCCTTTTCTAACACCGCTCTTGAATCGTCTATATCTTCGGTCAAGCTTTCAGATTCTCTTTTCTTATCTGTAATCTCTGTATTCAGTTCATCTAATCTTTGGTTTGCAACTCCAATACTATCAACAACCTTTTCCAAGTCAGTCATTTTTACTGCCATCACTCGTTTATAGTCATCTATGCCATCTGACAATGCCTTATATGTGTTTGTCATAGAGTTCACCTTTTGCTCAACATTCACATATTCTTGTTGCTTTTCAGCTAATTCTTCTTTGGTAACCCCTACCAATTCTTGACTCTCACGCAGTTCTTGATTTGTTTGTGCAAGCTCTCGCTTTTCTACTTCTACCTCACTTTTTATTTCATTCAACTTCTCTTTTTCTCTATCAGCAGCATTAGAATAAAAATCACGTCTAAACTCTGCCCGTTCCTGCATCAGTTCTGCTTCTTCTGCTCGTTTAGCTGCCATTTCACGTCTATAATCAGATAAGAGCAAATTGCCACGCGGATTAGAACCTTTATAAAGTCGTTCCCAACCATATCGTTCTTCCATCATCGCCTGCAAAACCATTTTCTGTTCTTCGACCCAGTCCACACCACCAAATGATACTCGTTTCTTTTGCGCTACCTTTTCGCCTTTTTCATTTGTCTGCCACACCAGATTTCCATCTTTATCCGTAGCTTGCGCATCCTTTGTATAATAACCCATACCCTCAAATGCTTTTGTAAATGCATTCTGAACGGAACACCCTCGCTTCATATTTCTTACATACGGTATATATGTCATATGAACATGGGGAGAATTCTCGTCCCCATGATAGGCAGCTTCGTATATTACAAGACCACTTTCAAATGGTGGCTCCCAGTCAGGATCACTCATGTTTTCTTCTGTAACCATACATATGTTAGGCTGTTGCAAAATATAAACCATAAAATCTTTCAACAATTCTTCAGCCTTTTTTGCATCCTCAGGATTCAAATCAAAACCTGTATCCATCATATCGCCAATCTGCCATATAATTTCATACAAAGGCTTTTTCTTCTTGTCCTGCATTATTTTGTCGTAGTAGGTTGCAGGCGCACGCTCACCCCTGCTCTTCTTAATTTGAATCCCTCTCCATTTTTGATAGGACTCCTCAAACAACTTCTCATAAATCTGTTTAAGTGAAAACTCTCCACATCTAAAAATAAAATTATCACCCAGTCTGCTCACGTCTGAATTTGGTGGAATATGCTCTCTTCTGTTATGCGATAGATTTGGAATACTCTCCATCGCGCCACTAATTGTTTTCTTCTTTGCCATCAAAATCTCCTCCTTTTATCTGTCTAGTGGGTATGTAAAATTCACCAAACCATTCGTCTAGGAGCAGTCCTTTTAACTTTCTTTGGGCAGATTCAAAAGTGCTATTTCCTAAAGTAATGTCCCCTTATTGTTTTGGGAAATCCCAAAAACAAACGGGGCAAGCGTGCGCCGCTTGAGCACTCATATTAATAACTTTTATCAGTGCCAAACCTTAACAACATCAACCATAACCATCTCCTCTGCCATCATTCTTGCCTGCATTCGTAACTGATACATTTCCCAAAAGGAATCTCTCTGCTTCGGCTTATGTTGACTGAGCCATTCGCTTTCTATATCATCCAGTAACTCATATGCTAATTCATTTACCATGCACGCCTTATCTTGCAACTCACCAAATCGTAGCAAAGCATGGTAACGAATCGGATAGTTTGCTTTCATATGATCAACCCATAAAAGACCATATTTGCCAATATCACCAAGCTGCTCTTTTTCAGTCGGAATACTATCTAATTTGGGATAAAAAATCCCATCTACTTCCTCATATTCCACACCTAATTTTTCAAATATTGTTTGTTCTTCAATGCTCATAAAAATCATCCTTTCAAAATACATTTTCAAGACCGCAACACCGCAGACAATTAGGTAATTGCGGTCTTATATACAACAGATAAAGAATGCAATTTAAGTCTACAAAATTCTAACACCTTGCAGTGTTGCGCCCTTATCATTTTTGAATGTCGCTTAAATCCCAGTACCAGTTGTTATTTATACGCTTCGCCTTAATTCCTAGTTCCTTTTTAGCACTTTCCAAAGTTCTCTTTGAAATGCCCTCTTCTTCTGCCATAGCAACAATCTCATTACTAAGCATTTTTACATCTGGTCCTGATAATTCTCGCAGTAGTTTTTTCGCAGACTCTAATTTACTAGCCTTTGGCACCATTTCGCCAAGCACCTCATCTGCAGTAATATCATAATCTCCACACCACACAAATCCATTTTCTGTTAGTTCAAAAGCCTTAGAATGTCCAAATGGTGCCAGATTATTTTTTATCTGTACAACTGCTCTCATATTGTCATTTCCCTGAATCCTACCAACTAGCACTACACTTCTTGCTACTGCAAAGAAATCAATAGAACCCATTCCTCTATATGCAGCCTTGTTTCCACCTGCCTTATTCATATGACCGATAAGAACAATTGCACATCCAGTTCGTTCCGCTAACGCACCTAATTTCTTGGTCATATCTCTTGCTTCATTTGCACGATTCATGTCCGTACCACTACCCAAATACGCTTGGATTGGATCAAGTATCAAAAGCTTTGCACCCGTCTTTTCAATCGCCTGCTCTAATCGCTCATCAATCATAGAAATAGATTTCTCACTTTCATCTATAATACTGATACGATTACAGTCTGCATTTGCTGATTCCAATCGTGGTTTCACAGTATCCGCTAACCCATCCTCAGCCGTTTGATAAATGACATTTATAGGGGCATCTAACAGCATATCTTCATCTAAACCCTCACCTCTAGATAATCTAGCAGCAATGTTTAATATTAGCGTACTTTTTCCATCTCCAGGATCACCTTGAATAATCGTGAGTTTCCCATATGGAATAAATGGATACCACAGCCATTTAATCTCACTTGCCTCAACCTCTGACATTTGTATAATTTTAAGTGTTGTCTTCTGTTCTTCCATCAAATTCACCTCTTTCTATTTTGTTCATGCACTGCCTTAGATTCTGCAATTTCTTTTCTGCGCTATATCTCTTTCGAATAATATCAATCCGATCTAACAGCAACTCAGAAATTTCTTCCCTATTATCCTTTGCTTCCAACTCATAACCTTGTAATATTTCTAGCATTGTTCGAATCGGAGTTAACAATTCTTCTTCCATCTCAGATATGCTTTGCAACCTTTCTAGCTCCGTTTCAATATGCTGAAGATTTTTTCGAAAGGTTAGCATCATCAACGGATTACCTACTGTCACAATTTTCTGATGAAGCACACTATGAACAAGGTAATCCTGCTTACTTTGAAATCCCGAAAGTTTCACGCGATTATCTAGTTCATCGCGTTCCTCTGGAGAAACACGAAATGCAACCACAACATTTCTCCAGCGATTCTTATCGTCTTTATTCTTTTTTGACATTGATCATACCCTCCCTTTCTTGGCTTAACTTATCTGCCATTTCTGTTTGCACTGTAGGAAATAAATGTGCATATCGATACGTTATCTTTACAGCCTCATGCCCAACTCTTTCAGCTATTGCAAGTGCCGAATAACCAAGTTGAATCAGCAGCGACACATGTGAATGTCGCAAATCATGCACTCTTATTTTCTGTAATCCTGCCAGCTTTGACCCTCTTGCCAATTCATTATGCAGCGAGGTTTTAGAAATTTGAAAGATTCTATCATCCGGCTTATATCCATATAAACCTTTTGTGTATTCTTCCATTTCCTCTACCAAGAAATCTGGCATAATGATAATTCGATTACTCTTTCTCGTCTTAGGATCAGTGATTACATCTTTTCCTTTTATCCGTTGATACGATTTATTGATTCTTAATTTCTTATTCTCAAAATCAATATCCTCGGTTGTAAGTGCAAGCAACTCTCCACATCGAATTCCTGTCCAGTACAACATTTCAAATGCATAATAGAATTGTGGTTTGTCTGCTATCTGCTCGATAAACAGTTGATATTCGTCCTGTGTCCAAAATAACATTTCCTTTGATTCTTCTTTACCAATTGTTCCAGCCTTGCGAGCTGGATTAGAAGATAATCCATAAAAATCGACTGCATGGTTAAAGATTGCACTTAACTGTGCATGAATCGTTTTAATATATGTGGGAGAATACTTCTCGCCATTGGACTTTCTCATATTCAATAATTCTGTTTGCCACTTTCTCACATCAGCCGGCTTGATAGAATTAATTGGTTTCTTTCCAAAGAACGGAAGTATTTTCTTCTCCACCACTATCACCTTACTATTGGTGCTATTCTCTTTTATTCGTGCAGAAATGTCCTCCAAGTAAATCTTGTAGAAATCCTCGAAGGACATATTCAAGTCATTATCCTGCTGCAGTTTAAAAGAGCGTTCCCAATCTAAGGCTTCACTTTTCTTCGCAAAACCACGCTTGGTCTTTTGCTTTCTGTTGCCTAAAATGTCTTTGTAATAAGTTCTTACTTCCCAGCAACCTGTCTTTTCGTTCTTAATAACTGCCATCACGATACTCCTTTCTTAGCTACTCCGTAGACTCGCTCTTCAAAATATTGTCTACTCACTCTGCCTCTAACAGTATAGAAACCTTTTTGCTTAAGTTCTTCATTCAAGGTACGAATGAGCTTATAAGCACTAGCTTCTGAGATATCAAGTTCCTTGACGATCTCTTCCACTCTAATGAACGTTGTTTCAGCCATAATCCTCACCTCTTTTCTCTAATGTATGTAACCGTTCGTTTCTGTACTGTTTTGTTTGTGTTTTATAATATAACAGTTCATTTATGTACTGTCAATAGTTTTTACAAAAAACATTTCATTTTTGAACTGTTGTATGTTATACTCATTTTACATAGTTAACTTCAAACCTAGAAAGGACGGGGATTATGGCTAAAAAAGAAATGACCGGAAAAGAATTAAATGAACTTGCTCTAATAAATAGTCTTACTGGAAAAAACTATAAGAAAATCGAAAGTGCCAGAAAATATGTTAAAGATAATAATTTAAACGATATACAAGAACTCATTGATAATATAGAATTCAACGACGAATATGAAGAATATTCATATACCGATGAAGAAAGACAAGCTATGAGCAATGAACTCATTTATGCAAATCACACATATACATTGCGTTCACTGGAACTATGTAATGCTAATCTTGGACAACGCATTCGCTATTACAGACAAATTGCAGGAATGACTCAAAAAGAATTAGCCAACTTATGTGAGCTTAATGAATCAACAATTAGAAATTATGAGTTAGGTAATCGCTGCCCTGACTACGACACCTTAGCGGTTCTTGCCACCGCTTTAGAGGTAAGTGTTTTTGCCTTAAATGATCGCCAAAGACCAAGCGCACCACAAAGCGCCCTTAAATTTCTTTTTGATATGGAAAAATACTATCTCTTAAAACCTGTCGAAATTGATGGTCGAATGTACCTTGGATTTGATTATGATATAGAATCACTTGATCCAAATTCATTAGATGACATGTTATCATTTACTCCTGCTATGATGGAAAGACTTGTAATGATATGGGAACGATTCTATAAAATGTTCCAATCCGGAGAAATTGATGAAGACACCTACCTTTTATGGCAAAGCAAATATCCTACATTTGCAACACCCAATCCAAAGGATATATTTGGTGCGAAACGTGATAATGATGTTACTATAGATCAGAAAATTGCTGAGGCAAAGAAGCGTGTTAGAAAAACAAAGATATAATTCATACAATGGAGTAGGTTGAACACCACTCATTCGTGGTTGTCGTTCTCTTATCCTCAATGAATTAGTTATTGACTGGAAAAATTTCTTATAAAATAGAATATTGCTAGAATATTAGAGAAGCATTAAAAAGGCAGGTATGAAATGAATCATGCCTGCCAAATTTGTAAATACTTAATCTAAATTTTAGCCGAATGTATTTCGGATATAATCACTTGTAATGTGGTCTTTTCTTTTCCTTTATTAAATAGTAGCATATTGATTTTTCAAAAGCAGCAGAACTCAAAATCAACAATTTAACTATTTTGAATTCGGTTCATATCATTCGTTGCATTAAAATAATCTACAAAATCCATTTTGTTATTTCTATATTCAATTAACGGAGGCATAATCTCAGAAATAATGGATTCAAAATAAGGAATAAATAATTTGTGATATGCAAAAAGCATGTTTTCTAATTCTTCAAATGAGAATTCAGGTCTATCTAATGTTTTTACCTCAACAAAACCTACCATAGTATTGTTATTATATTCTAAATCTTTTATCGAAATTGTTCCTCTATGTTTTATAGTGTTATACACTTTTCGTAAAGCAATAACTTCTGATTTGTTTTGGAACTTTGACATGATTTTCTTCAGATTTTTTGCATGTTCATCGTTATTTGAAATTAATTCTGCTAATTTTGAATAAACCGCCGTAGTATTGCATAATTCCTCAGATAACATATAACCATTCTTTAATAAATGTTCAGCCGTTTTGGGTTGTGTATAGTACCATATAACTTGCCAACTCAAATCTAAACACATAGAATATACAAGTATAGCATTCTTTAAGAATAACGATTTCATATATAATTTGGATGTATCGTCATCAGCGCAACAATCACCATAATCACGCCCATCAGCAAACATGAAAGATGCCTTTGCATCTGAAAATGTCCTATATACATCTGCAATTTTATGCCCACATGCTATAATCTCAGGATTGTTTTTATAGTATCGAGCATATTGTGTATCGAATGGCTCATATTCATGCCATTTATGAAATGTGTTATCACTATTTAATTCTGAATAATCCATAATATCTCCTGTTATTACCACATTCGTTTACAGTTTTCACACTTAAAATTTTGCCCTATTTTGGAAGAAGCTATACCCCAAAATGCAATTGAATATCTTTTATCTTCCCATTTAGAATATCTAACCTTATAGTGTCCACAATATGGACATGGATCTGTGAAGTATCTTACAGTCCAAGCTTGTCCGCTTGTTTGAGTATACTCCGCATATTCTTTTTCTTGTTGCAAAGCATTTGCTTCGGCTATCATTCTTTGCTTATGTGCGTCTATTCTTCCTTGTATGATTTTTTCATATTCAGAAATATCTTTTTCTGCAATTCTTAAATCATCGTTCATTTGTTCTAGTGAACCTCTGCATAAATATATTCCTCCCCACCCAACAACAGAAAAAAATAACGATATAACTATTAATAATCCATGAGAACCATGTTCACTTACGGAAAAACTCCATACTACTATAATCGTCCATATAATTGCCCAAGCAAACCAAAAAATTTTATACTTTAGCTCTTCATTTCTTTGTTGCTTTAATCTCGAAAGGATGCGTTCCCTCTTTGCTTCAGCTTCACTAAGCCTTCTGCTGATATTTTCATCAAACAAATTGTTTTGTGTCTTTTCTCTGATAAACTGTGCAATTTTAAAACCACAATGCGGACATTTTTCCGCTTTATCAGAAACATTTTCGTGTTTACATTCTGGACATTTTACCAAAGCCATTTACTCATTCCCCCTTGTATCTCGCAAGTATAATCGCTGGTTTATTACCAAATAACCCTTTTTTATTCATTTGCAATAATTCATATTCTATATCTGCCAAGCTATCTGCATCTAACATTTTTCTGGCATTTTCCAATGCTATATCAAGAGTTTTAGCAGTCACAGAAACGCACTCGGTAGTTCTCGTCTTTTTCTCTTTTACAGGAAATCCACAAAATGGACATGTCTCTAAATTGTCTCCAATTAAAGTTTTACATTCTGGACATTGTATATTAGCCACATTTATCACCTCCTTTTTTTATAAATATAACATATGAAACATAATATATCTATTTATTTTATTTCAAATAGGATATAATAGAAGTATCAATCCTATTATACCCCAACGCTTACGATACCACATGATAAAATGATACAACACAGAGCAGATAAAATATAGTGCAGTATTTATCACTCCCCCACGAAGAAACCACTTCAGTCTTTGAAGAAAGCACCGACGAATAGCCTATTTTTTATTGTCATTCTATTGTCACGCCGACACAAAACAAGCCACAAACCGCGTATTTACGCGACTTGTGGCTTTTACTTTACTACTCGAACTCAATCGTTCCAGGCGGTTTACTCGTTAAATCATAGAATACGCGATTCACGCCCTTCACTTCGTTAATAATTCTTGTCATAACTGTCTGCAATACTTCCCATGGAATCTCTGCACTTTCTGCAGTCATGAAATCGATTGTCTTAACAGCTCTCAATGCAACTGCATAATCATAGGTTCTCTCATCACCCATAACACCAACAGAACGCATGTTAGTAAGCGCTGCAAAATACTGATTGATATCACGATCAAGACCAGCCTTTGCAATCTCCTCACGGTAAATTGCATCTGCATCCTGCACAATACGAACCTTCTCAGCATTAACTTCACCGATGATACGGATTCCAAGTCCTGGACCTGGGAATGGCTGACGGAATACTAAGTACTCCGGAATGCCTAACTCAAGACCAACCTTACGAACCTCATCCTTGAACAGGTCGCGAAGTGGCTCAATAATCTCTTTGAAATCAACATAGTCAGGAAGTCCTCCAACATTGTGATGAGACTTGATGACAGCCGACTCACCGCCCAAACCACTTTCTACAACATCTGGATAAATAGTACCCTGTACCAAGAAATCAACAGCGCCAATCTTCTTTGCCTCTTCCTCAAATACACGGATAAATTCCTCACCAATAATCTTACGCTTCTGCTCTGGCTCTTCTACACCTTTTAACTTTTCATAGAAACGCTCTTGCGCATTTACACGAATGAAATTCAATTCATAATTGCCTTCTGGTCCAAATACAGCCTCAACCTCGTCACCTTCATTTTTACGAAGAAGACCCTGATCTACAAATACACAGGTAAGCTGATCACCAATCGCTTTAGAAAGTAATACAGCGGCAACGGAAGAATCCACACCACCAGAGAGTGCGCAAAGCACTTTTCCGTCTCCAACCTTCTCACGAATCGCTTTAATCTGATTCTCAACAAATGCATCCATTTTCCAATCACCAGAACAGTGACAAACATTATATACAAAATTTGAAAGCATCTTAGTACCTTCAACCGTATGAAGTACTTCAGGATGGAACTGAATAGCATATAAATTCTTTTCTGGATATTCAGCAGCAGCAACTGGGCAATCTGCTGTTGTCGCACATACACTAAAACCAGGTGCAGTTTTTGAAATATAATCAAAATGACTCATCCAACATACGGTATCCTTTGCAACATCTGTAAATAATGCAGAAGCCTGATTCACTCTGACGTTTGTCTTACCATACTCACGAACAGGAGCTTTCTCAACCTTTCCACCTAATACATGTTGCATAAGCTGCGCACCATAGCAAAGTCCCAAAACAGGAATTCCCATTTCAAACAACTCTTTCGAATAAGTAGGTGCACCCTCCTCATAACAACTATTCGGACCACCTGTCAAAATGATACCCTTTGGATTCATTTCCTTAATCTTTGCGATATCCGTCTTATAAGAATAAATTTCACAATATACATTGCACTCTCTTACGCGGCGCGCTACCAACTGGTTATACTGTCCACCAAAATCAAGAACAATTACTAATTCTTTCTCCACCTTTGTACCTCCTTATCTTTTCCTCTTATATAAAATATATAGTATACAATCTCTTCGAATAAGTCAAACCCTATACTCCACAAAATGATAAAAAGAGGAATATTTTATCCCTCTTTCCATCATTGATTCTATATCATCAGTAAATTTACCAATGACTGACAATCCATTATTTCTTGCCCATTTTCTCAAGAACATTATCAATTGCAGCCTGCAACTGGTTATCCTTTTCACCCTTTGACTCTTTATATGCCTCAGTATCTAATTCCACTTCAATATCTGGTTTGATACCAATCTTATGAATGTCATTTCCCTTTGGTGTAAAATATTTTGCAATCGTCAACTTAATTGCAGAACCATCATTCAATGGGAACATTCTCTGAACAATTCCCTTACCAAATGTGTTGGTTCCTACCAAAGTTCCAATTTCATAATCCTTTACAGCACCTGCAAAAATCTCAGATGCAGAAGCACTATACCCATTTACCAAAACAGCCAATGGTTTTGTAAACTGCTCATCGTCCGTTGAATTAGACTCACTTAAAATGTTACCATCCTTATCTGCAGTATACACAATCTTACCTGCTGGAAGAAGATAATCCAACATATCAACGGCAACATCCAAAAGTCCACCGCCATTACCACGAAGATCAACAATCAAACCTTCCATGCCCTGCTGTTCCAAATCTTCTACAGCCTTTTTAAATTGCTGTCCTGTTACTTCATAAAAGCTTGACACTTCAACATATCCAATGTTGTCATCTAACATTTTATACTGCACAGTTGGATTCTCTACCTTACGACGTGGCATTGTGAAGTCATGATCCTTACCATCAGAGGCTCTATACACGGTAATGGTAACCTCTGTGCCTTCTTCACCTTTAATCTTATCTACAACCGCATCAATCTCCTGATCACTGATATCCTCACCATTGACATGTGTGATAACATCCTCTGCCTCGATACCAGCTTCCAAAGCTGGACCATCAAATACCTTTACAACTGTGATAACCTTGGTTTCCACAGATTGCGATACCTGGACGCCAACACCAACATACTCACCCTCTGTACTTTCCATAAAGTCTGCATATTCTTCTTTGGTGTAATACACAGAGTATGGATCATTCAAGGATTCCACATATCCTTTAATCATGCCATCCTGTTTTGCCTGTTCATCTTCCTCAAAATAGAAATTCTTATCAATCAAGGAGTCAATCAGTTCTAACTTGTCATTTGTCGTTCTTCCAACGACCGTACTTCCAGTTAATGTCTTTAAATTTACTTCCTGTGTTGTTGCCTCTGCATTCACTGCCTCATCAGCAACCATCTTGACATTGTTGCATCCTGTTACACCAAACAACATTGTTGCGACTATCGTAAATGTTGCTATCGTTGTCTTCTTTATCTTCATTTTTTTCCTTCTTTCCACTTCTCGATCAATCTATCGCAAATATCCCATCGGATCGACATAATTACCATCTACACGCACACCAAAATGACAGTGCGGACCAGTTGAAATACCAGTAGAACCAGCCAAAGCAATCGTCTGACCTGCAGAAACATGCTCTCCTACAGAAACATTTAACTGCGAATTATGCATATATACAGTAACAACACCGCCACCATGATCGATACACACATAATTACCCTCTGCATAGTTATAAGTTGCTACAATAACGGTTCCAGACGATGCAGCCACAATTGGATCACCTGTGGAGCACTTAATATCAATGCCTCGATGATTTGAACTAGCACCCGCAACTGGTGAGGTACGAGAACCAAATTGCGAACTAATTTCGTAATTACCTGGTGCAGGCCATGTAAACACACCGCCAGAATACGTGCTCGTGCTACTAGTACTTGCGGCAAGCTCTGCTGCGGCAATAATCGATTCCGCTTCTGCGATCGCTGCATTATATTTTGCAACTTCGTCTTCCTTCACCGCAATCGCATTTTTATACTCGTTTACCTGCTTCGTCTTTTCCTCAACTAATTGCTCCATTGTTTTCTTTTGTTTTTTTACCTGTTTCTGCAATGACTCGTTACTAGCCATATCTCTTTCTAACTTTAACTTCAAATTACCAATCTTTTCTTTGGCCAATCGTAATTGTGTCAATACACTATAATCATATGCAGAAACCTGAGAAGCATACTCACTTTTATTCAACATGTCCGTCATAGAAGTCGCAGTTAACAAAATATCGAGATATCTCTTATTCCCTGACTCATACACCATTTGAATTCTCTGCTTCATTTCAGCGTACTGCGTTGTCCACGCACGTCTTGCTTCCTCTAATTCCTTCTCTGTTTTTGAAATTCTTTCTTCAAGTTCCTTTTGGTCTTTTTCCAAATGCGCAATTTCAATTTGCAACTCATTGAGGTTCTTATCCAAATTAACAATATAATCCTCAATATTTTCCTTAACACCCTTTAATTTATCAATAACCTCTTGTGCTTCTTTTTTGTTCTTTTTTGCTTCTTCCGCATCTTGTCTAGCCTTTGATACAGACGCATCTGTCACATCATTATCGTTCGATGTAGCCTGTGTTGTCTCTTGCGTAGCCTCACTTGTAATACCTGGCATCATTGCGCCATTCACCACTAGCATGAGTGCCAAAAGAACACTCATACCCTTACGAAAGCGTCTGCTATTTTTTCTACACTGGTACCTTTTCAACATAAAATGCCTCCATATCAAACACGTAAATGCTTGTGCGTTGTCAACAAACTACCAAAGAATCCAACGCCAACTCCAATCAATAACGAAATTGGCAACATTCCATGAAACACTTCCTGTACTGGCACAAACTCAACCATATTCGCAACAATCGAAAAATGTTCTACCAAATAATTAGTCATTGTATTATAAAGCAAATAAATAATTGCAGAAGGAACGACTGCTCCTACCAAACCAATCATCACACCTTCTACTAAAAATGGTGCACGGACAAAGAAATCCTTTGCTCCGATTAACTTCATAATTGCAATCTCTTCTTTACGAACAGAAATACCAATTGTAATGGTATTGCTAATCAAAAATAACGATACTAATAATAACACGCCAATTACACCAAGTGACGCATAGCTTACCAAACGACTGATTGCACTCAGACTTTTAGCAGTTCCATCACTACTATTGACCTGACGTACACCGCTAATTGCCTTAATCGTTTCTACAGTCTCAGCCTGTTTACCAATATCATTTAACGTAATTTCATAAGAGGATGAATTCGATAACGGATTATCATCTCCAAATACAGAATCTACATATTCCTTATCTCCCTTATAAACATCATCAATATATAAATTCCATGCTGCATCTGCAGATATATATTGCATCGTATCTACATTAGAAATCTTTTGAATCTCATTTCCTATGTTTTGAATCTGATTCTCACTTGTACCCTCTTCAAAAAATACGGATATCGTTAATGAACTCTCAATAGCAAGAATCTCTGTTCTCATATTTAACACAATCGAATAAAATACACCGAACAAAAACAAACATGCGATAATTGTTCCCACTGAAGCAAGCGAAAACAGCAGGTTGCGTCGGATATTTTTAAGTCCCTGCTTGATACTATATCCTAACGTACTAATCTTCATCTCTATACCCACCTTTTTCTTCATCGCTTACAACGACACCCTTTTTCAGCGTAATAACACGCTTTTGCATCATATTCACGATTTCTTTGTTATGTGTAACAACTACTACTGTTGTTCCTCTTCGATTGATTTCCTCTAAAAGCCTCATAATCTCTAAAGAGTTTTTGGGATCAAGATTTCCGGTTGGCTCATCTGCCAAAATGATTTCCGGACGATTCACAATCGCTCTTGCAAGCGCAACTCTCTGCTGCTCACCACCGGAAAGTTCTTTCGGAAACTGTTTGTATTTGTCCGCCAAACCAACCATTGTAAGCGTTGCTGGAACCTCACGTCTAATCTCTTTTGCCGATTTTTCTACCACCTGCTGTGCAAATGCAACATTTTCAAAAACAGTGCGATCCTTCAACAAACGGAAATTCTGAAACACTACGCCAAATTTTCTACGTAACATCGGAATCTCTCGTCTTTTCATCTTTCCATATGGACGATTCTCAACCGATATCTCTCCCGATGTAGGTTTCAATTCCTTTAATAATAGCTTGATTAAAGTTGTCTTTCCAGAACCACTGCTTCCAACAATGAATACAAAATCTCCCTTTTTAATACGGAATGTCACATTATCTAACGCCTTAATTCCTGTTGGATACTGCATGGTCACATGATCTAGCACTAACATTATCCTGTTCCTTTCTCTCTAGGTCTTCATTTTCCAATCATTAACGTATATTCTAATACTCTAATGACTCCATGTATTTCATATATTTCACAACCATAAGTGCAATCTTAAATGTAATCGCATCTTCAAACACACGAAGATCCAATCCAGTGCTCTTTTGCAATTTATCCAAACGATATACCAATGTATTACGATGAATATAAAGCTGTCTTGATGTCTCTGATACATTCAAACTATTCTCGAAGAACTTATTGATTGTTGTAAGTGTCTCCTCATCAAAATCATCTGGAGAGCGATTTTCAAAAATCTCTTTGATAAACATTTTACAAAGAGGAATTGGCAACTGGTAAATCAAACGGCCAATACCTAAATTACTGTATGCAATAATATTGCGATTGCCGTAGAAAATCTTACCAACATCTAATGCCATCTTTGCTTCCTTATATGAACGTGAAACTTCCTTAATCTCATTGACAATCGTTCCAAATGCAACACGTACAGTCGACATTGCTTCTGAATTAAGCATATCCACAATCACTTTCGCAATCTTATTCATATCTTCATAGGTCTCTGTCTGTTTTACTTCCTTAACAAGGATGATATTCTTCTCATCTACTGCTGTTACAAAATCCTTTGCCTTTGTTGAGAAAATATTACGTACAGTCTCTAATGCATTCGTATCTTTTTCGTTCTTTGTCTCAATAATAAACACAATTCTACGAACATCTGTGTCTACGTGAAGCTTCTTCGCACGGTTATAAATATCTACAAGTAATAAATTATCTAATAACAAATTCTTAATGAAGTTGTCCTTATCAAATCTCTCCTTGTACGCAACCAACAGATTCTGCACCTGAAATGCTGCAATCTTACCAATCATATATACATCATCAGCTTCACCCTTTGCAATGATGACATACTCTAACTGGTTATCATCAAACACCTTAAAGAATTGGTAACCCTGAAGCATCTGACTCTCAGCGGGAGAATCTACAAATGCCAATACAGACTGTTCATATTCATCTGTATCATGGAGCGTTGTAGCTAGGGCTTTTCCTTCTGTGTCCATTACACACAAATCAATTCTTGTAATCGCTTTGATACCCTCAATAGTATCCTGTAAAATTTGATTCGAAATCATCTCTCCACACTCCTTACATTATTGTATATATACCTAACATACATTTTAACGGAAATGATAAAAAAAAGAAAGTAAATGTTTTATTTTTTACAAACTTTTCACAAAACAGTGCTCTATTTTTCATCAGTATGATGAAAAAGGTGTGTCTTTCTCCTATTTTTTAACAACTCAAAACAGGCGGTTGCATATAGCAACCGCCTGCTTATGATAAACATGAGAAAATTAGTCTAAAATCTTCTGCTCTGTTTCTTTATCAAAGATATGAATCTTGCTTAAGTCAAATGCTAACTGAACTGTATCACCAGGTCTAGCTGTTGTACGAGCATTAACTCTAGCAGTAATATCGAACTGATCGATTGTGAAGTATAAGTAAACTTCAGCACCTAACATCTCGTAGATAGAAATTCTAGCATCAATGATACTTTCTGGAGATGACTCAAGGAATAACTGCTCATCATGAATATCCTCTGGACGGATACCTAATACAACTTCCTTGTCAATGTAGTTCTGCTCGATTAAGATCTGTGCCTTAGACTCAGGAATCTTGATTGAGTGAGAACCAAACATTAATAATACGTCTGATCCAGACTTAACTACCTTACTCTCGATGAAGTTCATTGGTGGCATACCCATGAAACCAGCAACGAAAAGGTTAGTTGGCTTATCATATAAGTTCTGTGGTGTATCTACCTGCTGAATGATACCATCCTTCATAACTACGATTCTTGTACCAAGAGTCATAGCCTCTGTCTGGTCATGTGTTACGTAGATGATTGTTGTCTGTAATCTCTGATGTAACTTAGAAATCTCAACACGCATCTGTACACGCAACTTAGCATCCAAGTTTGATAAAGGCTCATCCATTAAGAATACCTTTGGCTCACGCACGATGGCACGTCCCATAGCTACACGCTGTCTCTGACCACCTGATAAAGCCTTTGGCTTTCTGTCAAGTAAGTGCTCAATGTCAAGAATCTTAGCAGCTTCATGTACCTGCTTGTCAATCTTCTCCTTTGGAACTTTTCTTAACTTAAGACCGAATGCCATATTGTCATATACTGACATATGTGGGTACAAAGCGTAGTTCTGGAATACCATGGCGATATCTCTATCCTTTGGCTCAACATCATTAACCATCTTATCACCAATCCATAACTCACCCTGGCTGATTTCCTCAAGTCCAGCGATCATACGAAGTGTTGTTGACTTACCACATCCTGATGGTCCTACGAAAATGATGAATTCCTTGTCTTCAACTTCAAGATTGAAATCCTTAACAGCGTTAAATCCGTTAGGATAAATCTTATAAATATTTTTAAGTGATAAACTAGCCATTTTTAATCTTCCTCCTTGGGTTATATAAATTTTGCTGACTAACTCATAGGGCTATCATACAACATTTAGTGTTTAAATGAAATATTACTATTCAACAAAGAAATTTTGTTTTCTTTGTTCAAAATGTCATTTTGAAAATTATTCACATCAATATGCACATCATTTTCACATTTTATTATTCAAAATTGCCATTGCATTTCCAATTCACATCATTTTAAACAATTTTCCCATGCTATTTTGTGTGCCATTCGTGTTTTTTCACAAAATGTTGTTGGTTTTTTAATGAATTATTACTCATCGTCTTCTTTTCCAAGCTGTTTCAAATGGAATTTAATCTTAACATTAGCCCAAAAAGCCTTCCATCTTCCTCCCATTCGGAACCATTTGTACAAATTACCAATCTTTAATTTCTCAATAGACTGGGGAACCTGCGACTCCGATACCGCTTGGTTATACAATGTATTACCTGTAAATAGCATCAAACCTGCGTTGATTTGATTTCGATACTGCTTTAGAATTGTCAATTGTTCTTGTTCATTCAATGCAAACAGCAATATATCCGGTGCGACCGAATTAATTTCATTCACGATGTGACCAAGTGACTGTTCCGTCTCCGTCATATACACCCCACTAATTGTAACAAGTGGGCGTTTTTCATGGATGCTTTCCTGCATAAATGTAAACTTACTCTCATTTTCTGCTACAATGAGCATCTCATGCCCCATTTCTATAGAATAATCAAGCACCGCATCGATATAACTTTCCAAAAAGAATGACTCACGCTTATGACCTAGCACATGATCAATACTCGCACTTACATTTGCATTTGCTGGCAAAATGAGTTCACTCTCGGCCACAAGGCTTTTCCATTCCTGCTCTTTTTTTAGGAGAAACAGTGTTTCGCTGTTCACAAGATAAACAACACGACTGCCCTCTTCCTCAAGATACCGCACAGTACACTCTACAGCGTCCTTCGTTGAAACGCTATCCAGTGCAATATCTAGCAGCTGAATTCTTTTTTCCATAAAATACCTCTATTACTGGACTGTTGTATCACTATTTCCTATTACAATGTAAATTTCTGTGCCACTCTCTGACATTCCTGGTGATGCTGTATATGTACCAGCAGCTGGCTTACCGATCTCGATTACTGCATCTTTAAAGTAACTTACTAAATCATTACCCATTCCTTCTTCTGGAACATAAATTTTAGTCTGTGCAGATGCACCAGCAGTGTAATTACCTGTAATTGTCTGTGCAAAACCTGCTCCTGATAATTTCTGAGACCAACCTCTTGCAAGTCCTGAAACATTAGTACTGTTTAACAACATAATCTTTTTATCTGTTGAAGGAATATCAAGCTGTTCTGTTGTTGGTTCCTCTGTTGTTACTTCTTC
>JAUNJF010000034.1 GCA_030533405.1 Eubacteriales bacterium
TCATCCAAAATAATACAATCAAATGCTTTCGCATCATATTCCAACAAATGCTCATCTCGGCTTAATGTCTGCACCGTTGCAAATACATAATCTGCATCGTATTCATTGTATCCCGCTCCAACCAAGCCCATAGAAATGGTCTTGGCAAAAACCTTCTCATATGACTTCTTCGTTTGCCTTGCAAGCTGACCTCTATGCACAAGAAATAGTACTTTCTTAAATCCAAGCTCACGCATTGCAAATGCAGACGCATAAGTCTTACCAGTTCCCGTTGCTGAGATCAAAAGTGCTCTATCATTATTCACCTCTGCTGCAAGTATTTTCTTCAGGTTTTTAATAAAACCAACTTGCATACTATTCGGCTGTAATTTGTATTTTTCAATGGAAGTAATCGGTTCCTGTTTTGCTACTTCTCTTTGATGTTTTATAATCTTATAACGTTCTTTATAATTCTCATAGAATTCATCAAATTCCAAAGAATATTTCGACTGCCAAAGATCATTAAACTCTGCCACAATCTGCTTTGCCATTTCACCTTGCTGCGTCGAAACAATTTTGGTATTCCACTCTCTATTACTGGTAAGCGCAGCACTGGTGATATTGGAGCTACCAATAATAATTCGGTAAATCTCTTCCTTCTTGAAAATATATCCCTTGGTATGAAAACCTTCATCAGCTGCTTCCACATCATACATTTTCAATGTAATATTGGATAATTCCTGTAGTTTCTTTAACGCTCTTGGTTCACTAAAATTCAAATAGTTGGTTGTAAGAATCTGACCTGGAATATTCTTCTTTTCTAGCTCCTGTAATGTCTGCAGCAACGGTGTAATTCCGCTCATTGTAATAAATGCTACACTAATCTGGAATTGCTCGCATGCCAAAAGTTCATCCTCAATGGATGCTAATACCTTCTTACCCTCTTTGTGATTGTTTGAAACAAACTGAGGGCGATACGCAGTATTGGACACAACCGAACCGTCTATGTATGCAGTTTCAAAACCATTTTTCATTTCATCCATTGTGTTCATTTGTACAATTCCTTTCTTGCACTTTTTCATCCACTAATCATATAACTTATGAATCGCTCCCACTTCTTGCTTCATCTGTTCCACAACCTCAGCAGGACCAACAATCTTTACGCCAGATCCTAATCCCATCACCCAACCAAAAAACTGCGGACTGATTGCAACCTCTACCGCTACCTTAAAGTGACGATCATCCATCGCACGCATCTTAACATCTTTTCCAAATCGGTCTAGTACAACACCTGCCAGATAATTCTCAAATTCTAACTGTACTGTCTTTTCTTCTCCATCATACATCCCAAATCGCTTATTGGAATATGACACCATATCGATCTGATCAAAGATTTCTTTTCCATCTCTCAAATCCGTAAGTGGTGAAATCTTAATCATCTTGTCCACACGAAAATGTTTAATAATCCCTGCTTCCGAATCATATCCGACAAGATAGTAGTTTTCGTCATCCCACATCAATTCCCAAGGGGAAATATGATAGAATGTACCACCATGTCTTAGCTCCATTTCCTTATTCACATTCCACTGATAGTACTGGAACTTAATCTGCACATTGTTATTAATCGCATTGTGTATCTTATCTACGTTGTAATAGATACTTTCATTCATTGTCTTCACACGACCATGCACATACACTTGACGATTCAACTGCTTCGCTTCATATTTGCTAATCGACTTCTCCAACTTCTTAATCAACTGATTCGATTTCTTTTCTGTAATAAACTTAGAAGATTGCACAGCATCCACAAGAAGTTTTAATTCTGCCACTTCCATATCCCGTGTTCCTATATGATAGTAATACTGAACACCTTCCTTCTCCATCACAATGTCCATACCAAATTGTCGCAGTGCCTCAAAGTCTGCATAAACACTTTTTCGTTCCGCAGTTACATCATATGCACTTAATTCTTTTATCACTTCAGGCACTGTTAACCAGTGCGCATCATCTGTTTTTTCATTCATGATTTTTGCCAGATACAAAAGCTTTAATTTCTGATTGGTTCCCCTCGACATTCAGCCCTCCAATATGCATTTTCAAATGCATCATTTCAAACAAATAAAACAATCAAAATCCTCAATGTTTATCAGCATTTCCGTACCATAAACACACTATAAAATTATATCACAATTTTAGGCATTTTTAAAGGACTATCCACATTTTTCGGCACACCAAAAACCAATCACAAACCCCAATTACAAATGCATAAAACAAACCACAAAACGAACTAAACTCATAGTGGAATTTACGACCATTATTCCACTATGAGTTTCTTCATATTATCTAGACATCAATGCTCCTATACACCTTACCAATCATCATTGTCATCATTGTCATCATCATCAAAATCGTTATCTTCCTCTTCTCTTTCCCACTCTTCAATAATGTCCATACCAAATGTCATTTCCATGTCATCAACTTTTCCGTCACGATTTAAATCAAACATATCAAATGGTCCCATAAGCGTTCCCTCCTAATCTTCAAACTTGCAAAGCACACCTCTATCTGTTACACATACCACCTTGCCTTTCGCCTTTTTCTTGAATCTATCATACAGACGGCCAGCACTACAGCTCTCTCCGATAATAGTATGAATGCTATTAGCCACATAACCTACATGACCAAATCCTTCCATTTCGCATCGAATTGCTTCTTTGTCATACTTATTATCTGGCTCCTTAATCAAATGCATCTTCATACCTTTTTTCATAAAATCAGAACCGTATCTGTACTGTATTCCTGTCAATGTAAAATAAACTGCCTTACCCATAATATGCATCTCCTTTCTCGTTTTATCCCATTCTTCTGTATCATCTATACCCGCTGTAACAGATTTGTTTCTAATACAAGTATATCGAAAACCTAGTCCGTTTGTCCTCCCTAGGCATATGTTGTTTTATATGTAACAAACCCTTATTTCATAAGCATTTGAACACAAAAGTTCATTATCCGAACACCTTTTCGAACAGTGAATTTCATCCAATTCCAGCATGATTTCCTAACGTTTTACGACACAAACTCCCCCGCCCGCGCACACATCTCCTCAATCCAATCTCTTCTACGAATCACAGCAAGCCACTCGGCAGGAATTCCATCATATCCATAATAAAGTGCTGCAAGTCCGCCAGCAATTGCACCAACCGTATCGGTATCATCTCCGAGATTAACCGCCTTAAGCAGGCACTCCTTATATGAATTTGTAGTAAGCAAACACCAAAAGACCGCTTCAATCGTATCAATCACATATCCTGTCGTTTTAATTTCTGTTTCTGATAAATTTTTAAATGCATCCAAATCAAATAATCTTCCTAAATTCGCTAGTTCAGTTAGGTTTTCGATATCCTGTCGATAATACGCAAGCCCCGCTTCTATCCCTGCCTTAAGCAACTCAGCAAGCTCCGGTTTCTCTTCTTCATTTGTAATTCCATCAATAATACTTTTCACACAAAAATAATAAATGCCACAGCACATGTTACTTCTTAAATGATTGTGCGTTAATCCTCCAATCTTGTGAATTCCATCGGTTACCTCCTGATCGGTCATTCCCAATTTCTTCTGACGTTCATAATAATAAAGACATGCTGGCATAATTCTCATCAGTGCCCCATTTCCATTGGAACGCTCACCTGTACAACCACATGTAGTAACATCCAGATATTTTGCAAACCGATAGATTGCCTTACTACAAGTATTGCCCTCATCAAATGCCTCGCCAAATGGTGTATATTCTCCCTCAAACTCCCATTTTACGAACTGCATCATAATATCTCCAAGATCCACTCTACCTTTTTCTATCATACTTGCCATTGTCGCAATCGCCATGGAACTGTCATCCGACCAAGTCCCCTCTGGCATATCATATACACCACCTGCTTCCATTCCCTGAACAGGTCCTTGTACTCGATTTCGAATCTCCTCTCTTCTCATAAACTGCACCGGAACCCCCAATGCATCTCCAACAACAACGCCCATCATGCCATCAAGCCAAATCTTTTTTTCCATAGCAGTTACCTCCTTAATTACGAATGACTTTATTATATATGTTTATGTAAAAAAAGAAGTCGCTCAGAAAGCGACCCCTTATAATCTTGTGAACGTAAACCGTTCCTCTCTATTTACTTACATTCTCGATTTCCATATTCAGGATACATCACATTCCACACACTCGTAGCCAAATTGCGTTCGCAATTTTCCAATGTATTTCTACTCTCTTTTATTTTGTCCATCACTGAGATTTTCCGATACTGGCATATACCAGCAATTCCACCTGTCTTTCGTTCTGCAAAACCGTACACAAATAAAGAAGCAATCGCAATGCATGTTAGCATCATCCATTTCGCCTTAATCTGATTCGTCTTTTTACAGGTAATATTAATTGCAATCAAAAGAAGTATCCAAACCAATGCAACATTATAAATAAATACGTATACGGTTATGAAAAATGTATCACCCACAATATGCATATGACGTCCCAAAACAAAAAATATAAATCTGACAACCTGTCCCACATTTACCACAATCCCAATCACGTCAATTAGAAATACTGGTATGCACATGTATCTTAACTTTGTTTTTCGACCCTGATCGAGCAATAAAATGATGGCATAAATGACAGGCAATATTCCATAGGATATTTCTATACCTTCATTGATTCCCAAAAAGACATTTACAAATTTACGCATTGCTGGATATACATACCTTAAATCGGATTGTACGACAAAGAAAAAGCCAAAATAAAATCCTGAAAGCAAAATACTAATCAACAACAATGACACCTTATGAGAAACCTGTTGTGATTTGTTTCGCACAATATGATAGACCTGATAGCTATGAAGTGACAACAGAAACACACCCATTATCAAAATGATACATACCAAAAGAAACTGCCCCCCTGTTGAACCAACAGGTAACCTTTTCTCATACAACATTTGACTCTGTGAAAATCCACCTGTAACAATCAAAAGTATGATTGCAGCAAATAATCCGATGTAAATTCTAACATATGCTTTGTCTTTGTTTTCAAGTTTTCTTTTTTGATTCATAACACTCCTCCTGCTCATTGATTATTTTCTATAGGTTAAACCAATCAGCAGTTGGATTCGTTACAGTAAAATTCAAAATAAATTTCAATAGTAAAATTTCAATAGTTCAAGAGTTGAATGCATGTTGAAAGCAAAAGAGCATCGTACCAAAGTACGACGCCCTCTTACTTATTTACTCTCCACAATATATTGCAATTGCCTGTGCAGTAAAATCTGCGGTTCCCGCTCCACCAGCTTTGTCAATGTTCTCCGTGAATTCGCCTCCACCAGAATACATTTTACCTAAGCCGCTGAGAACCTGTGTCTTACATTCATAAAAATGCTCTGTAATATAATCCTGCAATTTTTTTACCTGTTGCTGCACCTGTTCAGCAGCCGGATCAAGAGACTTCATCTGACCAAATTCCACAAATACCTGCATAAATTCATTCATCATATTTGTTTCCTCCTGATTGGTTCGATTTTTTGCCTTTTCCTCAAACTCCTGATACTCTGGTGTATTTCCCCATTCTTCTTTTGCACGTTTTGCATATTCATCCATTTTTTTCGTATCAAATACTGTAAAATCCATTTTTTTCACTCCTAACTCTTTTAATCCCTGAGCGAATCGAATGACATTTTCAAGATGCTCCTTTTTCATGGTCAGCAATTCAATTTGCTGCGTAAGCGCTTTATCTCGATCGAAGTTCGGTGCATCTATGATTGTCTTAATTTCCTTTAACGGAAATTCCAACTCCTTGAACAGTAAAATTTGCTGCAGCCGTTCCAGCGCTGTATCGTCATACAACCTGTAACCGGACTCTGTATATGCACTTGGCAATAAAAGTCCTATGGTATCGTAATATTGTAGAGTGCGTATACTCACCCCTGTTAACTTACTTACCTCATTTACTGTCATCATCGTCATTTCCTCCACTCCTTATTTGTTACGACATGATTGATCATAAACTATCACGCAACGTAGGAGTCAATAGTTTTTTTTAATCCTTTGCATGATGTACTCCCCATTATCCTTCAACCACTTTTTCGCACTCTTATAATCAGGCAGCACCCGCTCCACCTCACTCCAAAATGCTTTGGAATGATTCATCTCTATTCGATGACACAACTCATGTACAACTACATAGTCAATCACTTCAGTAGGTGCAAGCATAAGCAAGCAGTTAAAATTCAAATTTCCTTTCCCGCTACAGCTTCCCCATCTGGTCTTTTGATTGCGTATCGTAATACGTCCATAATCCACGCCCACGATAGGAGCAAAGTATTTCACTCTCTTCGGAATATATTCCAGAGCATGATTCGCCAGCTTCTTTAATTCATCCATGGCAATCGGAGGTTCGCTATTCGCTTCCAGCTCTGCTTTTCTCTGTTGCATTTTATCAATACTTTTGATAATCCAGGCCTCTTTTTCTTTCAACACGCGTTCAATTTCCCGCTTACTGACCCGCTTTGGCGCCCTGACAACAACCGATAAATCCGAGTTGATTTGAATACCAATTGTTTTTCTATTTGATCGTATTATTTTGACATCCATTTATAGCTTCCTCATTAATACATAATTATATTATAAATAGTGTCTTTCAAATAACTATTTATACAACGCCTTGATACATGCATTATTGGGCATAAAATCAAGACCTATCTGCTCCTTTGTACTTTCCAAAGACAAATCTAGCCACTGGTCGCCGAGCAACACAAAAGACTCGCCTTCATGAGATACTGCCCTATAATCAAAATCGTCATACATAAGCGCAGATTCTCCCTCTACCGGTGCCAGACCTTGGTAACATATCACAACCGCATAATCTTCTACTTCAAGTGGTTCTGGCAAATCCACAACATGATATCCTTTGATATCTTTCACGCCTTCTACGCTTGCCAATTTCTTCTCAAATTTTTCATCGTAAATCTCTATTGTATATTCCTGATCATCCACATATGTATAGGTGCCTACTGCTGCTAAGGTGCCCTTTTTATGGTACACATTTGCAACCGTACAGGTCTCCCCTGTCGAAATCGAATTTTCATTTCCACCATCATAGGATGCCACATCGCTATATTCCTTTGTCACATCATAAATCAACTGAAAATCCAACAATGACTCGTACGAAACCCAGTAAGTTCCCTCATTTCCCCAGGATACGGATTCCGAATTTTGACACAACCATGCACCATTATTCTTTGCTGGAACCTGGAAATAATCCTTTGGAAAATTATCATCC
Source organism: Eubacteriales bacterium (assembly GCA_030533405.1). Lineage (GTDB taxonomy): Bacteria > Bacillota > Clostridia > Lachnospirales > Lachnospiraceae > CAG-590. Next base: position 7,304 of record JAUNJF010000034.1, read on the forward strand.
CAACCAATGATGATTACCTCATGATCCATGTTATCAGGATTATCATCATTCATTGTAAAATAACCATCAAACATACGCTGAAATTGTCCGTTATCGCAAATCGAAACCGTAATCGGACCATATTGTTTGATTGCATCCTTTATCTTTTCCAGGTCGCCATCCTCGTTATATCGACGCGCATGTTTTAAATAATATCCATCGAAGCCATTTGCCAACTTCTCACATACCATCCAGTCCCAACCACCAATGTCTAATTTGTACTTATCAACAAACCAACCTTCTTCTTTCTCATCATCATAGATTGCCATACACAAATCACTTGGATCAACAGAAATCCTTTCCTGATACTGTTTGAAATAAGTACTCTCAATAGAAGCTGCGGGTGCATTTGTCCAACAGGTTCCATGCTCCTGCTTCCTGACTTCTGGCGCCAAGCCCTCATCCTTCAGAGAAAAATAACCATCCGATGTTTGATCCGGCACATATTTGTGCGAGCTGTCTTTCGACGCCGAATCTTCATCCTGCTTCTCCTCTGTCTCTTCCTGCGTGTTATCCTGCTCAACACTTTCTGTCTTATTATCCTGTGCATCCTTTGAAACAGAAGTTCCACAACCAGCTAGCATCATACTAACTGCAAGCATGGATACAAATAATTTCATTTTTCTCATATACCTAGCCTCCCAATATCATATTTTATCATTCTAATTTTTCATTTCACCTTCCACATCCCAAAGCCACTTTGCCACAATGCCCTTTGTCACCTTTTTCGCGGTAACCAACGAGCGCGCTGTCGCATACGAAAACAGCATTCCATCACTGGTTAAACGATTAATCACATCATTGGTATAATCCGAGGTCACCTCATTACTTCGAAGCAACGTCCCATCCAAATCTGATACATATAGTGTCTTCATTTATTCGCTCCTTTACCCTTAGTATTTTAGATTACTGCGAAACTCTCAATTATGCAGATTATAGTTGTACTTATATAAACAACTATCTAAGTTGGGATAAATGCAATTAGAATGAAACTATCAACTACATAATAAAAATCTGGAGTTTTCAAAAAGAAAATTCCACATCCACACATTCTCGAAATGAACGCATAGTAGAATAATTTAATGTTTTGCAGGTGTAGGAACAAATTCAAGTCTTAATTGCATACCTAATCCTGTTGCGATTCTTTTCACCATAGCGAGACTTGGATTCCTAGTACCATTCTCAATTCTACTAATATCTGCCGTTGTAATTGCTAAATAATAATCTCACCATCCGTATTTCTTTGGAACTGACGCAAAAACGCCCACGCATTTTTCGCATTTAAATGACGCATCTCATGGGACTGTTTGCTTGCGCTCGCAAACACCGTATAGCAGTTACCATCTGTACTATAAAATTTGTGCATTGTCAAAACACTACCCGTTTTTTCGTCTTGATCATACACGATATCATCACCATCGATACCCATGATTTTATTCTCCCATGTTTCTTGCTCATCAAAGGAAATGGTGCACTGTGTCTTTGCCTGATTCACCTTCAATACATAAGCTAAACGATCCAGACATTTCTTCTCCTGAAATGGCAACTCAGGAAGCGGTGAATCCTCACCACCGACATAAAATACAGGGACGAGTGTGTTCTCATTGATTGCTTTCTCGCTGTAATTACCAAACACATCTCTTCCAATCTCAAAGGTAGCATCCATCGGAGCAACCCCCGCAAATACAGTCGGATACTGTTCATACAAATCCCAGCTTTTGGCTCCACCCATAGAGAATCCAGTCGAATAGATTCGTTGTTCATCAATGGAATAACGTTCCTTCAAATGCTCCAATAACTCCATCACTTCTGTCGCTGTACTTCTCATATGTTTATCTACACAAACCAGTAAAAAATCATTCTTAGCTGCAACCACATGCCACTCTGACAACGCGGCCATACACATTGCGGAATCCCCGCCACCATGAAAACATAAAACCAACGGAACATTCTGATTATCCATGATTCCACGATGGTAATATGCGACATATCCAATATCATGGCGTTCTAATTCTTTATCATCACCACAATTATCAGCAGACACTTTCACATTGCAAACACCTGGCTCCACTACCATATTCAATGCATCAAAATCTGGTTCCTGTTCTAACTTTCCAACCATTCGACGATAGCGTTTTACAAAGCCATCAAAATCCGCAACATAATCTGGTGCCTCCTTGATTAATAAATGCTTGGTACTCTTTTCAAATGCTTCATTGATTGCATCTGTATTACCGATGGAAACAATCGGAATGTCATCTCGCTTCACCTCAGGAATAACACTTACATTTTGCAAAACACAGGCAACTGGTGTAATATCACCTGGTCCATATAAGCCATTTCCCTCTATCGTCTGTAAACAGTTCTTTACGATAAAATCTGCGGATTTTCCAAACCCATATAAATAGCTTCTATTCAGCGCACCACGAATAAAGATTTCACCCCATTCGCCAGTAAAACGATTACGCATAAGCGCCAGCCCTGGCTCATAATATTCACTAATCCTTGTCTGGTCAATTAAATCGTGAAACAAATCCTTAGACGCATCTTCCCAACCATTTTCACTATTCGGATACACAAACAAAACACTTCCGCCAAATCGTTTCGCGATTTTCTCCAAACCCGATTCTTTTGCAAATGAAACATTTTGTTCAATCGTCTCTTGTTCTTCCTCAAACACCAATAAGTACGGTGTCATAAATCCATAGTTAATCACATCACATGGCACATCCCATTTCGGAATATAAACCTTTACATGAAATGTTGGAAACGTCAACGCATAATACATTCCACCATTTGATAATTCTGTCATTTTGGGCTTTTCTGTCATTCTAATCTCTCCCTGCATCAATTTTTATCTGTTACATTATCATTTTTTACCATAGTAATATCCATCTGTAACATTACTTTCTGTTACACCTTTAAATTTAGCCTTTATTCTCTTCTTCTTACGATCAACATTGATGGTTGCCGTATACTTTGGACAATCTATTTTCGTCCAGCCTTCTCCTGGGTAATCAGCATAAAACTTTTTAAATGATGTATGCCTTCCCTATACTCATAATACCTGTATTTCCTTCATTTATCAAACCATTTCATTGTTTTATTGAAACTTTTCATCATTTTCCAAAAAGAAAACGAGCTGTCTAAACAGCCCGTTTCTTTTCCTATTTACGCTTTCCACTCTACCAAGTTACAATATACTAGCCAAACAAAAATAACAAATAGCTTCCAATCACGAAAATGAAAACCCCTAACCCCTTGCAAAAAGCGTCAATTATAATCGAAATAAAAAATAACCAAAACCATGCACCTGCTTTTCCACCATGCGAAGTGCTTGCATGTCTTTCATCATGCTCCATCTGATCCTGAAACATAAAATCTACTGCATCAATACGTCCATCTCCATTCCAATCTTCCATGATAATCTCCTCCTTTTTTAACAGGCTTTCATGTAAAAACGAATCCTCACATTTCTCTTTGCTACACATTTAGAAACCGATGCTACTTCGTATCTTGTTAAATTTATTGTAACACCTACAATGGACAAACTATGGCAATTAAAAAATTTTTTTCAAATTTTTACAGAAAAAACACAGCCCCTGAGAGAACTATACTGCTCCCTCAAAGACTGTGTCGCTTGATTTTCATTTATATAATTACATCGATTCCTTTTTCTTTTGCATCACGAATATTTTGTCGAACGCCTTCACAACATTCTTCAAACGCTTTTTGCTCTTCCGCATTTAATGGAAGTTCAACCACTTTTTCAATGCCATCCTTTCCAACAACCGCAGGCACGCCAACATAAATATCATGAATTCCATATTCACCATCTAGTGGTGCACTCGTTGGTAATATTACCTTTTCATCATGAATGACTGCTTTTACGATTCTTGCGAGCGTAGAACAAATACCATATTCGGTACAACCCTTACCATTGTAAGTTACCCATGCATTATCATGCACCTTCTTAGCTGCATCATCTAAATCAAATTGGAATTTGTCATCTGATTTTACTAATTCCGCGATACTCTTTCCGCCAAATGTAATCGTTGACCATGGAACTGTCTGTTTCTTTCCATGTTCTCCAAGAACATATCCATCAAAGCTTTTTGGATCATATCCTGTTTCCTTTGCAAGAATAGCTTTTAATCTTGATGTGTCTAATCCCGTTCCAGTTCCAAATACATGACCCTTTGGCAAACCAGATAACAACGCAATTTGTCTTGTCACAATATCACATGGATTTGTAATGTTAATCCAAATTCCATCAAAACCAGCTTCCACAACCTTTTTTACATATCCATTCACTGCCTGGATTGTAAATTCTGTCTCTAGCACACGGTCTCCCGCTGCAATCAAACCAATGTTTCCGACTGCATTTACAATGATATTACAATCAGCCAAATCTTCATAGGTTCCTGCTGTAATCGTACAGTTATGAGGCGTATACACCACGCTATCTCTTAAATCCTGTACTTCGCTTTCCAGCTTTTTTTCATTAATATCAACTAACACAAGTTCATCTGCAAGTCCCTGAATCAGAAGGGAATACGCACAATGTGCACCAACATGTCCCACTCCGACAATTCCTATTTTTGTTTTATGAATTCCCATTTTAGCACCTCATTTCCTATTCGAACTATCTCTTCCTATTTCCAATCAACATTCGTTGCACTATTTGCTTTCTTCTTCAAATCAGCAAGACGATTCAATGCCTCATTTAATGTGTCATCCACCTTTGCGTAATGCAAACGCACATAATCCTGAATTCCTTCTCGGAAAAAGCTTGAACCTGGCACCGTACCTACGCCAACATGCTCTGCCATCCAGTAGCTGAATTTGTGATCATCTTTGACACCAAATTCGGAAACATTTAACATCACATAATATGCACCCTGTGGTTCGAAAAAGGTTAATCCCAAATCCTTCAAACCACCGACAAACAGATTCTTCATATGTGTGTAATGTGCTTGTAATTCCTTGTAATATGCATCTCCAAACTGAAGACCTGTTACTGCTGCCTCCATCAATGGGGCTGCTGCTCCGATAGTTAAAAAGTCATGCACCTTTTTCACTCTGTCAATAATTTCCGGATTGGCAATGACATATCCAATTCTCCATCCTGTAATGGAATACGTCTTTGATAAAGAGTTACAAATAATCGTTCTTTCCGCCATTCCTGGCAATGTCGACATATATGTGTGCTTGTTTGGTTCATATAAAATGTGTTCATATACCTCATCGGTAATGACATAGACATCATACTTTATTGCCAAATCAGCAATGATTTTCAATTCATCGTAGGTAAATACCTTTCCACATGGATTTGATGGATTACAAAGAACCATTGCCTTTGGATTTTGTTTAAATGCTGCTTCTAACTCGTCCACATCAAACTGGAATGTTGGAGGCTTCAAAGAAACATAAATCGGCTCTGCCCCAGATAAAATGGTATCCGCTCCATAATTTTCATAAAATGGTGAAAAAATAACAACCTTCTCACCTGGATTCACAATGGACATCATCGCTGCAATCATAGCCTCGGTTCCACCACAGGTAACGACAATCTGAGAATCTGGATCAATTGCCTGACCAGAAAAATGTTCATGCTTCTTTGCCAAAGCTTCTCTAAAATTTTGTGCACCCCATGTAAGTGCATACTGATGCGGTCCCTCATCCGCAATGGTCTTTAATCGATCCGTAATCTCCTTTGGAGGATCAAAATCAGGAAATCCCTGAGAGAGATTAACGGCTCCATATTTATTTGATACGCGCGTCATTCTTCGAATAACGGAATCTGTAAAATTTTCACTTCTCTTACTTAGGCTTTTCATGATTATCTCCATCCTTTTTTAACTATTTTCTAAGCAACTGATTCATTTTTTATCAACGCATTCACTATTTTTCAAACATTTATGCCGATTTCACATACAGTTTTATTTTTCCCATGTAGGAAGATAAGCACCCTTAAATGCTGTCTTATAAACTTCCTTTACAGCCTCTGACTGATAGGCCTCTACAACCTTTTTGTAAGTTTCATTATTTTCATTTTCTTTCTTTGCAGCAATCAAATTGAAATAGCTGTCATCATCATAAATATCTACATTATCAAGGAAAATTGCGTCCTCTCCTGGGTTCAGACCGAAATCCAAAGCGAAGTTACAATTGATTACAGCTGCATCCAAGTCAGGAAGAAGGGATGTGATGTTTGCTGCCTCTGTCTCAACAAATTCAATATTTTTACTATTTTCTTCCACATCTGCCAAATCAATTTCATCACCTGGGTCTGCTGCTAACTTAATCAAGCCTGATGCCTGAAGCACCTTTAATGCTCTTCCCTCATTTGATGGATCATTTGGAATCGCAATCTTACCACCATCTGGAATTTCATCTACGCTCTCATGATTGTTTGAGTATAAATTCATTGTTGAAATAAATGTATCACCAATGGCTACCAAATCGTAATTATAGCTGTCAATTTCACTTTTTAAGAAAGCATGATGCTGATGTGCATTCAAATCCACCTCTCCATTTGCAAGTGCCTCATTTGGTGTATGATAATCAGAGAATGTCTGAAGCTTTACTTCAATTCCCTCTTTCTTAAGCTCCTCAATCACTGGTACCCACATTTCCTGTGCTTCTCCTACAACTGCCACTGTTACAACCTGTGTGTCACCAACTGCTGGCTCACTTTGTGTACTGTCAGCTACACTATCTTCAATCTTTGTTGTTCCTGCTCCACATCCTGTGGCTAAAAGTAATGTTGATGCTACTGTTAATAATCCTAATTTCTTTAATAAATTCTTTTTCATAATCTTTTTCCTCTTTTCTTTTTTTATGCTGTTTTAGTATATTTATTTGAAATAAAATTACCCAATACCTGAACAATGGTAACGATAATTACCAATACAACCACGGATGCAAATGTAACATCTGGTTGATTTCTCTGATATCCAAAACGGATTGCAAAATCGCCAAGACCGCCTGCACCGACGGCTCCTGCCATCGCTGTCAAACTAATCAAATTGATGATTGTAATCGTGACAGCTCGAACAAGTCCTGGTATACATTCTCTTAATAGTACTCGAAATATAATAGATAACGGGCTCTCGCCCATTGCGATTGCTGCCTCAATCAATCCCGGATTCATTTCTGCTAGTGCTGTTTCTACCTGTCTTGAAAAAAATGGTGTTGTTCCAAATACCAATGGAACAATGGCACCCTGTACACCAATTGCAGTTCCTGATATCATTCTTGTAAGAGGAATCAAAGCTGCCAGTAAAATGATAAATGGAATCGAACGAAACAGGTTAACAACCTTATCTACAATCTGAAATACAATTTTATTTTCCAATATTCCATTTTTCTTTGTCACATTCATTGTGATTCCTAAGAACAGTCCAATGAAGAAAATGAATACTCCGGATTTTGCAACCATCTGAAGCGTTTCTACAATTGCCTGTCCAAAGCCCGGTAATTTTTCTGCCAAATTCGGTAAATATGTGTTAAGCAACTCTTGCATCTTTAATCACCTCCACACCAACATTTTTTTCTTTCAAATAAGTAAGTGCATCTTGTATGTTTTTCTGATCTCCGCGAATGATGGAAACCAATCCACCAATCGGATTCTCACCAATCAATTCCACATCACCAAATATGATGTTTACATCTAAGTTGAATTTTCTTGAAATCATAGAAACCAATGCCTCGGATGAATTTCTCTCCAAATATCGGAATCGTACGATTACTTCTCCCTTTTCTATCTTTGTTATCTCTGATTCATCCTTAATATATTGATATATTCTCGAAAGGGTTGTTGTACTGTCCACAAATTCCTTTGTGATTTCTGCTACAGGATTTGCAAAAATCTGGAAGACATCCCCGCTTTCTACAACATTTCCATTTTCCATAACCGCAACCCGATCACATATTTCCTTTACAACCTGCATCTCGTGTGTAATCACTACAATGGTAATACCAAGTCTTTCATTTACTTCTTTTAGAAGTTGTAAAATCGATGATGTTGTTCTTGGATCTAAGGCACTCGTTGATTCATCACTCAGTAAAATATCTGGGTCAGTCGCTAATGCTCTCGCAATCGCAACTCTTTGCTTCTGTCCACCAGACAGCTGAGAAGGATATGCCTCTTTCTTATCCGAAAGTCCTACAATATCTAACAACTCATCTACCTTTTTATCGATTTCTAGTTTGGATAATCCCTTCTTTTTCATCGCAAAGGCAATATTTCCACCAACCGTTCTTGAACTAAACAGGTTGAAATGTTGGAAAATCATTCCGATTTTTTTTCTTTGTTGTCTCAGTGCCTTTCCTTTTAATGAAGTAATTTCTGTTCCGTTGATTACAACCTGACCAGAGGTTGGTTTCTCCAGCATATTAATCATACGTACCAGAGTAGATTTTCCTGCGCCTGAAAAACCGATGATTCCAAAAATCTCTCCATCTTTAATTGTAAGATTTACATTCTGGACGGCATTTACAACCTTGCCATCTACCTCAAAAGTTTTATTCACATCTTTGAATTCAATCATGTTTTTCATCTCCTATCATTTCGATAGGAATAATATAATACAAGGACAGCCTTTTGTATAATATATATAATCAATAGCACGTTATAATTTTTTCTTATAACTATAACCTAAAACCAAAAGGTATTCTTTTTGTAATTCAAACAAAATAAAAGACCGGTCAGATTTTCTCTGATCGGCCTTACTTACCAGGTCCTATAATATCAACATTTACTCTTTAATTTCTTGAGATAAGAATCTTTCAACTGACTCTTTTCCTCTAACACAGTAATCTGTTTCTTCAGTGATTCAATATATTCTCTAGTCGCTTTCACCCCACCGTACACAACGATATCTTCATGCTTCTCAATATCTGCTAACCATTGCTCCACTGATTTCTCTAATATTTCCTGATAGGAATGATCCTCTCTTCCGAACATATTTCTTATACACCTTTCTTCGTTAAGTCCTTTAATGCAATCTCCTGTAATTCAAAGCGATATTCCTGCTCTACATCAGGATACTTCTCTTTATCCACAGGACTTAAAAACATTTCCTTATTACGAACCCAAAGACTTCCATCTCCATAAAGCCGTCTGTAAACAACCATTTCCTCTTTTGTTTCTGAATCAAATGCTACATCCTCAACTAAATAATAATTCCCTTTAAAATGCTTATATACACCATGTATTTTTAACTCGTTCATGTTCTCCTCCTTTATCATGACCAATTTCTAACCTTCTTCACATTCCTGTTCATAAGATGTCTTCCAAAATATCGATATGCAACCTTCTTTAAAATTGACAATTCCTGATGATGTTCCGTTAACAAGGCATCTGGATTATCATATACACCAAAATCCTGGTTGATTCCTTCACTTTGGATGTAGGTGTTGTTTCGATTAAATTCAATCGTTGGATTCATAAAATCTGTAACCGCTACACCATATCCACAAAATGCACCCGTGCAATTCTTGTTTATACTCTGTAGCTTCTTCAAATACGCCTGATCAATAATAAATGCTTCTAACTCGTACCACTTATCTTCAAAATATACTTCCACCCAACTATGAAAAACATTCTGTGGTGCGTTTTTATATACAATACCTGTCATTGCACCCTTTTGAAGTTCTTTATCAATTGTAAATCCATGTACTCTACATGGAATCTTGCAGCCACGCAACAATGCCATAAACAATGTACCCTTCGTATTGCACTGTCCGTATCCATCACGTAATACTCTGGATGCTGGAATATTATCATCTACGTTATATCCAAATAAAATATCGTCTCTTACAAAATTGTAAATAGCTTTTATACGCTCGAACTCAGGTAATTCTTTCCAACCTTTTTCCTGAATCAGACTTTGCATTCTTTCATTTTCATAATCAAGCATTTTTGTTGCTTCCATATATCTTTTTTCCATCATTTGTTCCTCCTGTCTAATTGGCACATATCTTTCGGAATATCCAATGTTACAAACTTTGTTCATAACAATTCCGCACTATTATGTTGATAACCATACTATACAGGACGCAACAAAAGTCCGCTTTCAAAAATCCGCTACCGTAAAACCATAGAAATTGAAATTCCCATCTGTTTTTTACAGATAGCCGCTAAATGTGCTGGTGACGAAAATCCCGCTTCTAACGCAGCATATGTAATCGACTCTCCATCCATAATTAATTTATACGCATATTGCATCTGTTTTATATTCAGATACCCCTTCAGCGACACCCCCATGCACTCCTTAAATACATGTGACAACCTACTATCAGATAAACCATATTGATCTGCAATTTCCTGAATACTTTTTTCTAAATGTTTATATGCTTTTAACTCCTTCAATAATCGAACCACTCGATAATCTTCTGAGTCTATATCATTTTTTGTAGTTTCCAGTAAACCATTTGCAATGAGGCAATCTCTAACGCGTTGTTTCAGTTCGTCATCAGAACACTGCGTTACATCCAAACCATTTAATAAATCAATCGTTTTCGGTTTGCCCGATTCTAACAATCCATCTATCCGCTCTGCCATACAACTTGTTGGATCAATCATCAAAAACAGTTTGCACTGCGGAAGCGGTGGCATAACATGTCGCATATTTCCACCAACAACATATAACTGCTCCGCATCACCACCGACCCAAAACACATGATAAAAGCTATGTTTATGCGGCAAAACCTCTTTAAAAGAAGGCATTACTATCACATATTCATCATCAAATACTATTCTACTCATGCAACCCCCATCTTTATCCAATGTAAATAGCCATTCAAAACGCCATCTGCATTATACCATGTAATCATACAACACGCTATCAAAGGAAAAAAAGACCTTCTACAGCACTTTACTTTTTCATACGATTTCCTAGCATAACAAATACTCATTGTACCACAATTAAATAACGCTATAAACCAAATACTTTTATTTCCGTGTGTTTCTTGACAAAAAAATCGGAATAACATAAAATGATAAAAATTTATGCGGAATGTAATCCGACAACCTTACAAGATTCAAAGAACGAATCTTGCTATTAGATTTTATACCAGGAGGATTCTTATGAAAAAGTTATCTATTTATTTTTTAATGGTTTTTGCATTGATATTATGTGTAAATCTCGATGCATCCGCAAAAGCGTCAATCAAAATGAGCGATAAATCCATCGTTGTATTACCTGGAAAGACATACAAATTGTCTGTAACAGGCACTTCAAAAAAAGTAACATAGTCAACATCAAATAAAAAGATTGCAAGCGTCAGTAAATCCGGAAAAGTAAAAGCAATTTCAAATGGTAAAGCAACAATATATGCCTTGGTAGATGGCACAACATTAAAATGTAAAGTTGTTATTCCAAAAACAAGAACATTTGAATATAAAGGACACAAATATGCCATTGTAAATAAAGGTATGAAATGGAGTTCAGCAAAGAAGTACTGTGAATCAATTGGCGGACATCTTGTTACAATCACATCTGAAGGTGAACAAAAGCAGATTGTAAAACAGTTGAAAAAGATGAAAAAAAATCAGAAAAACAATTATTGGATTGGTGCAAAACAAAGCAATAACGGTGATGTGAAATGGGTAACAAAAGAAAAGTTCCAGTATTCAAACTGGGCAACAGGACAGCCTGATCGTTCAAATGAAGACTGTATTATGATTTATACAATTGATAACCCATATACATATGGTGATGATTCTTATTTATGGAATGATTTGGTAAACGAAGGCATATTCGGTACAGAAAGTTGGTTTGGACTTGACAATTTTGGATTTATCTGCGAATGGGACAAATAAAGTGATGCCCATCATGATTTGAGAATACCAATGTCTGCATAATACATGCTGCATTAATACGTTTCGTACCTTTACCACTTTTCTATTAATTTTAGTACCATAACAAAAAAACAAAAAGAGACCTTTCACTCAGTAACATTTGAATTATTTGGTTGTTATTCAGGTTTTTCAGGTGGTGCTCCAATCTCATTTCCATCTGGTTTCTCTGGTGGTTGCTCACCTTCTTTCATACCCTCTGGTTTTTCAGGCGGCTGCTTTCCACCCTCTGGAGGTTCCATACCTTCCGGATTCTCTGGTGGCTGACCATTTCCATCCCCAGGTGGCATTTGTCCCATTCCTGATGAAGCAGGTGCTATGATTTCGATTGCCTCTCCACTACATGCTGTACCTTCTTCATATACCTTGCCATTTACTTTAAGCTTATATCCATTCAGATTTATGGCATCGGAATCACAAGTAAGTGCGGTAACTTCAGAATCTCCTGTAAGTGTCCATGTAGAATCCGCATCTAGCTCAACATAAACCTTTCCACTTGATTCAATACATCCATTAAAAGATGCGTTTTCTTTTAAATACATATTTAATACAGAAATCTCATCAACAGTTATTATACCATCTAAGTTCTGATTTTTTGCATTAAGGGTTACCTGTCCGCCATTCGATCCATCATTTCCCCATCCGGCTTTTTCTATTCTCAAAAAATCATCTGTGGCATAATTCATTGTCACGTTTTCAAGGTTTATATCTGCAATTGTATTTGTTACAAAAAACATTCCACCATTCTCTGATGTGAGACTTCCTCCTGTCATGGTAAATACGCCCTTGCCTTCTTCTGAGTCACCTGACATAGACTGATAAATCATAACATTACGATATACATCTGCCTTATCAGAATTGTGAGTTGTATTTTTTCCTGTCACATCTGCATTTGCGATTGTTACACTATTCTTTCCTTCTACAACAACCGCTTCTGCCACATCCGAATACAATGTGGCATTCTCCACATTAATATCTGCAGTGGAATAAATAGCAGGAGATCCACTACCATAACTTTTATAGGTTCCTCCATTTACACTAATCTGTCCTCCTCCTCGATCAGAACGAATCGGTGCACTAGAACCAGACTGTGTAGTAACTGTAAGATTTGTGGCATTTAATGTACCTCCACCAGTGACCATAATGCCACCCGAGTTTGACTGTTCTGTATCAATCTGTGAGTCTGAAATATTAACTACTGTACCTTCGCCATATGAAAATACAGCATTTGCATGTTTTCCGTTTGTCTTAATCTGAGCGTTGCTGATCGTTAATGCTGCACCATTTTGTGCAAATACTGCAGCATTACTTCCATAAAAATCAGCTTCATCGCCTTCGGAATCACCAGTCTTTTCTACGGATATGCTCTGATAGGTTTCCTCTTTCCCATCTACATCTATTGCATGAGCATCGCCTTCGTCACACGAGTACATCTCACTGTCTTCACTCGTAGCTTCCATACTTGTATCTTCCGTTGTAGTTATAACTGTCACACTCTTATTTTCATTTGAATCAGTTTCTGCAGCACATCCACTTAAACATAAAGCCGCAACAAATATCGGAACCATCATTTTTCTTCGCATCAGCATACCCTCCTTTTTCTAATAGGATACAGTAATTTTATGATGCTATTGTGTTGAATTTGTGTAATTTTTGTGTCATTACCTTACTCAAATTTCCAGTTCATTGCCATCCGCATCCAACAAGCTCATATCGTTTAAATCGATATAATATACTTTCCCTGCCGTCATATTGACAGTTCCTGAAATCATTTTGTGGTTTTTATCTATCTCTACGGCTACATCACCACTCAAATTGCTTACGAATTTCAAAACTCCATTGTTATTAACGAACGAAGTATTAGCACTGAGCGCATTAAGGCTTATCCATCCGGAACCATAACTCCAGAATTCACATGATAATGTCGCATCTGCATCATTGCTGCTTACCTCAAAATCTCCGGAAATATCAAATCGCACGGTACAGTCATAATTATCACTATCACCAGAAGGAATAATGCGGTAATTTATATATTCAACATCGTCCCCCTCTAAACGAATCCATGTATCACCCAAATCATTGTAGATATTGTAATAATCACCATCATATCTTTTTAGATAATAATTGTATTCCGGTGGCTTGGGTCCTCCACCAAATATATACTCTGCATCAAGAATCAAATCCCCCTTTACATCCGGGTGATTATTAACATTTTTCACACTGGTAGCATTTTGGCCGTTATAATCAACCTCTAAACTTGTACCATTACTATTATTATCATTTTTACTGATTTTCACAACTTGATTACTTTGATATTTTTCATCTACACTATAAAACTCATCCATATCTGTAACCCAAGGGGTTGAGAATGGTGAGCACCCTGTTTGCAGAGTCAACCCCAGCAAAGCGACTACTGAAATCAAAGTTACTTTTTTCATTTTCTGTCTCCACTTTTTCTACTCAAACATATAATCACTGCCAACACCAACATTGGAAGCATACTAATAATTCCTACGCCAACAGGCCCCAGAATCGACAAGTTAGAATACTCTGGTTTTACCATAAATGGGAAAACGGTGGCAATTATTTGCAATATCCATGCAAGTCCAAATGCCATTATCATATAAATACTAAATTGTTTTTTACTAATCTGTTTCTTTTCCATTATACTCATCTCCCTTGTAATGTGTATGGACCTCTACTCTTAGGTAGGTACCACGAAATCCTCCTTAATAATCCTCATCCTGATTATGCTTCAAATAATAAAGATACGAATAAAGCATCATTACAAATATTGCACCTATTAATG
>JAUNJF010000015.1:0-70060 GCA_030533405.1 Eubacteriales bacterium
TACATGTCACAATATAGCTACACGATTCATAGTAATAATCCTTTAAAAAATCATCTATTTTTCTTGTAATGTCCGATACAATTGAATTTTTAATATCATTTCGAAAAAACAATTCATTTTGTAATGAGTTAAACATTTCTTGTTTTTTTTCCAAATCCATATTTTTATAAAATTCAGGAGAACATACCACATCATTTAATATAATATCTGTCACTATCGAATTTTTTGAATTAACTTCTATTACTATTTCTAACAATAAATTAGACACACAAATAGAAATAATAATCAGCAGTACATCCTTGATAGCTTGTAGTTTTGCAACATCAACATTACTATAATTCATTCCCTTCAAATTAATGTAATATGTACATACACTATATGATATGCAACAAATAATTGAAATGAAAATAATAAGTACTATCATATTGGGTTTTATTTTATATTTTTTTATAACTGATTTCAACACTACACACCCCCATTCAATATTTTTCTGATAAAATTAATAAACCTGTGACATCTAAATAAAAAATACACTGTAATAAAATCACAGCATGCCACCTATTTTTATATTATATAATACAACAAAAAACGACATATTTTTGCTTATGTATTTATCGTTATACAATTTTATTTTTTTCGTAAAACAAAATAAGCATTCTTCCTAAAACAAATATGAAAACCATTCATATTGTTCCTAGAAAAATGCTTTATCCTATTTGCATCTGCTTCCATTCAAATGTATAGTTGGATTTTGCCCTAAAACTAAAATTTTAATTCACCTTTTTTCCATTGTTTCAATAACATTTTTGCCTCAAAACCTATTAAGCCTGTTTTCTGGGATATCTCGTTTAGTGTTCTTTCAGCCTTATCAGTCATAACAGGAAATTATTGAATATGGATTTTCACCAGAATATATTTCTCTTGATTTATATCATCAATATGATGAGTTCCACACTTACAATGGTTACTATGATGATGTTGGGTATGTATAATAACTCCCACCTTCCCACTCACAAAAGAATGGATCTGTTACGTAATTAAATCCATCATCCCAATAACCACTGCTATACATATATGCATGATTCTGTGTTGCATAAAAATTACCATTATTAGGCTCTGCACGATCCCAGTTTGTATAAGTAACCTCCTCGTCAGTTACCCATACCCAGTTGCTCTCATTTTCTGCATCACTAAAACCAATGGCTGTATATCCATTACCACGCGCAAGCTGTCGTTACATCTCATTTTCTTCTGCCGAACCAACGGTAGCAAGATGTCCGCCACATTCCTCACAGAAAGCTTTCGCATCATCCCACGACAGATTTTTATTAACAAACGCATATAGATTGCCATTAAAGGATGTAAAATAAGCTTTCGCATCCAAGTCCATATCAACAACAGGATTTATCGGCTTAAGCTTTGCAGAATAATGAATTTTATCTGTAGATTGATTCACAAGATTTGGATCTAATTCGACATTTATCTGTATACCTTCTTCATTATCTGATTGGTAATGGTAGGCTACCTTCTCTCCTGTTTCATTACCATACTCAAGTACAACACTGTCATTTTCTATACGAACGTTCTCACAAGTACCCTCATAAAAATCAGCATCCACGTCATATATCTTTGTCACATCGGCTTCGCTCCAAAGTAATTCCATGTCTTCATCTGACGCGTGCAGATTAAAGCTTGTTCCTGACAACTCAATGCCTTTCGCATAAATACGACCATTGATTGTCACCTCATCGGCATTGATTCTCACTGTTCCATTCGGCGCTGCGAGGATACCATTGATAACAATTTTGCTTCCACTAATATTGATATCTCCATTCTCTGATAATAAAACAATACGTCCACCATCTGCATTCAATGTATCGACACTATATTGAATAGCATCCTTTGCCATCATATAACAATCCCCATGAAAATGTGTTCCACTGATTTGCAAACCACCATGAGAACGCATAAATCCTTCATATACTTCTTCATTATTGACGTTCAAATAGTATTCCTGTTCACTCCACTCCTCACTCTTTGACACAATCATCTCCTTCAAATCAGGTAATGTAACAGCCTCAACATTTTCTTCACATTCTGTTACATCGAACGTTCCACACCACTGATTCATACAGCCAGATGTTCTCATTGCTCCATCAACGGATACCGATGTACCTGAGCATGTAATATCCCCATAAGAATATAAATCTGCATCAAAATAAGACTGATTACAGTACAACTGTAACGACCGTTCTGTTGCTACCATCCCATATCTTTGAAGATTTTCTTTCTCCATCTTCTCGCTATCTTGCCAAACATTCGGCTCCACAATTTCTGTATTATCATATGTTGTTGCATTGGCATTGGCTACCGGCGTTAACACTGCTTCAAGCACCAAAACCATTGTCATAAAAACAGCCAGACACTGTTTTGTTAATTTCCTTGTTTTCTTTTTGCTACAAAATTTCTTTCTTTTTCTTTTGTGAATGGTTTCCATTCGTATGTTCCTCCTGATTCCTTTATAACGATATTCACAAAAAAATTCTTTATATCAATGCAAATGATATAAAGAACTTTTTTGATTCTTTGCACCAGCAATTAAGCCAATGGCAACTAAAACAAAGGTAGCACATATTACGTTTGCACACTGATTCTTTTTGCTCAACAAAAAACAAACCAACAATAAAACTTCTCCAAACGCAATACACAATGCATTTCTCCGATAAATTTTTACTTCCACCCTGTTAAGTGGCTTATTCTCACTCTGCACAGGTACAAGCTTAATAAATATAACCATAGATACCATCGTCAATCCCACTATCAGCCAAATAGAAAATGGCACAAAAAAAGCACTTATAATACATAGCAAAGTGCTTATATATGTTAAATAAAAACAACTTTTTTTATTCTTTGCATGATATCCGCCAGCATATATACGTAATAGCGCGTAGCTAATCTCAAAAACGATTCCAACCCACATATTACCCATGATTGCTGCACAAACGACAGAAAATATCCAATCCATTGTTATATTCATTAGTCGGGTTAGTCCGACTTCAACGATTTTGTCATTGCTTTCGTCAACTAACCCGACTTGCCTGAGCATGTTTGTTATTCTACTCTTCATTATGTTTTTTTAATGTACAAAGCTGTGGGTCAAGCTCTTCTTGATAAAAACGATAACAACATGTTGAATTAACAGCCAATGTTGCTACTACCATTATCATGCTGTACAAAACTTTTGAAAACTTGCTTTTCATGTAGTCTCACCTCCTCAGTGACACTCTAGCACATAAATCTGCAGATTCTGATTACATGGTAAAAATAACCCGTATATTGGTAAAACTGGTAAAAAAATACACATTTACCACGCAATTTACACGCAACAAATGTGTATTTCATTATGAATCTATGCTTTTTAAGTATAATACGATGTCAACCTTGAACATCTCCTTGTCCGTTTCAATTTGTTGTTCCCCTTCGTATCGCTTTACAACCTCGGATATATTTTTCATTCCAATCCCATGACAACCTTTTTCCTGCTTTCTTGTAAGATAGGTACTACCACGCTTCTTGACAATTCCGTCATAGGTATTATGCACTCGTACAATCAAGACATTACAACGATAAATCAATTCAACATACAAATATCGATTTTCCGTTCGTTTTAATGCTTCCAACGCATTGTCTAATAGATTTCCCAACAATATATTTAAGTCAAATCCCGAAATAAACGTTTCCTTTGGAATCGCAATATTGGTCTCTATTTTACAATCCATATCCTGTGCTTTTTGTAACATACGATTTAAAATCATATCCACATCACGATTTCCTGTATCAACAAATCTTCCCGCTACATTCATAAAATCTCCGATTTGCGAAACATATGCTTTTGCGGCATCATACTTTCCATCTTCAATGTAAGCGCTGATTAAATGTAAATGATTTTTCATATCGTGACGTATACCGTTTATATTATTTTGCGTCTGTTCCATAATTTCAAATTGCTGTGCATACATCGAAACACGTTCCTCAAACACATTTTTCTCGATTGTATTTCTATATGATTCGTTCACCTTATCATATAAGAAAAATGTACTCATATTAATCAAACCAATCACACAAAGCGCAATCCAGCTTTCCACCTTATCCCATGCTGCCAGACGTCCGATAATATGTACCAATACAATATTTCCAAGAAAAACAATAATGATATTATAATAACTTTCCTTCGAAATATATTGAGACTTGTTTCTCAGCATAAAATGTTCGAGGATTAAAATAATGCCAATCATCACCAAAGAGGTAACCAGAGAACCCATATATTCTGCTTTCTCTAACCAGTCAAACCACAAGAAAACTCTCCATACAACATCTTCCACCAAAATAGAAACAGCCAATGTACAGCAAATCGCAAAAATTTTCCGAACAATACTTCCTTCATACAAGATTACTGCAGCAATTAACAACAAAAGAAATATAGAACCTGTTGTTAACAAAACCTGATTATACACAAAATAGATTCCCCAATTTATAATCCAAACCAAAAAGAAAACTAAAACATTCAAATGATGCCGCAGTTTTCTTTTCTCTAAAAAAATAGAGATAAACCGGAAATTCATATAGATTCCTAATATATTAAATACCGCACTTAAAAGTACCTCAATAACATCCATCACTGTTTCCTATCCGTTCTCTATAATTTTTTTGCTTAAGTTACTTCGCATTGACCTGCTAACTGGAACACTATCCCCATTTATCATCGTAACAGAATCGCTGTTATACCCTATTACATGACGCATATTTATTAAATATGATTTATGAACCAAGCAAAAAAAATCCGAGGAAATCTGTTCATACACCTCCGATAATTTACCATAAAACTGTTGCTCTCCATCCAATGTAACCATCAAAATCTGCTTAGCCTGACTTTGAAAAAAAACGATATGTCGCTCATCAATTCGATGTTTACGTCTTCCGCTAATGTACTCAAAAAAACAAGGCTGAAAATCAAACAGCCTACCATACTCATCCAATATATATTTTACCCGCTCATAATTAATTGGTTTTACAAGAAAATTCATAGGTCGAATATCAAACAACTGCATCGCATAGCTTTCTTTTGCAGAAACAAACACAATCTGCATCGCTTGTATTTTCTCATTCGAACGAATCCATTTTCCAACTTCCACTCCTGTTTCGTTCCCCAATTCAATATCTAAAAACAGAAGATCAAATCCTCCATCAGTATCAATATCCTCTAACAAATCTTGTGCGTTATAGAATGTCTGAATATCTATTTTTATATTATTTTCCAATGAAAATCTCGATACATAATTTTCTAATTCAGAACAAAATACATCATCATCGTCACAAATAGCAACCTTGAGCAACTACTTTATCCTCCTGTATATCACTACAACAACTCCAGCAATTTTTTCGCATAATCCAATACCTGCTGTCCTCGAACCCCCTTCTTGCCGTCCATAGAAAATAAAAGGAATTCCGCAATACCATACATATGCCTTCTGACATTAAAGAAGAACGATGGCCAGCAATACCCTTTTTCGTATAATCGGAGCAAAACACCTGCGTCTGGTTCTTTCTCACCATGTTCTAATTTTGCATAAGTCTTTGTATTCATATTCAATATTTCAGCCATATCTTCCTGCGAAATATTATGCGCTTTTCGAATCGATTTAAACTTTTGATCCTCTAATGTTTGCATCTGACTCAGTGTCAAAAACTCATGGTACAAATGATTGTCCTGAAGCAATGCACCATCTCCGACCTGACACTCCATGTAATACAATAAAAATCGAAAATACTTATACTCTTTGTCCTTATCTGCATGTTCCACCACACTAGAAACACCAAAATGATTCATCCATTCTATCCGAGACCCCGTGATAATATAATTAATATCCCATCCCTGTAAATATAGCCGCTTTAAAATGTCATACGACATCACCAATTTATCATTTTCAAATTTACATAAATGGTCCTGTGAAATGCCAATTGCACTAAACATTTCTTTTTGTGTCATCCCCATTTGTTTACGACACGCTTTTAACCTTTGTCCAATTGTCTCATTTCCCTTACTTGCCATCACATTCTCCGATACATAATCTTTTAATGCGATTTTACGACATTTCTTTATACGTATATTATACCTAATTTGGCATATTCTATTCTGGAACAAAGCGTGCTATGCACGCTAGCCGCACTGCGGCGGTTGTTCGATCATTGTCTCGTGCCTTGTGGACGAGACTTATAGGGATGTTCGAAGAACTTTCCTATAAATAAAAAAGGCATAACGTTTTTTAACATCATGCCTTCTACATATATTAATTATTCTCCAATTGTACCTTTAATTGTTGGATTTCAAGACGTAATTTTTCTATCGTATCACCCTTCTTTACAAGTTCGTCTTTTTGCTCGTCTATCACCTTCAGCGCCTTCCAGATCGTAGCCTTAAACAGATATGCCCAGTAGTCAATCACGCTGTCTTTACTTTATACTTATATCTTATTGGTTTCATAGTCCAGTCATCAAATCCTACCAGCCCATCATTCTGCAATCTTCCTAATACAATTCCAGGATCTCTATTAATTTCTTCTGCAAAATGAACAATATCACTTAATGCAAATTTTCTATTTGCAACAAAATCATTATACTTATCTCTTGGAATCAAACTATCTTCAGCAAATAAATCGGCTGCAAGTTCCTGTTCTCCTGATTCTTTTTCAAAGGAAATTCCATAATCCCCATTGATAATATGACCTATCTCATGGAATAAAGTGAACCAAAATGAATCTGAATTAAGTCGTCTATCATTGACCATCAGCATGATATTATCGCCAATCTTCTTAGTTGCTCCGTTAATTCTTGAGCCAGCAATATTAGGAAGAATTACAAAGATAACCCCAGCCTCCTCGAATGCTTTTCTAGTCAATGGATAAAATTCACTATGATTCTTAGTCAAGGTCAATGCATATTGCACTGCATCTTCAAATTTCTTTTTATTGAACTTTGGCGCATCAACTTCCAGTGCTTTATTTGTCGCAATCTGAACCATAATATTTGCTTTAACTGTACTAGCCTCTTCCAAAGCCTCTGTTGAACTTCTGAAGCTTACAGCCATGTCTCTCTTGGTAAATACAGTTAATGTCGCTACATTCAAGAATTCTCTTAGTGCCTTTATCTGTTCATCTTTCTTTCTAGGTAAATCAGGAAGACCATAGTTTTCTCTGAAATACTTATAATCAAATATCTCAAATACTTTTCTTTCCTCTACTAACTCCTCCTGAGATTTAAACTCGGCTATCAAAGCATCATAAGCATTTTGGAGATTCAACCAATAATTTACACTGGTTCCAATCATTCTAGATAGCTTCATTGCAATATCAATTGATAAACTCTGCTCTCCTCGAATCAATAAACTTAAATTCTTAGGTGTTGTATCTAATCTCTTAGCAAAATCTTCTTGAGTTAATCCGCTTTCTTCTACAATTTCTTTAATATAATATCCTGGGTGAAATGCAACCGTATCATTATATTCAATGTAATTACTCATAATGTTTGCTCACCTCCATTATTTCAACAATCCTCACATTCTGCGATATCTCATCGATATTGCACGGAACATATGGTTCCTTATTCTCATCAATTGGCTCTAATATTATACGCCACTGGTCTCGTCTCGATTTCACATCAATAGCAAAACATCCTTCTAGGTTCCTCCCACCTTTGTTTTCAAGTTTATGAAAGTGAAAGGTTGGTTGAACTATAATATCTTTAATAGTCTCTGCCTGCTTCAAAGCATTTATCCTGGCAAAAAGGCTTTTTGCCAGTGCATCATTTCCACCAAATAGCTTCTTAGCTGCTTTTAAGCTAGTACATTGTTCCTCAGTTTTGGCATCTGTATAAACTAATTCCAATGCCTTCCTCCTTTTCACCAAATTACCCATCAGGTAATCTAATTATAGTCCTCAGGTGTACTTTTTGTCAAGAACACACGCGTACCTCCTTCATCCAGCAAACTACGGCATATCGTGATTCCTTTATAAATTAATTCAAAAAAAAACATTTTATATCAATGCAAATGATATAAAATGTTTTTTTACATGTAATTTCACACAAAAAAAGTGTTGCCCATAGAACCTATTTTATTTTTATCTTACTCACCTTACTCCACTTGCTGTAATTTCTTTTGCTTTTTCCACTTAAACCATAAGTTGCCGGATTATGTGTATTATAAGAACGCACTCTTACATAATATGACTTCTTCTTTTTTGATACCTTAATCTTTTTGGTTATTGTCCTTTTGGTCGACTTGACAGTCACCTTCTTCGCATTCTTAAATGTCTTTGATGTAGAATATTGAATCTCATACCCCTTAATTTCCGTGTATTTCATTTTCGGCATTTTTGCGGTTATTTTTATTGTATTCTTTTTTTCAAGCTTAGCCGTAACCGTTGCCTTTTTGTTTGTAATGTATGATGCAGTTTTTTTATGAACACGTTCCTGTTCCTTTTGTTCTTTCATTTTTTCTGCTTGCTCATCTGTTGGCAATGAACCAGGTGGTAATATCATCTGCGGATCCCAATATGCATATAAATCTACATCTTCATCGAATGCAAAACCTGATTCTACAATCTTCTTTTCACCATTCTCTTCATGTATCCAATATAAAAACTTATAGTTTTCTTTTTCAGGCATATCTTCCGGCACAACCTGCGTTCCCTCACCAGATACAACCTTAAAAACTGTATTTTCGTCTGAATAAAGTGTAATGGTTACAATATTCTCCTTTGATTCCTCCGTCGTTTCTGTCGTAGCTTCTGTAGTGCTTTCTGTGGTAGTTTCTGTAATAACTTCTGTCGTACTTTCTGTTGGAATCTCCTGTGCATGTGTTACCACATTGGGAAACAGCAATAATGTACTACATAATAAAATTGCTTTTAATACCTTCATTTCATCATCGTCTGTTATCAAGTAATTCTCAACAAATCACTTCTAACTTTTCCTTTCTTATTTTTTGATTGCAGCGCTTTTCATAGAAGACCATGGACCAAAATATTTAACTGCTCCTATTTTATTGGTTTCACAGCTTCTTAATGATACAAATTTATACGGTCTGATTCGAACATAATATGTCTGATATTTTTTTAAGTTTGCAAGTGTAACTTGCGCTTTTGTAATATCTTTCATCTTTGCATTTTTGAAATCTTTCTTTGTGCTATATTGAATCTGATACCCATCTGCATTCTTGATTTTATTATAACATATTGTAAGTTTTTTTTCTTTTGTATTTTTTGCTGACTTTATTTTTAGTGCCTGCAAATTTGATGTCCTTCTGCTATAACTAACCTTTTTTCCCATATCATCTGCTTTGGGGTGCATATGATTTGAAAAAATCATATTCTCGGATGTCATAAACATAAATCGATCAGAATTAGCAGAAACCCATGTATAGTCACAATAATAGGTTTTTCCATCTAACACAACCTGATTAACACTGTGTGTCGTAGTTGTTTCATTTCCAACCGCAGTAGGTGGCGCATCATAACCATACAACCCTAATAATGCACACGCCAACTTGGAATACGATGCACATACACCATGATGGTTCGTATGATATTGTTTATTTCTATTCGGATTAGTATCTTCTAACATCCAATGAAGATCATAAATTTGCAAAGGCGTATCATAGGCATACTCTGATGTCACAAGACTCTTGATAGCCCATAACGCATCTGTAACAGCCATATCCTTATGAAACTTTAACTTACTTGCAATCCCTTGTAATTTATGCTCCATTCCCATACACATATTATAATATTTTACATATTTATTCTGATTAATATAATAAATAAAACCCTTTGATTCTGATGGCACCTTACTTAGTTCAAAGTCGGCTACACTAAAATGATATCCTACTCCCTTCTTGTCCCATTTCGTCAATTGCTCTTCGTTCTCAAAATACGGCGTTTGTATCATTTGTAAATATTGAAAATATCGACAATTCATATAAGTCAATGCACTAATGTAATCATCTAACTCTAAATTGGTTTTAATAACTTCGTATCCACTTTTTTTCAATTTTTCAACATTTACGCGATACCCCTTAGGAAGGATTGCTATTTTTTCTTTCCCAGAGCGCATAATTTTATTCTTTATATTTTCAGCATTCTTTTTATCTGTCTCATAGAAATTAGTTTGTTCTAAATAATAACTATTCTCTGTCGTCCCATCTCCATAATCTGTTATTGTACCAATATTATTATCATTTAATCTGTAAATCGGTTTTCCATTTAATATATCTTTTGCTTTAATACTCCTCGGTTCAATCAAATCAGACTCGTAAATGGGATATAGCTTTAACAGCTTATCATTGTCAAAAAGGTTAATCATGAGAATGGTTTTTTCAGTGATTAATGTATCATGTGGCTCTATTGGATAATGCGATGACCACCCAATAAATTTGTCATTTTTCCTCTGTGGTGGATTGTATGTTGTATGTAACGTTGTTCCAAGTTTTACAGAAATGGTTTTATGAATCACCTGAAACTGAACTTTATAGGTTTTCTCTAATTCTTCTCCTGTAAATTTGAATTTTGAATATAATTTAATATTAGAATCTAAATCTACAACCTCATCCGCTTGAATCAGATGATTATCATCCGTTTCCCAACCAACAAAATCATACCGAAGATCCACCTTTGTATATTCTAAGCCTGACAATTTCGGAAGATAGTTTCCCCAGACCGTACCATTCTCTACAGGTAAAACGGCTATAGCATTGTTTCTGGCACGGGTATCAACAAATGTAACGGAATGCATATTTTCCTCTTGATTTGCATCAGAAGTATCCGTTGGCGGTTCAGCAATTTGCTCTGTTGATTCTTCTGTCGACTGTTCTATTTGTTGCTCTGTCGCTTGTTCGGTAATCTGCTCTGTTCGTCGTTCTGTCGATTGTTCCATCGACTGCTCTGTAAGCTGTTCCGTCGACTGCCCCGTCAATTCATGTGAAGCAACACAGCTTATATTCTTAAGCATACATAATTGTGAAGCAAATAGTTCTGATGCCACCCATTTTTCTTCATCATTATTTGTGAATTGATATAGCGGTGCAGATACCTGATCTTGGTCAATAAAATTTACCGTACAAGTCTCCCTTAATGGGAAAAATGCATTTCTCTCAATATCCATATTGGTGTCAGACGCAATGTCAAATGTAACGGTATCCAGACTTAATTCTTTTTCTTCTCCATCAGGATGTTTTTCAATATATTTTTGACATTCATAAAACAAACTTAAGGTCGATCCATAGTTAAGTAAGCTCAATGGATTGGTTTCATAATTATTCGCAAACGCGCTTTTCGGTATTTTTTTAATTGTTGTTGGAATCGTAATATTGGTTAATCCACAATGTTCAAATGCGGATTCTTCTATGATTACATCCTCTCTTTCGTTAAATGTTATATTTTTGAGTAAATAACAATTATAAAAAGCCCTTTTTCCAATATAGGTTACATGCTCTAAGTTAATATGTTCAAGCACATCGTGACCATTAAATGTGTCATCTACAATTGTTTTTATTGTAGACGGAAGATAAATGTTTTTTATTAGCCCTAAATTTTTATCTCTCAAAGGTAATTCAGAAGTGTCTGTTTTCGATGTAGGAAGAATCTTTACCGTCAAAAGAGGATAATCCAGCGGAGCACCATGACTGTTAAACGATGCCAAAAAATGAATTGCACTAGGCCAATACATCTTCTCATTCGCCGACTCCTTATACTTAGGTGTTCCAGAACAAATCATTTTACCGCCAAATCCAATCACACTATTTTTCGTATTATCAGCCATCAATAAAACTGGATTACTGCCTGTTGACGTTTTACTAATGATTACAATGGAAGAACCCTCCTGTTCTCCCGTGGCAAATGTTGATGAAACATAATCTGAATCATAAATAAAAGTTTCTCCACTCTTTAATAATGCTTCTAACGACAAAAACATTTCATCTGTTAATTCCATATCTTTTGCAGATTCTTCAAAAATGTACAAATCATAATTTCTAAAATCATCTGCTTCAAGAGTGTCCGCCTGAATATATGTAAAATTTAACGTAGTGGGCTTATGCTCTCCACTATAAATTCGATCAATACACAACTGTTCATTTTGTTGGATATAATATGATATCGGGGCATCTGCTTCTGTATCATACAAATCTTCATTCTCATGATCCGTTTCATCACTCTCATTTGTTTCAATTCTTTCTTCATCATCCCCTGCCTGATAACAAATTACAGCAATATTTCCTGTAACATCTTTCTTATCCGTGTCAATCGGGCGATATTCATTTTGTTCATCTGTCAAAAATATATTTTCTATCCAAAACGGACTCCAAAATATATTGTAATTTTTGTAACTATGTTGCATATATGCAAAAAATTCGTTTATTAACAAGCCATCCTCTACGCTTGTTTCTTCTGTTTCTTCCGTCTCTTCTATTTCTTTTCCATGTACATAACCAATGTCAGTTGTAATCGTTAGCAAAAAAACACTAACAAACACAACGCATACTATTTTTAACAATTTCTTCATACGCTTCTCCTATCATTCATAAATATACTCACCAATACTAAAATGGGAGTTCTCTCCAATTGGAATAAAAGTCATGACCTGCTTAAGTGCGCTTATGCTAACACTTTTGTAACAGGCATGTCTATATTTATGAACACATTTTCAGAATAAACATAAAATGTTCAAAAACAGCGTTTGATTATGAATATACATACATAGATTTATGAAAATTTGTACATAATTTCGTATCTTTATCATTTTAGATGGCGTAGCTGCATGGCGGCGATTGTTCGAATTTTGTCTCGTGCCTTGTGGATGAGACCTATAGATAATTCAAAGATTTTACTACATAACAAAGCAAAAAAATAGCATGTCATTATCATCGAATGACATGCTATTTCATCACATTATTTATTCTCTAATTGTTCCTTTCATCTCTGATTTTCATACAATAGCTTTTCAATTTAATCAAGACAACAATCCAACCAAAATATTTTCCACATTCAAAATCGGATGTGCTGACAATACAAGCTGCAGCGACTCAAAATTATTATAAGAATGCTCCACTTCCTTTGAGTAAGCATGTGCAACTAACACCTGATCCTCATAGGTAAACTGTTTTTCATGCTGCAACCAATACGCAACATCTAATTCTAAGATTACAAGAAATGAAATCACTGCAAATTTTACTTTCGTATAAGCATCTCCATCATAAGATGCACCAAGAAAATAATTGAATATATAATATACAAGAATATGCTCATATTCATATTCTTTTTCTTTGTAGTATGTTAAAAATTCCTGATATGCCGCTTCATACTCCGCACACGGATGCATCGTCTGCATTCCATGACGCAATAAATCTGTCCACTCTTCCTTAATCGTTTCAAGACCTTCAAACATATTTAGAATTTGCTTCATCCATTCTTCTTTTTCTGCAACACGATTTGTATGTTTTGCAAACTGCGTATCCAGCTTTTCCATGTTTTCAGGATTTTGATAATCTGCAAGCAGCTTGACAATTTTATCATATTCTTTGCTGTCAATATATGCTTGCATTTCACATGCTAACATTAAAACAATTGCTGCACGTTTTGCAATTGGCATCTCGCGATTTTGCAACACATCAAACATAAATGTACGTACTTGAAAAAGCACATCAAATAATGATTTGTCCAATTTGTTTACATGTCCCTTTTTCCAAAACGCCAACGACTTAACTGGCTCGATATGTTTTAATCCATATTCCGCATCCGTTCCATCTTTACAAACAAATGTCATCTTCTCCTGTTTCGCAAGCATAATTCTGCTCGCTTCTGGACAAGACATCGTAAGACTCACTTCTTTTAAGTTATCAAATTCTTCGATATGTCTTGGGAAATTCGTACACGTTTCACAAAGGCATTCCTCGCCCATCTCAATAAAGATATCACAAAGGTTTTTATCATTTAAAAACGGACATCTTGTGCCATTTAAAATAAACTGCTTGTCCTTTACCCGCGTATTGTCTTTTAATCGTTTTCCAAATGCACCCTTTTGCTTCATATAATTTTTCAAGGATGCATCATCCAAATCAATTTCCCAATTTTCACAGCAGGAATCCTCACAGATTCCCCCGATACATCGAAACTCTTTATAAAATGATGCTGTTCTATACTGCATTGTTCTTCCTCATTATTATCATTTATAGGTAATTACAAAACTCTCTACTTATAGATTCCACTTGTAAAAAATCAACAAGCATCTAAATTGGACTATTTATGAATGTCGGTACTTAGGCAGTGTATTTTACTGCCTTATGTACCGCTACATTCATAACTAAGTGAAAACGTTCCAACTTGGATTTGTTGATTCTTTACAAGCGTCAAACGCTTAAATAGAGTTTTGTAATTACCTATCAATATACCATCTATTTGCTCTGCTTCACAAAGTGTGTTCCAATAGCTTCCCCTTCCATAATCCGATAAATATTTTCCGGATCATTTCCGTGCGCAATATGCATATCCATACCATGTGTAGTCGCATATTCTGCTGACTGCAATTTGGTAACCATTCCACCCGTTCCACGATTTGATCCACTGCCTTCTCCAAGCGCCTTTAACTCATCTGTGATTTCATCCACACGATGAATTAACTTTGCATCTGGATTATCTTTTGGATTGCTATCATACAAACCTTCAATATCTGATAAAATGATTAAACGATTTGCCTCACACAAATTTGCAACAATAGCAGATAACATATCGTTATCACCAAACACCTTTTTTTCAGACTCAATCTCTGCATGGCTGACTGAGTCATTTTCATTTACAACTGGAATCATTCCACTTTCCATTAACGCTTCAAATGTATTTCGAAGATTACGCTTTCTTGCCTTTACTGCGATATCATCCTCTGTGAGCAAAATCTGTCCAACAATATTTCCATACTCACCAAAGAACTTATCATAAATGTGCATTAACTCACATTGTCCCACAGCCGCCGCAGCCTGCTTCATACAAACATCGGTCGGTTTCATTGGCAATCGCATCTTATTCACACCTACTGCAATTGCTCCAGAAGAAACTAAAATAATCTGATGTCCTTCATTATGTAATGTTGATAATACCTGTGCTAATTTATCAATTGTACGGAAGTTCGGTGCACCATTTTCTCCTGTCAATGTTGATGTACCTACCTTAACCACAATTCTCTGTTTCTCCATTTTTTCTCTGTATGCGCAAACCCTGTGCGCACATCTTCCTCTCTTTTTTTTCTTTAAGATAGGTAAGCGAAAGCGACCCAACTTGGATTTGTTTATATGGTACAACTTTCAACCACTTAAATTGAGTTTCTCAATTACCTATTCTCTAATCCTTTTTGTTCTTTTAATGCATTCATAAATCGATTGCGAATTTCAAACTCTGGGTCCTCACCAAGCGTTGACATTTTACTAGCTATAATAACACCACCAGCCATTGTAAAATGTCCACCACCGCCGCCAAGACCATCTAACGCCTTCGCGGTAATGCTTCCTGCATGATACTGTTCTGTTTCATTTCGTACTGAAAATTTATATCCACCATCTCTTGCTGCATAGACAACCGAAAACTCTACAACATCTAATCCCAAAATGAAATCCGAAATCATAGCAACCAATGCATCTGGACAGTCAAACGAAATTTTCGCAAATCCAATATTATCATAAATCTGAATATTTCGTATTGCTTCACCATATGCATGCAAATCTTCAATCTCCATATTGTTATGATACATCGCAATAATCTTTTGATTGTCTGCTATTTTATGTAGATATCCATACATCTCAATATCAAAATCCGTCACGCCACGATTGAATGAATCCGTATCCATTTTTAATCCATATAACAATGCCGTTGCCGTTGTTGCATCCATAGACGTATCACTTTGAATAAAATAATCTGTCACAATCGAACAACATGCACCGCAAATACGAATATCACTATACTCATATGCACAAGGTATCATCGTTGGATGATGGTCAATACATGCCACCTCATCTCCGACAAAATCCGTAATGTTTGAATTATATTTTTGTGCGTCAATCGTCACAATATAATCATCTTCCACCATGTCTGGAATATCATTAATGTGAATTGCCTGAATTCCAAAATCCTCTATCATACGCTTTGTACTATTCTTCTCAATTTTACCTGCATAACAGATTGTACTTTCCACACCATTCGCGTGTAAAAAAACTTGCATACCATACGCTGCCGACAACGCATCGGGGTCCGGAAAATTATGAGTTTGCAAATATACTTCATGACCTTTTAACAGGTCGATTAATCGTCTCCACTCCATATCATTTTCCCAATCCTTTCCTAACCACATATGATAGCACACACATCATGAAAAGACAATATTCATCCTTTACTTCATTTATCCGACTACATTTTTACCATGCATAGTTTTTCTAAAAAAGAGCAAACTAAAATCAGCTTTGAAATCGAATGCTTTATCATGTATCAATGTTTTATTGTTAGGAGTTAGTATGTCAAAAACCGTTTATTTAAAAATCGAACAATGCGTGGATGTCGAAAAAGAATATGTAAAACTCAAAGATTTTGCAACCCTATATTGCGATGAACTGGGATTAAAAAATGAAATAGAAAATATACATTTCTTTCAATTTGAAAAAAACAAAAAATCCAAAATGGTGGTTTCCATTTTAAAAATAATCGAAGAAATTACAAGAAAATATCCAAATGTAGAAATTCAAAACATCGGAGAAAGTGACTTTATTCTTTCCTATAATCCTACCTCAAAATGGGAAACACTCAAAGAGTGGGGTGCTACCATCTTTATCTGTGCAACTGCATTTTTAGGTGGCGGCTATGCCATTATGGCCTACAACACGGATGTCGGAGCCAAAGAACTTTTTTCCAACCTTTCTATGCTCTTTTTCGGAAATGCAAAAACAGGTGTAACAATCATTACAATCGCTTATTCCATTGGACTCTTTTTCGGTATGATTTTATTTTTTAATCACTTAGGTGGAAAACGTTTAAATTCAGATCCCACACCGCTTGAAATCCAAATGCGTCTTTATGAACAAGATCTCAATCAAACAATCATTCAGGAAACAAGTAGAAATGGAGACAGTATCGATATAAAGGAGTAATCTATGATTTATTTGCGAATGACCTTACTTTCCCTAATGGGATTATCTGCCGGCTTCGTTACAGCTGCAGCATTTGTTGCTTTTATCGCCATGCTAGGAATCTTTCCTAAAATCGCTGCCAAAACTAAAACTGCAAAAGAATGCATTTTGTATGAAAACTGTCTAATCTACGGAATCCTGTTATCCACCCTGTTTCAGTTTTTTGTTGTCTTCGATCATGCTGGCTACAGTTCGTCACCACTGTCACCTCAATGGCTTGGAATTCTCTTTCTTTGCCTATTGGGTTTGTTCGGCGGTATTTATATTGGTTTTTTGATTGGTGGTCTTTCAGAAGTTTTAAACGTCATTCCCATTTATGCAAGAAAGGCACACATTCAAAAATGGATTGTCTTCATTATCTTTTTTCTTGCCGCAGGAAAAGCATGTTTTTCCATACTACAATTTATTGTCATAGAATGAAATTAGAAATGCCAGCCAGCATATGCATATTTTTTTTATAGCTAGCAATACTATTTTTAAACACGAATAACGAATCATAAAATGGAGGTTCTATTATGGAACAGAAAATGAGTAATAAAGCGTACAACAAATACGTCGAACAAATCACACCAACCTATAACATGTGGAAAAATTGCTTCAATGCATTTTGGATTGGCGGAACCATTTGCCTGATTGGAGAATTGATTTTTCACTTTTACAAGGATTACTTAAACATGAGTGAACTGGATGCAGCCAGTTATGAATCCTTATCCTTAATTCTTCTTAGCGTTCTCTTAACTGGATTAAATGTATATGGACGCATTGCAAGATTAGGTGGTGCTGGTGCATTGGTACCCATCACGGGCTTTGCAAATTCCGTAGCCGCACCTGCGATTGAATATCAAAAAGAAGGACAAGTCTTTGGCATCGGTGTAAAAATCTTTACAATCGCCGGTCCTGTCATTTTGTACGGTATTTTTACGAGTTGGATTCTTGGTATGATCTATTACCTTGGTAAAATGTTTGGATGGTGGTAATAAAAATGTTGTACCATATTAACAACATTTCTCCACAACCCATAAAGGATACATCTGTTAATATGGTACTCGTTTTTTCTCTACATTTTTTGACGTAATTTTAATAGTATCTTTTTTTCCATTCGACTTACCTGCACCTGCGAAATACCAATCTCTTTCGCAATCTCCGTCTGTGTTTTATTTTCAAAATATCGCAACCGAATAATTAACTGTTCGGTTTCTTCTAATTGACTCAATAACTTTTCAACAACCATTCGATTTAATAAAGTTTCATTTTCATCCTGTGCATCTGCGATCTTATCCATCAAATAAATGGCATTCCCATCCTTTTGATATATTGTTTTATGAATCGATTCCACTTCCACATTTGCCTCTAGGGATGCAACAATCTCTTCCACATCAATTTCTAACATCTGAGAAAGCTCTTCAATTTGTGGCTCCATTCCTGTACGATTCACAATTTCATCTCTTGCCTTTTTTACCTTGTAAGCTGTTTCCTTTAGTGTCCTGCTTACCTTAATCATTCCATCATCTCTTAAAAACCGTTTGATTTCACCACTAATCATCGGGACTGCATATGTTGAAAATTTAACATCATAGGATAAGTCAAACTTCTCTATGCATTTCATCAATCCGATACAACCAATCTGATACAAATCCTCCAGCTCATATCCTCTTCCCATAAATCTTCTGGCAACTGCCCAGACAAGTCCCAGATTTTCTGTAACAACTCGTTCTTTTGCGTCTTGGTCTCCTTCTTTTGCAAGCTTTAAAAGTTCTAAAGTCTTGTCCATGACGCCTCCCACTACATTACATATTTACGTCCTATCACCTTCCTCATTGTCACCATAGTTCCCTTCCCAACTTCTGACTCAACAAACAACTCGTCCATAAACGCTTCCATAAATGCAAATCCCATTCCAGAACGTTCCAATTCAGGTTTCGAGGTATACATTGGTTCCATTGCTTTTTCAATATCTGCAATTCCTGTTCCATAATCCTTAACAACAATCGTTACAGTATCATCCACAATATGCGTTTCTATCCGAATGCGACCATCCTTATTTTCATACCCATGAATAATAGAATTGGTAACTGCTTCCGACACTGCCGTTTTGATATCTGCCACCTCCTCTAAAGTAGGATTTAATCGTGTCACAAATGCAGCAACAACAACTCTGGCAAAACTTTCATTTTTTGATACACTATCAAATTCTACGATCATCTGATTATTAAACTGTTTCATTCTAATTCCTCTCTCTTTTCTCTATTATTTTGAATAAATGCCAATGCAGTGTCCGCATCTGGGCATCTCTTTGCTACACGGTAAAGACCTGATATATCTAAAAAACGGGCCACCTTATCATTGACTCCAACAATAAATACATTTCCTTTTAGATACCGAACCTCTCTGTATCGTCCCATCACAAGACCAATACCAGAGCTGTCCATAAAGTATGTATGATGATAATCAAAAATCACATCACGCACCCTTTTCCCTGCAAACAGTTCATCCGTCTGTTCCCGAATTTTTGCTGCCGCATGATGATCCAACTCATTTGGCAAATAAATAATTAATGTTTCTCCTTTTTTCTCAAATAAAATCTCTTCCATTTTTCTACTCCTTTTCCATTCTTAAAAAATAAAAGAAGAGACAACAAATATGTTGTCTCTTCTTTCGTATCTAATCCATTCATTTGTAAAATATCTACTCTGACAAGTAATCCTTAACTTCTTCTATATGACTACTTTCAGGATAGTTCTCTTTTAAACTAATAAAGGCCGCTTTTGCTTTTTGTTCATCCTGATTACCAATAAATGCCTTACCCAAATAGAAATATGCATCATCGCCTTCTTGAATCTCCAATGCAACATTACACATATCAATTGCATTTTCATATTGACCTTCATTAATGGCTCTCGCCGCTTCCTCACACAACGTCTTATATGTTGTATTTGGAATATGCGTTTTCACAATTCCAAATGCATCTTTCGATTCCGCTGCTTTTTGCGCTTCCTCGTCTTCTGCTTTCTTCTTATCTTCCATTTCCTTTTGTAAACTGGAAACCTGCTGTTCCAAATCAGAAATCGTTACATCTTTTCCAGATAACTCCTCGCTATACGCAATCTGTTCTTCTCGGTTTGATTTGTTCGCATGACTCAATTTTGTTGGTAACACCAACACCCAAAAAACCAACACACCTAAAATCAAACCAACCAATACATATAACAAATTAAATTTGTTATGATTCACATCTTTGTAAGATGCTATCTCCTTATCTAAATTATCGATGTTCTCCAAACTTTTCTCAACTAAAGTTTCCAGATCAGTCTTAAATGGTTCCTCATCGTTATATGCCGAATTCACATCAATTCGAACACTCGATTCTTTCATGCCCATAATCTCACGTGGCGCCATTCCCATCTCTGTGAAATAACGAATCGCAAGCGTATTATTCTTGTCAATTCGAAGAACACGTTTTAAAGCTTTTTTTGCTTTATCTTTATTACCGCTCTCCATATATAAAAGAGCCAACAATAAATATCCTTTCACAAAATGTGGATAACTTGATAAGATTCTCTTTAACTGAATAAATGCTAAATCTCTTGTTCCCTGCTTCGCGTGTAACAACGCCTGATTAAATTGTTTTGCCAACTGATTCGCTTCTTCTAATTTCAGCGGATCAGCTTGTACCTCATCAATATATTTGTGTGCAATATTCTCCTTAGATGGTAGATAATTTGCACTCACTACCCAATGCGTTAATCCTAAAACAATCTCACCCATTTCATAATGAACAAGACCTAATAAATTCCTTGCATTGATATTCTGCTTATTATATTTGAGCGCTAAATTAAGCGCATCAATAGCCCCTGTTAAATCTCTGACACTTGCTCTGTCTAATCCTAAATTGTAATAATAATTCGATGTATTATAAGCCTTTGCCAACAGCTTATGACTCATACCACAGCTACTGCAGTGTCCGTTCTCTAATACAGGTGCTCCACAATTCAAACACTCCATATTATTCACCGCCTATTTCTCCTGTGTACTTTTCACCTGTTGTAACATTTCTTCTAATACATCTGTAATATCTTTTACATCGTTCTTATATATTGCATCCTCAGCCTGTGAAACTTCGAGACAAGGCTGAAATTTTCTTACTTCTTCATCAAAATTAATCATAATAATCTATACTCCCAATGCGAGTAAGTCACCAGCCAGATACAAAGATCCTACACAAAATAAAAACCGTTCACCAACATGGTCTCTTGCGTACAAGAAACCGTCTTTTATATCATAATAGGTGGTAATCTTACTACCCGAAAAACGTCTAAATGCATCCTCTACCACAGACGTATCTGCGGCTCTGTCTCCACTATACCGAACTACAACAACTTCCTCGAACGCAATCTTACTTAAGCGCTCGATCATGGATAAATAATCTTTATCCTTGGAAACAGCAAATAATAAAACTTTTCGTTTGTCACCAAACAATTCTTCTAATGTTTTGCAAAATGCTTCAATCGCTTCTTCATTATGTGCACCGTCAATATAAACATGCGGTGCAATCTCCTGCATTCTACAAGGCCATGTCATGCTAAGCAATCCTGCCTTCACCAAACCTAAACTATTCAAATCATTCTTACGAATGTCAAGCAGTTCATATGCTTTCAACGCTAATATTGCATTCTCTACCTGATATAGCGCTGTTTTCTTAATTTGCAAACTGCTGTACTTATAATAACCACTATCAAACGAAAAATCAATGGTTTTTTCTGTTATTTTTTCGATTTTATACTGTTTTTTTTCGACAACCTCTAATGGTGCACCTATTTCTTGTGCATAACCTTTCATTACCTCTGTCGCGCAATCCTTACGGTCAAAATAAAGCGCAGGAACTCCTTTTTTCATAATTCCTGCTTTTTCCTTTGCAATTTGCTCTAATGTATCTCCTAAAAATTGTGTGTGATCCATTCCCACCGATGTAATAACTGAAAGAACTGGCTGAACCACATTTGTTGCATCTAATCTACCACCCATTCCCGTTTCAAAAATCACATAATCCACCTTTTCTTTTTGGAAATAATGTGCGGCCATTAAAAATACAAATTCAAAAAAAGATGGATGATCAATCCCTCTTTTTTTTACATTAGAAACAAACTGCATTGTTTCTTCAAATGCAGCTAAAAATGACTCATCTGATATAATCTCATCATTGATTCGAATTCGCTCATTGATTCGAACCAAGTGTGGTGAAGTAAACACACCAACCCGAAAACCATCCTGCTGTAACAAGGACGCAAGAAACTGACAGGTAGAACCTTTTCCATTTGTACCAGCTACATGAATCACGGGATATGCACATTCTGGATGCCCCATATGCTCTAATATTTGTTTTAAATTATCTGTCCCTAATTTTTTTGCAAACAACGGAATTGATAATACATATTCCACACATTCCTGATACGTCATATTCCTGCGCCCCTTTTCCTTCATGGGTAAATTCCACATCATTTTATTTCAATTGCTTTATCTAATGCGAAAGCATAAATATAGCTTTCTTTTACCTTTAATCCTGTTAACTGTTCTAATGTATCTTTGTAATACATCAACTGTGTTGCATATCGTTTTACCAGTTTTTCTTCCTCTCCCAGTTTTGCAAAATCTGTTTTATAATCTAGCAATACGAGATAGTCCTCTTCCTGAAAATACGCATCGATAATACCTTGTACTAAGATTAATTTATCATTTTCATCATCCCTTGATTCCCGCATAATCTTATGCGCGGGTACACCTGCAATAAATTGTTTTTCTTTGCATAACAAACCCAATTTTGCTGCACGCTGCATTCTTTTTCCAAGTGACGACTGCAACAATGTATAGATTTTATCTGCTGAGAAAAAGGAAACAATATCCTTTGGTATTCTGCCTTCCTCTATCATATCTGTCAAGCTTTTTTGCAATTGTTCTTTTGTAAGCTCCATACCAAAATCAACCAATTCCATCGTTTTATGAACCCAGGTTCCCTGCGTTGCACGATCCATAGGAATATCCCCTTGCAAAAACTTTGGCAATGGTGCAACATACTCTTTTTCACGTTCCATTTCAATCACGTCTGAAGGTTCAAAATCTGTTTCATAAATCCGCTTAATTTCCGTAACAGAAAGCTTTGATTTTATCGTAGTATACTGACTATCATGATAGTTCCAATGCAACGCTTCCGACAAAGGCTCTTTATTACATGCTTCTTTTTGTTGCCACTGTATCAGTGCATATTCTCTGTCGTTTTCTTTTTCCAAATCTGTCTTTAAATGCTGCACAATTAAATTCATATAATCAAACACTTCAACCTTTAATCGAATCGATTCTCGAGAAATTTTTTCCTTTCTCTCGTA
This sequence comes from Eubacteriales bacterium, assembly GCA_030533405.1. Taxonomy (GTDB): domain Bacteria; phylum Bacillota; class Clostridia; order Lachnospirales; family Lachnospiraceae; genus CAG-590. The sequence continues at coordinate 23,650 of JAUNJF010000015.1, forward strand.
TTCCGCACTGATAATTGCTTCCCCTTTTTTATCCATGCGTTTTCGAACTTGCTTCATTGCCATTTCAAACACTTCATTACGCATCAATCCCATCACAATAAGATCTAAATAACTACGTGCCATTTTCACATTTGCAAACGATAATTTTTCTTCCTTTCTTGTTGCAATATGTTCATATCGCTTCACCAGGGCAGGGACATCACTTGTCACACCAGTCATAATCAACTTCTCTTTTGCTCTTGTCATTGCAACATAAAGAATTCTTAATTCCTCTGCGATATTTTCCGTGGTTGTCAACGCAACCATCGCCTTTCGAAGAAAGGTATCATTTCCACGTCGTTTTTCCGTATCACGATACTTCGCTCCAATATAATAATCTGGATGTATAATAATTGGTGTTTTAGTATCCATCTGATTAAATGTTTTTCCAATTCCAGACAAAAATACAACTGGAAATTCCAATCCTTTACTCTTATGAATACTCATCATCCGAACAACATTTTCTGATGTATCTATACCTGGATCTCCACCTAAAGAAATCGATTTTTTTTGCAGCTTTTCAACATATCTTAAAAAGTCAAATACACTGCAAAAAGCATCAACCTCACACTTTTGTGCTTCCTGTAAAAACAGCTCCAGATTCCTTGCTCTTCGTCCTCCTTCTGGCATCCCTTTTACATAAAAATAATAATTTTCCTTCATGTAAATCTCAGATAAAATATCACCAATTCCATGGATTTCTTTTTTCGAAATCAAATGATTTAACAACGCATACAATGCACTACATTTTTTTTCAATTTCACGAACATCTATTCCATCCAACAAGAGTTCATAATCCTGTAAAAACGAATGAAATTCCTGTTCGTTCCAAGACACAATCTGCTTTATAACATCGTATAAATACAGTCGATACGCATCCTGTTTTTCACTTTGCATGGCTTGTATTTTTTGTTCCAATTTACGTTTTAACAAAACAATCCATGTCAGCTCGTTACTATTACATCCACCAAAATAACTGCGTAATACAGCTGCAAACTCCACATCATTATATGGATTATCCAATACACGAAGTAAACTCAAAACAAGACGAATTTCTATGGTGTCAAAATACCCATTTTCATTCTGTACAAGGACTGGTATTCCCTTTGCCATAAGGGTTTCATAAAACACCTGTTGATAGCTCGATGGCGCACGAAATAAAATGACAATATCACGATATTGAAGATTTCTCCATTCCCCTGTTTGCTCATCAACAACCTGATATGCTGTATCTCCCTGCATCAAATCCAAAATACGATTTGCTACCATCGTTGCCTCTAATTCTTTCTTTCCAATATCTTCTAATTCATCATTTAACTGCTCATCATTTTGAGCTGATTCCATCTCATCCTCTGCACGAAGAAATTCGAAATCCTTTGTTTCACCAATCAGCAATTCCACACTGTCATCGGAGCCTTCTAAAAACGTCTTTCCCGGAATCAAAGCCTCGTCCTCTGTGTAATCAATACCGCCCAAATCCGCTCCCATGATTTGATAAAACAAATAATTAATGCCTTCCAAAACATTGGCTCTGCTTCGAAAATTATTCTTCAAAAGAAGCTTTCGATTGCTACTTCCTTCCTCTAATGCATAGGTATGATATTTATCCATAAACAAATCGGGTCTTGCCATTCGAAAACGATAAATACTCTGCTTCACATCACCTACCATAAATATGTTATTTTTACCTTCTGGAACGGTAGATACACAGCGCAAAATTGCTTCCTGCAAAAAGTTACTATCCTGATACTCATCAATCATAATCTCAACAAAATCAGCAGCCATTTCCTTTCCAATTGCACTTGGAATCGCATTGCCATCTTCATCATATCCCGCACATAAAACCTTCAATGCACAGTGTTCCACATCACTAAATTCCAATATATTCTTCGCCAATTTTTCTTCCAAAAAACGTGCACGAAATGCATCTACTGCATCTAATAACGCAATCATCATCGGTGCCTGTTTTTGCATCTGCTCAACAACAGACGAAAATGGCAATACAAACATCTCCAGCAAACTTCTAATTTGCTTTTTATAATCTTCACGAAGCTTTTTTAATTCCTCTGCAAGGTCCTCATCAAATGTACCTTTTTTCCCGCGACCAATTCTTGCAAAATTTGTTTCTAACAAATCATGAAAATGTGTATATTTTTTTGCTGCTATCATGTCATCCACCATTTGAATATCTGACAAAAAAGCAGCCTCTAGATGAATCGGTCCATCTTTTTGTCTACACTTTGATAACGCGTCTACTATTCGTTCCCGAATCGCCTGTGCACTTGCATGCATTTCATCAAATAATTTCTTTACAACGGTCATCTCGTCAAAGGCATCCTCCTCCTGCACAAGTAACACGTTCCTTGCCTGTGCTGTCCATTCTTCTGGTCTCGGATAACTCGAACAAATATCATATAATTTGAGTATATAATCTGCGACATTATCATCTTTTTTATCTGCGGAAAAAGCATCTGAAAACTGACAAAATGCGTTATCTTTTTGATAAAATTCTTCCATCACTTTTTCCAGCACTTCTTCTCTTAACAGACCCATTTCTCCTGTATCTCCCACACGAATATTCGGATCCAAACCCAACACATAAAAGTGCTCCTTTACTACCTTGTAACAAAAACTATCAATCGTCATAATATTCGCACGATTTACAAGATTGACCTGTCTCAACAAATGTTCGTTAGCTGAATCGGCTTCCAATTTTTTCTCTATCGCACTTGCAATCTTTTCTTTCATCTGCGCCGCAGCAGCTTTTGTAAAAGTTACTACGAGAAGTTGATCCACATCCATTGGATGCGCATCATCCGAAATCATCTGAATCATTCGCTCAACCAATACTGCTGTCTTACCAGAACCAGCCGCTGCAGATACTAACAAATTACAATTTCTAGAATCAATGATCTTCTTCTGATCGGTTGTCCAATTCATGGCTCTCCTCCTCTCCCAACACACATTTTTTTGCTTCCTCTTTACTCATCTGTGGCGCTATTTTATATCCATTTCCACCAAGTCCTGCCTCAAAACGACAAACACTTTTATAATCGCATACATTACATGGACTGCTAATTTCTCCCTTTTCAGGATTCATCGCAATCTTACCTGCAACCATATCGTTACCAATCTCTATCATTTTTTCCCTAACAAATTTTGATATTTTATTCAATTCCTCTGCCGTCACCAAAGACTTATTTGTGGCAGAAAAATCTCCATCTTTTTTGTATTTTACCGGGGTCACAGTTCCCGTTTTATGATCCATTATCTGTAAACATTCTTCATCCTTATTTACAAGCCCAGATAACCTACTACCATCGATTCGTTTTTGCTCTAATTTTTCATCATCTTCTTCCTCAATAATCGGGTCATATAAATGATAGTAATACATACCAGTTGGAATAATTTTTTTATTCGGAAATTGTCGTTTTAACAACTCTTCCATCACACTCATATATACAGTAAGCTGAAGCTGTCTTCCCTCATACATTTTTATAAAATCAATGTCTTTTGCTCCTGATTTGTAATCGATGACTTTGAAATAAACTGCTTCCTCCGTCTCTTTGATATCAACACGATCGACAATTCCACGCATCTCCATTTTTACGCCCTGCATCAATGCCATATCGATATAATCCAATTGTTTTTCTGGTGAAAAAACTTCCTCAAAATAGGTTGGCTGCATATCTCCCTGTGTCAAATGTCTACACAAATTATCAACACTTCTTTTCGAAATCCGAACCATCACATCTAGCATATGACGGTTTCGAAAACTGCTTTCAAAAATCGTTTCATTTTCTTTTTTCGCAGCCTCTTTTGTAATATGTTCTACTCGTTCTTCTAACTGTGTTTTTTCCATGGTGCTAATATCAATTTTTTCATCTCGAACCCATGTAAAAAACGTCTCCATTACTGCATGTAAAATGGTTCCAATATGTGTTGTTTCTATGCTGTAAATTTCATTTTTCTTTAGCTTTAATCCATATTGCAAAAAGAACTGATACGCACATGCTGAATACGTTTCCAATCGCGAAACACTATGAATCATATGATCGCCATATAACTTTCTCGCAAGAGATTGTTCTAATATTTGCTCATTATTTTGATAGAAATATCCCTGCATAATTTTTGCATACTGCTCTGGAAATTCCTCTTTCACAATTTGTAAATAACTAGAATCCTGCTCCTCTAAAGATAACAGCTGCGTTGCAAAATCATGAATAAATCCCTGCTCCGTAACAGGGTATAGATTCTCATATTCCATCACATGTTTTATCTTATTTTGCGGAAACATCATACATATTCGATTCAGATAATAAGATGGTCGCATTGCGCCTCCCATCATATCCTTTTCGCGAAATGACAAAACAATTTTTTCGGATGCCTTGGTAATCTGCAAATAAAAATAAAACTGTTGTAAAAAAACATCCTCTTTCGCAGTTGGTGCAAGTTCCATTTGTAATCCTTTGAGCTGCTCGCGATCACGTTCTGCCAGGATTCCTTTTCCATCTTCATTTTTAGGAAGAATTCCCTCATTGAGACCAGCAATCAAAAGCACCTTAACATTCTGTAATCTTGTTCGCTCAATATCACCAATTACAACCTGATCAAGTGTAGACGGAATAACCCCTAATTTCATATCACGAATTCCAGTCTGTATAAGCTCCATTAATATATCTCGTTCTATTTCTTCTTCACCCATGATATCAATCATTTTATCAAAAACATCCAAACATTTTTCATACACCTGGCTATACGCTTTTGCCTCTCGAAGCATACCGTCTCTTTCAAGCTGCACACTTATGGCATGTATTTTTTCAGCTATTCCATTGGTTGACATAAAATCATACAAGGCGTAAATATATTGTTTTGTCATAGCTTTTTTCTGACCAAAACATTCCATAAGCGGCTCCATTTTATCCATAAAGACCTGCCTGATTTCATTCAATCTTCCAAGTCCTTTTACACCACCTCGAAACGCCTGCTTCCACCAATTGTATCCACGAACGCCATACTGCACGACATAGTTTTCCAGCAAACAAATATCCGTTTTTTCCATATCAAAAAACCCTGTTTTGAGCAATCCAAATACACTTTCATAACTAAAATCCTGCAAAAAAACATCACGCAACGCACACATAAATTCCGCCAATGGATTATGCTTCATCGGTTCGCTATAATCCATGAAATATGGTACTTTGTGACGTTCCATAGCCTGTTTAACCAGCTCATTTTTTTGCATAATATCACCATAAACAATTGCAAAATCCGAATATGCATATTGCTTTTCGCGCACACAACTTTGAATATATTTTGCAAGAAAATCAATCTCTTCTTTTTCGTCACATGCAGTCACAATTTCTATCTCATCCGTATTTTTTTCATATGCGCAAACCGGAAAACGAAACAGAGAATTCTCTAAGTGTAACAGTGCTTTTTTATCAGATTGACGATACCGACATGCCATTGCAACATGTGGTAAAACAGGTACCTGCATATCCTGCGCTAGTTTACATAATCTATCAATCATTTGCTTACTCAGTGAAAACAATCCCTGCTCACTATAATTGTTATTTCCAAAAATTGTATCATCCATTGTAACCGAAAAAAACAAATTACACTGGAGTTTCATTAACTCCTCAATCACACAAAACTGTGCTGGTGTAAACCCTGTAAATCCATCAAAATAAATGTCCGCCCCACGCAAAAATTGGGATTCTACTAGTACTTCCTTTAACAAGGATAACAACTGCTCTGTCACCATATAAGAATCCTGTAATGCTTCTTCAAATGCCTTCATAATCACACGCACATCCGATAATTTATGAAATAAACTTTTTTCTGGATTGAGTTTTTCAATCACATCGTCTAACTTTTTTTGTGTAATCTGATATTGATAAAACTCAGATAAAATTGATTTGATTTCATCAACAAATCCTTGTTTTTTGATCATAGAACCAAAATATGTCAGATTCTCTTCCTGCTGTTTTAACACACGCATAATCAACATACTTTTTCCAAAATCATCCAACACATCTTTGGTATGCACATTCAGTTCATCAAAAATTTTAAATGCAAGTCGCGTAAAACTAAGCACAGAAATATCCATTGTTCCACCCTTTGGATGCACACGTATCATCTCCTGTTCTGCCGACATATTCGCCTGCTCTGGAAGCATAAACAACACCGGCTGTTCACACCCTTGCATTGTCTTTTCTATCATTTGATTATATATATATGTGGTCTTTCCTGTTCCACTTCCACCAATAATAAACTGTATCGCCATCGATATCTCCTTTTTTATGGTTATATAAATATAGGTGATTGCAAAACTCTCTATTATGTAGATTATAGTTGTTTAATATAAACAACTATCTAAGTTGGGATATTTCTGTATGTCGGTACTTAGGTCACATATTTTGTGACCTTATGTACCGTTACTTACAGAACTAAGCGAAAGCGCCCCAACTTGGATTTGTTTATATTATACAACTTTCAACCACCTATATTGAGTTTCGCAATCACCTAATTTGATATATATTATACCACTTTTCTTGACCGTAGTTTGTCATTTTGAAAAAATTTGTTCTAAAAAAAATCCTCACCGCATATTCTTTTATTAACAATCTGCAGGAGGAAAAAAATGGGAACACAGACAAAAATCATCGTTATTAAAAGCAAAGAAATCATTTTCACAGGAATCTTAATTGTCCTCGGAATTCTAATGATTATTTTTATTGCTGGCATGTTAGGCAAAAATAAAAATCGGGAACGAAAAGAAACAAGTCGATTCATTCCCGGAGTATATTCCTCTACTATTACCCTTGGAGAAAACACCTTAAATGTTGCAGTCACAGTAGATGCAGATACCATCAGCGGCGTAAACATCGATAATCTTGACGAAACCGTCACCACTATGTATCCGCTTTTAGAACCTGCTTTAAATGAAATAAACAACCAAATTACTGTTGTAGACAACATTGATGATATAACATACTCCAAAGAAAATCAGTATACCTATATCATATTAAATCAAGCTATAAAAAATGCTTTGGAAAAAGCTGTTCCAAACCAAAACCAATAATGTAAACAGGGATTTTCAGGATAACATCCAATGCAAAATCCCTATTTTTTTTGCGTAATTTCATCCCTACTTTTGTAAATCGAATGCGCTGAAACAACACCCCGCACCATACTAACAGGATATACATTAGAATCCTTACAAACAATGGTTCCCGGATTCAAAACTGTATTACAACCAATCTCAACATGGTCTCCTAACATTGCACCAAATTTCTTTAATCCTGTCTCCAAATCATATCCATTTCCTTTGACATGTACAAGGGTTTTGTCAGCCTTCACATTTGATGTAATCGAGCCCGCACCCATATGGGAATAAAATCCCAAAACAGAATCCCCAACATAATTATAATGTGGAACCTGAACATGGTTAAATAAGATTACATTTTTTAATTCTGTGGAATTACCAACAACACAATCATTTCCAACAAGTGCATTACCACGAATAAATGCACCTGGACGAACCTCTGTATGTTCACCAATAATACATGGACCTGCTATATAATTGTTCGGATATATTTTTGCAGATTTTGCAATCCAAATATTCTCTCCCTTTTCTTCGTATATCTCTTTTGAAAGTGTTGGTCCAATTTTTTTAATAAAATCTCCAATCTTAGAAAGTGCTTCCCATGGATAAGTCAACTCCTCTAACAACGGCTTTGCCAATGTTTCTTCTAAGGAATACAATTCCTGAATCGTTACTTCTGTCTGCATGCTGCTATCTCCTTTCATGTTTATCACTTAATTAGGTATCAACCCTTTTTACTACCTTTCGGTCTTCTCTCTTTTTCTGTTTTTTTGTAAAACTGTGCTGCATAATCAAAGTATGTACGCAACTGATATTGATTATTTAATCCTTTTACCGCATCTGTTCTCTTTTGCACAAATGCCTCTAATTTTTTCATATATTCCTCTTCCGATATAGAACCTTCTGCAACATAGGACAAACCTTTTTCCCAGCTTGCTGTCAGTTCCGGATTCAATAATGACTGTATCGAAGAAGCCACTACATCATGAATCATTTCGCCCATCAACGTCGGTGTAATAATCTGCGTTTTCTTATTCAAATCCAAATATTTATTATTCACAAGCTTTTTGATAATTTCCGCTCTGGTCGCAGATGTACCAATACCACTACCTTTAATCTGTGCACGAAGTTCCTCATCTTCAATTAACTGTCCTGCATTTTCCATCGCTAAAATTAAAGTTCCAGAACTGTATCTCTTAGGTGGAGAAGTTTCTCCTTCCTTAATACTATATTCATTAACTGGAAGGGTTGCACCCTTTTTCAGCTGCATCAGAGCATCCACCATAGCACTGGAATACTTCTCTTCCTCTTCCTTTTTATTTCCAAACGAATATACTGTAAGTGGCAGATATCCCGGCTCAATTAAAACTTTAAAATTCGCAAATAACTGCTCCTGATTTCTCTCCAATGTAATGGAAACCTTCTGATATACAGCTGGCGGATAAAAAATGCTTAAGAAACGTCTAACAATGATCTCATACACTTTCTTCGCTGTATCATTCACACTACCAAATGCGTTCAACCCCTGTCCTGTTGGAATAATCGCATAATGGTCTGTAATCTGTTTATCATTTACATATCGTGTCTTTGCAATCTGCTTATAACTACCGCTTTGCAAAATCTGTTCCGCATACGCTTTCATAGACGGAATATTTTTTAATCCAGAAATGTTTTTATAAATTTCCTTACTTACCGCTGTGGATAATACTCTCGCATCTGTTCTTGGATATGTCACCATCTTCTTCTCATACAATTCCTGCACAATTTGAAGCGTTTGATCCGGACTAATCTTAAATAATCTGGAACAGTCATTTTGAAGTTCTGCCAAATTATAAAGTAACGGTGCATTTTTATTTTCTTTCTTTTTTTCTATTTTTTGAATGACTGCATTTTGATCTGCACCCTCTTTTAATTCCGCAACCAGTTGCTTTGCATCGTTTTCTGTCTTAAATCCATTTTCTTTATAAAGCAATGGCGAATTAAAATATTTCGTGCCCTCAACGGCCTTCCATTCTGCCTCAAAATTGCCATCCGCAAATGCCACATCTCCAACCACACGATAAAATGGTGTCTTTACAAATTGACGAATCTCCCGCTCTCTTCGAACAATCATTCCAAGCACACAGGTCATCACTCGACCAACTGAAATAACACATCGCTCTTTTCCCAAATAATTCTTTACAATATAACTATATTTGAGTGTTAAAATTCTGGAAAAATTGATTCCCATCAAATAATCTTCTTTTGCACGAAGATATGCAGATGCACATAAATTATCATATTCCGATAATAGTTTTGCCTCTTTGATACCTCTCAATATTTCCTCTTCCGTCTGCGAATCAATCCATACTCTTCGCTTTTCTTTCGTATCAGGAACCTCTGCCAATTGATCTACCAAACGATATATGTACTCTCCCTCACGTCCTGAGTCTGTGCAGACATAAATGCATCCCACATCCTCTCTCGTAAGAAGTCCTTTTACAATATGAAATTGTTTTGCAACACCATCAATCACCTGATACTTAAATTGCTCTGGTAAAAATGGTAGCGTTTCTACAGTCCACTTTTTTAGTGCAGGGTCATATTCTTCCGGATAGCTCATCGTAACAAGATGACCAACACACCAGGTAACAATACTGTCACCAGATTCAATATATCCATCTTTGCTGCCTCCACTAATCTTTAGTGCTTTAGCGAATTCCCTTGCCACACTAGGTTTTTCCGCTATATACAAATTTTTCAATCTACTTTCCTGCCTTTTCTCTACACAATTGTTACACCGCACCATTGTACCTTATACGCGCGCATTTGTAAATCCAGCTTTCAGTAATCCATACGAATAGAATCCCCCTTATCTACGAAAGAGGGATTCTATCATTTTCTTTTACATTTCATAAAATACTATTCATTCGTTCTAATCATTCCTAGCATTGACAATCATCTCCACATTCACATCTATTCTTAACATGAAATGCTTTCATTCCAGGATATACCGCTGCTTCACCAAGTTCTTCCTCAATTCGAAGAAGCTGATTATACTTTGCTACTCGCTCACTTCTACACGGTGCTCCTGTCTTAATCTGACCCGTATTCATTGCAACAGCAAGATCTGCAATTGTGGTATCCTCTGTTTCTCCAGATCGATGCGATGCAATTGCTGTATAGCCCGCCTTGTGTGCCATCTTAATCGCCTCTAACGTTTCTGACAACGTTCCAATCTGATTTAATTTAATCAAAATGGAATTTGCACAACCTTCGCTAATTCCCTTTTCAAGGCGCACCACATTTGTAACAAACAAATCATCACCAACAAGCTGAACCTTGTCTCCAAGCTCTGCCGTAATCTTTTTCCATCCATCCCAGTCCTCTTCATCTAACGGATCCTCAATGGATACAATTGGATATTTGGTAGACATATTTTTGTACATGTCAATTAACTCATCCGAATTGTAATCCTTTTTTGATTTTGGCAAATGATAATGCCCTTTTCCTTTTTCACTCTTCCATTCACTCGCCGCCACATCCAATGCAAAACAAATATCTGAACCACACTCGTAGCCTGCAGCTTTCACAGCCTCAACTAAAATGTCTAATACCTCTTCCAGACTGTCTACATCTGGCGCGAAACCACCTTCATCTCCAACCGCAGTGGACAGTCCTTTCTCATTTAATACCTTTGCCAGAGAATGATACACCTCAGTACCCATTCTAAGTGCTTCCTTAAAACAACAAGCTCCCACTGGCATAATCATAAATTCCTGAAAATCCAATGAATTTTTTGAATGTGCTCCACCATTAATAATATTCATCATCGGTACAGGTAAACATGTTCCAGATATTCCACCAATCAATTGATACAGCGGAATCTCCAACGAACAGGCTGCAGCCTTTGCACAGGCAATCGATACCGCTAACATTGCATTGGCACCCAGCTTCGATTTATCCTTCGTTCCGTCAAGCTTTATCATCGCCTGATCAATGGCATAAATATCACACGCTCTCATTCCAATCAAACAATCATTAATACATGTATTAATATTTTCAACTGCCTTTTTTACACCTTTTCCCATATAGCGTTTATCATCTGCATCTCTAAGCTCCAAAGCCTCAAATTCACCTGTTGACGCTCCACTTGGTGCAATTCCTCTTCCAATCGTTCCGTCTACCAACTGTACCTGCGCTTCCACAGTCGGATTCCCTCTCGAATCCAAAATCTCTCTTCCAATTACTTTCTCAATCTCCAAATATGCTAACATACTAACTCCTTTCTAATTCCTTCTCCCCTATTCTTCCCCATTTTTTCCACGTATATTCACACTTCTACATTTGATAAAATATAATGATTATGGTATGATTTGGGTATGTATGCGCTGGAGAACGCACAAAAAAATATTGAGGGAAAGGTTGTGAGAACTTGTCATTTGAGGAATATTTAAAAGCTCAGAAATTGGGGTTAAAAGCATTTAAATCAGCAACATCAAAAGGTCAGTATCCTTATCTTCCTGTCTTAGATGAGATTTTATCCCATGTCGATATAGACGGAGAAGTAAGTCTTGGTACCATTAATATCCCATTGAATCAGGTTGTCGGTACAAGCACTGCCGGACGTACACAGGCATTCGCACATAATTTTATGCCACTGCTTGATTATCGAACTGAATTTGGTTCCAAATGGGCTCATTTATTAGATTATCAAATATCAGAAGGCATTCATGATACCATCAAAGTATTCGAATACATGAATCGCTATTATGTAATTGAGGGAAATAAACGCGTCAGTGTTTTAAAATATTTACAATCACCAACAATTGCGGCTGAAGTCATTCGTAAGGTGCCACGTCGTACAGACGACTTGGAAAATCAGATTTACTATGAATTCATGGACTTTTACAAGTTAACCAAAATCAACTACTTACAGTTTACCAAACTTGGAAGTTATGAAAAGCTACTATGTGCTGTTGGGAAAAATACAACCGATGTTTGGACCGAAGATGAATGCATGGATTTTTCATCTTTTCATGTTTCCTTTTATAAAGCATTCAAAGAAAAAGGCGGTCTGAAATTAGATATTACAACTGGTGACGCCCTACTCTTTTATCTGTCACTTTATCCATATGAACAGGCAAAAGAAATGATTGGCAGTGAAATCAAAGCCAATGTTGAAAAAATCTGGTCTGAGATTGTGTTGTTAGGTGAACAGGATTCTGTGGAATTATTAATGGATCCAACCGAAGAAAAACCGATTGTAAAAAAAGTGTTAAATAAAATCATATCTACCAGAAAGAAAAAGGTTGCATTTGTTTATGACAAAAATCCATCTACCTCTAACTGGACATATGGTCATGAATTGGGACGTCTTCATCTAGATGATGCGATGGGAGATTTAATTGATACAGAAAGCTTTATCATTTCAGATATTGACGATCATGCAGAACAAATTTTGGAAGAAATTTGTGACAAAGGTTTTGATATTATTTTTACAATTACACCTAAATTAATCAAAGCCAGTCTGGTTGTTGCTGCTGCACATCCGGATATCAAAATCTTAAACTGCGCACTCAACTCCTCTCATAATACACTTCGTACATACTACACAAGAATGTATGAAGCAAAATTTTTGACTGGTATGATTGCTGGTGCAATGTGTGAAAACGACCGAATTGGTTACACAGCTGATTATCCTATTTTTGGTGCGGCTGCAAATATCAATGCATTTGCGCTTGGCGCAAAAATGACGAATCCACGTGCCAAGGTTTACCTGACATGGTCTTCGGTCAAAGATTTAGATATACCAGCATACTATAAAGAGCATCAGATTACTTGCATCTCCTCACAGGATATGATTACACCAGATACCGATAATCGCCAATATGGTCTTTATATGGATACAGATGATACACAAATCAATCTGGCGGTTTCTATCTATCATTGGGGTGCGTTTTACGAAGAACTCATTAACAGTATTTTCAGAGGTTCCTGGAAAGTGGAAGAATCAAGCGAAAGTAAAGCGCTTAATTACTGGTGGGGATTATCGGCCGGTGTTATCGATGTCATTTGTTCGAACCACCTTTCGGTGGATACACAAAAACTGGTGAATCTCATTAAACACGATATCTCCAATGGATTATTCCATCCATTTACAGGTCCTTTAACCGACCAAAATGGCAACATGATATGTGATGAGACGGATATTTTAAAACCAGAAGAAATCATTACAATGGATTGGTTAGTGGATAATGTTATTGGTACGATTCCTACGATTAATGAATTGCAAGAAGATGCACAATCGATTGTAGAACTTCGAGGTCTTGATGCAACCACAGACAAAGGAGGAGCATCTGTACTATGAAAATACTTGTGCTATCCGATGAAGAATCAAAATACTTATGGGACTATTTTGAAAAAAGCAAATTAGACGGAATCGATTTGATTATTTCCTGTGGTGATTTAAAGCCCGCCTATCTTTCTTTTTTAGCTACCTTTACCAAAGCACCAGTTCTTTATGTACACGGAAACCATGATGGTGTTTATGATAAAACGCCACCTGATGGTTGCGTGTGTATTGATGATGATCTGTATATTTTTAATGGAATCCGCATTCTTGGACTTGGGGGATGCATGAAATACAATGGTTCCGGTTATCAATATACTGAAAGAGAAATGAAACGCAGGGTACGCAAATTACGATTTAAGCTGTGGCGTCATAAGGGCTTTGATATTTTAGTAACCCATGCTCCAGCCAAGGATTTTAATGATGGTGAAGATTTACCACATATGGGATTTGTTGTATTCCGAAAGCTACTTGACAAATACAAACCCAAATACTTTGTTCACGGTCATGTGCATTTAACCTACAAATGGAATCAACAACGCGAAAGCACATACAATGAACACACAACAGTGGTGAATGCGTATGAACGCTATTTAATCGAATATTAGTAAGTATTTTCCTATCCCACGAAAAGTCTTACTACAATAATATGCCCCCTGTCATATAGACAGGGGGCATATCTATTATCGCCATAAAATTTTTTGTGCTTTATTTTTTCTCTTTCTGCTGATCCACAATACGATGTACCTGCTCTTTAAAATCTTCAGCATCCTCATAATCATCAATGTTCTCTAATTCATTCAACAATTCATTATATGCGTTTTCAAGTTCCTCATCCGATATAGATTCATCTATTGTAATACCACATTTCTCCATCAATGTTCTCAACGATTTGGTATCAATATCGACAGTCCCATTATTTCCATCTACATGAATCAAACTGTTTCCATCTTCATCTTTGATGAAAACCTCCTCGCCATCCACACGAACGCGAATGCCTTCCTCTCCTAACAAGGCATCTAAATCTGACAAGGATTCTATCACTTCTGGTGTAACCACCTTCTGCACATCTGTCGCAACATCAACTGCTTTATCCACAATTCCTACTACACCAGCTAACAAAAATGCAATCATAAAAATGATAGCTAAAATCATTGCACCAATGCAAGAGAAAAAGCCAATCAAAATCTTTTTCTGCGATCTTTTGAAGGTTTCTGAACCTTCCGAAACCTCAACAACTGGAATTAGCTCCTGACCACAGTTCGAGCAATATCTACTATTGCCATTTACCTGTTTCATACACTTTGAACAGGTTACCTTTTTCGAATCATATCTCACACATAAATATACAATCAAACCAATATAACTTGGTACCAGTATAACAATCAGTGTCCACATGATTCCATTTAATCCTTTTTCATTTGCATCCCGATATGTCCATACCGCTAATAATACTGTCATCACGATTGCCGCAATCGGAATAATTACTCCCATAAAAATACTTAGTGCCATTGGCATTGCAATTCCCATTTTTTTATCCTCCTAATCAAAAAATATGTGCTTTTTTTCGGAAATTTAATTTCCACATAATAATCACTGTAAACAACCAACTAACCAAAATATGTCCTAATGCCATCGCACACACTACATAAACAAATCCTTTTGATAGTAGATGTGTTAAATTCGGCATCAGAAACCAATCTTTTTTCAGTTCTAAAATAACATACAGCCAGCCTGTCATTCCACAAAACGCAATCATAAGAAATGTACTAATGGTTGCTGGCAACCACCAAAAAGAAATGCTTTTTTCCTGCATAGATGCTTTACAGGCAATTTGATTTTTTAAACGAATATTTACTCCATCTGGTACAGATTCACTTGCATATGTCTGAACCAACAACTGATCAATATCCACTTGCTTATTTTCATTCGCCATATCCTTGCACCTCCATTTCTTCCTTCAACATTGCCCTGGCTTTATTCAGACGACTCTTCACCGTTCCTTTGGGAATCCTTAATATCTTTGCAATTTCTTCTATCGATAACTGCGCTGCATAAAAAAGTACAATGACCTGTCTTTGCTTGTCAGGTAACTTTGCGACACAGGACCTGATTTGATCATTCAACTCATTTTGAACAACCTGATTTAACAAGTCATGTTCTGCTTTGATATCTTCCACCTGCACCCCTTCTTCCTCTGTAGAAATTGTCGGTGCAATTCGCTGCCTTCTTGCATATTGGCTTTTGTGATTCTTCCATAAATTGGTAGCAATTGACATCAAATACGCTTTTGGATTCTCTTCTTTTTTAATTTTCTTTTGCAATTCAAATGCCTTTAAATAGGTCTGCTGGTAAAGATCCTCTGCATCATCTAATGTATATGTAATGCTTTTACAATACCGATATACAGATTCTCCATATTCATTTACCAGAAAATCCATATCTTTTTCGTTCATATAACAATTCCTTTTCAAGACACATTTTGTCTATCTTATTCCTTGACATTGGCCTATGTCTCATTATGAGGTATCATACCCTCTACTTTATATTGTTGCAAGTCAAAAAAAGGTTCAAAAAAATTTTCAAAAAAACAAATAAAAAAAAGCTATCCTATGGATGATCCATAAGATAGCTTTTCGAATGCATATTTTATACGTAGAATAACATATCTTCATACTGTGGGAATGGCCAATATTTCTTATCAACCAACTCTTCAAGCTTATCAGCAGGCTCTCTTACCTCTGACATAGAAGCAAATACTTCGTCATGGAAGCATCTAGCTGCCTGTTCCATATTATCCTCTAAACTTAATGCTTTTTCATCAAGCTCTTCTAATTTTGCTACTGCTGCAGTCAATGTCTTCAACTGTGTTGCAATATCGTTTAAGATACCGCTCTGTACAGATGTATCTACACCAACAGCCTTCAAATCAACAACACCCTTTGCCATTGCTGCTGAGTATTCCATAACAGCAGGAATAATCTCTTTCTTAGCCATATCAAGCATTGTCTTAGCCTCAATATTAATCTGTTTAGCATAGTTCTCATAATAGATTTCTGCACGTGATAACATTTCTGCTTTTGAAAGAACACCATGCTTCTCAAATAATGCAATATTATCTTCATCCTTAAATGCTGCTACTGCATCTACCAAACACTTGATATTTGGAAGGCCACGTTTTTCTGCCTCTGCTACCCACTCCTCTGAGTAACCGTTACCATTAAAGATAATTCTCTTATGCTTTCCGATCAACTCTTTAATCTTATCATGTACTGCCATTTCGAAATTCTCAGCCTTCTCAAGCTCATCAGCAATTTCACAAAATGCGTCTGCAACGATTGTATTTAAAATGATGTTTGGTGTTGCAATTGATTGTGTTGAACCAACCATACGGAACTCAAACTTATTACCTGTAAATGCAAATGGTGATGTACGGTTACGATCTGTTGCATCCTGCATAAAGTTTGGAAGAGAAGCAACACCTGATTCATACTCCTTACCCTGTAATGAGCTTGTAGCCTCACCTGTTGTATCTAACTGCTTTAATACATCATCTAACTGCTCACCTAAGTATACAGAAATGATTGCTGGAGGTGCCTCATTTGCACCTAATCTGTGATCATTTCCTGCACTAGATGCAGAAAGTCTTAAAAGATCTGCATGCTCATCAACAGCTTTCAAAACTGCTGTAAGCACTAATAAGAACTGTACATTTTCATGAGGTGTCTTACCTGGCTCTAACAAATTGATACCATCATCTGTACACATTGACCAGTTGTTATGCTTACCAGAACCATTTACACCAGCAAATGGCTTCTCATGTAACAAACATGTCAAGTCATGACGCTCAGCAACACGCTTCATTGTCTCCATGACTAACTGGTTATGATCTGTACCAACATTTGTAGTACCATAAATTGGTGCTAACTCATGCTGACATGGAGCAACTTCATTGTGCTGTGTCTTTGCTGTTACACCAAGCTTCCATAATTCAATATTTAAATCTTTCATATAAGAAAGAACACGTTGTCTTACAGTTCCAAAATAATGATCATCTAACTCCTGACCCTTTGGAGGCATTGCACCAAACAATGTACGTCCTGTAAAGATTAAATCCTTACGTTTTGCATAATCTGCTTTATCAATTAAGAAATACTCCTGCTCAGGTCCAACAGATGTTGTAACCTTTGTTGAAGTTGTATTTCCAAAAAGTTTCAAAATACGCATTGCCTGCACATTAATTGCTTCCATAGAACGAAGTAATGGAATCTTTTTATCAAGTGCCTCACCTGTGTAAGATGAGAACGCTGTTGGAATACAAAGAATCGTACTTCCATCTGGTGACTCCTTGATAAATGCTGGTGATGTACAATCCCATGCTGTATATCCTCTTGCTTCATTTGTTGCACGAAGTCCACCTGATGGGAAGGAAGATGCATCTGGCTCACCTTTGATTAACTCTTTTCCAGAGAACTCTAAAATTACTTTTCCATCCGCTGTAGGATTGATGAAGGAATCATGTTTCTCAGCTGTGATACCTGTCATTGGCTGGAACCAATGTGTATAGTGTGTCGCACCCTTTTCTACTGCCCAATCTTTCATCGCATTTGCAACGGTATCTGCAATTGCTGGATTTAACTCAGTTCCTAACTCAATTGTTTTCTTGAGTTCTTTATAAACGGTCTTTGGCAAACGCTCTTTCATAACGGAATCATTAAACACGTTACTTCCAAAAATCTCTGTTACATTAACATTTTCACTCATAACACATACTTCCTTTCTCATTTCCTTTTTGCGATAATTGGCTTATTATGTAAAAAAAGGGTATTCTCCTATCCGAGAACACCCTTGTCCTTACTACTTTCTATATCGCTTTGATAGTTGTAATATAAACCATGCTTTTAAAAAATGCAAGCGTTTTTTTGTAATTTTTCACTTTTTTCTATTTTCACTTAAATTTCGTAAGTAAAATTGTAATTTTTGTATAACATTACCCAGGTTGCGCATAATATAATAAGGTTATACCCCTTTCATATTACAAATATCGTTTTTCCATACTTAATAAAATTAAGTCATTGATATCCTACATCAAAAATTCTAGCTTTTCTTTTAATGTCACTCCTAATTCTTCTAGTGTTTTTTCTAGTGCATCCAGCGTTTCTATCATATTTTCTTTTGTACAATTTTCTCCCATATGACCAATTCGAATGACGGTTCCTGCCATAACATCAAATGAACCAGCTAACATTATATTATGCTCCTTTTTCATAATGGTTAATATATCCTGTGCTTTTACACTACCAGGTACTGAAAAAACAGTCACTGTATCGGAGTATCCATTTTCTGCATATAATGAAAGCCCTGCTCTGACAATCGCTTCTCTTGTCGCCTTCGCAATCTCATGATGACGCTCTAAATGGTCAGGATCTGCTTTCAGATTTTCCAATGCCTGTCGCAATCCATAAATGTCACTAATTGGCATAGAATATGGGAACCATTTCTTTTCATAATAATCTTTAAATATCATTAAGTTCGAATAGAATGCTGGAATCTTTGTTTTACGCTGCTCCATTGCCTGCTTTGCATCCTCACTGATGGTTATCAGCGTAAGACCAATTGGTGCAGAAATGGCTTTTTGAGAACCACCACAAAGAATATCAATCTGATCATGGTCCACATTTATTGGATTACCAAACATACCAGATACAGAATCCACAACTGTCATAATTCCGAATTCTTTCAATAACGGACAAATCTGACTAACATCATTTAACATACCACTTGGTGTATCACAGTGCACAACTGTTGCATATTTAAAATCAGAATCCTGCTCTAAATAACTTCTTAACTGTGCAACATCAATTGCGCGTTTGTAATCGGTAGAATATAATACAGACTTTCCTCCATACATATCCACAAAGTCCGCAAACCCCTTTCCAAACACACCATTATCCAATACTAATACACGGTCACCCGATTCTGTCAGCGATACAATCGCAGCCTCCAAACCTAAGATTCCTTCTCCACTTAGTATCAAACTTTCATTCTTTGTATGTAACAGTTCACTATATAATTCACAAGTTTCCTTATAAAAATCAAAAAAATCCAAATCCAAATCAGGATTTCCAACCTGCAAGCTTCTTGCCATTCTAACGTTTTCTGCAACCATAGTAGGTCCAGGCGTCATCATTTTATACATTTTCTTCCTCCTATCTGTTCTACCAGAGAACAGAACACATTTATTTACATATCGATTGCATGTAATCCCTTTTCTAACGGTTTAATCACCACAAGAACAATGATACCAGCCATCACAACCTGAATCACATTTCCCGGAATTGATTTGAATGCTGCCGCTACACCATTTCCCATCATGAAACCTTCAAAAATAAAGTATCCTGTTATCTTAATTACAACGGCTGCAAGAATAGATAACACACGCATCACAAACGAAGTCTTTTTTGCATTCATCAAACCAACAACAAATCCCATAAGTCCACAGGTAATCACTGTACATGGTGCCCACATTGCCCAACCACTGAGCAAATCAAACAATCCCATTCCAAGACCCCCAGCAAGCGCTCCCGTTCGCTTTCCAAAGAGCATTGCTGCTAATAACAATGGTACATTTCCCAAATGTATCAATCCACCAGCTCCGCCAAATGATGGCAACTGAATATTAATAAACGCTGTAAACACCAATGTCAATGCTACAAACATAGAATCCAATGCAATCTGTTTTGCCTTACTTCTTCCACCTTCTATCGTCTTTGTCTTTTCCATAAGCAATCTCCTCTCATAAAACAATTCCCTAAACAGAATATTTTCTTATTATATGCTCTGTTTTTCTTAATGTAAAGTCTATAATCTATATTTTTCAACGCGCAAACACCTATCAACTCCTTTTGTAGCCGAATACAGGATGACAGATTCTAAAAAAAATGGTAATATGGAGCGTAACGAAAATCATCCCAATTGCGATCAAACGGGATTTTAGAAAAGGAAAAAATATCATGCAAAAAAAAATCGCTATCATCAACGACATATCTGGATTTGGACGCTGTTCTGTCACAGTTGCCCTTCCAATTCTATCCGCTATGGGAATTTCTTGTGGCGTAGTTCCGACTGCCATTCTTTCCAATCACACAGAATACCCAGACTATAGTATGCTTGATTTTACACCTTATATGGAAGACTATATTTCCAAATGGAAACAATTGGAATTACAATTTGATGCCATTTATACTGGTTTTTTAGGTTCTGCAAAACAGATTGCTATCATCAAACAAATGCTATCTGACTTTCATTTTCCGCACGTGATTGTAGATCCTGTCATGGGCGACCATGGAATCATTTATGATTCCTACACCAAAGAAATGTGTGCACAAATGAAAGAATTGGTTCGTCATGCAACCATCATTACACCAAATGTCACGGAACTTTGTGTACTAACTGACCACACATATTGTGATAACTTAACAGATATTCAAATTCAAAATATGTGTACGCAAATTGCTAAAACAGGACCTAAGCAGATTGTGGTAACCGGAATTGAAACAGAGGATAAAATAGGAAACGCCATCTATGATGACGGCGATTTCGAAATACAATATACCAAAAAAATATTACCACTTCGTCCAGGAACTGGTGACGTATTTGCTTCGATGATAGCCGGTTATAGTTTACATAACACTAATTTGTCACAGGCAACCAAAAAAGCTTCTCGTTTTATTGCCACCTGCCTTGAAACATCAAAAGAATTTAATATTCCAATTAACGATGGCGTTTGTTTTGAAGAACATTTGTCGTTATTGTTTCAAAAAAATAAATGATACACTAAAGTATCATTTATTTTTTTGCACTCTGCTACGCACATCTGTGTAATGGTCAGCATATTCATCTGAAATGAATCTTGCTTTCACCAGATTTTCTAACGTCATTGCAAACTCCCGATACGGCATATCCATATAACACATCTCTTCTAATACCTTTTCAACTAGATCCTTATATTCTGTAATACTATACACACGATCCTTATACAAAATATTGGCTGCATAAATACGTTTAAAATATTGATTTACTTTATCGGATTCTGTCAAACGATCCTTTGGAACAAAATCAATACAAAGCAAATCCATCACCTGATAAATCGAGCGATTGCTAATCTGAATATCTGGATAAATCTGATAAAGATTTTTGTATTTGAGATTTCCCTCACCTGCATTGGCATTCAAATAATCTGGTAAATACCCCTCAAACACACTCGTAATCAAATTCTCTTTTTGAAATGCCAAATATTCTTTCTCACGATTTGCTCTTACCTTCGGAACATATTCCACACATGAAATCATATCTCTTGAAATACGAATTCTACGAGGTTCTTTTTCTAACAGCAAAAGATTCACTTTACTATGTACTCTCCAAATAAAAGCTGGACATTCCTTAATGTTGTAGGTTTGAGAATTATCAATCATAATCGGTCTATGATCTTTTTTTACGTGATATTTACGTTTTATTTTCTTTAATACCTGTTGATTGATTCCAGAAAAGTCTGTTACTTCAACTGCAACACCCCGCTCGCGTTGTTCTCTGCCTGGACGCATGCGTTGCATTCCTTTTTTTTCCTCCTCCTTGTCCTCTTTTTGTTTCTCACTGTTCTGTGACTTCGTAGAAGAACTTACCCCATTTTTTACGACAGAAACAGATTTTACAGTCTCTTTCTTTCCCTCCTGATCCACCTCTGCTACAAAGTCATCATCAACCAATGTAAATGACTGCGATAATATCAACGCAACCACACCAGCCAACATTCCCATAATAAACAAATAAAACTGACCAGAAAAACCCGAAACAATAATCAATATAATGCCTAACAGACAGAAGAAAATAACACCACCTATTGATTTTCTAGTTTCAAAATCTCCATATCGTAATGCATTCCACACACGTCCCATAATATTTCCTCCAAAATTTCCGATTCAAAGAAATCTCTTCTTTCTATTTTACACCAAAACAAAACACAATTACAAATACTATTTGCCTTTTTTATAAGTTTGGTATACACTATTTCTAAATGAATTTATAGGCATAACTCACGAAACGGGTAGCTGCCTTATCACTTACATATTACACTTAGGAGGATATATTTATGGATACAAGAACAACAGGCATTGTCGCTTATATCACTTGGATTGGCCTTGTGATTGCATTATGTGTCGGCGATAAAGAAGGTGCTAAGTTTCACCTAAATCAGGCACTTGTTATTTTTATTTTTGGTTTTGTCGGCGCCTTGATTCCATGCATTGGATGGATTTGGGATGTATTTATTCTTGTTTGTTGGGTTATGGGATTAATCGCAGCTATTAACGAAGAAGAAAAACCTGTTCCTTTGATCGGTGGAATTACGATTATCAAATAACATGATTTAGACTATGTACGAGCTTTTGTGTATGGGACTATGATTTGTCCATTACAAAGGCTCTCTTTTTGTTCTAAACCAACATATCTTCCATATACTATAATAAATTTCTCAATCAGGGTTTCGGTATGTCAAATCCACATTCCAATCTATTCATGAAGTACCTTTCACTTGCACTACTATTACTCGTCACCATTTACGGAATCCAATATCAATCTCAAAATCCACAAATCACCTCCACTTTTTCCGTCACCAAAAACGAACTTCCTATTTATAGCGTTGATACCAGAGAAAACGTTCTTGCCCTTACCTTTGACAGTGCATGGGGGACCGAAGATTTAAATGATATTCTCCAAATTCTAAAAAGTCACAACGCACCCGCTACTTTTTTTGTCACTGGTGAATTTGCAAAGAACCATCCAGAGGCCATCCTTGCAATAGACCATGCAGGACACGAAATAGCAAACCACGGTAACACGCATAAACACATGCCGCAGCTTTCTAAAAAAGATATGATGAAAGAAATCAAAGATTGCGAACAAACCGTTTATACAATCACCCACAAAAAAATGCACTTATTTCGAGCACCTTATAGCGACTGGAATGATGATGTTGTTGATGTTGCTCACATTCTTGGATATATGTCCATTAATCATTCAGTCGATAGCTTAGACTGGAAAGATTATGGTGCATCTTCTATTGTAAAAACCGTCTGCGAACACCAAAATCTGGAACAGGGAAGTATTATTCTTCTTCATAATGGCACAACCTACACAAAGGATGCACTTGATCAAATGCTAACCAAATTAGAACAAAAAGGCTATTCCTTTGTTCTCGTATCTGATTTAATCTATTATGACCACTATTCTTTTGATCACACAGGAAAACAATTTCAAAAATAAATGATTTCATCATATAAAATGTATAATCTTTCTATTCATAGAACATACTAGAAAAGACAAACGAGTGATTATCACTCACAGACGCATTCTGTGTCAATATTACAATGAAAAGGAGCACATTTATGAAAAAAACAAATCATTTATTCAGATTAACCACATTAGGTCTCGTGCTTTGTTTCTCTTTGGTGGGTTGCGGAAATACATCCGGTTCCACAAGTGGAAATAACGACAACAATACAACCGATAATGCTGCAAACGATATGGGAACCGATGTCGGAAATGCAGTTGGTGATTTAGCAAATGGAGCTGGTGACGCGGTTGGTGATGTTGCAGATGGTGTTGGAAATGCTGTCGACGATTTAGTTGGAAATGGTGGCTTTGATAACTACAATGATGCCCATGACTATTTTATGGACACCATGAGCGCTTATCATTCTGATGCGAAATTTGAAATTCGAGATGAGGACAAAGAGTTAAACGACTATCAGGAAGGTTCTAAGGGATACCGATTTAAATTGTATGACACAAGCAAAAATGATAGTGGCGATTTATTCGGTGAATTCTATGTCGATGCAAATTCTGGTCAGATTTATCAAAAAGACAAGTCTGGTAAAATCAATGAATACCCTGGCACAAACAATGATAGTGCGTCTGGCAGCACTACAAATAACGGAACTAATAAAAACGCTGGAACCAACACAGGAATGCGTTCCGCTAACAACAATCGTTCCGGAAATGACGAAACCAACAATCAACAAAACATGGGTTCCGATACTGGAATGAATCCATAAGATCAATGGAATCTAATTATATAGGAACGAAAAACATCAAGAGACTGTCTCCTTTTCTCTTGATGTACTACATATCTAATCTATTTTTTCTATTCTTTCCCCTTGCTTTTTTATGAAATTCCTACTATTATTTTTAAAGATAAAAAGAAAGAGGACTAATATTATGGAACAAGCACCAATGATTGTGGTTGGACACAAGAATCCAGATACAGATTCCATCTGTTCTGCCATTGCTTATGCAAACCTGAAAAATCTAATATCACCTGGGTGTGCCATACCCAAACGAACAGGAAAAATCAATAACGAAACAGCATTTGTATTAAACTATTTCCATATCGATGTTCCTGAACTCATTGAAGATGTGAACACACAGGTTATGGACATTGAATATCGAAAAACACCAGGTATCAAAAAAACAATTTCTATCAAAGAAGCATGGAAAATGATGCGCGAATTAGATGTTGTTACATTACCTGTTGTATCAGACAATAATAAACTGGAAGGTATCATTTCTATTAATGATATTGCGCAATCCTATATGGATGAATTTGATAATACCGTTTTAGCAAAAGCAAGAACACCATATTCCAATTTGGTAGAAGTCTTAGAAGGCACACTGGTATCAGGTAATCCACATAACCACATTGTAAATGGAAAAGTAACCATTGGTGCTGCCAACCCACATATGATTGAACAATGGATTGGAAAAGATGATATTATGATTGTTGGGGACCGTGTTGATACGCAGATTTGTGGTATTGAAATGGGCGTTGGATGCCTGATTCTCTGTTTGGATTCCCCTGTCAATCCTCTCGTTTTGCAATTGGCAAAAGAACGAGAATGCAGTGTAATTACAACCAAGTTAGATACTTATTCTGTAGCACGACAAATCAATCAGAGTATCCCTGTCCGCTATTTTATGAGAAAAGATAATTTAGTAACCTTCGAATTAGATGAAACGGTAGAAGCCATCAAAGAGATTATGTCAACCAAACGACATCGTGATTTTCCAATTATAGATGATATCGGCAATTATTATGGAATGGTATCTCGTCGTAATTTACTTGCACTCCGCAAGAAAAAAGTAATATTGGTAGATCATAACGAAAAATCTCAGGCAGTAAACGGAATCGAAGATGCTGAAATATGTGAAATCATTGATCATCACAGACTGGGTTCTTTACAGACAATTTCTCCAGTCTACTTCCGAAATCAGCCAGTAGGCTGTACTGCAACAATAATCTATCAAATGTATCAGGAAAACAACCAGGTTATTGATAAACCAACTGCTGGCATTCTTTGTGCCGCTATTCTTTCGGATACATTGTTATTCCGTTCACCAACCTGTACACCACTAGATGAGGCCACTGCAAAAGCGCTTTCCCAAATTGCAGAAATCGATTTAGAAAATTTTGCAATGGAAATGTTTGAGGCCGGAAGTAGTTTAAAGAATCGTTCTGCAGAAGAATTATTCAATCAGGATTACAAGACCTTCCAAGTAGAGAAAACTGGAATTGGTGTTAGTCAGATTAGTTCGATTAATCAGCGAGAATTAGATCATGTTGCAAGCATGATGAAAGAATATGTACCAACGATTTTGTCTGGTTTATCTGTTCAGCTTATATACATTATGTTAACCAACATTCATGACCAAAGTTCAACGCTATTAACGTTTGGCCCAAACGCCGATGCATATGCTGGCGAAGCATTTCAGGTAACACCAGAGAATAATATCTGTCACTTACCAGGTGTGGTATCCCGTAAAAAACAGGTTGTACCCGCTTTGGTTGCAAGACTACAGGAGGAGCTATAAGCTCCTCCTGTTTTTTATTTTCATTATAGATTTTTTCGTATTAAACACGATTCCCTTCTTTAATCTGTCCCTTCTCAAAATCCATTGCATTTTGAAGCGTAATCTCACTAATTGCTGCCAACGCTTCCTTCGTTAAAAATCCCTGATGCGATGTTACAACCACATTTGGAAATGATAGCAATCTGGCAGTAATCGAGCTTTCTAACAATTCATCCTCTCTGTTTTCAAACACATTGGCACTCTCTTCTTCGTATACATCCAATCCCACGCCAAAAAACTTACCAGAACGAATTCCCTGAATCAAATCCTCTGTATGAACCAATGCGCCTCTTGAAGTATTAACAAAAACAACATTATCTTTCATCATACGAATTGTCTCTGCATTTACCAAGTGATGCGTTTCCTCTGTTAACGGACAATGTAAAGAAATCAAATCACTTTCCTTTAACACATCTTCAAGTTCTTTATATTCGACAAAATCCAAATCCGGATTATGATACATATCATAGGCAATCACACGCATTCCAAATCCACGACAAATCCTGCACATGGCAGCGCCAATTTTTCCTGTTCCAATAATTCCTGCCGTTTTACCATAAAAATCAACACCTGTTAAGCCAACCAAACTGAAATTATTCTCTCTGACCTTGATATAGCTTTTATGAATATGACGATTTACACAAAGAGCTAATGCCATTGCATGCTCTGCAACAGCTTCTGGCGAATACCCTGGAACACGTAACACAGTAATACCATACGCCTTTGCTTTTTCTAAATCCACATTATTAAATCCTGCACAACGTAAAAGAATTAATGATATTCCTATTTCATGTAATTTTTCCAATACTCCTGCACTTAAATCTGAGTTCACAAATGCGCAAATCGCGTCATAACCTTCTGCAAGAGAAACCGTTTTTTCAGAAATATCTGTCTCCTGATAAGTAACTTCAATCTCCTTAAAATACTCTAACTCCTTATCAAACGATTCCTTATCATAGCTTGTTGCATCATAAAACAAAATTTTCATGTGTTATTCCTCCATTCCTACCTATAGTATTCCTGCTTTTTCCACATTTATACATTCCACTTCGCTACATGCTCAAGAACCGATGATACTTCGTGCCTCTTCAGTTCAATTCTTTCTTTACACCCTCCATACGCTCCCCAAACTGTTCATAAAAATCTCTGTTCTTCTCATAAAGCGTCATAAAAAACACATTCAAAATAACCATGTTTATTCGTTTCATTTCTTCAGCAGAATACTGTGCTAACTGGCTTGTAATATGCTTTAAAAAATAATGCCATTCATTGACAAAATTCTCATATGACGCAATATTAGGCAAATCAAGCCATTTCTTTATTTTCACTTTTGTCCGATTTCTACCGCATTCATTTACCTGTAAAAAATATTGAAAACCTCCGTCTTCATAAATACGTCCAAGCGGAAACATTCTACAAAAACCAGGTCGATGCACATGTACACTACATCTTCCATGTTCATCCAAAAATCCACATTGTAACTTTGGACCTGTCATCTTTAAATTCGGTAAAATAATCCCTTCATACACATTCAAATCCAGCTTATCTGCTAATAATGTCTCAAATGTACAATTCAAGCCAGTTGTTAACTGATACACGTCATACGGGTCCAGCACAATTGAGTTTCCCATGTTTGTACAACATTCAGAACACCCTTCACAATCATTACATCCTAATTTGGCCATATCCTGTACGCTATATCGCTTTCCGTCGGATACCTCCGCCATATCTACTTGTCTCTCCATATCTTCTCCCTCATATGTATTCTTATTCTCTATCCTTTTTCTTCTTCAATAACTGATTCATATCAATCATTTCAGGTGAAGCTGCCTCCTGCTTCTTTGTATCCTTTTTTTTCGATTCTTTTTTCTTCGCATTTGAAGATTTCTTCTGTTCAACATCATGTATCGCTCCAAAATCCTCTGCCTTTGATATTTCCTTATCCTGTTTTTCCTCATGTTGACTTTTTATCACATGTGCTGATTTCTGTATAGCAATTTGGTTCTGTATTCCATTCAAAAATCGTCTAATATAGCTATACACATCTATCGATAATCTACGAATCACAATATCAAACATCAAAAAGAGTATTGCCAAAATCAGGAAAAATGTAGTAAGTGACACTCTGCTTTTTACTGTCTCCTGCTTTTGCTTCCAAACAGAATCCTCCATTGAAATCATCGTTCCGTTTGCCTGTTTTGTAAATGTGGTAACATCGTTTACACTGTCATGAAACTGATACTCAGCAGAATATTGATTGGCATATGCTGAATTATAATTGCTCACCAGTTCTTCGCCATTCTTCTTTCGCATACTGATATTATAAATACCAATTTGTTCGGTATCAAGGTTTGTTTCAAAAACACCTGGCTTTACTGCATCCAACATAACCTCTCTTGCATTACCTTCTTCATCTGTCACAACCGCTGAAACCTTTGTTTCTTTTTCATATTCCTTCGTCTCGTAATGAATTTTTGCACTATTTCCAGCTTTTTGAATCTCTAAGGTATCTCCTGCCAATTCCGTTTCTGTCATGACATAATGAATCAAATTCGACCAAAGCAAAGTATTATTTTCCCACGTTGCATATTCCGCAGTCCACTCATTGCTGACATCACTGTTCCATGCCACAGTTTTTCCCAAACCATATTGCCATGTACTTAAAATTGGATCTTCTCGATCAGACATCAATAACACATCTGCTGTCTGCTTCGGCGTTGCTGCAATATATCCATATAATGCAGGACATCCCTCATCAAACACACCTGATAGCACCTGGTTTCCACTTGTAATTGTTGGATAAAATGGTTCATTAATCAAATACGTATTGGTTGATAAATATACCTCCTGCGCAAAGATTCTTGGAATAGAATTATTCACATCTGTATAATAATATCTTCCTCCACATTTCTCTGCAATTGATTGCATCAGCTCAATATCTGCCTCCGTACCAACTGCAACAGAAGATACTGTAATACCTGCCTCATTGATTAAATTGAGCAATCCATCATATTCTCTAAATCCGTCCTGTCCATCTGTAAGTAAAATAATATGCTTTAGCTTCGCATCACTTTTTAACAGCTTTTGATACGCTTCCTGAATTGCAGGATAAATACTCGTTCCACCACCATATGCAATACTATAAATCTTATCTTTGATTTCAACCAAATGATCCGCCATCTGAATCGGAACGATCCAGTTATAAGAATCATCAAACGCCAATACACCAATTTCGTCTGTTTCTCTTAATTGATCCACACCTGATAACGCTGCCTGCTTTGCCAAATCCAAGCCAGTCATACTAGAATTATCAATTGCTGGAGAACACATACTTCCAGATTGATCGATTACCATTGCCATTGCCATTTTGGGAATTTCTTTTTCACCCTGCAAATCCATATTGACTGGAAGAATTTCTTCCAAAATGGTATCTCGATATCCACCTAATGCGTAACTATTATCTCCACCAATACAAATGTAACCACCTGCAAAATCCTTTACATAGGAAGCAAGTGCCTTATCAAATCCATCACGCAAATCATCATGATGCACATTTACGGAAATAATTGCCTTATACTGATTTAGTTCAGACACAGATGTAGGCACACCCTTTGCCGTGACACAATCATAATCCATATTAATCGCATCTAATACATTTTTAAACTCTTTCGCCTCTTTCGCTTTTCCCTCTACAAGCAATACTCTCGGTTTTGCTTCAATTTGAGAAAATGCAACATAGCTATTATTATCTCCTATGGTATCTTCCTCTGCCTCTACAATTGCTCGATAATTTGCGATTGTTCCATTTACACCCTCATCCTCAAACACAAACTGATTTCTACCCTTGTTCAATCGTACATCCTGCTGCCCCTTTAATGTTCTTCCAGCATACAAAGAAATCACTGCATTTGTTTCAATATTGGAGGTTACCGATACCGTAATATTATAATGATCTCCAACATGTACTACAGCTGGTACATCCAAGCCATCGATATAAACTTCCTGATTACTTGCAATACTATCTTCTAGGGCAATCGTATAAAGCGAAACATCCTTTCCCTTAATCGTGGTTGCTGCCACACTCATACTGCCTTCATTTTCACTACCATCCGTGATGAGTACCAATTGCTTGGAAACATCATCATGGAACAGCGAACAAGCATTTTGTACTGCTTTTTCAATATTGGTTGCTGTTGTAATTGGTGCAACCGTAAAATCAGTAAATACTTTTTGATCTGTAATAAACTGATCCACAACACTGTCCTTGCCAAAAGCGACTACTCCCGCCATATTATGCTCTGGCATTGACTGAATCATCTGTTGCAAATAAACCTCTATTTCTGGCACATTAGCCGCCATACTATCCGAAACATCCACTAGAAAAATAGTTTCACTCTTCAATTGCTTTTTTGTAATAGATAATCCCAGCATTGCACAAACAATAACAAGCATCAACAATAATCTTACAACCAAAAACTGACGTTTTTTTGAAGTATTTACCTGTCTGATATAAACAATCCACTCTATTACTAATAAAAGAAGTGCAACAATCAATATCAAATTTCGAATGGCTCTGCCACCTGTTTTAGCAAAACCTTTCTCTCCAGTTACATCAGTTTCCTGTACGGGTTCTACCATCGACTCACTTTCCGGAAAATTCTTAATTTCCTGATGCTGCTCTGACACATGCAGTAAAACATCCGTTAACTGCGACATAAAAATAGGATATTCTGTTTGCAATGCAAGATCGGTGTTATGAATATCAAATCCAATTACGCCAATTTTTCGATTTTTTAGTGTACCATAATAGGAAACAATCTCTCCGTTTTCTGTACAAATAACGGGTGTTGCCCACTCTGGTAAATCATATATGTTTGCTGATGTAATCCCAAACGCATACTGTGCAACATACTCTGTGACAGGACTCTCCACAAAACTTAACATACTATCCTTTATTTTTGATGCATGTAGTATGATATCCTTAAGCACCTGTTGTTCTTCATAATCCACAAACAGACAAGATGCATCCTCGTATGGTAATACAAAATCTTCCGGAAGCTTAACACCGTCAAAAACATATAAATCATACTGATCTTCTGTTTGGTTCAATACATTGATATCGTCCGCTTTATATACTTCGATGGTATCTTCTAAAGATAATGCTTTTTCTAAAAACACATTACCTTTTGACATCAACAACACCTTTTTGATTTCGTTCGATGTCACCTCTATGCTTTGACTGTTATCCGCTAAGAGGCTATCCTTTTCGCTCAATTCTGCTTTCATCACAACCCCTGCATCCACTGCAACTGGTTGCTCCTTAAAATAAACGACCTCGCTCTCTCCCGCTTTTACAAAAACAGATTGCACATCTACAATCTTGTTATTAAGATACAGACTTACATCTGTTGTAACGTCCTGCTCACCATAATTTGCCACCTTACAAAGTGCATGAATTCCATCTTTTTCAACATTATAGTTTACATAACACACCGAACAATTTTCGCCCTTGGAATACAGATTTTCGACTCGCAATGATGCATGTTCGTGATTCTTAATCCACTCCTCACTTTCAAACATGGTATCCGTATATCCAACTACCTGAACCTGCTCCATCCCATTTACTAATGAGTTCACAACACTATTTGCCCCATTCAACGTACCTGGCAAAAGACTGGACTTTAATTCTCCCAGTCTCTTTTTTACCATAATTTTATCACGTCCCTGATACACAACACTTGCATTTTCATCGCAGGCAATCAATGTTACCATCGCATTTTCCGAGAGCTGGTCTACCTGTTTTTTCGCACGGTCCACACTCTCTTCCAGGCGAGTTTTATTTCCTTCATATAAATGCTCCATACTCGCACTGGTATCTACAACAAGCACAATATTCTCTTCTACTTTTCCGCCATTTTTCATTACAGGTGCCATAAGCGCAAAAATCAAAAGAAACATTAATAGTATCTGTAAATACATCAATATATTTTGTTTTAACTTTTCAAAGGGAGTCTTGGCCTCAAGATTTTTGTAGATTTCCTGCCAAAGCATGATGGAAGAAAACGGCATATCCTGCGCTTTCTGTTTTAAAATATATAACAAAATAATAACCGGCACCAAAATTAGAAATGCCAATGGCCACATATTCTGTACTGTCATATGAATTCTTTTCCTTTCTAAGTGATCTGTGCATCTACTTTCCCTGTAATACACCTGAAAAACCATGTAACATCGCAGACACAATCGATTCATCTGATTGCATACACATATAAACTGCATGATATTTTCTTGCCAGCTGTGACAATTCATTTTGCATCCTCAAAATCCGTTCACGATACTTCGCAATTGTTGTATTAGACATTGTAATCTTAATTGCCTCACTAGTTTCCATATCAATCATATTCAATGTCCCTTCATAATCCGCAGTCAGTTCTTCTTTCGATAAAATCTGTATGAGCACAATTGTTTGTTTTTTGAAGGATAAATACTTGATTGCTTCCTCTATACCATTCTCATCTAAAAAATCACTAATAATAAAGGAAACACCACCACCTTGAATTGGTCTTTTACGAATTGCCGTATTCAGTGTCGTCTTTCCATCAAATTGAATTCGCTCCAAGTCCTTTAAAATCGTACCAAAAGCCGCTTTCCCTGTCACACCTTTTCCCTTAGTGACAGAGTTTTCATGCATTTCATTGATACAAACACGATCCAAATTATTCAATATCACATAGGACAGCGCTCCAGCTAACTGCAATGCCATCTTAGACTTTGGATATTCCCCAAATTCCATCGACTTACTTGTGTCAATAAAGATTTGAAAAATAGCCTCTTTTTCTTCCATGAACTGTTTGATATATAATTTGTCCGTTCTTCCATACGCATTCCAGTCAATTCTTCGAATATCATCGCCAAGCATATACTCTCGAAAATCCGAAAATTCAACAGAATTACCCTTCGCACTGGATTTACGCACACCACTCATTCCTACGGACAGTTTCATGTTCAAATTCATTTTCAGCGTATTTAATTTCCCAAAAAAGTCTTTATCAAAAAGCTGTGTTTCCATATTGTTCTCCACAAATTAACGAATACTTCCTATCATTTCTTTAATTACTGCATCTGCTTGTATACCATCCGATATTGCTTCAAAGTTCAATGCCAAACGATGACGCAGTGCTGGATATGCTACAAATTCAACATCCTCAAATGCAACATTGTATCTTCCTTCCATAAATGCTCTCGCCTTTGCTGTTTTCACAATTGCCTGCGCCGCACGTGGGCTGGCTCCCGTTTGAATATATTTTTTTGTAACTTCTGGTGCACCAGCAACCTCTGGATGTGTTGCAACAACAATGGATAATGCAAAATCCATGACTGCATCTGCAATCGGCATTTCTCGAATCACTTCTCGTATTTTCAAAATATCATCACCTGAAATGATACTGCGAAGTTCCACTTTCTGATTCATAACTGTAATGTTCATAATATCCTTTAACTCATCTTTACTTGGGAAATCAACCAACAACTTTAACAAAAAACGGTCCAATTGGGCTTCAGGAAGTGGATAAGTTCCTTCATTTTCAATTGGATTTTGTGTTGCCAATACCATAAATGGTTTCGGTAATTCATATGTCGCCTTTCCCACTGTTACCGTTTTTTCCTGCATTGCCTCCAATAATGCAGACTGCGTTTTCGGTGTCGCACGATTAATCTCATCTGCCAACACAATATTAGAAAAAACTGGACCCGCTTCAAATTTGAATACATTGTTACCATTTTCTTTCATAATCAGATTGGTACCAGTCACATCTGCCGGCATCAAATCTGGCGTAAACTGAATTCTTGAAAAGCTCGTACTTAAAACCTTTGAAATTGCCTTAACAAGCTCTGTCTTTCCAAGTCCTGGCACACCTTCTAACAATATATTACCATCTGCTAAAATCGCCAATAGCACTTGTCTGATAATATCTCTTTGACCAATAATACCTTTTCCGATTTCTTCCTCACAAGCTCGAACCTGTTCGATCATTTCCTGTAACTTTTTCTCGTCCATACTATAACTCCATTCTCTGATTGGTATTGTCACAAAATCACGTACAATCCATTAGTTTAATCCATCAAAATAATTTTTAATTTTATCCTTCATATCACTCGGATAACCAGACTCATTTACCTTTGTATATGCCTTTTGCTTATATTGTCCTGATACAGAACCGTAACTGACTTTATTACCTGACCACGCCTTTGACTCATTTGATTTTTGACGTATAGATGAATCATTTCCATTGGCCTTTCCAGTTAAATTATCATCATTTCCCAACATACCGTCTGGAACTGTAATATTCTCATCTGTCTTGGCAGCGCCTTCTCGACCATCCTTACTTCCGTAATTCCATCCTGCTCCAGGTCCATTGCCATTCCCGGAACCGTTCCCTTTGCCGTTGCCTCCACCATTTCCATTCCCATTTCCATTGTTTCCAGCATTTCCAGGACCATTTTGATTTGCCTGATTTTGCTGATTGGATGCCATCTGTCCAGTGGTTGCATTTTGATTCGATGCGCTCTGATTTGACGCATTTTGATTTGATGCATTCTGGTTCGCCCCATTTTGATTCGATGCATTTTGGCTATTCAACTGCTGATTCATTGCATTTTGTACTGCATTTTTCGCTTCAGCATAAGAAGCATCTGTCGGTTGTGCTTCCTGATAATTGTCTGCAGCCTGCTGTAATGCATCATCACTCATTTGTGCAGCCAGCTCTGCCATCTTCTCATATGCCTTTTTCTGATCTTTTTTATTTCCATTCTTTGCCTTTTCCAACGCTTCTAATGCTTCTTTTGCAAGCTGATCTTTTTTATCCTGTTCCTGTTTTCGAGTTTCCTCTGCTGCTTTTTTTAAGGTATCACTCACACCCTTGTTCTTTGACTTATCCGCTGCCAGTTCCATTTTCTTTGCCAAGCGCTCCTTCATTTTGGCAAGTTCTGCGCTAGAATCCGCTTCTTTCAATTCCTTTTTGGCATTTTTTAATTGCTCGCTTAATTCTGCCATCTCTGTTTCAGATATTTCATGCTTATCTTTTAATTCTTTTTCCAGCTTTTCTAATTTTGCAATTTCTTCTTTTGCCTCTTTGGTTACTTCATGACGCATATTTGCAATCCGTTTGGCTGGTGTGTCCAATGTACTACAAACCAAAAATAAAAATGCCAAACTAATAAAAACAAGCATCTGTTTTTTCCCAATTCGGATTGGAAATTCCTTTCGAATATCAAAATGCTCCGTAATCTTTATCGCATCTTTTTTCTGTAATGTTGCAAATGCATCATTTCTCCCATTTAAAAATAACGCCGTTGAAATCTTTTCCTGATATCCCTTTGCGTCAACCAAAAGAGCAGACTGCTCCATGGTTGGTGTCCTTTGAATCCCTCGAATCCATCCAGCAATCACACAGCCACCAATGACAATAGCAGCTAGGATAATGGAAGCATAAAATGGAACAATAAGCGCTATGCCACACAAAATATTCGCAACAATCAATCCCATCGTACAAATCTCTATTAAATTGGTAATGATACTTTTTTCACTTTGTCGCTTTTTTACGCGCGTCACAAAACGCTTAATATTTTGATCAAGCTCCATCATTTCCTTTTCTCTTTCCCTTTACTTTTTTTGTTTTCGTTGCAACAACCGAACGTGCAGCTAACTTTAAAAATCCAAAAGAAACCAATAAATTGAGAATCATAGAAATCGGAATCCATGCCCGATAAATTGTCTGCAAAATCGTACTTGACTTTCCTGATGATTTCCACAATTCAAACACACTTGTTCCAGATACCGAGCGAAGTATAAAGTCAAAAAATGGTGCATATGGGTTCAGCATTAATACCATTAATTCTGCTCCTATTTTATAATTATAGCCATCTCCATATTTCATATAACCAACATAGTTCTCGATACCAATCCATACACCGCTAATAATCCCTGTACCTGCAATAATACCAATCCCGATTGCAATGGTTAGGATTGTTGCTGCCACAGACTTCTTTACCACACTGGAACAAAAAATTCCGACACTACCCACATATATCCCTAAGTAAAATAGCATTCCAACCTGGAAAAACAAAGCGCTCCAATTCATACCACCAAGTACAAAGGATATTGCCAAAAGTGGCACGCTCGCAATAATGTACATCATCGTTACAATGACTGCCGACTCCAGCTTACCAAATACAATTTTTAATGGTTTTACCGGCGTGGTTAACATAATATCCAACGTTTGCCGTTCTCTTTCACCTGAAATTGCACTCGATGTAAATACTGGCACAACCAGACTTAAGAGCCCACATTCTAAACATGCTAATGTTGGAAACAATTGTAAAAGACTTTGATAATCATATACACTGGTATTTACTTGTGCAATCACCATTACAAACACCACAATCAGTGTAAGCAACAAATTAATTCCCATAATCAGAAGTGGCATCTTGATACTTCTGGATCCTACCATTAATTCTCTTTTTAAAATCGGATTGATTTGTAATTTATGCTTCATCATTCTGTCCTCCTGTAATCTTCAAGAATAAGGATTCCAAATCTTCCTTTTCACGGTAAAATTGACTCACCATAATATGTTTGTCAAATAACGCCTTCAAAAGCTCAGCAGACTGTTTCTCATCTCCACCAAAGGTAACAAGCAACTCATCTTCTGTATAGTTTAATTTTGACACCAATGGTTGTTCCTTCAAAAATGTTGCAATATAATTCTGTGCTTCTTCTTTTTCCATATTTTCAACATAAGCTTTGATTTTAATAGGCTGCAATCCCTGTGTTCTTTGCATAACCTCTTCCACTTTACCACTTGTAATCAGTTTTCCATGTTCCATAATACCAATGCTGGTACACATTTCTGATAACTCAGGCAAAATGTGCGAACTAATAATAATGGTTTTTCCCATTGCACTTAAGTTCTTTAATACTTCCTTCATCTCAAATCGGGCTCTTGGATCCAATCCAGAGTTTGGCTCATCTAACACCAACAAATCTGGATTATGTATCAACGCTCTTGCAACACATAAACGCTGCTTCATACCACGAGACAAGGTATCCACAAATTCATCTTCCTTGTCTGATAAATTCACAAGCTCCAATAATCCTTTGGATAACTCATCTACCGTTTTTTTGTCCATTCCATACATGGAACCATAAAACTCCATGTATTCGCTGACCTTTAAATTATCGTATACACCAAAGAAATCTGGAACATAGCCAACCTTTCGCTTGATGTCCTCCTGATTCTTTATGGCATCTATCCCATCTACATATACATTTCCGCTAGTAGCTTTTAATAGACCACACACAATTCGCATAGTTGTTGTTTTACCTGCTCCATTTGGTCCAACAAATCCAAACAACTCACCCTTTTCAATATGGAGGTTCAGCTGATCTAATGCTAAAAACTTTCCATATTTTTTGGTTAAATTTTCTATTCTTAACATTTACTGTTCCTCCTTTACACTGATTCTTGGTATACGATTGCTATATCCCATCTTTGTCTTATATCGCAGCATTAAGATATTTCCCTGGATATATTTTTCAAGGTCCTTTCCAGATAATGTATCACTATCTGTAAAGATTTGCTCATAATCTCCTATTTCCGCATTATACGCATAAACATCCGCAATATAATAGTCATTATCCACTAATCCTGCAGATGCTTTTTCATAATCTTCATGAACAAGTTCTTCTACGCCTCTCATATCCTCGAAGTTATAAGTGATCGTAGCAAAATCTCCATAAACATACGCCTCATCGCGATCATAATCTCCATCCACTGAAACAATTTCAGTCTTAATATCTGGATGATATCCAACAACATCCACATAATCACCAGTAAATTGCTGAAATACAACTGCACCGCCATATTGTTTTACTTTATCATTCTTGAATATATTCGGCAAATAAGACCCAACATTACCCCAAATATATCCTTTTCCAAAGCTGGACTTATCTATATACATCTGTTCCATTCCAGATGCAAGTGAATAATCACGATAATTTGTTTTTTCCAAATCACGGAAACAATCATATGCCTTTGCATCCACTAATTGCGCCTTATCCAGCGTAACGCTCTCTCCTTTTTTTAACTCTGGAATGATACAAAAACGATTGTCAAAATACACAACCACATTGGTTAAATCATATATTGTATTATTGGTAAGTTGTCCATCAAAACCATCCGTATAGCATGTAATATTATGCTCCAACATTCCTATATCATTATTACTAACACGATTGAGTACAAAATTACGCTCTTCAAAAGAAGCTGTATTATGCGTCATGAACTCGGTTCCCTCGTTGGTTTCCTTTATCATATAAGAATATGATTTTTCATCATTTACTTCTCTCATAATACCCATAAAATTATAATTCGCATAACTATAACGCATTGAAATATCACGATACTCGTCTTCCAATGTAAATGAATAATCCTTTGCTTTTGGGCATGTTAAATTCACATATACTTTTTCTGATTGTATATCCTGTTCAAGAGAAAGCACCGCAAAAGAATTTACCATTGGCTTGCGCACTCTGTAAATGGAACTTAAACCAAAAATAATTAGTGTAAATAGCAAAGACGTCACTGGTACTGCATACCAAATACATTCTCTCTTATTTAACTTCTTTAAAACCAAATACAACACAGGTCCCACAAAAATAATGTAACATAAAAAAACAAGACCAAAGAGCAATGCACTCGGTTTTGGCGAGTCATTCATTTTTTTTGCTATACTGTCCCCGCTATCATCATAATATATACCTCTATAACCTCTCGTATCCTGTATATAAGTAGCATCTATAAATGCCTGCGCAATTTCGCTTTTTTGTGCATCACCAACAATCGGCTCCATTGCAAAATCATACGCCAATACAATCACACGTCCATTACCGATTTTCTTCACATATGCAGTTTTTCCATCCGAAAATCCAGAAAGTTCTTCTGCTCCAGGCATCTCGAACTCCACTACATCCACAGCATCAACAACAATCTGGGCAGCATCCTCTTTCTCTGTATCCACTTCAGTTGCCATGCTTCCCGTAAGCTGTTCCTCACTTAAAGAAAATGCAACTTTTTTCTTTTTTAATTCCTGAACCGATCCACTTAAGAAATCATCCGAAAAACACTGCAATACGTTTTTGGCATTCGCACCTAATGGTAAAACAAGCGTACCACCATCTGTAACCCACTGTTTTAATACATCATATTGTTGTTGTGTCAACTTTCCAGTATCATAATTATCAATTATGATATATTTCAATGCTTTAATCACACTTGCTTTTTTCGGGAAATCCGTATCTTTCAACTCCAAAATACTCGTTGACGTTTCATCCGTACTTTTTCCCACTCTCAAGCCATCAAAATATGTCAATCCACCAAAATCATCACTTAATATTGCGATATAACCACATTCACCAGCCCATTTTGTGTAAACCATATCGCTTTCAGAATAAATCAATTCCTCATTCTCATCTAACAGATCAATAAAATAAGAAGTTTCACCCTCTGCATTATCTAAAACAAAGGTAAATGTCTTTTCTGTATCCTTTGCAATGGAAATATCTTTACCAATCGCACCTCTTTGACCATTGTAAGTGCCAAGCGACATCAAACGCAAAGAACCTGAAAAATCCTTCTTA
This sequence comes from Eubacteriales bacterium, assembly GCA_030533405.1. GTDB lineage: Bacteria > Bacillota > Clostridia > Lachnospirales > Lachnospiraceae > CAG-590. The sequence continues at coordinate 63,790 of JAUNJF010000015.1, forward strand.
CCCTTCAATGTAACTTGAACCTGCAACGGATTGTCCTCAAACGCAATGCCACCAATACCATATTGAATCTCCAATGTAATATCTTTATTTGCCTTACGAATGGTTCGACTTACATTCCCATCCATAAATGCCTGTGCTGTTGCCTGCGCTGTTTCCTGCACGGTCGTTGCATGTACTCCCATCGCACTTTCCATAACACCTACCAGTACAAACATCATAAAACATAACAGCCATCGTTTATTCGTCCTCGTTTTCATCATTTTGTTTCTCCTTTTCCCAAACTAATCTGTTTTTATGACGTTTCCTATTGTACCACAGGATTTTATGATAATATCTTAATTCTTTCTTACATTTTCTGCAGTTTACATAATACTAAATGCTTTTCCTAGTTTTTTTTGCATTTCATCGTACTGCTCGTACATTTTCTGCACACTGTTCTCCAATAAATAATAATGTTTGATATAAGGAATCATCAAACACATGAGTGCTACAATCAGCAACAGCAATGCAATCGAAAAATTGTTGATTGTATATAGAATCGAAATTACTGTAAGGATTGCAAATGTTACAGTCACAATCAAATGAATCATTCTTTCATGTGCAAAAAAAGCAATCTGTACCAAATGCTTTTTGATTTCCTCCTCCCACACAATATCGTTATCATCACTCTCCAACAATTGGTTAACATAATCTAAATATTTACGAATTCTTTCTGCCATCTTATTTTCCTCCTTTATCCTTCAATCATTGCAATTATCTATCAACCATCACGTTTTTTAAGGCGCGAAGTGCCTTTGCATACTGTTTTACTCGTACTAACTGTTCCTCTCGATTCTTATAATAGTCCACAACTTCCCAATAAACCGACTCTTCCAAATGCTCCTTCATACGAAGACAATCGCAAATTGTTCGTTCGATCGAATACACCTTGTAGTCTCCAAATTCTGTATGAATCACTTCAATTTCTCCGTCTATGACCGCATTTTGCAAGTAAAAACGTTTAATGGGATCATCAAATTCCATCTTTTTTCGATCTGTTCTTGCGGTTGCCACTTGAATTTGCTTTGGTTCCTCCTGCACAATCCCATGCAGATAGGCTGCACTTTGCATACAAATAATAGCATTGGGATTCGCCATTGCAATCTCAATATACTTATGATTTTCAGGACGTTTGATTCCACATTCATTACACCAATACCAGCCCCTCGCAAACCTATGTACCAGCTGTTCCCGCTCCATCTCTCGAATTTGCAAAACAGAGATTCCAACTTCCTTTAACATTGCAAAACTCATGTAGCCATTATGTTTCTTAAATACATCAACCATCTTTTGATATGTTCGAAGTAACATGTTCTCCCTCCTTATATTAAGTAATTACTTGTTATATGCATTTTAATATTTTACATGACACATATCGTACCATATTTTTCCACTTCTCACAACAACAGGCGAAAGAATACTTCCGCCTGTCATACATCATATTAAATAGGATAACTCGTCGTTCGAAATGCCTCAAATGTTTGCGCAATATTCATAATGCCATATCCCCAGATGGGATTCGGATAAACCGTTTGATCACTTCTGCCTGCACCTTTTTGAAAAAAGCTCTGAACCTGCCCAGCAAAAAACATTCCTAACCGATAATTCTCCAAATCCCATTGCAAAAACATTGCAATCATTCCTGCACTATGTGCTGCAGCCACCGATGTTCCCGTACGCCTCACATAATTGTTACGAAGTCCTGGGCCAGTAATATCCACTCCCGGTGCTGTCAAATTGGGTTTGATTTGATTTCGTGTATTGTAGCCTCGACTTGCCTGTGCATAGATACTGCCATTTAAATGATTATACGCTGTCATAGTCATCACAAGCTCCGCATTTCCTGGCACCGTTATCGTATTATTAGGACTCCCTTGCAAAAAAAATGTATTCGGTCTTAGAAACTGCCGCAGTGGCATCCATATATTGAAACTTTTCTGATTTTCTTCCCTTGCATATACAATAAGCCTCCATAGGCCAGGAGTAGGGTTTACCAGTCGAATAAAAATCAATTCATTTCCCGAATATGCCTCTGCAAGCTGATATGCTACATATACAAAAGTACGTGAAAGTGACAATGTAATCTCTTCTTCTTTTCCAAACCGCGGCGCGATCTGTTCAATCCGATCTCCTCTTGGCGATACCAAACCAACCGAAAATGTCGTAGGGGCATTTCCCCAAAACTCCATAGTTAGTCCACTCTGTCCTTCATCCACATTAAACTCCACCTCTATGTTTTCTTCATCACCAGACCATTCCCCATAATAATGTAACCGCTCCGCCCCCTCATTTCCCGCTGGAGCACTTACCATAAATCCTACATTTTCCAATAATCTGCTCAAATATATTTCAAGATACGTAAAACCATTATGACCTCCATTACTGCTACCCACACCAATCAACAAAGATAGTGGTTTCCTTTGCTGTCTTGCATAACGCACTAGGTAATTTACAGCATAAATCACATCACTTTCCGCATACGCTGGTACATCCTGATTAATTTGAAAATATTCTCTTAAATACGGTTTTGCTTCCTTTAATTTTACAACCGCAATCTCCGCACCCGTTGCAATGCCCGTAAAATCATTATCTAAATCCACGCCTCCTGTAGCAATTCCTGCCATAAATGTACCATGTCCATTTTCATCTCTTGTTGGCACCACATCATACGGATTCTCCGTCTGTAAAGCACGATCAATCTCTTCTTTAAAATAAACACTTCCATAAACAGGCAAAAGGGACCAGGTTTGTTCTTCCCTGCTCCCTTTTGCTGGTATGGACTGGTCCCAAATAACACCAATTCTACTTTTTCCATTTGCATCTAAAAATAACGCATTATCATACATAATGCCTGTATCAATGATTCCCACAATCGTTCCAGCCCCATCTAGTCCCAAATAAGATGGATTTTGAACCTGTTTGACGCCTGTCACTTCCATATTCGTAGAATCCATCAACCCAAAAACCTTGGGAATAGAAGCATATGGAACTGTTTCTAAATTCGTCAAATACTGTGAACCCTTTTCAGCGTGAAAAATGGCTATCTTATCCATAATCTCATTCACACAACTACTCTCATACAATGCAATTTGCGAACTATTTTCATCGTAATTATTAAGAAATAAATCAACATAATCATTGCTATATATCATTTCTTCGCATGTCATTCATCCTGACCTCAATGATATCGTTGTTATATATTATGCCATATCTGTTAAAAATGCTTTATATGACTTCATTGCCTCATAAATATCCGCTTTGCTTGTGATTTCCCATGGTGCATGCATGTTCAGTACTGCCACACCACTATCAATGACATTCATACCATAAAGAGAAAGAATGTAAGCGATGGTTCCACCGCCACCTAAATCAACCTTACCAAGCTCTGCTGTCTGAAATGCCACATGATTATCATCCATCACCTTACGAAGCTTTCCGATATACTCTGCATTTGCATCATTCGAACCAGATTTACCTCTTGAACCAGTAAATTTATTAAATACAACACCTCGTCCAAAATAGGCTGCATTTTTCTTTTCAAATGCACTGGCATAATTGGGATCATATGCAGCAGATACATCAGATGACAACATATAAGAAGCAGCTAAACATCTCTTAAGCTTTAACTCCGAATAATCACCCATGACATCCATCAGTTCTGCAACAGTATTCTCAAAGAATTTTGACTGCATACCAGTTGCGCCAACCGATCCGATTTCCTCTTTATCAACCAATAAACAACATGCTGTTCTCTCCACCTCTTTTGTCTCAAACATAGCAACCGCTGAGGTAAATGCACATACTCTGTCGTCTTGTCCATATCCCATAATCATTGATTCGTCAATTCCTGCATTTCTTGCTTTCCCAGCAGGTACGATTTCTAATTCAGCCGACAAGAAATCATCTTCTTCTACATCATATTTATCCTTTAATATAGAAAGTACCATTTTCTTAACAGCTTCTTTTTCTTCCTTTGGAAGAGGTTTACTGCCAAATAAAATATCCAACTGTTCACCCTCTACAACCTTGGCGGCTTTTTTATCCATTTGCTCCTGTGCCAAATGAATCAACAAATCTGTCACACAAAATACTGGATCCTTCTCATCCTCTCCAATGCAAACATCCACAACTGTTCCATCCTTCTTTACAATCACTCCATGAATTGCAAGTGGCAAAGTGACCCACTGATACTTCTTAATCCCACCATAATAATGGGTATCCAGATAAGCAAAATCTGTATCTTCATACAAAGGATTCTGCTTGACATCCATTCTTGGAGAATCAATATGTGCCCCAAGAATATTCATACCCTTAGAAAGCGGCTCCTTTCCAATCTGAAACAGAGCAATTGCTTTTTTCATATTGATTGCATACACCTTATCTCCTGCTTTTAGCTGCTTACCTGATTGTTGTACCTCTTCTAAATCAACATATCCATAGGATTGCGCCATCTTGACAATTTCTTTCACACATTCTCTTTCTGTCTTTCCATGATCCAAAAAATGGCGATAATCCTTACATAACTTTTCTAATTCTGTAATATCCTTTTTCTTATATTCTTTCCATGCATTTTTGCGTTCCATCTTCTCTCTCCTATCATCTTTTCTAGATAATCACAATCTATTCGTGATTAGTTATCATCTTCCTCAAGCGCCAATACTCCACGCATTTCCAACAGCGGACCGCCTGTTCCCTCAATATAATCACCTGTAATGGTTACTCTTCCAATTGTATCATCTCTTGGAATCTGATACATAATATCCAACATAAATTCTTCAATAATCGCGCGCAAAGCTCTTGCACCTGTCTTTTTATCCATTGCACGTTTTGCAATTGCTCGATATGCGCTGTCATCAAATCGCAAATCCACACCATCTAATGCCAACAACTTCTGATACTGTTTTAATATCGCATTCTTTGGCTCCTTTAGGATTTGCACCAACATATCCTCGTTTAAACTCTCTAAGGAATATAAAATCGGCAAACGTCCCAAAAACTCAGGAATCATACCAAACTCTCTCAAATCTTCAACGGTTACCTTCTGCAGAATATTCTTGTCCTTATCATACTTATCCTTCAAATCTGCTTTGAAACCAATCGATGCCTGCTTATTCAAACGACTTTTTATAATATCCTCAATATCCGGGAACGCACCACCACAAATAAACAAAATATTTCTTGTGTTAATGGTTTCCAATGGGACCATCGCATTCTTGCTACCTGCACCTACTGGAACCTCCACGTCTGCACCTTCTAAAATCTTAAGAAGTCCCTGCTGAACTGCTTCTCCACTGACATCTCTTGAATTGGTATTTCTCTTCTTCGCAATCTTGTCAATCTCATCAATAAATACAATACCACGTTCTGCCTTTTCTACATCATTATCTGCCGCTGCCAACAACTTTGATAACACACTTTCCACATCATCTCCTATGTATCCAGCTTCTGTCAGAGTTGTTGCATCCGTAATTGCCAAAGGAACATTTAATATACGTGCAATTGTCTTTACCAAATAGGTTTTTCCAGATCCTGTTGGACCTACCATAAGCATGTTTGATTTTTCAATTTCAATATCATCCATGCTATCTGTCAGCACACGCTTATAGTGATTATATACTGCAACAGAAATTACTTTCTTTGCATGTTCCTGACCAATCACATACTCATCTAATTTTGCCTTCATCTCATGTGGTGCTGGTATACTCGATAATGTCATTTCTGGCATTTCCTGTGTATCCTTTTTTTCTTTTTTTCGTTTTACTTTTTGACGTTTTGGAATATCATCCACAGGCATAAACTGATTCATATTCAAATTCGGCATATTGGACAAGTCCATAAACTGCATCCCATTTCCCGCAAAACTATCGAATGTCTTTTGCATACATCCCTGACAGATTTTGATATCATTTGGCATATAAATGAGTTTGCCAACTTTTGATTCTGGACGTCTACAAAGATAACAATAGCTTTCATATCCGTCATCATCGTCTTTCTTTGTATGTTCTTTCTTCTCCGAAGAAGTCACCACTTCTTCCTGTTCATCTTTTTCTTCTCTAAAATCGTTATTATCGTTCATGTTATCCTCCACTCGTATCATGCGAACGAACACGCACTTTGCTTCGCAAGTCTTCTGTCACTATTCCTAAGTATAACAAATATCCCACGAAATATCCATGCTATAATTTATGCCAATGTTTTTCCTATTATCCCCTATTTTTCACCGAAATATTTT
>JAUNJF010000015.1:70070-78842 GCA_030533405.1 Eubacteriales bacterium
ACATTCCCATAAACTTTTTAAATTCTTTTTGAAAATGGGAGCGATCCGAATATCCAAGCTCTCTCGCTCCATCCACAAAGTCACTTCGATTCGCATCTAACACGTAATCAATTGCTTCCAAAAGACGAATATAGCTTACATATTGCTTGGGTCCATATGGGATTTTTTGTTTAAACATTCTCTCAATTTGACGAACAGAATAGGAAAATGGTAGTTGCTGCGCATAATCCGACACCAATAATCTACCACCTGATTCCCACATGTGATTCATCATTTTTTCTAAAATCGGGTGCATTTTTTGAGGTTGCATCCATTCACCAACCTCATTCCTAATATATTGTATGCGTTCATCCGTTTTCTCAAGTTTCGAAAGCATTTGAAAAAGACGATACACATCCTCCTCTTTATAGTCTAACCCAATTCTTCCATCAATATGAATACCATATAATAAAGTATCTTTTTCTTCATATAAAATTACATCCTTAGAAAATCTTCTATGATAAAGTTCCATACGATTTACATTCCACAAAAAATCAATGCCGTTATCTGGAAATAAATAAAACTCAGATTTCGATACCCATTCATAATAAAATACTTCAATATTTTCAAAAAGCTTTACAGGCTTCCCCTGAAACTCCATATGTTTTGCTACAATTCTTTCAAAAAAATCAAATGTCAAACAAATAACCTCCAGTTCTGTTTTCATCACATGTTTATATTTTGTATATACTGTTTTTTTTCATTCGTCAACTATTATAATAGAAATAAAAAATGGCCCGGGGATAGTGGCATACAAATCCCCGAGCAAGCATTTTTAGCAATATTAATTTTCACCCTGTAATGCTTCGTAACCTTCTTCACCAGTACGAACCTTGATTACATTTTCTACGTCATATACAAAGATTTTTCCATCTCCGATATTACCTGTATAAAGGGCTTTCTTTGCAGCTTTTACAACTGCAGAAACTGGAACTTTGCTAACAATTACTTCTACCTTTACTTTTGGAAGTAATGTCATCTCCATTTCAACACCACGATAGTATTTTGTCTGACCTTTCTGTGCACCACATCCAAGAACCTGTGTGACTGTAATACCTGTAACACCTGTATCGTTTAATGCAGCCTTCAAATCCTCGAACTTGTTCTGCTTACAAATAATAGAAATCTTAGAAAGCTTCACATCAGAAGCAATAGGGTTATCATTTTCTTTAATCTGTACTGGAACTGCTTCTTCCATTGGAACAGCATTCTCAGCATTTATAACAGGCTCTACACCAGAAGAAATTCTGTCTCCATATGTTAGGAAACCAGCGTATGCACTTTCCAAACCATGCTCTGTTGAGTCCAAACCAAGAATTTCCTCTTCCTCTGTAACACGAAGACCAAATGTTGACTTGATTACGAAAAAGACAATTGTCATTAAAATAGCTGTCCATGCACCTACGGAAACAACACCGATACACTGCTTAACTAACAAATCAATGCCGCCACCATAGAATAAACCTACAAAATCAGAATTCTCAGGTGCTGTTGTTGTTGCAAAAAGACCAACAGCAAGTGTACCCCAAATACCATTTAACATATGTACGGCAACCGCACCAACTGGATCATCGATTCTTAATTTATAATCTAATAACCAAACACCGAAAACAACTAACAAACCAGAAACAATACCGACTACAATCGCACCAGCTGCATCCATCACATCACAACCAGCTGTGATACCAACCAAACCAGCTAACGATGCATTCAAACACATAGACACATCAGGCTTTTTATATTTTACCCAGGTAAATACCATACAAACAACAGTTGCAATCGCTGGTGCAATCGTTGTTGTTACGAAAATAGAAGCAAGCTGTGAAACAGATGTTGCAGCGGCTCCGTTAAATCCGTACCAACCTAACCAAAGAATAAATACACCTAACGCACCAATTGTTAAGTTATGTCCAGGAAATGCACCAACTTTGATTGTGCCATCTTTTTTCTTTTTAAACTTTCCGATACGAGGTCCTAATATCTTTGCACCAATCAATGCGGAAATACCACCAACCATATGGATTGCACAAGAACCAGCGAAATCATGAAATCCCATGCTTACTAACCATCCGTCAGTTCCCCAAATCCAATGGGCTTCAATCGGATAAATGACTGCTGAAATAACTGCAGAATATACACAGTATGATAAGAATTTTGTTCTCTCAGCCATCGCACCTGAAACAATCGTTGCTGTTGTTGCACAAAATACTAAGTTGAAAACAAATCCTGACCAATCAAAATCAGCATAATTTGTAAAAATATCAAATCCTGGTTTACCAATGAAACCAAACATATCCTCACCGAGTAACAATCCAAAACCAATTAAGATAAATGTAACAGTACCAATACAAAAATCCATCAGATTTTTCATGATAATATTACCTGTATTCTTTGCTCTGGTAAATCCTGCCTCTACCATCGCAAAACCTGCCTGCATCCAGAACACCAATGCTGCACCAATCAGGAACCAGACAGCAAATAGATTTTCATTTACTACGCTCATAATTTCTTCTGTCATAAAACATTCCTCCTAACAATCAAAAAAATAAAGACTTCTTTTATTTTCTTCGGAAGTATGGTTCTTCTTCCGTCCAAAATATAAAAGACGCCTTTGTCTCTCGGGATACACTCCCACTATGAACTTGATAAAGAAAAAAAGGTGCAACGCATCTATCTGCGAAGCACCTTTGCTCTTAACAAAGCCTATTATAGACTCTTTCATTCATTTGTCAATACCCAAATTTCATTTTTTTACTTTTAGTTTGTCTTTGGCATCATCGCAATAATACGTCCAGCAAAATCGTTGAAATTCTGTGTCTGTAAAATAACGCGTCCCGGACCAGTTAATTTAGTAAGGAATAAACCTTCTCCACCAAAGAAAATATTACCTAATCCTTTTACAGTCTCAATCTCATAACTTACAGTTTTTTCAAAAGCAACAACATTACCTGTATCTACTTTCAATACTTCACCTGGTGCTAATACTTTTTCGACCTGATCGCCATCCACCTCTAAAAATGCATAGCCATCTCCTTTGATGTCTTGTAAGATGAAACCTTCACCACCAAAAAAACCAGCTGATAATTTCTTTGTGAACGCAATTGATACATCTACACCATCTTCTGCACAAAGGAATGCCTTTTTCTGTGCAATCATTCCTGGTGTACCAGACAAATTCACTGCGATAACATCACCTGGCACTGTAGAACCAAATGCAATCTTTGCGCCATCTGTCATAGATGTATAAGTTGCCATAAATAAAGACTCTCCTGCCAACATACGACCAAGACCCTTCATCAATCCGCCCTTCGTATTTGTCTTCATTTCAATTCCTTCTGTCTGCCAAACCATACCACCACTTTGTGTGTACATTGACTCTCCTCTGTTAAGTGTAACTTCTACAGCTGGTACTGTCTTTCCTACGATTTCATATTGCATATGTAACAATCCTCCTAAAATTATTTTCCACCTTTTAAAAAAAAGGTATCTTCCTGTATTTTATAATCCTCTTGATTTACGTGTACACGCCTTCATTGCTTCAAATACAGCACTTCTCATTCCTTTTTCTTCCAAAACACGTACTGCCTCAATTGTTGTTCCTCCTGGAGAACATACCATATCCTTTAATTCTCCTGGGTGCTTTCCAGTTTCTAGCACCATTTTTGCACTTCCAAGAACTGCCTGCGCAGCAAACTCATATGCCTGTGCCCTTGGCATTCCATCTGCAACCGCTGCATCCGCCATAGCCTCAATAAACATAAATACATACGCTGGCGAACTTCCACTTACAGAAGTGACAACATCCATTAAATGCTCTGGTACCACTTCACACTTACCAAAGCTTGTTAATATTTTCATAGCAAGTGCCAAGTCGTCATCTGAAATATTATCATTTGGACATGCCGCTGTAATTCCCTCACCTACCAATGCTGGTGTGTTAGGCATACAACGCACGATTTTTAATGATTTTCCAAATTCTTCTGCAAGCCAGGCAAGTGTTTTTCCTGGTGCAATCGTAATAATCAATTGCGAATCCGTCACATATTCCTTAATTTCTTTGATTACAGCCTGATAAAACTGTGGCTTTACAGACAAAAATAACACATCAACCTGTTTTGCAACCTCTGTATTATCTGCTGTTACAGTAATACCAAGTGCTTTTTGAATATTATTTCTACTAACTTCTGAAAGATCTGAACCAATGATATCTGCTGCACTTGCAACTCCATTTGAAACGATACCATTCATAATAGCGGTTGCCATATTACCGCACCCAATGAATCCAAGCTTCATCCCTCTGCCTCCATTCCTTGTATTGCAAAAGGCAGGCGACACTTGCCACCTGCCATATAAATGTTCACATATGAATCAAATATTATAATGATACGCTTCCTTCTACACCATCTGCTGTAAAGTAAATCATATCATCTTCTGGCTTAACATACATATTAAGCTCTTTTACTGTCTTCTTACCAACTGCCTCAAGAACCTTAGCTGTAATCTCATCAGTTGAAATCTCCTTACCAAAGAACTGAATATACATTACCTGAGACTTCTTTGTAGCTGCCTTTTTAGCAGGTGCCTTCTTAGCTACTGTCTTTGTTGTTGTAGCTGCTTTCTTAGCAGGTGCTTTCTTCTCTGCTACTGCCTTCTCTGCAACTTTCTCAGTTGTCTTTTCTGCTACGACCTTTTTCTCGTCTGCAACCTTGCTCGCTTCAACCTTAGCCATTGCTGCTTCAATCTGATCCTTTTTTGTTGTTGCCATGATACAATCCTCCAATTAAATATAAAATATTTATTACTATCATTTTGTTACATAACCACAAATCACATAGTACCCTAAACAATGTGTAAATGCAACTTTTTCAACAATTTTCGCTAGAATTTACAACATTTCCAACAAAAAAGTAGTTTCCCATGACAAAATGCACAAAAAAAACACATAATATTTTCTTAAAAAATAGGAATAATCATTTTCTTTTGTTTGAATTTATGTCATAATATTTTCTGTATTTTTTTCAAAAAGATAAGTCTATTAAAAATATTATGATACGGAGCGTATTAATTATGAATACATTTTTCAAACTTCAGGGAGCAGAACGACAAACCTTTTTACAATCCAAATATGAATACTACCAAAAATTTAATTTTTTCGTGGTTGTAATTGCTTGTCTGGCTTCTATTACTTATTTTATATCAGATTGCGAACTTTATTCTCGCTTTGCAACAGAAACTCTGTTACCAAGAACAGCTATTTTAATTCCATTAACACTTTACATTATCATCAATTTTACTTGTAAAGATTATCGTATCATGTCTATTCTTTCCCAGCTCATCGGGCATTGCATCATGTGGTGTACCATTTGGGCAATTTATTATTTACCAGACAAATCCCATGCTAGTGAAGGATTCATTATCATGCATCTGGTCTTTTTGACATTAAGCTACGCCTCTCCTTTTGGGTATGCAACAATTTCACATATTCTTGTCATTTTCAATATTTTTATTTCTAACACATTTAATCATTACGAAAATATTGATATTATGTTTGAACTAGGAATTCCTTGTCTTATCGGATGTATTGCAGTAAATATTGTAATGAACTCTGTATTCTTTGATACATATATGACAAAAAAACAGTTAGAGGAATCTCTTGTAATTGACCCTCTAACCGGAATTTATAATCGTAATATCATTCCATCAATCACAAAGGACGGACGCTTTAGCTTTGTTCGTTCCAATACAATTAGTGTCTTAATGATTGATATTGACTACTTTAAACAAGTAAACGATACCTACGGCCATGACAAAGGTGATCAGGTTCTAAAATCTGTCTCTTCTATTATTCAGAATTGTACACGTGGCGAAGATTATACGATTCGCTGGGGCGGAGAAGAATTTGTTATTATCATGCCAAATTGTCCAGTAGAAAATGCGCTCGTCGTTGCAGAACGTATCAGAAATCAGGTAATGGAATATGATAATTCTGTATGCCCTACAACCATTTCTGTCGGTGTTGCCAACTACGATAATGAAAACTATGAAAGCGCATTGCTGAATGCTGACAAAGCCCTTTATGTAGCAAAGCAAACCGGTCGAAATCGAGTGGAACAATATGTTGGAGGAAACACTACACAGATATTAAGTAGTTCCAATAAATTTATTTTCTAAAAATCATATGTTAGCAACACATCTTCCCCAATTTGTTCAATATGAACAAGTTTTCCACCGATTGCATCCGTAGCAAGTTCTACTCCATCGCCACCTACTGGCGTATAAAATCCAACGCCCCCAAAAATTTTTGGGGCGACATATGCTTCTATTCGTTTCACAATACCAGCCTGTAGAGCAGAATAGTTTAAGGTGGATCCACCTTCTATTAAAATACTATCTATTTTTTGTTCTCCCAATTTCACCATCAGATCTTGCAAATCTAATTGACCATCTGTCTTTTCTTTTACAACTAATACCTGTACACCATTTTTTTCCAAAAATTCTTTTTGTTCCTTCCAATACCTTGTATATTCTGGATGTGGCTCAACAGTTGCAACTATCGTCTGAATTTCATTTGCAGTATCCACTAAATTTGAGGACAATGGTATACGCAATTTTGTATCGCAAACAATTCGAATTGGATTTCTTCCATTTTCTAAACGACATGTCAAGCGCGGATCATCATTTAAAACAGTACCAATTCCCACCATAATTCCCATAAGTGCGTTTCTTGTTTCCTGTACACGCTGACGTGACTGTTCACCTGATATCCACTTAGAATGTCCTGTATGCGTTGCAATTTTTCCATCTAATGTCATTGCATATTTCATCAAAACATATGGTGTCTTTGTTGTAATATAATGGAAAAATATTGGATTTAACGCATCACACTCTTCTTTTAAAAATTCTGTGACAACCTCTATTCCTGCATCTCTTAACTGTTTGATTCCTTTTCCCGCCACAAGTTCATTTGGATCATTAGAACCTACATACACCTTAGAAATACCATGCTCTATAATCGCCTCCGTACATGGTGGTTGCTTTCCATAATGACAACAAGGCTCTAATGTAACGTACATACATGCTCCTCTAGCCGCTTCCTGATCCTTCAAATTTCGAAATGCATCCCGTTCTGCATGCAACTCTCCATAACATCTATGAAATCCTTCACTTATAATCTTTCCATCCTTTACAATAACTGCTCCTACCAATGGATTCGGATTCACCTTTCCAACTCCGCCCTTTGCCAACTCTATTGCACGACGCATATATTTTTCGTCCTGATTCATAACGATTCCTCCCTGTAATATGTAGGTAATTGTAAAACTCTTTTTATTTATATCACAAAAGATAGATAACATAAAGTCATTTTCTTTTCATGGGACACGCACATTTTTTTAATCTCGACATATCCTTATTTTTGAGGTGATGATTATGAAAATATTATTCAAAAAAAGCTACTTAAACCACCCGAAAAAACGTGCAAAAATATCGATTGCACTTTGTTTCTTTCTACTTCTATCCTGCTTTATGACAAACTGGGTTGTCTATGCAAAACCCAATCCCAAGCCACCAAAACCTGAACAAACAACAACATCAGAAGAAACTGAGCAAACACCCCAGACAACAGAGTCGTTAACGCCTCCTTATTCTGCGCAAAATCTTATAAACGATTCCCAACTTACAAGCGCATATACATCACAAAATCTTTTCTTTAGCGACGGTATCTTTTCCATTGCGTTTGACTTTCATATTTTTGCGGAAGAAGTCACACTCAATGCGCACACAAACGGTAATATCGCAACCAATACACTCTCTGCAAATGGTCAATCTTTTGGTTCTTCTACAAACAATTACCTAAACAAACGTGAAGATAACTACATAGGAAAATCTGTCAACGGCATTACAAATATCGCAAGCAATGGCTACACTGTTCTAGGAAACACAATTCTTGCAAACCAGGAAACTGCTGACGGACGGCTTACCATCGGAAACAACAGCAACCCACTTGACCAATCCCATTCCCTGTCCGTCTATCAGGAAAGCAAGGATTCCACTCCATATATCGATATTCAAAAAGAGCTTACCAGCCTGTCTGCTTTATCTACACAATTTAGCAAACAACGCACATCTTCTACAGTGACATTAGAAAAACCCAACGGCGAAAATCAAACGATTACGGTAAAGGGGGATGCCCCCGTCCAATATCTTACGATTCGAGCCTCACAAATTGCTGACAAACATAATAAAAGAGTTTTACACATTACGTTACCAGAAAACGGAACTTTAATCTTAAATGTAGACATGGCACATGCTGATAAAAATATACTAGCCAATCTTGTAGTACAATTAAACAACTATACAAATGGAGAATCTGTAATTCAAAATGACTGTGGTTTACTTTGGAACCTTTATGACAGTAGCAGTCCTGACGGACTCTTTCACCCAAAAGACTATGCTAAAGTTGGAACAAGCGATTACTTTTTTGGAACTATTTTAGCCCCAACCGCCAAAATACAATATGGAGCCTTAAACGGAAGCATTATTGCCAAAAATGTCAAACAAAACGGTCAGGAATCCCATCGTTTCGATTTTTCAGGTTGTAGAAAACCGAAAGAACCTGACACAGAAATAACAACGGAAACTACAACCGAAATTACCACTGAAGCAACCACTTCTTCCACATCAGAAGCCACGACTGAAATCACCACTGAAGCAACCACTTCCTCCACATCAGAA
>JAUNJF010000001.1 GCA_030533405.1 Eubacteriales bacterium
GGGATATTTATGTATGTTGGTACTTAGGTCACGTACTTTGTGACCTTATGTACCATTACATACATAACTAAGTGCAAACGACCCAACTTGGATTTGTTTATATTTAATAACTTTCAACCACCTAAATTGAGTTTCGCATTTTTCTATTATTAAATATCAAGATTCTTAACGAATTTCGCATTTTCCTCTATAAATTCACGTCTAGGCTCAACCTTATCACCCATCAAGGTGTTAAATGTCAAATCAACCTCAGACTCATTATCATCTTCAATTGCAACACGAAGTAATACACGATGTTCTGGATCCATTGTTGTATCCCAAAGCTGTTC
This sequence comes from Eubacteriales bacterium, assembly GCA_030533405.1. Classification (GTDB taxonomy): domain Bacteria; phylum Bacillota; class Clostridia; order Lachnospirales; family Lachnospiraceae; genus CAG-590. The sequence continues at coordinate 330 of JAUNJF010000001.1, forward strand.
AGCATCCATCTCACCAAGACCTTTGTATCGCTGAATCTTGTTGTTCTGGTCACGACCAACTTCCTTCAAAATGTTATCTAATTCTTCATCGCTATATGCATACCATGTCTTTTTGTTTTTCTCTAATTTGTATAGAGGTGGCTGTGCCAAATATACATGTCCCTGACGAATCAATTCTGGCATGAAACGATAGAAGAATGTAAGCATCAATGTTGCAATATGTGCACCATCGACGTCGGCATCGGTCATGATAATAATTTTGTGATAACGAAGCTTACTAATATCAAAATTCTCATGAATACCAGTACCAAATGCAGTAATCATGGCTTTAATTTCTTCATTTCCTAAAATACGGTCAATTCTCGCTTTTTCTACATTTAAAATCTTACCACGAAGTGGAAGAATTGCCTGTGTTGCACGAGAACGTGCTGTCTTTGCAGAACCACCAGCGGAATCACCCTCTACCAAGTAGATTTCGCAATTTTCTGGATTCTTATCTGTACAGTCAGCAAGCTTTCCTGGAAGTGCCATAGAACTATCCAATGTAGATTTACGAGCCACATCACGTGCTTTACGTGCTGCAATACGTGCTCTTTGTGCCTGAATCGCTTTATTTACGATTGGCTTTGCAACACCAGGATTTAACTCCAAGAAATATGTAAGCTGTTCGGTTACAACACCCTCTACAGCAGTTCTTGCTTCCGAATTACCAAGCTTAATCTTTGTCTGACTTTCAAACTGAGGATCTGTAACCTTAATACTAACGATTGCAGCAAGACCTTCACGAAGATCATCACCTGTTAAGTTATCCTCATTGTCCTTTAACAATTTATTATTACGAGCATAGTCGTTAAATACCTTTGTAATCGCAGAACGGAAACCAGTTAAGTGTGTACCACCTTCTGTTGTTCCAATGTTATTAACGAATGTAAATACACTTTCTGAATAAGAGCTGTTGTGCTGTAAAGCAACCTCTACCAATACGCCGTCCTTTTCACCCTCACAGTAAATAACCTTATCATAGATTGGGTCTTTGTGACGATTGATATAATTTACAAACTCAATGATACCACCTTCGTAGAAAAATTCTCTTTCTTTTTCTTTTCCGGCACGCTTATCACTCAATACAATCTTAAGTCCCTTTGTTAAGAATGCCATTTCTCTTAATCGAGTACGCAATGTATCAAAATCAAACTCTAATGTCTCAAAAATAGTAGCATCAGGCATAAATGTTACCTTTGTACCACGTTTTCTTGTATTGCCAGTAATCTCAAGTGGTTTGATAATTTTACCCTGCTCATAGCGCTGGTGATGAATCTTTCCATCTCTATATATTTCAACCTCTAACCAGTCTGATAAAGCATTTACTACGGAAGCACCTACACCATGCAAACCGCCGGATACTTTGTATCCTCCACCACCGAACTTACCGCCGGCATGTAAAATGGTAAATACAACATCAACCGCAGGAATTCCTGCTTTTTCCTGAATTCCTGTTGGAATTCCACGTCCATTATCTAATACAGTAATTGAATTATCTTTGTTAATCGTTACCTGAATCTCATTACAAAATCCTGCTAACGCTTCATCTACCGCATTATCGACAATCTCGTATACCAAGTGGTGCAAACCTTTTTCAGAGGTTGTACCAATATACATTCCCGGTCTTTTACGAACCGCTTCAAGTCCCTCTAAAATCTGAATCTGGTCCGCGCCATATTCCTGCTCATCTTTCTTGCCCATTTTATTCCTCCTTATATTTAATCCATCTAAATATTTATCTAAAATGAAATTCACTCACAACTCCATTTATAACTTTATATATCTTATTAATCTTTAATCTTGACTGAATAAAATCATCATATCCAGTACAGGTTACAATCGTCTGAATGTCCTGAATACTATCTAACAGATAATTCTTTCGATTATGATCCAACTCACTCATCACATCATCCAATAATAAAATCGGTGTATCATGAATCATTTTCTTTACCAATTCAATCTCCGCCAATTTGAGTGAGAGAGCAGCAGTTCTTTGCTGACCTTGGGAACCATATTTTCTCACATCAATATCATTGATATAAAAACAAATGTCATCTCGATGCGGACCAACCTGTGTCGATTGATACTTCAAATCGGTATCTCTTTTTTTACGCATCATATTTGCATAATCATCAATCGAAGTATTCATTTCGTATGCAATCCGAATTTGTTCCCGATTGCCCGTCAAATGTGCATGAATCCCTTTGACAATCTCATTCATTTCATCAACAAATTTCTGTCGTTCTTCAATGATACATTTTCCATATTCCATCAGATATTCATCCCACATATCCAATGTATCTTTTAACTTTTTATTAAAACCAATCTGTTTTAATAGGGAATTTCTCTGTTCCAGCGCTTTATTATAGTTAATATAATTATAATAATAAAGCTTGTTTAACTGACAAAGCTCCAAATTCATAAATCTTCTTCGCTCCGATGGACCATTTTTCACAATAGATAAATCCTCTGGTGAGAAAAAAATCATATGCACAATTCCAAACAATTCACCACTTTTTTTGATGCTTTGTCCATCGATTGCCACACCTTTGCTTTTGTTTTTGCGAAGATGCATATCGATTCGATGTTTTACGTCATGCTTGACCAAATTCAGTCTGATATGTGACTCATCCTCACCAAATTGAATGATATCTTTATCCTTCGTTCCGCGGTGAGATTTTGTTGTACCTGATAAATAAATTGCCTCCAAAATATTAGTTTTTCCCTGCGCATTATCTCCATAAAGAATCGTAGTGCCCTGGTCAAATCCAATCGACAAACTCTCATAATTCCTATAATTTTTTAATTCCAAAGAATGAATATACATATCAGGTTTCCTTTATCACAATCAAAAATCTATGATCATTTTCCATTTGAAAATGCAAGTTATATTATTTTACAACCTTTATGGTATTCTCTTCAAATTCTACAACCATACCATCATATAATTTACGACGGTAACGAGATTCTACTTCACCATCTACTTTTACAAGTCCTTCATCAATCACTTCTTTTGCCATTGCGCCAGACTCTACCAAATTCATAGCCTTCAATAACTGGCTCAAATTGATGAATTCGTCTTTTTCTCTTAACTTTAATTCTTCCATTTTTTTCCTCTTTCTATGAACTTGCTTCTTACACCTAAATTATTTTAAGCAAGTCATTGTATTATCTAAATATTAATTTCCACTTCATCTACAAGTCCTGACGGTCTTGAGGTTAAGGCTTGTAAAATAATCATTTTAATTTCAATATATATTTATTCCGAAAATGTTATCGCGAAACTCTCGATACACTTCTACTAGGTAATCGGGATATTACAACAACCCAATACAGGTACTTTGATCACGTCGGTACTTAATGAGTGGGGTACCACGAATTTAGTACCGCTACGTGTGAAAGTAACGCGAGTGTGCCTGTATGGGTTTTGTGATATCCCGATTACCTTCACAACGTAAATAGAGTTTCGCCCACTATTTTAATTCGCAATACTGATTGGAAGAATTAAGTAAATATAACTGTTATCTTCGTTGCGGATGAAACATGGCGATTTTGGATTCACCATGTAAATATTTACCTCTTCATCATCGATGACACGGAGTGCATCCATTAAGAATTTTGGATTAAATCCAATGGTAATATCTTTACCTTCTTTTTTGATTTCAATTTCTTCATTCATAGAACCCAATGAAGAATCAATCTTTAAGTAAATGTTCGAGCTATTGATATTTAAAATAATTGGCTTCTTCTCAGATTCCTTGATAAACAAAGAAGCACGATCGATACAATCCAAAAATTCTTTTTTGTTAATGGTGATTTTTGTCTCGTAATCATTAGAAAGCATCTGATCAATCTTATAGAATTCACCCTCTAACAAGCGTGAAACCACTTTTGTATTTTCAAACTCAAATAAAATATGCTTATCTGTTGTATAAATGCGTACTTCATCATCTACACCACCAGTGATAATCTTGCTAATCTCAATCAAAGTCTTACCTGGTACGATTACCTTCATATTCTCATAATTTTCTTTTAAAGGAATTTTACGGATAGAAATACGATGTCCATCCAAAGAAACAACCTTAAGCGTATCTCCATTAATTTCGAAAAGCTCACCTGTCATAATCTTTGTATTTTCCTGATCAGAAATACTAAAGATTGTCTGACGAATTACTTCTTTTAATGAAAATTGTGAAATCACAAATGATCTATTTTTTTCAATTTCTGGAAGGTAACTAAAATCATCACCTGAAGTTCCTGGAATATTAAAGTTCGAACGCTCACAACGAATATTAGCCTGACTATTTGCATTGGTTTCAATAAACACTTCACTATCTGGAAGCTTACGAATAATATCACTTAATAATTTGGCATCTAATGCAATCTTACCTGCTTCTTTAATAGTACCTTCAATAATAGTCTCAATACCAAGTTCGATATCATTTGCAATTAATCGAATCTCACTTAAGCTGGATTCAATTAAAATACATTGAAGATTGGTCATTGTACTTTTCGAAGATACAGCTTTGGATACGATACTAATTCCATTTATTAATGCTTGTTTCGAACAACTAATTTTCATTGTGAATAACTCCTTTCAGAACAAAGTGGGGATGTTCCCAACCATATATTATTAATTAAATTTAGTAGCAGTAATAGTAGTAGCTGTGGATTTGTGTAAATCCATCAAAACCCCTTATATCATCTATCAAAAGCATGTGTATAAAGGTTAGCATAAATGATAGAAGAGTATGTTTAAAAATTGTGAATATCAAAATGATTCTGAAGTGGTTCAAAATGCATTCTGAAGTTATAAACATGAAATTCACAGGTCATACATCTTAAATCACAACTTATCCACATTTATTTTAAGTTTAACTTCTTTTCAATGGTGTCAATGGTAACAGCCATTTGAGCATCGCTTTCTATTAAAGAAGAGATTTTTTTAACACCACTGATAATGGTTGTATGATCTCTACCGCCAAGAGAATCACCAATTGCCTTTAAGGAATAGTGTTCAATATGCTTACGGCACAAGTACATAACAACCTGACGTGCAGTTACGATATCCTTACTTCTTTTAGAAGATGTGATATCTGTATAAGGAATGTTCATGTGATCAGATACAACGCGTGTGATGTAATCAGGTGTGATTTCATGTGTATCATCCTTAGAAACTAAATCCTTTAAAATCTCTGCAGCATCTTCAACAGTCATTCCATTTTTTAAATTATCTAATCTGGTATAAACACTAATTTTATTAAGTGCACCTTCCAGCTCTCGAATGTTCGATACAACATTTTCAGCAATGTATTCTAAAATCTTATCAGAGATTGTGATATTCGAAGTATCTGCCTTACGCTTCAGGATTGCCATTCTGGTTTCGTAATCTGGCGCATGAATATCAATTGGAACACCCCATTCCAAACGGGTTCTCATTCGTTCCTCCAAGGTATCAATTTCTTTCGGAGGCTTGTCCGAAGAAATAATAATCTGCTTATTCGAATTGTACAAATCGTTAAAAGTATTAAAAAACTCTGTTTGTGTTGAATCTTTACCGATAACAAACTGGATATCATCAATTAATAAAACATCTAACTGTCTGTATTTTGCACGTAACTCTTCACTTTTGTTATTACGAATCGAATCAATTACCTCATTTGTAAAGGTTTCGCTTGAAACATATAAAACCTTTAAATCAGTATGATGTGTAATGATGTGATGTGCAATCGCCTGCATTAAATGTGTCTTACCAAGTCCAGCACCTCCATATAAGAAGAGAGGATTGTAAGCAGAAGATGGTTCCTCTGCAACAGCAACACAGGCTGCATGTGCATGACGGTTATTATCACCGATGACAAAGGTATCAAATGTATAGTTCGGATTCAAATTGCTTCTTTCTAATGAAAGCTTAATATTACCGTCTAACATGGTTTCATCTTCTTTGTCATCAACTGGAAGCTCCTCACCATCTACACAGAACTTTAATTCAAATGGATGATTCAGGGTTGCTTCAATCGCAGATTGTAAATAAATGTCATACATTTTCTTTTCTATAAATTCAATACCACGCTTTCCAAGCTTTTGATCCATGGAAAGAATGATTGTATCATCTGTTACTTCTTTAATAGAAAGGGCACGAATCCATGTTTTAATCATCATGTGAGAAACATCATATTCAACTTCTAACAAATTCAGTATATTGTCCCACTGGTTTATAAGAGTGTTCTTCATAAAAAATTTCCTTCCTAATAAGTAAGTATTTATGCATTTTTGGGCAAACGCATACGAATTAATAATACTATAAAATCGCTTTTTTTTCAAGGAAAAACATATCCCCATCTGTATGTGGAAAAGCCATTTTCACATCAAAAAATATGGAAAATAAAGAAAAAATGAGTTATAATCACATAAATAAACACCAAAATAAGGTAGTTATCCACAACTTATCCACATTTTGTGGATAACATTATGTAAAGTTGATGTTTGTGTGGGTAAAAATGGTCAAATACAACATCTTGTGATTTATAAAAAAATTGAAAAAAACCTTGTAAAAACGAAAAGAATTGCTTGACTTAAGGACTTTTATTCAATATAATGGGGTAGATGTTTTCAAAGAAGAGGAGGTGTATTTGAGAATGAAGATGACATTTCAGCCTAAGAAAAGACAGAGATCTAAGGTTCATGGTTTTAGAAAAAGAATGAGCACAGCTAACGGTAGAAAAGTATTAGCAGCAAGACGTGCTAAGGGAAGAAAGCGTTTATCAGCTTAGGTCACAGGTTTGTGACCTTTTTCTCATATATGGGAAAATTTATTTTAATTGAATTCGCTCATTTCGAAGGAGCAATATAATGAAACAATTTATTTCTTTAAAGAACAGTTTAGAATTTGGAAATGTATATAAACGAGGTAAATCCTACGCAAACAAATACCTTGTTATGTATATAGTGGACAATAATCTGGGGGTTAACAGACTTGGGATATCTGTTAGTAAGAAGGTCGGAAACAGTGTTGTGAGACATCGTACCACCAGATTGATTAGAGAAGCATACCGCCTACATAAGGACGAGCTTGTAATAGGTAAGGATATTGTAGTGGTTGCAAGGGTTAATTCTAAAGGTCGTAACTATTTTGAGGTGGAAAGTGCATTTCTCCATTTAGCTAAACTGCATCATATAATATCCGGTTCAGGAGAAAATCGCACAGACAATTAAAAAAGAAGGGTTATCAATATATGATGAAGAAAATTCTAATTGGTATGATTCGGTTTTACCAGATAGCATTATCTCCATTAAAAAGTGCACCCACCTGTAAATATTATCCATGTTGTTCTTCGTATGCCAAAGAAGCAATTGAAGTACATGGTGTGATTAAGGGGTGTCTTCTTGCAATATGGAGAATTTTAAGATGTAACCCATTTTCGAAGGGTGGTTATGATCCGGTTCCACGCAAAAAATCATAAGGAGGAAGTTTATTTTGATGTTTTTAACGGCCCAAGGAGGTATTTTAGGACCATTTGCCTGGTTATTGGGTAAATTAATGAATTTAATTTACAATTTGTTAGCAAATTCCAATGGAATTGCAAATTTAGGTGTTTGTATTATTATTTTTACAATTGTGGTAAAATTGATTTTACTTCCATTTACATTGAAGCAGCAAAAATCTGCGAAAATTAATATGTTTCTTCAACCTGAAATGAAGAAGATTCAGAAGAAATATAATGGTAAAAAAGATGAAAAATCTATGTTACAGCAACAAAAGGAAATGAAAGAGTTATATAATAAGTATGGTACATCCATGACTGGTGGTTGTTTAACTTCTTTTATTCAGTTGCCTATCATTTATGCACTTTACCGTGTAATTCAGAATGTACCTGCTTATGTTGGTAAAGTATATAAGTTATATGAACCAATCGCAACAAGCGTAAGTGAAGCAAAGGGTGATAAGGTTCAGCAGTTTTTAATTGATTTTGTAAATGACAGTAACATTTCTTCTGCAAGATATGCCATTTCAAAGTTTGAAAAGGTTGCAGAGGTTTCAACAAATAATATTATCGATGTATTATCGAATTTTGGTATTACAAATTTACATGATTTATTAGATAAACTTAGCATTTCAGATGCAGCAATTAACGGAAATGTGGATAAAATCGATCAGATTCATTCCTTTATGTTTGGTATTAACATTTCTGAGGCACCAGGTTGGCATATTGGATTGCCTTTGTTAATTCCAGTATTAACTGCTCTTTTCCAGTGGTTATCTATGAAGGTAACATCAAATCCAAGTGCACAGCTTGATGCAAATGGTAATGATCCATCTGCTTCTATGATGAAGACAATGTCTGTTACAATGCCAATCATGTCATTATTTGTAACAGTTTCTCTTCCAGCAGCGATTGGTATTTATTGGATGATGAGTGCATTAATTACTGTAGTAATTCAGTTAGGAATTAACGCATACTATAACCATATTGATGTAGATGCACTTTTAGAGAAACAGATGGAAATTGCTAAGGTTAAGAATGCAAAGAAGGGTAATAAGAAATCTTTCTATGAAAGATTAATGGACCAGTCAGCGCAAATGCAGGAAGAACTTGAAAAACAGGAAGCTATGAGAAATAATTCTGCAAAATCATTAAAGAATTATGTTCCTGTTGATAATAATAAAGAAAGTGAAACACGTAGTAATAAGACATATAAGGCTGGAAGTCTTGGGGCAAAAGCAAATATTATGATGAATTACAATGTTTCAGATAATAAGAAGGAGGAGAAGTAAAAATGGAGTACATGGAGTTTAAGGCGAAAACAGTTGAAGAAGCAGTAACAGCTGCATCAATTGAATTTGGGGTAACAAGTAGTGAGATTGATTATCAAATCGTAGATAAGGGTTCAACAGGATTCTTAGGACTTGGTGCAAAGCCAGCAGTGATCAAAGCAAAGAAGATTGAAGCACAAGAAGCTGTAGAGCAGACAACAGCATCCGCACCAGCTACAGCAGAAGCAAAGGCTGAGAAGAAAGTAAGCGATGGTAAGATTGTAGAAAAGACAGAAGCTTATTTAGCTGAGTTATTTAAGGCAATGGATATCGAAACACAGGTTGAGATTGAATTTGATGAGGAAAATAACAACATGAATATCAATTTAGAGGGACCTGAGATGGGTATCTTAATTGGTAAGAGAGGACAGACATTAGATGCATTACAGTATTTGATTAGTCTTTTCGTAAATAAAGAAAGTGATTCTTATATTCGTTTAAAATTAGATACAGAGAATTACCGTGCAAGAAGAAAAGATACATTAGAGAATCTTGCTAAGAATATTGCATTTAAGGTTAAGAGAAGCAGAAGAAGCATTACATTAGAGCCAATGAATCCTTATGAGAGAAGAATTATCCATTCTGCACTTCAAAATGACAAATATGTTGCAACAAGAAGTGAGGGTGAGGAACCATATCGTAAGGTTGTTGTTTACTTGAAAAAATAATATTGTGAATGGAAATTTAAATCAATAGTCCTTCTCTTCTAAGTTTTGGAAATGTAAGTAGGGATATACTTGCAACAGCGGAGAGAAAAGAAGAAATAAGTCTTACAAATTACAAAATATGTAGTTTGTAAGGCTTATTTCTTTTTTCAATGTGTTTCCTTTTCTTGTACTAAGAAAAAAATCGTGCTAAAATAAGGCGATAATGTGTATTTTTATAGATGACAAGAGGCGATGAAGAATATGATGAAATTAACAGATACAATTGCAGCAGTGGCAACTGGAATGAATCAGGGTGGAATTGGTGTAATCCGTGTAAGTGGAGAACAGGCAATTTCCATTGTGGATTCTATTTTTGTGCCAAAGAAAGCAGGAAAAGAGATTCGAAATATGGATTCCTATACAGCTGCATATGGTAATATTGTAAGAGATGGACATGGTACACATGCATCAAATGATTCAAAGCCTGAAATTATAGATGAAGTGATTGTGCTTGTGATGAAAGCACCTTCCACCTATACAAAAGAGGATGTTGTGGAGATTGATTGTCATGGTGGTATGCAGGTCATGAAGGAAATATTGCATTTGGTGATACAAAAGGGTGCAAGACTTGCAGAACCAGGTGAATTTACAAAGAGAGCGTTTTTAAATGGACGAATTGATTTGTCTCAGGCAGAATCTGTTATGGATTTAATTTCTGCAAAAAATGAATTGGCAGCAAAAAGTGCTGTATCACAATTACGAGGTGATTTAAAGCTTAAAATTCAATCTATGCGAGAAAAATTGATTCATAATATTGCATATATTGAGTCTGCACTAGATGATCCAGAACATTATGATTTAGATGGATTTGGAGATGAATTAGACCATTTACTGGATGAGGTTTGTGAGGAGATGAATCATTTACTCCGTTCTGCAGAGAATGGAAAAATGATGAAGGAAGGAATTCAGACTGTTATTCTTGGTAAGCCTAATGCAGGTAAATCTTCTGTGTTAAATGTTATGATGGGCAGAGAACGTGCAATTGTAACAGATATTGCAGGCACGACAAGAGATACATTAGAGGAATCTATTTCGATTGAGGGAATTCCTTTAAATATTGTGGATACAGCTGGTATTCGTGAAACATCAGATGTTGTAGAAAAGATTGGTGTGGATAAGTCCTTAGAAGCGATGGAAGATGCGGATTTGATTTTATATATTGTGGATTCGTCTGTCGCATTGGATGAAAATGATTATCAGATTATGGATAAAATTAAAGAACGAAATGTTATCATTTTGCAAAATAAATCAGATTTAAAAAATGTGGTGACAAAAGAAGAAATTACATCTCATTTGGAGAAGCCAGTGATTGATATCAGTGCAAAAGAACAGACAGGTTTTGAAGAGTTTTATGCGCTGTTAAATGATATGTTTTTTGCAGGCAGCCTGAATTATAATGATGAGATTTATATTACCAATCTGCGTCATAAGAATGCATTAGAAGAGGCACTTGCATCGGTTTGTATGGTCAAACAAAGTATTGCAGATGGAATGCCAGAGGATTTTTATTCGATTGATTTGATGGCTGCTTATGAGAGACTTGGATTCATCATTGGTGAATCGGTGGAGGATGATTTGGTAGATACCATTTTTAGAGAATTCTGTATGGGAAAATAAGGATAGAAGGAAGTTTGTATGATGAACAAGATTGAAGAAACATATGACGCCATTGTCGTTGGAGCAGGACACGCTGGATGTGAGGCAGCGCTTGCTTTGGCACGTATGGGACAGGAAACAATTATTTTTACAGTAAGTATGGATAGCGTAGCTATGATGCCATGTAATCCAAATGTTGGTGGATCTTCAAAGGGTCATTTGGTTCGTGAGATTGATGCCCTTGGCGGAGAGATGGGAAAAAATATTGATAAAACATATATTCAATCTAAAATGTTGAATCGCTCAAAGGGTCCTGCGGTTCATTCTTTGCGTGCGCAGGCGGACAAATCAGAATATACAAGACAAATGCGTATGACAATGGAGAATACGGAGCATTTAACACTTCGTCAGGCAGAGGTTGCAGAAATTTTAGTAGAAGATGTAAAGGATGCTACATTTTTTAAAGCGGAAGAAGATTCCGTTCATGTATTTAAAGGAGATTGTAAGAAAAAGGTTTGCGGAATTCGTACCAAATCAGGTGCAACCTATTATGCAAAAACAGTTGTCCTTTGTACAGGTGTTTATTTAAATGCACGTTGCATTTATGGTGACGTGGTAAATCATACAGGACCAAATGGATTGTCAGCTGCGACATTTTTATCAGATTCTTTGGTAAACAGTGGTATTCCAATTCGTCGTTTTAAGACAGGTACACCAGCCAGAATTGATAAGAGAAGTATTGATTTTTCCAAGATGGAAGAGCAAAAGGGTGATGAGGATATTGTTCCATTTTCATTTACCAATCGTGCAGAAGATATTGAAAGAGAACAGATTAGCTGTTGGTTGACTTATACCAATGAAGAAACACATGATATTATTCGTAGCAATATTGATCGTTCTCCTCTATTTTCAGGTGCAATCGAAGGTACTGGTCCAAGATATTGTCCTTCCATTGAAGATAAGGTAATGAAGTTTGCAGATAAGAATCGTCATCAGGTTTTTGTAGAGCCAGAAGGAGAATTTACCAATGAGATGTATATTGGTGGTATGAGTTCTTCTCTTCCAGAGGATGTACAATATGCAATGTATCGAAGTGTTCCTGGATTAGAAAATGCTAGAATTGTTCGTAATGCATATGCAATTGAATATGATTGCATCAGTGCATTGTTGTTAAAACCTTCTTTGGAATTTAAGGATGTGGAAGGTTTATATAGTGCTGGTCAGATGAATGGTAGTTCTGGTTATGAGGAAGCTGCTGCACAGGGTTTGATGGCTGGTATCAATGCTGCGAGAAAATTGCAGGGAAAAGAAGAAGTCGTATTGGATCGCTCACAGGGATACATTGGTGTATTAATTGATGATTTGGTAACAAAGGAGACGAGAGAGCCTTATCGTATGATGACATCTCGTGCCGAATATCGTTTGTTGCTTCGTCAGGATAATGCAGATTTGAGACTGACCGATATTGGTCATGAAATTGGTTTAATTGATGAAGAACGCTATGCAGCATTTTGTCATAAGAGAGAAATCATTGATGCAGAGGTTGCGCGTTTATCAGAAACCATGGTTGGTGCAAATAAGACAATACAAAGCTTTTTAGAGGAAAATGGTAGTACTACATTAAAGACAGCTGCATCCTTAGCTGATTTGGTAAAACGTCCAGAACTTTCCTATGAAATGATTGCGCCAATTGATGAGGAGCGACCAGATATTAGCGATGAGAAATTTGTAAAAGATATTATCAACCAGATCAATATTGAATTAAAATATGATGGTTATATTAAGAGACAGCGTTCACAGGTTGAACATTTTGTTAAATTAGAAAAGAAGAGAATTCCAGCTGATTTGGATTATAATGATGTGCATAATTTGCGTAAGGAAGCCAGACAGAAATTAAATGAGATTCGTCCAGAGAACATTGGACAGGCATCTCGTATTTCAGGTGTTTCGCCTGCGGATATTTCTGTATTGTTGATTTATTTAAATGCAAAATAGTAGAGGAATGTGTTAGCAAACTGAAAAAAATCAAACATCAAGTAATCATGAGTGTCAGTTTGAAATGATAAATCATAGATAAAAGAATTTTTTAGGGGGAACAGTATGGAAGAAAAGAAGATTACAATACGAAGAGCAGTTGCTTCTGATTTGGATGGTGTGAATTATTTACTCCGTCAGGTTTTAATGGTACATCATAATGGAAGACCGGATTTATTTAAGGCAAATGTTAAAAAATATACAGATGAAGAATTATTAGAGATTTTTAAGGATGATAAAAGACCAATTTTTGTTGGTGTAGATGAAAATAATCAGGTGATGGGATATGCATTTTGTGTGTATCAGCAGGAATTGAATCACAATGTGTTGACAGATGTTAAAACATTATATATTGATGATATTTGTGTAGATGAAAATGCAAGAGGAATGCATGTTGGAAAACAAATTTATGAGTATGTGATTGATTTTGCAAAAAAGAACGACTTTTATAATGTGACATTAAATGTATGGAATTGTAATCCACCTGCTATGAAGTTTTATGAAAGTATGGGATTTGTACCATATAAGGTAGGTATGGAGGTTGTGTTGTAGAAAGGATAGTTATATGGAACGATTGAGAGAAAAGGCAAAACAATGGAATATTGAATTGAGCGATAGACAGATCGAACAGTTCCAAATCTATTATGAAATGCTTGTTGAGACAAATAAGGTAATGAATTTGACTGCAATTACAGAATTAGATGAAGTGATTACGAAGCATTTTTTGGATTCAATTGCGTTGGCTGAAATATATCCTGAGATTCGAGAGAAAGAACTATATATTTTAGATCTTGGAACTGGAGCTGGTTTTCCAGGGTTGCCTTTGAAAATTGCGTTTCCGCAGTTAAAGATTGTTTTGATGGATTCGTTAAATAAAAGAATTAAATTCTTGCAATCTGTGATAGATAGATTAGAATTATGTGATAAAAATAAAGTAAATGGTTCGAATGAAGGGATTATTGCGGTACATGGTCGTGCAGAAGAGGCAGCTCGAAATATAAATTACAGAGAGCGCTTTGATGTGTGTGTGAGTCGTGCAGTTGCTAATTTGGCAACGCTTAGCGAGTATTGTATTCCATTTGTAAAAGTGGATGGAAAGTTTATTCCTTATAAATCAGCTGAGATTGAGCAAGAGGCAGAAGAAGGAAAGAAGGCTGTTCAATTGATGGGTGGAAAAATTGCAGATATCAAGAAATTGTCTTTACCGGACAGTGATATTGAACGATCATTTGTGATTATTGAGAAAAAGAAAAATACACCAAAGACATATCCTCGTAAAGCAGGTACAGCAAGTAAAGAACCGATTCATTAAGAAAAAAGGACTTCATGAAACTTTATTCATGAGGTCCTTTTTTACCCTGCTATTTTTTTCTGACGTCTTTTTTCTCTTCGTTTTTTTTGTAATTCAGATTGTCTTGTACGGATTCTTTCATAGTCTTTTTTATTAATTTTTTCTGCAGTTTTAATAACAAAAACATTACCATCAGAGGTAGATTTAAATCTGAGTTTTCCACATGTCAGGCCATGTGACCAACATTTACCCACACAAACATGAGTAGAAGAATTATTTACAAACCATTTTATCTTCTTTGTAATTTTACGATTACATTTATAACAACGCATAGTAATAATATTCTTATCGTCTAATGCATTCATGCGATTTTCAAATGGTCGTGTAATATATTCAATATAATTGAGATGCTTTGCTGTAATCTCATCTTCAATACTTGTTGGATGATGATAGTAATCGATGCTATACATATCCGATAAATGTTTCTTTTTCATTTTTTGGAAAACAACGGCTGTGTAATATGCGTCATTTTTCGCACAATGAAAAGGTTCATCTATGGTAAGCTTCAGTTCTGTTACCGCTTTTTCCAAACTAGGCATCTGATACTTATCATTATAATAATTGATTGCATATATTTCTTGTAAATTATAAAACTTCAGTGGAAATTCTAAACTCTTTAAATAGTAGAAGTCCATATTCTGTTGTAAATAGGTTAAGTCCAAAGGACCCCAGGTACAGAATATAAAATCTTCACCACACCATTTTTTAAATTCACGATATACTACATCAAATGGTCGACCGCTTCTTAATTCAGTCTCGTCATAATTCAAAATCTCTCGAATTCTGGATTGTAAACGACGATATACTCTTGGTTTGATGATACTACCATATTGGTCTAGAATATTAAAATGTTCATCTAATTTCGTGGCTCCAATTTCAATTACCTCAAAAGGTAATCTTGGATTCTCTCCTGATGAAGAAGAACTTTGATTCCACTCTAAATCTAAAACAATGTAATTCATAATGTGTGTTCCTAATTAATTTGCGCGCATTCTTCTAACGTTATCTTTATTTTCATTTAGATGATTATCAAGTGTTTTGTTAATCTCTTCTAAAATTTCAAGTGTTTCCTTGGAAGCGGATGATGTTCCACCATTTAACTGAACAAGAAGTTTGGAAATACGATCAGAACTATTCAAGTTCTTAACGTCACCTTCCTGTGTCTTCTTTACTAAAATCTTAGTACATAATTTCTGTTGTTCAATTAATTCTGCGTTCAAGCGTTCATTTTCTTGTTTTAATGTTTCAATCTGTTGTAATAAATCATTATGCTGTTTTGCACTAGTAACTTCTTCACGTTTCGCTACAGAATAAATACCTTTTTCAACCTTTACAAGTTCTGTCTGACGATCCAATGATGCTTCAGATATTTCATCTATTTTTTTAACAACTCCATCAACAAAAAAATAAGTATTTGCAAGTGCAATGAGACCAAAAACAATAATTAATTCCATAGATGCTGGCATGTTTAATACCAAATATAATACAACCAATACGGATGCTACAAGTCCTACTGCACTAAAAGTTAAATTTGTCTTTTTTATCTTCATAGTGTATTGTACCCCTCTAATTAGTATTAGGTAATATACCCGGCGGGAATCGAACCCACAATTATTCTTTAGGAGAGAATTGTTATATCCATTTAACTACGGGTACCTGTATCATTTCTATGATTATTCGAATTCTACTTTTGCCTGTAACCAAATGATTCCTTTAAATCGTCTTCCGATTGCGGGTTCTCCCTCTAAATCAACTGAGTTAATTACAACATTAAGTAAAATATTATTACATAGTATAGTTAGATTATACACTAATTCTTTTGAAATTTCATTAGTAATTTTATCTATGTTTTTGATGATACCTAAAATGGAATACTGTTCATTGTCAATTCCATAAGGCATAAAATATGTTTCAACGACAGTAAGCAAGTCCTCATCTTTAATTCGCTTTGTGATGAGAGAGTAGGTATCCATATCATCAAGTGTTAAATCCTCTAATGCATCCATATCACCATTTTTTGCTTTTGCAATTAATTTCTTTCTTGCTGCGTTACTAATTGGCTGTGTGTCATAAGGATGTACGAGATGATCTAAATGTACACCACATAAAATCTTACCTTCTGTGGAAAGTGCTCCGAATCTTAATTTGCTTGGAACTTTATAAAATTGATTTGTCCATTTACATTTTACATAATCAACAATATTGGTTAAAGAATAAATTAAAGTAATTCCTAAATCGTAATCATCTGATACACCAGAATACGATTCTTGATTAGAATGTTCTTCAATTTGAATCTCTGGATGGACAGTTGTATGAAGACCACTACAAAATGGAAATGCATGGTCTAATGTAAAATGTTCGTCTAAATCCATTTCACCAATAATGGAAATACCAATATTGTTTCCAAAAAATCGATTAATTTGGACTAAGTTTGTGTCGACTCCAACACTTATTTCTTGCTTTGTGGAAAAATCATGAAAAGCAGCATTTACTAATTTATTCTGTTCACTTTTCGTGCGAATTTTACTAAATCCAATGGCTCTTAAATAACGATGCATGATAATCTCCAATTTCTCTTCAAAATAAGAAGTATAATAACTATACTTCTTATTCTAAAACTTTTTAATATACGATATCTGGTTTTCTATTTTCTCGTTCTCTTGCAGCTTCCTTAGAACCTTCTGTTCCAATTGCTACATTTAATGCTAAACGTTCTTCTTCTGATAATATATAATATGATTCTTCGTTTGTAACTTCTTTACAATATGTGAAACATCCTTCTCTACTATGCATAGATGTGATGATAATACCATCATGATTCTCTGTTAAGAGTGCGAGAGAGAAGCTTAGTTTACCTGACATTTCTTTAAATGCATCATATTTTACCAATCCAATCTTGCAAAAGGTTGTCAAAAATTTATCATTGATTGCTGAAATATCTCGATTCTGTTGTTTTTCATTTTTAACAATCTGTCGCATTTCCGAAAAACGTTTTGCCATTACTTCTTCTAAGTTAGAAGCATCGTTACCTGAAGTAAAACGATTCAGGCGATTTGTTAATCGATTACATTTTGATATGATAGAAAAAATAAGAATGAACTGTATAATAATGATTGCTGCCAGAACAATAATTACAATATCTGTACTGATTCCTAATGAATCAAATATTCCTGTATTCATAATAACACTCCATTTTCCTTTTTGCTTTGTTCTATTAATCCAACTGAATAGAATATAAAAGTTCTACTAATCTTGTTAATTCATCATGCGAAAAATATTCTATTTCTATCTTACCCTTGTTATTATTCTTTGCTTTAATTGTTGTTTTAGAACCTAATTTATCTTTTAAATTCTTTTCAACACCTTCATAGAAACAAGATAAATCTTCTTCTGGAATTTCAGTATCTTTTGATTTTTCTGGTTTCGACGCATCTTCGATTAATTTCTTTACTAATTTCTCTGTTTCACGAACAGATAATCTTTGATCAAATACATTACATGCAGTTTCATACTGTAATTCACTATCTTCAATTGCAAGTAATGCTCTTGCATGTCCGTTGCTAATTTTTTCATCAATTACCATTTCCTGGACTTGCTCACAAAGTTTCAATAAACGCATAATGTTGGTAATTGCACTTCTACTTTTTGAAACACGTTCTGCAACATCATCCTGCTTTAAATGAAATTCTTTGATTAACTTTTTATATGCTTGTGCTTCTTCAATTGGATTCAAGTTCTCACGTTGGATATTCTCAATTAATCCAATCTCTAGCACTTCCTGATCTGTATAATCTTTAATGACAACAGGTACTTCTGTTAAACCTGCTTTTAATGATGCACGCCAACGACGTTCACCAGAAACTAATAGATAATAGTTGTCTCGTTTGGTAACAACGAGTGGCTCAATGACTCCGTGTTGAATAATGGAATCTGCTAGTTCCTGAAGTGCATCTTCATTAAATTGTTTTCTTGGTTGGTCTTTATTAATTTCTATTTCATTTATCTTTAATTTTATTTCAGTAGGAACTTCTTTTACGACTTCCTTAATTACTTCTTTTGTTATGGTTTCTTTTTTAGGGGTGGAAGCTTTTTTACGAGTATTAGTAGTATCTACACCTAACATCGTATCTAAACCGTTTCCTAAACCTCTTTTTGCCATTTTTAAAATCCTCCTAAATGATAATGTTTCACGTGAAACATTTTCTGTCATTCTAAAAAATCATTTCTGTTCTCTAGGAAAGTTTGTAATAAAATGAATTCGTTCAAAAACACTCTATGCGTTCTTGTTGTTAATTAAAATAAAAAACTTTACTAGAACGTAAAAAAGCGCTCCATTATGGATGCGCATGTGCGCGAAGAGGAATGTGCTTCTTTAATAGGAGCCCACGCTTTACGCGACAGTTTTGTAAAACAAAACTCCGTATTTCTTTATGAATCTATATAAATGTTTTTGTATCTCTCATAATCCCAAAAATTAGCACCGTCAGGCAATTGCGTAAAACCAAAAATAAGAAAATGTACATTACGAAAAATGTCATATGTCGCAACCACCCGATGGCACTAGGAGAAAGAAGGAGTATACAATTATTTGAAATATATCTTACCCAACTAATAAATAGTATACAACACTTTTACAAAATAATAAAGTAAAAAATGAAAAAAATGTTTCACGTGAAACATTTTCTATGAAAAGTAACAAAATGAGGTCAAAATTTGGTGATTATTATAGAATATGATTACATAAATAAAGCATAGTAATTGTAAAACCTAATTTTGATTGTTTTGAGTTGTACATATTTAACAAAAAATGTTTCACGTGAAACATTAAAAAAAGTTATCCAAAAATAGGAAAAACTACTATATTTTGGATAACTTTAATTTTTTATACATATATATTGGTGATTACCTCGTCTGCAAGCAGTCGATAATTTTCTGCACCAGCACTTCTGGTATCATATAATGTAATCGGCATTCCATGACTTGGTGCTTCTGCTAAACGAACATTTCTTGGAATAATTGTTTTATATACGTTCTGCTGTAAATTTTCTTTTACATTTTCAACAACTTGAAGGGAAAGATTGGTTCTGGAATCATACATTGTAAATACAACACCTTCAATCTTCAAGTCTTTATTTAATTTTTGCTGAATTAACTCAATGGTGTAAATTAACTGTGATAAACCATCCAAAGCAAAGAACTCACATTGAATTGGAACCAGGACAGTATTTGCTGCTGTCATGGAATTGATTGTTAACATACCCAAAGCAGGTGGACAATCAATAATGATAAAATCAAATTTGTCCTGAATCAAACTCAATTGATTTTTTAATATGTATTGCATATCTGGTTGTCCAACAAATTCTACCTCGGCACCTGCTAAGTATCGATTAGAAGGTAAGAGATTCAAATCTGGAACAACATTGATAATCATTGCTTCTCCAATGTTGCAATTATCGCACATGACATCATAAATGGTATATTCCAAATCATCTTTGTTGACACCTAAACCAGTTGTTAAATGACCCTGAGGGTCCATATCAATTGCTAATGTTTTAAATCCTTTTTCTGCTAAGCATGCAGATAAATTGATAGATGTTGTTGTCTTACCAACACCACCTTTTTGATTGGCGATTGCGATTATTCTTCCCATGAATATATACTCCTTATGCGGTTACTTTCATTTATTGTTCTTCTTTGCGATTGTAGACAATTTTACCATCACAAATTGTGTATTGAATTTCACCAGTTAATTGCTTTCCGATGAATGGTGAATTCGAAGACTTTGAGCAGAAAGAATCTACAACAAAGGAGTTCTCGTTGTAAATCACGAGATCCGCAGGACCATTTTCAGCAATATAGCCACAATCTAAATGATACATGGTAGCTGGATTAATTGTCATTTTTTCTAATAATTCAAGATAGGACAAATGTCCTTTTTTTACTAAATTGGTAATTCCGAGTGGGAGAGCAGTTTCCAATCCTAAAATACCACTTGGTGCTTCTGTAATTGGTTTTGCTTTTTCCTCAGAACTATGAGGTGCGTGATCTGTTGCAATAATATCAATGGTATTATCTTTGAGACCGCGAATGATGGCTTGACGATCCTCTTCTGTACGAAGTGGTGGGTTCATTTTTGCCATGGTTCCAAATTCAATTGCAGCATCCTCTGTCAAAGAAAAATGATGAGGGGTTGCTTCTGAATGGATGCAAAGCTGTTGTGAAATCTCCATTGGAATTACAGGCAATGAAGAAGGAGCAGAAGTAGAAACTGCTGTCATTTCTTCGTTGTTTTTTGCCAATGGAAGTTTAATATTCTTACGGTTAATTAATTCGTGCTTTGCTTGACGAACCAACTCAACGCCTTCTTTACTACTAATGTGCTGAATGTTAATTGGTGCTTCCATTTTTACTGCAAGATCCAAATCACGAGCAATCAAATCAATTTCTGCAGCTCTTGGAGAACCACCAATATTATAATGTTCAGATGCTTTACCACGATTGATACCATTGTTTGTAATGAATTCTGGATTCTCTTCATGGAAGCTTAAAGGAACGTGGAGTTCTTTTGCTTTTGCCATGGCAGTTTTTACCATGTCTTCATTTAACATTGGAATACCATCATCGGTAAATCCAACGGCACCTTTTTGTTTCAAGGTATCCATATCTGTTAATGTTTCTCCTTGTAAACCCTTAGTAATAGAGGCACAAGTTAATACGTGAATATCTGTTTCTAAACCTTTGTCGATGACATAAGATAAAGTTTCTTCGTTGTCAACAGTTGGTTTGGTATTTGCCATTAACACAACAGTTGTAAAACCACCTTTTGCGGCAGCTTTGGCACCAGTATAAATGTCCTCTTTGTAAGTAAAACCAGGATCACGAAAATGTACATGAACATCTACCAAGCCAGGTGCAATCATCATGTTATCGGCATAGAGAACCTGCAAATTGGCACGGTCCTCATCTGATAAATCTACTTCCATAATGAAAGAGTCGATTTTAATAATTTTATTGTCTTTGATTAAAATATCAAAAATGCCATTTCGACCAGATTTTGGGTCGATGACAAATCCATTTTTAATAAGTAACATGATATTCCTCCATGATTACATCTGTTCTGGACAGTCAATACCTAATAAATCAAGTGCATCCTTTAATACAGTCTTTGTCACATTTACAAGTTTTACTCTTGCATTTCTTACCACTTCATCTTCTACATTAATACGACATGCATTGTAGAAACGAGAGAAAGATTGTGCAACATCCATTGCAAAACGTGCAACAACACAAGGCTCATATTTTTCTGCAGCATCTGCAACAACCTGTGGGAAACGACTAATTTCCTTAATCAAGGCGATTGCTTCTTCATCTAATAACTTGCTGTAATCAATATCAGCAGATGGATCAAAGCTTGGTACATTTCTTAAAATACTTGCGCAACGCACATATGTGTATTGTACATATGGACCAGTCTCACCATCAAAATTCAATACCTTATCCCATTTAAAGGATACGTCTTTAATTCTCTGATTATATAAATCGTGGAAGAGAATAGCACCAACACCAACGATTTTTGCTACTTCATCTTTGTCTTCCAAAGAAGGATTTTTCTCTTCAATTGTAACTTTTACTTTCTCGATTGCTTCTTTTAAAATATCTTCCGCGTAAATGATGTTACCACTTCTAGTAGATAATTTCGCACCCTCTAAACTAACCAATCCGTATGGAATATGAACAAGGGAATCCTTTGCCCATTCATTTCCTAATAAATCTACTACTTTAAATACCTGTGCAAAATGAAGCTTTTGTTCCTGTCCTGTAACATAAAGACATTTTTCAAAATTCCAGGTTTCCTTACGATAGAAGATTGCAGCCAAATCTCTTGTAGCATAAATGGAACTACCATCTTTTTTCATAATCAAACATGGTGCCATGTTGTATTCTTCTAAATTAACAATCTGTGCACCTTCGCTTTCTTCCAAAAGCTTAGCGTCCTGTAAACGTTTTACAACGTCACCTGTTTTATCACGATAGAAACTTTCTCCAAGATAATGGTCAAATTCCATTCCAAGTAATTCATAAGTCTGTTTATATTCTTTCAAACTGATATCAACAAACCACTGCCAAATCTCTAATGCTTCTTCATCACCCTGTTCCATCTTTGTAAACCATGCACGTGCTTCATCATTTAATGCATCGTTTTCTGCTGCTGCATCGTGGAATTTTACATAGATACGCATAAGCTCTGCAATACCATCTTTTTCAATAGCTTCTTTGCTACTCCATGCTTTATAGGCAACAATTAATTTACCGAACTGTGTTCCCCAGTCACCCAAATGATTGATACGTTCTACCTGATATCCTAACTTGCTATAAATTTTGTAAAGAGAATTACCAATGATGGTTGTACGAAGGTGTCCAACATGGAAATTCTTTGCAACGTTTGGAGAAGAGTAATCAATACAAATTGTCTTTCCATTACCAACAGTTGAAGAACCAAAATTGTCCACACAAGCGGCATCTAACATAGATTTTACAAACATTTCCTTCTTTAAGAAGAAATTCAGGTAAGCACCCTTTACTTCTAAACGGTCAATAATATCTACTTCACCAATTTTCTCTGCAATATCTGCTGCAATCATTGGAGGCGCTTTTCTCAATGTTTTTGCTAACTGAAAACATGGAAATGCGTAATCACCCATATCTGCTTTTGGTGGAATTTCTAAGATACCTGCTACTGTATCGACGTCTAATTCAGCAGCTTTTGCAATAAGTTCAATAATTTGGTTTTTCATATTATGATCCTTTCTATAAAAACAATTGTTTAATTCTCTTTAATCGGAAATGAAAACCGGACATTTGTTCCGGAAATCAAATCACCTGTAATTTGTAATTTACCATCAAGCTGATAAATGATTTCCTGCAATCGATGTAATCCACTTGACCAGTCGGAACGATCTAAATAATCTTCTGGAATACCAACACCATTGTCGTTGATATATACATCAATCAATCGACTGCTAATAAATACTTTTGCAGTTACTTTATTGGCATTGGAATGTTTAAATACGTTATCAAATACTTCCTTAATCATACCGACAAGTCGATAGGTGATAACAGATGGAAGGGAAATATCATGTTCTGTACAATCGCAGGATGCATCAATCATACATTCAGGATGCATGTCCTGATAACGGTTCATCAATTTGTTAATCTGATCCCAAATTGGTTGTTTGGTATCAATATGATAATTCAAATCTTCTAACAAATCGTCAATCGAATGTAAAATGGATTTAGAAGAATTCAGTAATTCATCTAATGTAATTTTCGCTCTGGATACATCAGAATGGAGTAACCATTTTAACACATCCATTTTATTCAGATTTGCAATCAATTCCTGTTTTACATTCTGATCCAAATTGCTTGCCATGTGATAATGTTCATAATCTTCTAAGCGGAATAAATTGTATCCATGGTTCGAGTCGTGTTCGACTTCCTCTTGTTCAATAAATTCAATCGCTTCCAATTCGTCGTCTTCTGGTTCTTCTGGATGACGACCAACCAAAACAGTATGGATACATTTGCTTGCCTGCGATAACATTTCCACCTGTTCTTTGTAAAATGCAATGTCTTCTTCTAATTCAGCAATGCGATTTTCTAATCGTTTTTTCGCATCCTGTAAATCCTGAATCTGAAGTTCAATCTGTCGTCCCTTTGTGATGGAAGTACTATTTGGCGTATCAGAAACGGGTGAAAATACATTCCTTCTGGTATCGATGTGATACGTATAGAGTTCCCTTGTACGTTCTAAGGTATCAATCTGCATATCCAACTCAAATAATTCGGTTTTCAGTCCCTGAACTAATTCCAAATTGCTGACATAGGTTCGGTTGAAATAGTCAAGCGTTTTTGAATTGGCTTCCTCTATGATGTTGAGCGGGTTTGTATTTTCATTCGACATAAATTATCCTCTGTGTTTATCTAAAAATAATAATCATTGCTATGTCTGCGTCTACGACGTTGTCTTCTGTAATTTCTACGGCGCTGTCCTCGTTTTAAGCTGCGGGAAATCGCTGTGATAATCAAATATAAAATAAATAAAATAAGTAAAACAAGTACAACACAAATAATGATAAATAGTACCTTTTTCAGGATTGCTCCAACTTTACCATCTGATGCAGTTTTTTCCTCTTTTTCCAACATTTTAGAGGAAAGCAGTGGTGTGGAACTTTTGATTTGTGTTGTTCCAATTAATTCATCTGCGTAGTAAAAATTGATTTCACCTAGGATGTTATCCTGTGCCTGATCATATAATGTCACATCTTTTACAATGTCTGAAGTGTCGATATTCTTATTCACCAAAATGGAATAATTTTTATCTACCAACAAATCCATCATGTCGTGATTCAAACTAGAATAGTAGTTGGTTAAAATGCTATTTGACACTTCTTCATCCTCTGTGGCTGCATCAAAAGAAAAATCAGCCAGTGGATAATAATACATGTAATTATTAAAACAATAATTATATAACGCGCGCGTATCAGAGTAAGCACGCAAATTACCATCACAATCCATGATGATACAGATTAATTCCAGTCCATCCTTTTTGGCATATGTCATTAAGGTGTTGTTTGCTTTTGTTGTATAACCTGTTTTACCACCTTCACAGTATTCATAATACGCTGCTTTGGATGGATTAATCATCTGATTACCATTCCAAAGTGGTCTGGTTTCATCAGCCAAGTTTGTCTCTGGTACGGTATAACTCAATGTACTAGACAATTCACGAAACTGATCGTATTTTAAAGCTTCTCTTGTAATCAAAGCCATGTCGTATGCAGTGGTATAATGCTCATCGTCATGAAGACCATTTGGTGTTACAAAATGTGTGTTTTCACAGCCTAATTCTGCAGCCTTGTTATTCATCATGGTTGCAAAATTCTCGATGTCTCCACCAACATATTCTGCAACTGCATATGCACATTCATTTGCCGATTTTACCATGGTTGCAAACATCAAATCGCCCATGGTAACCTTTTCACCAACATCAAGACCAATCAGGGTACTATCACGTTCCACACCCCAGATGGAATTCTCAGACATGGTAATCACTTCATTAAAATCAACATTGGCCTCTAACGCCAACAAGGTTGTCATGATTTTCGTTATGGATGCCGGATATTTTTTCTCATGCGCATTTTTCTCAAACAAAATCTTACCAGTACTTGCATCCATAATAATTGCTGAATTGGCTACAAGATCAGGTTGTCTTGTCGGGTCATCTGGATATTCAGTTGTCTCAGGATGCTCTGTGGTTGCCTCCTCATTATCGTCCAATTCTGTCGCATGGACGGGAATAAAGCAGGTGAATACTAGTAAAAAAGCCAGTAAAAAGGCAATCGTTTTTTTCATGTTTTCCATACCTCATAAATTAGGATTACGTTCTCTGTTTCTCTTCTTTCTATTCTAAACATAATTAGTTATATTTTATTATATCTGGAATTTTGTGTCAACCTTTACAGATGTAAGGTTTTTTGTAGAACCGATTAAAAAAAGGATATGATTTGCTGTAAAATTTGCATGTAAATTATGTTGCAAATGGAAAGATGTCGAGTATAATAATTGTGAGTATTGATTAGCAATGAAAATTCACAATGCATTAACTAAATTTGAAAAGAGGAAAATTATGCGACTTAGAAATGTACCTGGCTCAAGAGATACCATCGCAGAGAGCCGTTTTACGATTAAAAATGAAAAAGAATGTAAGGGAAAATGGAATGAGATTTTCGGAAATGATCATCCGATCTTTATCGAAGTTGGAATGGGAAAAGGTCAGTTTATTATGACCTTGGCACAGCAAAATCCAGATATTAATTATGTGGGAATTGAAAAGTATTCTTCTGTTTTGGTAAGAGCAATTGAAAAGCAGGAGGAGTTGGATCTTCCAAATTTGTACTTTATTCGTATGGAAGCAGAATATCTTGCAGATGTTTTTGCACCAGATGAAGTAAGTGGAATTTATTTGAATTTCTCTGATCCTTGGCCAAAGGATCGTCATGCAAAACGTCGTTTGACTTCTGTACAGTTTTTAGAGCGTTATGAACATATTTTGAAAAAGGATGGACACGTTGTCTTTAAGACAGATAATCGCGACTTATTTGATTTTTCATTGGAGCAGGCAAATGAGGCAGAACACTGGACAATATTGAATCATACATTTGATTTGCATCATTCTGAGTATGTGGAAGGCAATATTATGACAGAGTATGAAACGCGTTTTGTGGAGATGGGAAACGCGATTTGCCGTATGGAGATTATGCAGGTGAAATAAAAAATGCGAAAGTTTATCTTATAGAATGATTTTACAGCGTTAACAAATCCAAATTGGACCGTTTGCACTGAAAAATCATAGTCTATATTTAATTGCGTGTGTATATAATAGAAATAGAATAAACTGAAAATGCGTATGCAGAAAGTAATGAGGTCTTTTGAGAAAATTAGTTTGTATCATGACTGGAAAGATATATGAAGTAAAAAAACAGTATCCGGCTATGCGGGAATTTGAAAAAAGAATGCATGAAGTATGCAAAGAATTAAATGATTGCGAAAAGAGCAGAAAGAAACATTGAGATTTCTTTCTGCTCTTTTGATTTTATTGATCAATTGTTTCAAAATCTTCTTTTTCAAATCGCTGTAATGTGGCGTCATCAATGGAATCCGATGTGTTTTCTAATTCTACAATGCGGGATGCCTGATTCGACATTGCTTTTTCTAGGAAGTTACGAACATCACGTCCATTTGCAAAGTCTTTTGGACGATTGGCAACACGGTTTTTGAGGTATTCTTTCGCATATGTTTTTGCTTCATCAGAAAGTGTGTATTCATTATGCTTACACATGCTTTCAAAAATGGAAAATAGTTCTTCTGGTTTGTAATCTTCGAAGAAAATATATTTGTTAAAACGGGAGCGGAGACCAGGGTTGGAACTTAAAAATTCTTCCATCAAATCAGGGTATCCAGCAACAATAACAATCAAATCTTCGCGATGATCTTCCATTGCCTTTAACAGGGTATCCACTGCTTCCTGACCGAAGTCGCCTTGTCCTTTGTTTGAAGTTAAAGTATATGCTTCGTCAATAAACAAAATACCACCGAGTGCGCTGTTGATGACCTCTGTTGTTTTTTGTGCGGTTTGTCCGACATATCCAACAACCAATCCAGAACGATCAACTTCAACCAAATGTCCCTTTTCTAATATACCAAGTTTTTTATAAATTTTTGCAAGTAGTCGTGCAATGGTTGTTTTACCAGTTCCTGGATTACCAGAAAATACTAAGTGTAGGGAAACAGAAGGTTGTTTCATGCCACGGCTCTCACGCATTTTTTTTACTTTTAACAGGTTTACAAGATTGTTGATATCTTGTTTTACACCAGTGAGACCTGTCATGGCAGAAAGTTCCATCATAAGGTCATCTACTGTTTGTTCGTTGTCTTCTGGTTCTTCTTTTTCTGGAGTGGAGTTTACATTCTTTGTGTAAGAATCAGTTCCCATTTTTTTACTAAAATCAAAATCTGGACGAATCGTTCCCTCAATGATACCAAAGTGTGTTAAATACTGGTCAAGCATCAAAGAGTAGTTGGCCAGGTTTGCATTTTCCACTGTGTTACAATCATTATCACATGCCACATATGCTGTACCGAGTTCTTTGAATGCGTTTACCAAAAGAACACTTCGTTTGATTGCAGCAGCAGGTGTATTTTGCACTGCTTTATCTGCCTGTACAAAAAACATCAAACAACGAGGTGGTGTGTTGACAAAATCTTTATCTGAGGTACGTTCTCTTTGGAAATCATAAAGTCTTTTTTCAGTTAATTGAAATCCTAAAACATCCTTAATAAATGGAATTTCATAGTCAGGAACCTCAGGATCGAAAACCGTTAAAAATGCAAGAAATTGTAAAAAGTCAAAACGGATAATCTCTTTTAAGGAGAGAGAACCGCACTGCACCAGTCGCTGTCCTTCAATGGATTCAGCTATGGTATCTATTCTTCGAAGCGTCGCTTTGATTGATTCGTTCATAATGTATCCTCCAATGTTTAGATAGTATCATTTTACCATAGATAGACAAAGAGTGCTAATGAATTTGACGATTATGGATAACGGGCATATAATCGGCTCAATAAAACTGTGACCAAAAACTTGCATTCAATTTGCATACAACTTTTTTTAAAAAATAAGATATTTTAAAAAGTTGATTCGTTTATAAAGTGAAGAGGGAAAAAATAGAACATTGCAATGATCGAAAAAGGAACTAGGGAAAGGAGGAAATTTCATGGATATTGAGTCGCTTTTTGATAGACAATTTAACAGAATATATCGAACGGCACGCATGTACTTAGGTAATGTGCAGGATGCGGAAGATGCAGTACAAGCTGTGTTGTTGAAGTGCATAGAAAAACAGATGGAATTCGAAGACGTAAATCATGAAAATGCATGGTTTCTTACAGTGACGAGAAACTATTGCAAGGATGTTTTAAAAACGACTTGGAAAAAATCTGTGGATTTGGGTGAGTATCCAGATGATTTTGAAGAAGAAGAATCGGATTATGGATTGATGGAACATATTATGAAGCTATCAGAAAAATATAGAGAAGTTTTATATCTATATTATTATGAGGAATTATCCATACGTGAAATTTCTAAATTGTTAAAGCGTGGAGAAAGTACAATTCAAACGCAATTGGCAACGGCGAGAAAAAAATTAAAAATAGATTTGGAGAAAGGAGATGGCTACTATGGAAGAAAAGCAGATCAAAGAAGCATTTGATACATTGAATCCTTCACAAAATCAAAAAGAACAGATGAAGCAGAGATTTTTGGATGCGGCAAATGGTACCGTAAGGATAACAAATAAAAATAAATCTGGCAGTATATTTAGAAAAGTGGCAAGTATTGCAATCATTTTACTTGGCCTGACAGGTGCGGGTGTCATTACCAATCAGATGACCGATGGAAAAGTGGTTCAGGCAATGCAACGTATCTTCCATTTTAATCAGGGAAAACAGGATGTCACAGGTCAGATTGAAGCGATTCCAGAACGAGGAATCGAAGTGTATGCGCCAGATATTTTAGCAATTGATGAGGAGACAGTTATATTTGGCTCTATCAGAGGTTTGGTGATTTATGATCGAAAACAAAATCAGATTGCAGGTACGATAGACTTGCAGGCGATAGATTGCATTTATTTTAACAGTGATAACAAAAATACCTGCGTGGTAAAAGATGGAACAATGCTTACCATTTTTAATACACAGGACAATGCACCGATTGGTTCATATTATCAGTATGATATTGCAAATATAAACGGTGAGGAATTACAGCCAACTGTAGTAGCGGAAGAAAAGGCGCAGATGGATATCTTGTTTGAAACTTGGAAGGAATCGCAAAAACAATATGTGGATGTATTTGATACATTTTGTGAGATTGGACTTGGCAATCAAAAAATAAATCCAAATGATGCGGAAATGTATAGTCAAAAAGGTATAAAATGGAGTAGTGAGGGTGTAGATTGGATTAGTTATCTTTTAGTGGAGGATGGAGTTTATTTATTAGAAGATTATGATGTCAGCCAAAAGCAGGTATCAGAAAAACAGATGGTATTGGAGCAAAAAGAAGAAAGTACCGAACAGACAACAGAAATTGCGGATGATACAGAGGTTACTTTGCCAGAGTTCATTTATGCTGGTGATGATGAAGCAATTGCTGCAATTTGGGAATACTTTGAGAAAGAAGATGGACAATATTATCAGTATGATAATGCAATTTTAATGCCAGGATTTATTATTTACAAACAGGTACAAGAGGGAGATGAACTGTTGGTATTTGGTAACTATTGGTTATATACCTATCTTTTAAATGGTAATGTATTTGAGGAACAGTCAGGTGGTGAATGTCCTGCCTGTGTCCATTTAAAGAAGGTAAATGGTGCCTATGAAGTGGTTGCAGTAGATCGTGCTGGTGATGGTGCCGAATATGATTTGAAAATCAAGGAATTTACGGATGGTTATGAAGGTGTCTATGATATGTATATCCAAAGTGGAATGAACAACGATCGTCAGGATAATCAAAAGTATTATTTACAGATGTATGTCAAAGAAAATGATTTGGATATTCAGTACTTTAAAGAGTATGGATGGGACCCAGTTCCAATTATGGATTGAGAATATTTGAAAAGTGATTTACAATAAATTATCATTTATAAAAAGGAGACGAGCAAAATGAAGAAGAACAGCTTAAAAATGATTATGATGACAACAATGATGTTGATGTTTGTAGGATGTATGGCGAGTACAACATCTGTTCAGGCAGCAACGAAGAAAACATGGAAAACGGAATACATGAAAATTGTGAAAAAGATGAACAAAGAAGATCAGGCAAGAGAAAAAAATGCATATTCCAATAATGAATACACATATGATCTCATTTATTTTAACAATGATAAGACTCCAGAGTTGGTAGTTGGTCTTGATGGATATTGGGTTAGCATGTATACCTTTGATGCAAAGAAGAAAAAGGCATATGCAGTAATGGATCAGTGGGGATATGGTGCATGTGGAAATGTCGGATATGAATATATTCCAAAGAAAAATACATTGCGCAACTACAATAGTGATTTTGCAGGTGCTATTCGCTATGTATATTTTGGAAAAATGAAAAATCATAAAATAGTAAGTTATTATAAGAATTCTTTAAAGATGGTTTTCTTTACCGATAAAAATAATAACGGATATCCAGATGAGGATGAATATGATGAAAGCGAAAGTTACTATTATGGGGATAAAAAAGTATCTAGTAAGAAGTTTGATTCGTATATGAAAGAAGGAAAATATAAACCAATCATTGGTAAGATGTCTTATAAAAAAATTAAAAATAAATTAAAATAATGACAATGGTTTCATTGTGAAGAAAAAGAGGAAGATGTGTTTTATATGGGGAAACGAACCCCATATGAAAGCATTTTTCTCTTTCTTATTATGTGTGATTATGGTAAAATAATAAATAATTATACGCAAAAAATGGGAGATAGACATGAAGTTTAGACCGTGCATAGATATACATAATGGAAAAGTAAAACAAATTGTAGGTGGTTCCTTATTAGATGAGGGAAACCAGGCGAAAGAAAATTTTGTTGCAACACAGGATGCTGCATTTTATGCAAATCTATATAAAGATACTGGAATCAAAGGTGGACATATCATTTTGTTAAACAAAGCTGGTACGGAATATTACGATGCAGATGTGGAGCAGGCAAGACTTGCACTTAGTGCATATCCGAATGGTTTGCAGATTGGCGGTGGCATTACTGCAGAGAATGCAGCACAATTTTTAGAGATGGGTGCCAGTCATGTTATTGTGACTTCTTATGTGTTTTCGGATGGAAAGATTAACTATGAGCGGTTACATCGTTTGGTTAATACGGTCGGAAAAGAGCATTTAGTGCTTGACTTGAGTTGTAGAAAAAAAGATGGGCAATATTATATCGTAACAGATCGCTGGCAGAAGTTTACGGATGAGGTTGTTTGTCAGGAAACCATTTTGAAGCTTCAGGATTATGCAGATGAGTTTTTGATTCATGCGGTAGATGTTGAGGGAAAAGCAAATGGTGTAGAACAGGATTTGGTACGTATGTTATCAGAGTATGCAGGTGTACCTGTTACATATGCAGGTGGTGTTGGTTCCTATGAAGACATTGAAGTACTTCGAACACTTGGAAAAGGAAGACTACACGTGACGATTGGAAGTGCACTCGATTTGTTTGGTGGAAAATTAGAATACGATAAGGTTCTTTCCATGATGGATTAGTAATATATAAGATAGAAATGAGATAGGAAATAATAGAAAATGAAGCGGGATAAAGTTTGGCAATTTTTAAAGAGTAACTATGTGTATACACTTACATTTTTCTTTGCATTGCTCATGATGGTTGGTGCATGGATGATAGGTGATATTGGTCCATTTGGTGGAAAGAGTTTGGTAGTAGTGGATGGTGTACATCAGTACCTTCCATTTTTCGCAGAGTATCAGGATAAGTTAAAGCATTTAGATTCTTTGCAGTATACAATGGATGTAGGATTAGGTAATAATTTCTTATCATTATGGTCCTATTATTTGTCGAGTCCATTTAATTTAATTATTTTGCTATGTGGGAAAACACAATTGCCAATGGCATTGAATATTATTATTTCCTCAAAGATTATTTTGGGAGCATTGGCATTTGCATATTTTTTGCGTCATGCAGCGAAAGAGCCTGCAAAAAATCTGGGTATTGTTGTATTTTCGTTGTTTTATGCATTTAGTAGCTATGTAATTGGATACTATTGGAATTTGATGTGGTTGGATTGTGTATTTATCTTTCCAATTATTATTTTAGGAATGCAGAAAATGTTAATTGACAAAGATAGTCGATGTTACATTTTGGCGTTGTTATATAGTTTGGTTTGTAACTACTATATTAGTTTTATGATTTGTTTCTTTTTGGTTTTGTGGTTTTTCACATTCCGATTTGAAAATATCAAAGATTTCTTTATGAAGGGCATTCGATTTGCAATTGCTTCATTGACGGCAGCAGCGATGTCGGCGGTTGTGTTATTGCCAGCATATAAAGGAATTATGACAACAGCATCTGCAACATTTGGATTTCCAAAATGGAAATTTTATGGTTCCTTTGCAGATACACTTCGCTCGCATTTGTTCTGTTCAGATGTAACGACCAATCAGGTGACAGATGCAGGAACAAATTTGTATTGTGGTATTTTTACCATATTGCTTGCGTGTATGTTTTTCTTTATTCGCGAGATTAAGCTCGACAAAAAAATCAAATATGGAATCATATTGGTATTTTTAGTGGTTAGTTTTAATAATCAATTGCTCAACTACATTTGGCATGGATTCCACAACCAGTATGGTATTCCAAATCGATTTGCATTTTTATATATCTTTGTGCTTTTGATTATGGCATACGAGGTATTTTTGAAGAGAGATTATTTGAAAAAGTCGATGGGCATTGTTGCATATATCATCA
Source organism: Eubacteriales bacterium (assembly GCA_030533405.1). Classification (GTDB taxonomy): domain Bacteria; phylum Bacillota; class Clostridia; order Lachnospirales; family Lachnospiraceae; genus CAG-590. Next base: position 33,957 of record JAUNJF010000001.1, read on the forward strand.
GTATGCTGTTTGTTGTATTTAGTTATTATAATGCCGATGAGATTTATGATACGAAAGTATATGTGATGACAGGTGTATTTTTAACGATTTATTTAATCCTGTTTACCATGTACAAAGATATTCCAAAGAAAAAATGGAAAATCAGATATGCTGTGCAGTATGGTGTAGTTGCACTTGCGATTATTGAAATGGCAGTGAATGGTTGTCTTGCATTTTATCAGGTTGGTAGCTCGGAGCCAGATTATTATTATGGTGATACCAAGTTATTTGAAGGCTTGCGCGATTCCGTTGCAGATGCGGATGATAGCTTATATCGTTCAGACATTTTACGTCCGATTTTTGTAGATGAGGCGACCTGGTATAATTTGCGAAGTATCGGTATTTTTGGTTCTACGGTTCGTGGAGAATTGGTAGACATGATGGGTGATTTGGGATTTTATACTGGTGCAAATGAGTATTTGTATTATGGTGCAACGCCATTTACGAATGCGTTGTTTGGTGTCAAATATGTCTATGTCAGAGAGGGTGATTACAACAATCTTGATATGGGTTACTATGATAATGCGGAGAACATTTCTGTTTATAAAAATGACCGTGTACTTCCGATTGCGTACATGGTAAGTGATGATGTTTACAGTCTGGATACAGAAGGTGCTGGACCATTTACTGTACAGAATGAGCTAAGTGGTGCCTTAACAGGTGTGGAACCTATTTTTACAACCATTTATGATGATTTGGAAATGGAGGTTATGGGTACCAACTTAAATGTAGAGCAGACAGATGAGAACAATGTGTCATATGAGAAGGCAAATGATGATGCGCGTGCAGATATCATTTATAAGATGCCTAGAGATATGGATTTGTATATCAATTGTAGCGGTTCGAATGTGTACAAAATTGCCTTATTGATTGATGGAAATGAGGTTGCATTTGATCGTTATCATGGACAGATTTTTCATGTTGGGAAAATGAAAGCGGGACAGATGGTAGACATTCAGTTTGTCTTGAACGAGGGGGATGACTTAAGCGGAAACTTGTATTGTTATCCAATGGAGTTTCGTGAGGATTTGTTCTTACAATCATATAGCATTTTGTTAAATCAGAGTATGGAGGTAACAAAATTTAAAGACGGATATATCGAAGGTAATATATCTGCAGCAAAAGATGGTGTGTTTATGACGTCTTTACCATATGATGATGGATGGACCATTTATGCAAATGGAAAGAAGATGAGCACACATCCTGTCGTAGAGGGATTATTGGCAACATATTTAGAAAAGGGGGATTATGAGATTAAAATGAAGTATCGCTGTCCAGGTCTTAAAGAGGGAGCGATGTTGAGTTTAGCTGGATGCATTGTTTTTGCAGTGATTTGCATCTTACAGCGAAAAAAGAAAGGAGAAGGAACAAATGAAGAATAATGACAAGTGGAGGTTATTTTTTACTGCATTGACAGTGATTATGTTACTTGTAGTAATTATTGGGGATTTGGTTTTATTTGGTCGTCTGAATAAATTGGGGAACGGTGGAGATATTAAAACACTGGTAACCATTTTTTCAGTGATATTAATTATTTGTATTATTGCAATTGGAGCGATTGCAATGGTAGTGATGAAGAGTGGGGGTACGAGTGTTTCTGTTAAGAGTAGCGATAAGTACAAGAAATTGTTTTTAAATCTCCCAATCGGTTTTGCTCAGGCACAGATTTTGGAAAGTCCAGGTACAGGTCATACAGGATATAAGATTTGTGATGCGAATGAGACATTTGGAAGAATGTTTAATTTGGATGTTTCTGATTATTATGACAAGGTAATTACAGAGAGTCGTGTGGAAGTATTGAAGGATATTAGTGCATGGTTCGAGGCATATAATAATTCAGGTACAAAGCTTGGTGAATTGCTTTCTGTTGAGATTACCATGGAAAGTTTGGATAAGGTATTTAATACGGTAATGTATAAGTCAGAAGCGAATTACATCAATATGGTTGTCATTGATGTGACAGAGCAAAAAGAGGCTGAGAAGAAATTATCAGATGCGATTGAAAATGCAAATGCAGCATACAAGACACAGGCAGAGTTCCTTGCGAATATGTCACATGAGATTCGTACACCAATCAATGGAATTCTTGGTATGTTACAGCTTACTTTGGTTGCAGAGGATTTGCAGGCAGACTATCGTGATAACTTAACAACTGCAAAAAATTGTGCGGATACTTTACTTCGCTTGATTAACGATATTTTGGATATTTCGAAGTTAGAGGCTGGTAAATACAATCTTCGTGAAGATGATTTTGATGTGCAGGCAACGATTGAAGAGACTGTGGCTGCGCAGGTTCCATATGCAAAGAATAAGTCGTTGACATTGGATTGTACATTTGGCGGCAATATTCCTAAGATTGCAAGAGGTGATCAGCAGCGCATTCAGCAGGTATTAAACTGCTTGTTATCCAATGCGATTAAGTTCACCAATGAGGGTGGTGTGCGTGTCAAGGTTGCTTGTATCAATGATATGTTAGACAAGATTTTCTTGCGTATTGCAGTTGCTGATTCTGGAATTGGTATTGCCGATGCAGATAAAGAAAAGTTATTTGTTCGTTTTTCTCAGGTGGATTCATCTGATACCCGTAAATATGGAGGTTCCGGTTTGGGATTGGTTATCACAAAACAAATTGTTGAGTTGATGGGTGGTAACATTTCTGTACAGAGTAAGGAAGGAATTGGTTCTACATTTATTGTGGAAGTTCCATTGAAATTGATTCAGGCAGCAGAGGTGAAGAAAGAGGAAGTTGTACAGGAGCAGTCTGCTGTATTTTCTATGGTAGGACATGGAAGAGCAAGAATTCTGGTTGCAGAGGATGAACCAGTAAATCAGCAGGTAATTGGTAAGCTTTTGGGTATGGCTGGATTTTCTTATGATATCGCTGAAAATGGTGAAAAGGCAGTTGAGTTATACAAGAAAAAAGAGTATCAGGCTGCATTATTTGATGTGCAGATGCCAGTGATGGATGGTTTGGCTGCAACAAGAGAAATTCGTGAATATGAGAAGTTAAACTATAAGAAACGTCTTCCAATTATTGCTGTAACAGCGCGTGCGATGTTTGGCGATAAGGAGCGTATTTTGGAAGCACAGTTAGATGACTATATTGCAAAACCATATAACTTAAATGACATTGCAGAAGTGTTAAATAAGTATGTGAAGGATAATGCAATTGAAGTGATTGGATAATCGAGCGTTTTGCAATTACCTAATTTTGAAATGAAAAAAGGGAGAAGAATTTTAGTTAGATTCTTCTCTCTTTTTTCATTTGTGTACGCAAAATTCAAAATAATGAAGATAATTACATAAAGTTATGTACAAAAATACATAATTCATGAAGCTGTGTTCATAAACGGCTCTGAATTATGTATTTTTTATGTTTATTATGAAACCTTGTTCATAATTGTAGACGCGAAAAAAGGTGCGTCATATAATGAGCCAACAAACAAAAAATTGCGAATGAAGAGAAGGAGAAAGACATTGGATTGGATGAAATTTTCGGTGGTTGGTTTGATTTTATTGAGAGCCATTTATACCGATTTTAAAGAAGGAAAAATTGAAAATCGATGGATGATTTTTGGAATTATTACAGGGCTTGTATTTGCAAACATACGCGACGGACCTGAGGGTGTCTGGCTAAGTACAAAAATGATGGTGATTACATTTTTCGTGTTGTTTATTTTGTTTGTCTTAAAAGGATTGGGAGCAGGCGATATTAAGTTATTTTGTGTGCTGGCAACCTTTTATCCAGAAAATATATTATGGGTGATTGTCTGTTCCTTCCTTGCAGGAGGATTGATTGCACTGGGAAAAATGTTGGTGCGTTTTGTAAGAGGCAAAACAATGTATATTCGACAGGAAAAAATGAATTTTTCGGTTCCGATTTTGATTGGAAGTCTGATTGTCATTTTAGGAATGTAGAACCAGAATGTTGGGAAGTGAGGTGATTGTTTGGAGGCAATCAGGGTCTGTATCTATGACAAGGAGGAACCATTTGCAAAGTCGTTGGCAGCCTTACTCAACCGATATGGTGAAGGAAAATATAAGGTGATTGCATTTACAGATCAGAAGCTTTTGAAAGAACATATGCAACAGCGGACATTTCACATTTTTATAAGTTCTGATATGCAACTGATACGGGAGGTGAAGCAACAGATGCCACAGATTTATCTTCTTTGGTTGAGAGAAAAAGAGGATGAGGAACTGCCGGAGATTCGAAAAAATATTTCGACGTGGAATATGATATCGAAGTATGCAGGTGCAAAAAAGATATGTCACGTTGTAGAACAGACGACATCCAAACTTGTTTGTGCTGTAGGTGTAGAGCGACCGGTTGTTGCAATTTATTCTCCTGTTGGAAGATGTGGTAAAACAGAATTTGCATTGTCATTGGCAAGCAAAGGTGCAAAGAGAGAATGGTTGTATATTGGACTTGAGGATTATGGAGCAGTTTTAAATCAGGATGTGGTGTTGCAAAGTTATGAATGGGAAGATGAATTTTTGTACCATATAAAGGAACGTGATGAAGAGAAATTAAAGGATTTGATTGAGAGATGTCAGGGTGTAATTCCGTCGTTGTTTTCTCCGTTTGATGGGAAACAATTAAACCGGGAAGACTGGGCGTGGATTGTTGATGTTATGCAAAAACAAACATGCTATTGGGGCACCATTTTTGACATTGGAACAGGCATTTTGCAGGATTTAGACTGGTTGAATTTTTTTGATGCCATACTTGTTCCGTATGTTGCGGAAGCAGATGAAAAAAAGGAAAAATTCATTCGAATCATACAGGCGTATGGGCAGGATGAGATATTGGAAAAGGTTATATTTTTGAATATGAAAGATAAAGAATCGGTAAGGAAACAAAAAGAAAAAATGCAGTATGGAAATGCGAAAGGATGATGTAGGTATTCATACACGGGAGTCAGATTGGTATGAGATGGAAAAGCAACAGTTGCAACGGGAATTGACGGATACCTTTCGTAAAGAGATGGGACTGACAGATGAAGAAATTGCAAATGTCATTGAAGGTGCCATTCGTCAACATGCAAGTAAGCGTTATATCAGTGTGATTGAAAAACAGCAGTTAAAAAAAGAGCTGTTTAATATGTTTCGCGGACTGGATGTGTTGTCTGAATTGTTGGAGGACGAAGAGGTATCGGAAATCATGATTAATGGTTGTGAAAATATTTTTATAGAAAAAGCAGGGCAGCTGATCCAGACAAATAAGAGATTTGAAAATGAGGAACGCCTGCGAAGAGTGATTCAGCAAATCGTGGCAAATTGCAATCGAATTGTGAATGAAACCATTCCGATTGTGGATGCCAGACTCGAGGATGGATCCCGTGTCAATGTGGTATTACCGCCGATTGCATTAGATGGTGCAACGATGACAATTCGTAAGTTTCCAAAGGAATTTTTTACAATGGAGAAATTGATTGAAATGGGATCTATTACGAGGGAGGCAGCGCAGTTTTTAGAGGTATTGGTAAAGGCGAGATATAACATTTTTATCAGCGGAGGTACTGGAAGCGGGAAGACAACATTTTTAAATGTATTAAGTAACTATATTCCAAGTACGGAACGAATCATTACGATTGAGGATTCTGCGGAATTGCAATTACATGACATTCCCAATCTGGTTCGTCTTGAAACGAGGAATGCGAACCTGGAAGGGGAACATGCCATTTCTATGTCACAGCTGATTAAAACCGCTTTGCGAATGCGTCCAACGAGAATTATTGTCGGTGAGGTGAGAGATGCGGCGGCAATGGATATGGCCAATAGTATGTTGACGGGTCATGATGGAAGTCTGAGCAGTGGACATGGAAATTCAGCAAAGGAAATGATGTTGCGTTTGGAAACTATGATTTTGATGGGATACGATATGCCTGTTTTGGCAATACGACAGCAGCTGGCAGCGGCTATTGACATCATTGTTCACTTGGGGCGATTGCGTGATAACAGTCGAAGAGTATTGGAAATTAGCGAAGTTCTTGATGTGGAACATGGAGAAATTCAATTGCATCCGTTATTTCAATTTCGTGAGACAGGAAAGCGGAAAGAAAAGGTACAAGGTCAATTATGTAAGGTCGGAGAACTTCGAGCAACAGGTAAATGTATGCAAAGTGGTCTATGGAAGGAGATGACATTTGAACAGGAAAAAGAATTATAACGAATATCATTTTCGTGCTAAGGATTGGATTATTTTTGGATTAATGGGACTTGGTAAAATTGCAATCATTGCATACTTGTTTTTTGATTCATTAAAGGCAATTTTTTTTATTCTTCCACTGATTGGAATCGATTATAAATCTATGAAAAAAGAAAAAATAGAAGAACAAAAACAGTCTTTTACAAAACAATTTCGCTCAATGATGGAGGCGATTGTGACATCGTTAAATGCAGGGTATTCATTGGAATATTCTTTTGTTGATGCAAGAAGAGATTTGCAATTAATCTATTCAGAAAAAGAAGATATTTTTCGTGAAATTGATTTGTTTTTGGAAGGCATCAAAATGAATATGCCCGTAGAAGAACTCATGAAGGATTTGGGAAAACGAAGTGGTGTGCAGGATATAAAAAACTTTGCCAATGTCATATTGGTTGCAAAGAGAAACGGAGGAAATCTAATGCATATCATTGATAAGACTGTAAAAAATATTATAGACAAAGCGTCTGTGGAAGAAGAAATTAAAACAATGATTGCAGCCAAAAAATTAGAAGAAAAAATCATGATGGTTATGCCATATGGAATCATATTCTATTTAAGAATGACAAGTGGAGAATTGTTGCAGGTGTTGTATCACAATTTGCTTGGTGTTGTGTTGATGGCAACTTTTTTATTGATGATTTATCTGGCTGATTTTTGGGCAAAAAAGATAATGGAGATTCGCGTATGAGAACGGTAAATCTAATTATATTTTGTGTTTTGTTTGGCATGCTATTTATTTGGATTGGAAGAAATAAATGGAAGAAAAAAGGAAAAATACTTTGGTATATAGAAAAATATATCTGGGTTATTTTTATCCTGTTGCTTGCTAATATTTTTAGTTTTTGTGCTTCTTATCGCGAAGAACAGATGGGAAATCGTATTGATCGAAATGATTATTTGGGAAACGAAAAAGAAGTCAATATTTTGTTAAGAAAGGATAATGAGGAGCAGTCGGTTTCCCTAACGGTAATGCCTAGACAATACGACGATCAGGAACGTGAAAAAAAGATGCAGGAGGCATTTACATATATAGAAAAACAAATGTTAGGAGAAAATGAATCTTTTGAACATATTACAAAAAATCTGAATGTGCAATTGGACACAAACATTTATCCGTTTACAGTGCAAATTATTCCGGAGCACTATCTGTTGCTAGATGAAGAAGGCGTGGTACGCAATGAAAAGGAGCAGATGTTAGACGCAGGATTTACACAGCAAGAAATTGCAAATGGTATTCCAACAACATTTACTATAGAACTTTCTTATGGAGAATTTCAGAAGGAAAAAAGTTATGACATACGCATTTTCGAAAAGGAAAAAACAGATTTGGAAACAGAATTTTCTGATGTTGAAAAGCAACTGGTACAGACAGAGAAAGATACGGTTTTGGATCAATCATTTTTGATTCCTTCTATGATTGATGGGATAGAAATTAAACAGAAAGATACAGATGGTATCAGCAGTGCTGGCATATTGATTTTAGGTGGTGTCATTGCTATTTGTCTGGTAATTCGAAAAAAAGAACAGGCAAGAAAATTGGAACAGGAAAGAGAGAATAATCTTCGCTTTTGTTATCCCTGGTTTGTCAACGAAATGTTGCTTCTCCTTGGTGCTGGTATGCAGGTAAAAAATATCATTTTGACATTGATTGATGAATATGAAGAAGAACGAAAAAATGGAGAAGATGAACGATTACCATTGATGGAAGAATTGTATGTTGCCAAACATCATTTTGAAATGGGTATGCCAGAACAGCAAGTATATTTTCAGCTTGGTCGTCAATTAAAACTAACATGTTATATCAAGTTAATGACAATGCTGGAGCAAAATGTAAAAAAGGGAACCAGAGGATTAACCGATTATTTTGAACGCGAAGAGCGGGAAGCATTGGAAGAGAGAAAGAATCTTGCAAGGCGGTTTGGAGAGGAAGCGGGCACTAAATTACTGGGTCCTATGATGTTGCAATTGCTGGTAGTCATGCTCATTATTATGGTCCCTGCATTGATGAGTTTTTAAGAAGAAAGGAGGTGAGGAATATGATTGCGTTGAAAAAACAGTGGCTCGCATTTTTGGAAGATGAATCTGGAATGGGCGTGGTTGAAGTGATTTTAATCATCGTTGTGTTGATTGCAATGGTTGTTATTTTTAAAAATCAGATCACGACATTGGTAAATAATATTTGGAAATCTATTAACCAAAGTGCAAAGAAAATTTATTAAGGCAGTTTAAAAACTGAAAAAAAGAAACTACAAAATTGTTACATGAAGTCAGATTAGTTACAAGCAATAACGGAGGTGCAATGAATAACAGAGGACAGACAACCGTTTTATTTTCACTCATAATTAGTGTTTTGTTGCTTTTCACTTTGACTGCACTTGAAGTGGGAAGAGTCTATATGAGCCATGTAAAGGTAGCTTCTGTTATTCAGAGTACCAAGTTAAGTATCATGGCAGATTATAATCGGGAATTATTTGAACGGTATCATTTGCTTTTTGCAGATTATACATATGGTACGGGAAGTGAAGCGGTTTTAGAAGAAAAAATAGAAGATTATATCGTTTGTTCATTAAAGGAAGAAAAGGGAAATATCTACACATTTAATGTGGAGGATATTCAGTTGATAGATGAAGAAAATGTATTAGACAAAAATATGAAACGGTTGAAGGAACAAATCGAATCGTACGAAAAGACAGCGGGTGTTTTACACCGTGCTAAGGATGTTGCAAATCAGGTAAATCAAAAAACTGTTGATATAGATGCAGCTACAAAAGAAACGGAAACAAACGCGGTAGAGTTACCAACATCTACAAAAGAAAAAGAAGATGATCAAGAAAAAGGAGATGAAAAAATAGAAAAAAAGAAGAAACCAGATGATCCAAGAGAAACAATAAAGGAATCACTAAAGTTTGGAATATTGTCTTTTTTAAAACCAAATTCTATGGAAGTATCCACAACCAGTTTTGATTTTTCAAGTGCGCCTTCTGCGCAATATAAGGAAATGGATGAGGATATTAAAGATTCCAATTTTGAAGATATAAGCATATTGAAACAGTTTTTGAAAAAGCAGCCAAAGGAAAAAAGTAATACAACCATATTAGAGAGAGCGGCATTTTTAGATTATGTGGATTATCATTTTTCCAATGCAGTAAATCAAAAACAGGACAGTGTATTAAAGTGTGAAGTGGAATACATTTTGAAAGGAAAGAAGAATGATTATGACAATTTGCAAGCTGTTGTGAATGATATTGTCTGGATGCGAATGCCAGTGAATTATGCGTATTTATTGACAGATGAACAAAAGAAAACAGAAGCACTTACTGTTGCAGCAGCCATTTGTACTGCGACAGGAACCGAAGCATTAATCGAGGTGGTGAAGTATTTATTGTTAGGTTGTTGGGCATATGGGGAATCTTTGTGTGACACAAAACAACTGTTGGAGGGAAAAGCAATTCCATATGCAAAAACAAAGGTAACGTGGCAAACAGATCTTAGTAACCCCACGGTTGCCAGCAAAGAAAATTTGACAGATCAAGGTATGAAATATGAGGATTATTTAATCCTTTTATTGGCAAAGAAAAATAAAAAAGCATTGGATACATGCTATGCGAGAATGCTTGACGCAATAGAACTTAACATGCAACAGGATGATGAAAAGTTCTATTTCAAAAACTATGTGTATCAGGTAACGGTACAGGGAAAAATTCGTTTGAATCCACTGTTTGTTACCGGGAAAGATGCTTCTATTTATGAGTATTATTTTGAGGAAAAAATTCAATATTAGTGTGTCGTTTTTTATAAGCTCTTATATGAAACAACCCCTTCATTACTAAATAAAAAAAGACGTTACAACCACTCCAAGCAGATTAACGAACAAGATGTTTCATGTAAGGGTTTTTAAAAGACGACAGGAGAAATTGCGAAACTCTTAGAAAGGAAAAGACATGAAGAATAGAGGAATGATTACGATTGAGGCGTGTTTTGTGGTGCCGCTGTTTTTGTTTTTTATGTTGTCAGTTGCCGGGATTTATATGGTGTTACTGGCAGATGCGCATATACATCAAAGCCTTGCGGAAGCTGCGGGTGAAGTTGCGCAGTATGCATATTTAGAAGATTGTTACAGAAAGCAATCAAAGAGTAGTGTGCAAAATCTTGTGAATATGGCAATGTTAAATCAAAAATTTAGAAACTATTTAGGAGAGGATTTATTTGTCGAGAAGGTTGTGAAAAGTGGAAAAAATGGAATTGTAGTGACAGCAAAGCAGGATCAGAAAAACGCAAAAATATTTGTGGCAAAGGCTCGATATCTTATTTGTGTGCAGGTGCCATTTTTAGGGAAGAAAGTATTTTATCGTGAAAATGAAATGAAGCAAAAAAACTTTGTTGGATATAGCAAGGAAGAGAGTTCTGGATATGGAGATGAAAATACATATGTATATGTAACACCAGAGCAATCGGTATATCACACAAAAAGAAGCTGTACACATTTGGAACTTACCATTCACAGTGAATCTGCGCACAATAAAAGTCATTATGTGCCGTGTCATTTCTGTGCAAGAAAAAGAGGTTCTGGCAATGAAATTTATGTGTCAAAAACGAATAATATTTATCATTGTAATCGTGCATGTAGTGGGTTGAAGCGAACCATCATGCGAGTGAAGAAAACAGAAATTGGAGGATTAAATGTGTGTTCTAGATGTGGAAAATAGAAAGAAAAATCGCGGAAGCGCAGTGATAGAAATGACTCTGTTAATACCAATTATCATGGGTTGTATATATTTATATATGATGTTCTTTTTGTTCTTTATTCAAACAGCAAAAGAGGTTGAATCCATTTCGGAGCAGATATATGTAGTGGAGCAGAATGCGAAAGAAAAATTACCAACAAAAGCAAAGAGTAATGAAAAGGTTATGACGGTAAAACAAACGATTCAAAATCCTTTGTTTCAGATTGAAATAAATATGAGGAAAAATCAAAAGGATCCATTAGAAAATATTAGGAGGTGGCAGCTTGTTACAAGTGGGATATAAAAAAGAGGGAATGCAACATTATATGAATATAACGTGTAACCCAGAATGGGTACAAGGCTATGTAGGAACTTTGATGCAGTATCATGTAGTCCCTTATATGCTGCCATTTGAGTTACGGCAGATGAATGAGGAATGCGAGCTGTATTATCGTTTGCAATATCGCACAACTGTTAAAGCGGTGCTAGGTCATTTACAGTTTAATAGAAGAAGGGTGCACCATTTAATCGAAAGTATCGTGGGGGTATTGCAAATGGCAGAGGAGTATATGTTTGCACCGGAGCTTGTTTTGTGGAAAGCGGAATATATTTTCATTGAAGCGGATACAGGAAAATTGCAATTTTGTTATTATCCCGATGAACAGTTAGACGAAAATGAGAGAGGTAATATACGAGATTTTTTACGAGATGTTATTGAGGTGATGGATAAAAAGGATGAAGATACGATGATGTGTTTGTTATCCTTTTATCATCTGATTACGGAACCAGATTGTACCTTGCAAAAATTAAGAGGTTATCTCATGAAACTGGAAGCAAAACCATTGAAACAAATTAGGGAAAATCCAGATATGGTTGCTGTAGTAGCAGAAGAGAATGAAATGAAATATGAGAAGGTGAAAAAAAGAAAAGAAAAAAAACAGGAAGCATCCATAAGTGAGGAAGCTGAGGAAACACGTGGCGAGAAGCTTATAAAGTGGATGGTGGTAGCTGTTGCAACCATTAATATTGCATTCATTATTTTGTTAATTGCGAATGTATTAACATATGATTATATTCGATATTTGATTGGTTCTATGGGCGTTTTGGTGGTTATTACGATCATTTATATGAATATGTCAAAAGAGGAAACACCAGATGAAATGATGCAACATTATTTTGAAAATGTGGAACAAACGGTACCTCGTTATGATGACGAGAAAGTAGTTGTGCACCCAGCTTCTGATGAATATGAAGACGATGTGGAAACATATGGAGAAACGAGTCTTTTGCGTATATCCGATATGAGTTTCGAAAGACAGACTGTAAAAGAGGAAAAACATGGTCCGCTCATTTTATCTTCTTTTATGAAAGAAAGATATCCGACGATTCATATCGATTCAAGTACTGTTGTCGGCTGTATGCAGGCAGGTTGTAACTACCTGTTAAAGGAGAGAGGAATTAGTCGTATGCATGCAAAGCTCATGCGAAAAAATGACGGATTATATGTATTGGATTTGAATTCTACAAATGGCACCTATTTAAATGGAGAAATTCTTGAAAGTGGTGAGGAATATATACTAGAAGAAGGAGATATCATAGCATTTGCGAAGTGTGAATTCCTTGTTGGGCATGAATAAGGTTTGCACACGCTGGAGTTGTGTGATAAACTAAAAATATATTGTTATGATAGCAAGAAGTGAATGAAAAACAGGATAAGAACGGATATGAATGGTATTCCATTTAGGTTTTCTAGTCTTGATTTAGATGATGCAGAAATATCAAAAGTGTGTCATGAAATAAACACAGTATATTTTGTGAAATATCAAAATAAAAAATTGATTATGCATCGAACCATGGATTCTCAAAAGTTTTGGTGCATATATTTTGTAGAAAATAGAGGTTATGGAGATTATAATATTATTGAAAAATATTATGATTAGGAGGAACACTTATGAAACGAAGTTTCATAATTGGAATGTGTTCCGACGACATGGCAGGATTCATAAAATGAATCGTGCCGTTACATATTAGAGGGGAGGAACACTTATGACGGATTTAATAAAAAGATTAAGTGAAATACCAGATGTGTATGATGATTTCGTTTTAGGTGTAATTAATTATGCTAAAAGAAGTCCTGAACATATAGAGTTATTAAATTGCTTCATGGATGATGCTTCTGTTTTAGAAACGTCGGACATAATTGAATTTATAATAAAACAGCCTGACTTTCATGAATATAGTGCAACAATCCAACAAAAAGTCGGTTAACGATTAAATTTATATAATTGAAAAGGTTGTCTATCGAGAAAATTGATAGGCAACCTTTTTTCATCATTTTTTAACAACAGGTTTTCCATTGGTTTGAAATGTAACACCCATTGTGCGGCTCATGTTGTTGATTTTGTTAATTACACGTGTTCTGCTTGCACCAGATAAAATCCTAGGCTGATAATCGTTTGTATAGGCAGTAGATGACAAAGAACAAGGAATGACCTTGATGTCAGATGTCTTTTTTACTTTACCATTTTTGACTGTAAATGTTTGTTGAAAAATCATGGTATCTTTGTCAGCTGGATTGGTGTTACCACCAAAACAGAAGTTGCCAAGACTGTATACGATGTAACGTCCTTTGTATTTTTCAATACCCTGAAGTACATGAGGGTGGTGTCCTAATACGAGTGTAGCACCGTCATTGATTGCATTTCTAGCCAGGTTTTTTTGGTTATAGTTTGGTGAATAGGATCTTTCAATTCCCCAATGGAAGCTGACAATCACAATGGTTGCACCATTCTTTTTGGCTTTTTGAATGTTAGATCTTACGGTTGTACTAGTCACCCCATTTAAGGCATTAAATCCAAGAAAAGCAATCTTGACGCCTTTTACTTTTTTGTAGGCTATAATACTGTTGTTGCAATATTTTATTTTGTATTTTTTCAGTGTTGCAACGGTATCTGAATAGCCGTTCTTACCAAAGTCCATTGTGTGATTGTTGGCTGTATTGACTACTTCAACAGAACCTTCTGTCAAAATGTTTGCATATTTGGCAGGTCCTTTAAAGGTGAATTTTTTGTAAGCACGATTATTTGAGGTGGTAAGTGTTCCCTCGAGATTTACAATCGTTACATCATCCTTTGAAAATACCTTATGTACTTTTTTCAAAAAGTAAGCATCGTTTTGTTTGCCATAAACATAGTTAAAACTGTTGTTGTAGCGAGAATCTACACCGAGTGTGCAATCTCCCGCTGCCGATATGGTTATTTTAGTTGTAGATGACTTCTTTTTTGCATATGCTGTTTGTGGGAATAAGCAGGCGCAAAAAAGAAGAAGCATCAAAACATATATACTGCGTTTTTTCATAATTATTCCTCCATAATTTAATATGTAGTGGCACGATTCATTCTATGAATCTTGCCATGTCGTCGGAACACATTCCAGTTATGAAACTTCGTTTCATAAGTGTTCTTCCTCATTATACCATGATAACTTGCCTTTGCGAAATAGATGAATTACAATTATCTAATGAATAGTAATTTGGAGGTAGTTGGATTGCATATTTTAGTGATATTTACTGGCGGAACCATTGGAAGCACGATTCAGGATGGATATATTTCTACAGATCATAAGAAAAAATACAAGTTAATTGAACAGTTCAAAGAACAGACGGATCAGGATGTAACATTTGACGTGTTGGAGCCGTATACGGTGCTGAGTGAAAATATGACAGGCGAATATTTGTCAAAGCTGGGAGCTTGTTTAGAGAGCGTGGATTTGTCAGTGTATGATGGTGTAATTATGACACACGGAACAGACACGCTTCAATATACGGCAGCAGCATTAAGCTATGCATTTCCTGATATAGAAAAACCGGTATTGCTGGTTTCCAGTCAATATGTATTGGATCATTTAGATGCAAATGGTGGCGCTAATTTTGCAGCGGCGGTTACCTTTGTTCAGGAGAAAGCGGGAACGGGAATATATGTGGCTTATCGAAACGCAGATGGTGTCGTGTATTTTCATAAAGGAAATCGTGTTTTGCCACATTTGCCATATAGTGATGAGGTGTATAGCGTGAAGGGGCAGTATTATGCATCGATACAAAATGCACATGTTGTAAAAAACGAAGGATATATTGATTTTGAAGAAGAAACAGAAAAGCTCGCACTTCACATGCCACAAAATTGGAATTCAGGTATATTAAGAATTGCGCCATTTCCAGGTATGGAATATCCGCAACCAGATTGGATCAATATTAGGGCTGTTCTATTAGACACGTATCATTCTGGTACGCTTTGTAGTAACACACCAAATATGACTACGTTTTTTGAGGAAGCAGCAAAGCACAAGATTCCTGTTTTTGTGACTGGTGGAGATGTGAATGGTGTGGATTATGAAAGTGTAAAATGGTGGAAGGAGTTGCAGGTTGTTACATTGCCAGCAGCCTCTCCGATTGCGATGTACATGAAGTTATGGATGGTGATTGATGCGGTAAATGAGATGTCGGAAGATTCGTATCTTTTGGTAAGAAGATGGATGGAGACAAGTGTAAATGGAGACTTTGTAACAGGCGTACATCTTTCAACATAAAACTTTCCATTTTTCTGGTTTAATGGTATAATGTTGGAACATAAGCGAGCATTGGGAAAGAGGTGAGTCTTACGAAAATCAACATTTATTACGGCGGAAGAGGTTTGATTGAGGACCCGACCATTTATGTATTGAATAAAATAACAGAAGTATTAAAAGAGCTTCGTGTTGAGGTGAATCGATTTAATATTTTTGAAGATAAGAATGCGATTGCAACATTACCAGCAACACTCAAAGAAGCAGATGGTGTCATTTTGGCGACAACGGTTGAGTGGTTTGGTATTGGCGGATATATGCAGCAGTTTTTGGATATGTGTTGGCTCTATGCAGATAAGCAGGAGTTAAGCAGTATGTATATGTTACCAGTTGTTATGGCGACAACCTATGGCGAACGTGATGCGGAGCTGAATCTGGTAAAAGCGTGGGAGACATTAGGAGGTATTCCAATCACTGGTTTGGTTGCTTATGTAGAGAATTTGGAAGAGTTTGAACAGAATGAGAATTATAGCAAGATTATCGAAAAGAAAGTAGAGACTCTGTATCGTTCCATTTCCCAAAAGACACAAAGCCTGCCAACAAGTAACTTGGCAGTGAAGACAAGTTTGTTGAAAACAAGAACCATTGAACTTACACCACAGGAGAGCGAGCAGCTGTCTAAGTTTGTAAGTGATGAGGCATATGTAAAGCAACAAAAGGAAGATATTGAAGAGTTGTCTGCCATGTTTAAGCAGATGTTAAGTAGTGGTTCTGTGGATGAAGAATCGTCACAAAAAGCAGACAGTGAAAAGGAAGAAAAAGGCACATACGCAACAGGCAAAGAACAGGATATTGATGCGGCAGCGGATATTACTGTCGGTGCATTTATACAGGGTTATCGTGCACAGCCTGATTTTACAGCTTCTTATGCCATTATTATTTCTGATAAAGATTTGATTTTACATTTAGAGGTCACACCGGATCATGTGAAGGCATTTTATGCTGCGACAGATGAGGCAGATGTTATTTTAAAGACTACAAGTAAGGTATTAGATAATGTCCTTCTTGGAAAGAATAGTTTCCAGAAAGGATTTATGGCAGGAGAGATTTCTGCAAAGGGTAACTTTAAGACCCTACGTATGTTAGATACAATTTTCCCATTTGGGAACAAGTTAAGCTAGGGAATATAAGAGGATGTGAACGAATATGTCTTATATGGCATTATATAGAAAGTGGAGACCAGATGAATTTGACGAGGTAAAGGGTCAGGAGCATGTGGTGACCACATTGAAGAATCAGATTACACATGATCGCGTAGGTCATGCTTATCTGTTTTGTGGAACAAGAGGAACGGGTAAGACAACGGTTGCGAAATTGTTTGCGAAAGCAGTCAATTGTGAGTATCCGTTAGAAGATGGAAGTCCGTGTAATGAATGTCCGACCTGCAAAGCAATCAGTGCAGGGACTTCATTAAATGTAATAGAAATTGATGCGGCTTCTAACAACGGTGTGGATAATATTCGTGAGATTCGAAATGAAGTACAGTATTCTCCAACCGAAGGAAAACGAAAAGTGTATATTATCGATGAGGTGCATATGCTTTCCATTGGAGCATTTAATGCACTTTTGAAAACCTTAGAGGAACCGCCTTCTTATGTGATATTTATTTTGGCAACAACGGAGGCGCATAAGATTCCAATCACTATTTTATCTCGATGTCAGCGATATGATTTTAGAAGAATTAGTCTGGAAACGATATATGAGCGTTTGGCGGACTTGCTCAAGCGAGAAGGCATCGAGGCAGAGGAAAAAGCAATTCGTTATGTGGCAAAAGCTGCAGATGGTTCGATGCGTGATGCACTGAGTTTATTAGATCAGTGTATTGCATTTTATCTGGGGCAGACGCTTACCTATGAAAATGTATTAGAGGTGCTAGGTGCAGTAGATGTTGAGGTGTTTAACACTTTTATGACACACATTGCAAAAAGTGATACTATGGGTGCACTTAAGGTTGTGGATGAGATTATCTGGCAGGGTAGGGAACTCTCCCAGTTTGTAGCAGATTTTACGTGGTATATGCGTAATCTGTTGTTACTGAAAACATCGGATGATGTGACGGATCAGCTGGATTTGTCTGCTGAGAATCTGGCGAGTATGAAAGAGGTGGCTGCACAGGTTCAGTCAGAGCAGCTGATGCGATATATTCGCGTATTTTCTGAGATGTCGAATCAGATTCGATATGCTACACAAAAACGTGTAACGCTTGAATTAGCGGTTATGAAGCTGACGACACCGCAAATGGAAACCAACATGGATTCTTTGTTGGACCGAATTCGTGTGTTGGAAGACAAAATGGAGCAAGGTGCATTTTCCATGAGTCAGGAACAGATGGCGTCATTACTTGCCAGTGCAGGAACGGTAGGCGAGGGGAATGTGTCTGGTGAAACACAGGCAGTACCTGATATTAACCGGGAAGAGATTTTGAAAAGAGAATTAGAACCTGCAGAATATGATGATATGAAACAGATTATGGAGAGTTTGCAGGAGATTAAAACCAATGAAACGTATCGTAATCGCATTGGAGCGGGAACGCTATCGATGTTAGAACGAGCAAGTATCAACATTGGACATGATAAAAAGTCGTTATTGTTTTCCTTTGATGGAAGCATGGAAGGACAGATGGCAAATAAGCGTTTTTCCATGGAGGGAACAAAGGAAGCCTTGCAGGCAGCAATTGGTGACTTAACTGGAAAGCAGGTGGATATCACCTGTCAACAGAAGGAAAGCTTGGAAGAAAGTAATTTATCCAACATTAATTTGTCAAAGGTAAATTTTGGGATTGAAATGATGGATTGATATATTAAATAATTAGGAGGATATTAGAAAATGGCAAAGCGTGGAGGATTTCCAGGAGGAATGCCTGGTAACATGAATAATTTGATGAAGCAGGCTCAAAGAATGCAGAAGCAGATGGAGGAGCAGGCAAAGGCATTGGAGGAGAAAACATACGAGGCAACTGCTGGTGGTGGTGTTATTAAGGTTACCATTTCTGGTAAAAAAGAATTAACTGAGGTGCACATTGATCCTGAAGCAGTAGATCCAGATGATGTTGAAATGTTAGAGGATTTGGTTATGGCTGCTGTAAACGAAGCAATTCGTATGCAGGAAGAAGATCAGAATGAGCAAATGTCTAAGATTACTGGTAATATGGGCGGTCTTGGAGGTCTGCCATTTTAATGGATCTCTATAGCGAGCAGGTGAATCTTTTGGTAGAGCAGTTGGGTAGATTGCCGGGCATAGGTCATAAATCTGCGCAACGCTTGGCATATCACATTATTAATATGCCAGAAGATCAGGTTAAGGCACTATCTTCGTCGATTATTAATGCGAAGGAAAATGTGCGATACTGTCAGGAATGTTTTACACTGACAGACAAAGAGGTTTGTCCAATCTGTTCTTCACAAAACCGTGATAAGAAAACGATTATGGTGGTGGAGACACCGAGAGACTTAGCTGCATATGAGAGAACCGGCAAATATAATGGTGTGTATCATGTATTGCATGGTGCGATTTCTCCGAAACTTGGTATTAGTCAGGAGGATATCAAGTTAAAGGAATTAATCGTAAGGCTCCGAGGGGATGTAGATGAATTGATTGTTGCAACCAATTCCGGTGTGGAAGGCGAGATTACAGCGATGTATATCAGTAAACTCGTAAAACCGACAGGAATCAAGGTAACAAGAATTGCATCAGGAATTCCAGTTGGAGGCGACCTTGAGTGTATTGACGAAGTAACACTTTTGCGTGCATTAGAGGGCCGTGTAGATTTGTGATGACATATAAAGACAATTTAGAAAAAGGAGGAAGGTATACATGAAGAAAATAGGTATGTTAACAAGTGGTGGTGACTGTCAGGCATTGAACGCTACCATGAGGGGTGTTGTTAAGGGTTTATGTAACATGTATAAGGATGTAGAAATTTATGGTTTCTTAGAGGGCTATAAAGGTCTCATTCGAAACAACTATAAGTTGTTGAAAGCTGAGGACTTTTCTGGAATTCTTACAAAGGGTGGTACCATTTTAGGTTCTTCTCGTCAGCCGTTTAAGTTGATGGAACAACCAACCGAGGATGGAATCGACAAAGTAAAGGCGATGAAAGAGACCTACAAAAATCTCGATTTGGACTGCCTGGTTGTATTAGGCGGAAATGGCTCACAAAAGACAGCGAACTTATTAAGTGAGCAGGGATTAAATGTTATTGGTCTTCCAAAAACAATTGATAATGACCTTTGGGGAACAGATATGACATTTGGATTTCAATCAGCTGTGGATATTGCAACACAGGCAATTGATTGTATTCATACAACAGCTGCTTCACATAACCGTGTATTCTTAGTAGAGATTATGGGACACAAAGTAGGACATATCACATTACATGCGGGCATTGCAGGTGGTGCGGATATCATTCTTCTTCCAGAGATTCCATATGATATTAAGAGTGTCTGCAAAGCATTAGAGAAGCGTTCTAAGGCAGGAAAAGGGTTCTCGATTATCGCAGTTGCAGAAGGTGCAATCTCAAAAGAGGATGCAGCGCTTCCAAAGAAGAAGAGAAAAGAAAAGATTGCAAATCGTGTCTATCCTTCTGTTGCTTATGAAATTGCAGATCAGATTAAGGAAGCTTGTGGATGTGAGGTTCGAATTGCCGTTCCGGGACATACACAAAGAGGTGGTAGTCCAAATGCATACGACAGAGTGCTTTCTTCAAGATTTGGTGCATATGCAGCACAGTTAATTAAGGATGAGAAGTATGGCCGCTTGGTTGTATTAAAGGATAATGATGTAACAGATATTGCACTTTCTGAATCAGCAGGAAAGTTAAAATATGTATCACCAGAAGACAGCATTGTACAAAATGCAAGAGCATTAGGTATTTCCTTCGGTGATGAATAATTAAGTCACATGCATCTCCTTACAGGCATATTCTAGTAATATGGAAAATGTCTGTAAGGAGATTATTTATGAGTATGTCTGGATTTCATTATGATTTGGATTCAATGTTTCCAAAGGAGCCAGATTTTTATGCAAACGAGGAACTTTGCATGAAAGATTATGAATACATGAAACGTTTATATCCGAAGGAGGAACGTCTCATTTCTTCTGTGTTAGAAGATTATATGGATCAGTTTGAATATGAAGGTAGTCCAATGTATGCGCAATATCCAGATGCGGTTACCATTTATCGGATTGCCAGTGAGATTTGGAAAAAGATGTCATGGAAAGATGATGACAAGGATAAGGAGAAAATGAAGGATATGATACAGGTTATGGTGTGTCAGGAAATGTATGTTAGACGACGCAGACATGACCATTTTTGTCGAAAATTCAAGCATATGAATCCAGTACGTTAGGGTTGGATGCGCTTGATTAAGAAAATGAATACAACACATGTGGAGTGTGAAGAATAGATAAAGTAGGAGAACATTATGGACGGAAGAGTGATTGCAAAAATATTGGTCCTGTTTATGATATTTGTAGGGACCATTTTTGTTGTAAACCGAATTGAAAATAGAGGAATGGAGGAAGTGTCGGTGGAAATGGAACAGGCGACACTTCCCATTGTCTATGTGCGTTTTGAGAACGAATTTATTAATACGATGCATGGCTATACAGGTAAGGTAGATACGACGTATTTCCGTGATACCATTACACCATTAGATCGTGGTCAGACCATTCATTTGTGGAGTGATCAGGGAAGTGACGATTATTCGGGCTATGAGTATGAATTGCGTAGTCAATATCAGGGTGATTTGATTGAAAATGGAGCTGTTTCTGAGATTAACCATGCAGATGGTTATGACAAAATTGACATTACATTTCGAACACGATTAGAAGAGATGCAGGAATATGTACTGGTATTAAAGGCGATGAAAGGCGAGGATACGGCTGTTCGCTATTATACAAGAGTGGTTGTGGAAAATCGGTTCCATACAGATCAATTGCTTGCATTTGTTCAAAATTTTAATGATGCATTATTTGATAAAGAGAAGGCTGACAGTGTCATTTCAAAAAGTATTGAGCCAAGTGAAGAGGGAAGCAATGAGTATTTATCATCGGTAAATATTCATTCTAATTTTCATACCATTACATTTGCCAATATGGAGCCGACCAGGGTTACCAAACCGGTTGCAAGTATTAAGGAAATTGATGATAGTTATGCGGTTATTCAATTAAAATATATGATTTCTGCAATTGAAAATAAAGTGGTGGAGAATTTCTTTGTGACGGAGGACTATCGTGTCAGACTTGGAGAAAAGGATGCCATTTATTTGTTAGATTACAGTCGTAAGCAGGAAGCGTTGTTTACAACCGACAATGTGGATAATGCGAAAAATATGTTTAAAATCGGTGTGTCGGACGATGAGAACTTTGAGTTCAAAACGGCGGATAAAGAGAAAAAGCTTGCATTTACACAGGCGAGACAGCTTTGGTATTACGACTATAATGCAGGCGCGATTACAAATGTGTATGGATTTTGTCAGGCAGATAATTATACAGATAGTCGTGTTACCTATGATCAAAATAACATTAAGATTTTGTCGCTCAGTGATAATGGTGACATCACATTTGCGGTGTATGGATATATGAATCGTGGTGTGCACGAGGGACAGGTTGGTATTTCGGTATATCAATATCTTGCC
The DNA here is from genome assembly GCA_030533405.1 of Eubacteriales bacterium. Lineage (GTDB taxonomy): Bacteria > Bacillota > Clostridia > Lachnospirales > Lachnospiraceae > CAG-590. Next base: position 56,189 of record JAUNJF010000001.1, read on the forward strand.
AATAAAGGCCAAATGAAGGAATTGTTGTTTATTGAGAATAACAAACCATATAACATTTTGAAGGAAGATATGGAGACCCTGATGTATCTAAATGAAGAAGGGGATTTTTATTATTTTGACAATGACTGTATTGTGAAAATTAATACCAAAACAAGAATTGCTGAGATTTTTGTTGAGGATGTGTTAAATGAGCATCTTGCTGTTTCTGATGATAATCATTTGATTGGTTATCCAAACTCTTTGACACCACAAAATACAGATTTGGTGACTGTGTATAATTTGGACAATGGTGAGCAATCTGTAATCAAAGCAGAAGCTGGTGAACGTTTAGAGCCGATTGGGTTTGTTGAAACAGATTTAATTTTGGGCCGTATTTATGAAAGTGATATTATTACGCGTTTGGACAAGACTGTCGTTTGTCCAATGGCGAAGATTGATATTATCAGCCCAGATAATCAGGTTGTAAAAGAATATGGTGCAACGGGAATTTATATCATGGAGGCAACTGCCAAAGATGGTGTCGTGTATTTGGATCGTGCGCGTATTGTGAATGGTTCAATAGAGCCAACAACGCAAGACTTTATTACGTACAAACAGGAAGAAAGCAACGATGTGATTAAGACCGCATATCGGTTTAACGACGATTCCTATAATCTGCTTTATGTTGTATTTCCAAATTATATGTTTATACAGGAAGAACCAAAGCTTTTGATTACAAAACATACCGTTTCGGATGATGATACTACGGTTAAGATTGCATTTGATCACACAAACAAAAAGTTTTATGCATATGGTCAGGGACAGTATCAGACCGACTATCTAAGCTTAAACGCAGCAGTGCGTGTTGCCTATGAAAATGCAGGTGTTGTTTTGGATCAAAATGGTGTAATTGTTTGGCGTAAAATTGCAGTAAAGGATTACCATACGGTTGCTGACAAGATTCAACTCTATCATGTGGATGAAATTCAGGATACGTTGGCTGCATGTATATATATGATGGGTGTGTACGAAGAGAAAACACCAGAATTTGCTATGATTCAAAGCGATTTGCAAAATGATGTGTTAACAGAGGATGTCATGCTCAAATATGTGGGACGACAAGGTACCGATATTACAGGATGTGATTTTGAAAATGGTTTGTATTACCTGTGTAAGGATGCGCCTGTTATTACCAGATTTGCAGATGGAACTTATGTCTTAGTTACAAGTTATAATGGTGAGCGTGTTCGTTATATCAATCCGTTGGAGCAGGAAGATATTGTGGAATCGCGAGATAAGTTTGAGCGAAGAGTGAAAGATAGCGGTAACGTATTTATTAGTTATGTTAGGTAATTGCGAAACTCAATTTATGTGGTTTATATTTTACAACATTAATCCAAGTAAGTTGAGAGTTTCGCAATTATCTAAAAGTAATATGATTGAAAGAGGAGAGCGGGAAATGATACTTGCAGTGATTGTTGCGGTTGTTGGAATCGTGCTTATGATAGTTGGCAAGAATGTCACGCACTATGTACCGCCGAACTTTAATGGGACAGATGATGGATTTATAGATTTGATGAAAATGACAGGAAGTGTTTTGCGGATTGCTGGTATTGTGATTGTTGCAATCGCGATTGTGTTAGGGATTGCAACTGTTTTATGAGGGAATTGTTTGTAAAGGAATGTGTTAGCAAGCTCGCTAGAATTGCGCAAAGTATCCACAAGCATCGACTTGAATCCTAAGCGAAAAAAGGTTCAAAGATATTCAGATAGTAGTTGCCGAATGCGGGTAATTTCGAGCTGCTTTTCTTCGAGAAAATGATCCATGAAATGCACTAGTTTGGAATGGTTGTCCAAGGTTTTGTTAGAACATGAATCAGAAATGAGTGAATCTATAGAAATATTTAGAACATTAGAGATGTCTTGGAGACATTCCAAACTAGGTCGAGAGGAACCTCGTTCGATGTTGCCGAGGTGTTTGGAGCTACATGCTAGCTTTGATGCTAATTCTAATTGGGTGAATCCCGATTGTATGCGGAAGTATTGAATGCGTTTGCCTAATTCTTCGTAATTCATTTGGGGGCTCCTTTTTTTCAAATAATGGACTAGGGGGGTAATTGCGAAACTCAATTTATGTGGTCAAGAGTTATAAAATATAAACAAATCCAAGTAAGTTGAGGGTTTCGCAATTACCTGTGTAATAATATATATTTATATTACAGGATAAAAAAGCAGATGAACAGGAACTATAGTTATATTTTTAATAAAATTTGTGAAAAGTATTTTTTGTTCAAGATTGAAAAAATAATTTAGAAATGTAGAGGGAAATAAAAAGAGAACAGGTTGCAATGAAAATGCCGACTGGAATTGTCCAGCGGCTTTTTTTAATTTGAATGCTCATGTAGTATACAGAGATGGTATAAAAAAGGGTTTCCGTACAGCTTAACAGAATCGAGGCGGAAAAGCCAATATAGGAATCTGTGCCATAGGTTTTAAAGATGTCAAACAGTAAACCATTGGCACCAGAAGCTGATACGGTTTTTAAAAAAGAAAGTGGCAACAAAGCAGACGGAATATGTAAGAATTTGGTGACAGGCTCTAAAAAATGGCAGAGCATATCCAGTGCTCCGGAATTTCTAAAAATACCGACGGCAACTAATAATCCAATGATGGTTGGAGCAATATGGTAGACGGTTAAAAGTCCTTGTTTTCCGCCTTTTATAAAGAGTTCAAATACAGGTTTTTTATAAAGAAGTGCATCAACTACAATGTAGAAAATAACAAATGGGATCAGAAAAACGGAGATAAAATTAAAAAAATGCATAGTTGTTCCTTTCAATTTTAATTGCATAGTTTTAATAGTTGTTCTTTCATGATTTTAGTGAAAATAAATGATGTATATTTTATGATCGAGAACTTGAAAGTAATTTGCACATCAAAATCGCAAGTAGGGTTGTGAGAAAGGTGGCCAGTAGAGAGGGTCCAACAATCGCCAGCGGTGCAGGACTGCCATATTGTGTTCGATATGCAATCATGTTTATCGGAATCAGTTGCAGGGAGGAAATATTAAGAATTAAAAGGGTGCACATTTCGTTGCTTGCGATGGAAGCATCATTGCCACGACTTATCTCCAATTCTTTTAAGGCTTTCATGGCTTGCAAACCAGTTGGGGTACATGCCCAGCCAAGACCTAAAATGTTAGCTATAAAATTGGAACAAATATAGGTAGAAGCAATGTGATCTTTGGGGAGGTTTGGAAACATGAAACGAATAAAGGGACGCATTTTTTGAGACAGACGATGCGTAAGTCCAGAACCTTCTGCAATGGACAAAAATCCATTCCACATGCCAACAACACCTGCCATGACAAAGAGCAATTCCATAGCATCTTTGGCAGAGGTTAAGATACCATTACAAGTTGCCTCTAAGGTGCCAGAAAATGCAGAGGCGAGTAAGCCAATTAAAATCAAAAATGCCCATAAATAATTTAGCATAAAAATGTCGTTTCTTTTAATATATGAATGGAGCGAATCAGAATATGACAAAATCCTGGGGAGAGATGCATGCTTTATGATGTTTGGATTTGAAAATGTGAGTAAAAATTATAAAAATATCCCTAATTTGGACAATATGCACAAATGCTAAATAAATATTTTTGATAAAACAGTCATTAAAAAGCTTCCCCTATAAATTTTTTTTGTTCCCCTGTATCTACTAATCAACTCCCTGTTTCATTTTTTGGAAGGGGAGCCTTTTTTTGTAGATGTTGCAAAATAGCCTTAGGCGGAGGAATTAGATATAATATATATATGTTATATATTTAAGTAGCACAAAAACAAAGATTATTTTTGAAATATGTCTATTGAAAAATTGGTGAAACTTGTGAGAATTACAATGGAATGGAGGGAACACTGATGATGTATAGACTAGAATACAATCTGAAGGTTATTGGAGAAAATTTAAGGAGATTACATGAGAAAAAGTCCCTTGTTGAACAGTGATGAGAAAAGGTAATCTATCCATATCGAAATGTGGTTTTAAAATATAAATTGGAATTGACGCATTTATCGGAGCACTCAGATTCTGAACTTGATCGTATTATTTCTGCGTCTGCAAAATTATCTTTTGAACAAGATAAAAAACATAAAAAAGAAAGATGGTTTCTGGATGATAGTGTAGATTATAAAAAGATTCAGTTCAAAAAGGATGATTATCTTATTGAACTAAAGAAAAAGATGGAGGTTGGTCAAAAAGAAATTAAAGAGGCAGTAGAAAAAGAAAATGCTAGAATTATTGAAATTGCAAAGCAATATGAAGACTGTGTATATCTTGAAGCATCTTGTATTTCTAGTGGAGATAAGTTAGCTTATCATATCGCAGATTATATAGGTGTAATTGAACCACGATTGCATAGTGGTATGTTTCAGGATAGTGTACTTTATATAAAGCATCGCACAAGTGAAACGAATGAAGATGCTTTGGATTTTAGATATTTTCCTCAAGGATTGGGAAATATTATCGAAACTTATAGTTGGTCAGATAATATAAAACAAGCGGTAATCAAAAATAGAACAGGTGAGAAGATTTTGTTTAATGGCGAAGAGATTGCACCTGAAGAAGTAAGGGCGTTTACTCCGGAAAGACATACTCAAGGATTATTTAGCCCGGATTGCTATAATGGAAAGCCTAATAAAAGAAAAAGAGGAATTAACTCCTCTTTTTTTTAGAATTAGCACTCCAAAAGCTTAAACAACAATCTCGAAAATCTCTTTTATGGTTTCGTCTGATGAAAGATAACCTTTTGTGTATTTTTTGTTTTTTAAGAATGAAAAGCTTACTAAATAGCCTTTTGTATTATTTCGGCTCTCAATATAGCCTTCTAATTGTTGAATACCGTCTTTTCGGTATTCTGTTCCGTGCCAAATCTTTAATTCGATAATGAATTCTTCTGAGCCATATACTACAACAATATCCATTCGGTTGCTGTTTCTTGTTTCTGGCTCTACAAAGTAAAAACCTGTTCCGTTGATAATAGGCTTTAAAAAACATAAGAATAATAAACGTCCTTGTTTTTCAAGAAATTTATCATTTTCTTCCCGATATTCCGCCTTCATAATTTCTTGAAATTTTACTAATACACGAGACATGTCTAATCTGCCGTTGATAATAAACTGATTTCGATCCGATGTAATAGAAATATCTTCGCGATTTTTTTTGCTTAATACATGATTATACAAAATTGTATCAAAGATAACATTTGAAATAGCAACCTTGTTATCCTGATTTTTTAAGATTCCAAGCATCGCACCAAACTGAATTACAGGATCTGTAATGGCATACAAATATTCTTTGTTTCCAAACAGGATATCATCAATCAGCAATTGCAAATCGGCGTGATTCTCATAGTTCTTTGCTAAATCATCAAATAAGGTACATGGTAGCTGCAAAAGTGCATGCTCCGCAACTCTGACATTGTCTAGTGTCCACTCGCGGTTTCCATCCTCATCAATCCATTTACACAAACGACTTACCAAAAATGGATAACCGCTTGTGTAGAAATATATTTGATTACTAATTGCTTCAATATCCATGCCTGTGTGATAATCTTGTTCATAATCCTGTAGCATGGTTGCGATTTCTTTAGCAGAAAAACTCATATCAATATTGAAGTCTACCGCAATGTTCCATGGACTATTATATTTTTTTTCTTCGTCTGGACGAAGTTTTATTTTCAGGTTCTTTATATCATATACACCTGCTAAAATGACGCTCTTAAATGTATAATCTCTTCCAGAACTTCTAGCCAGATATTTATTACGTAACATGCCTAAGAAGTTTAAAAATATTTGATTATCGGAGCTTTTGTCAACTTCATCAATCATTAAAATGATTTCTTTATTTACCTGTTTGCATAAGGCAGTAATTTTATCGCTCAGATATTCAAATGCATCATTGAATGAATCCATATCATAATCTGTCGTATCGCCCCATTTTGCTACGATATTGGAATCGATTTTAATAAAATCAAGTTCTTTCTTAACTTTATAGATAAAATTCTTTACAAATGCAATTTCGTTTTGAAATGCGAGATCTCCCATTCCCTCAAAACTTAACCATATAACATGATATTGGTCTTGTATTGTTTGATTCAATAGCGATAAGGTTGTAGTCTTACCATACTGTCTTGCCCGATTAATGGTGAAGTAGCTATCTTTTTCAATCAATGTAATAATGGCATTGATCTTATCTGTTGTATCAACCATATAATGTTTGTTTGGAATACAGGTTCCTGTTACATTAAATTCTTTCATTGATATCAGCTCCTTCCCATGAAATCATCTTATATAAAACTCATTTTATTATACAGGATTACGAATGTCGATTCAAGGAGAATACAGAAGTAAACAATGTTACTGCGTTAAGAAATATAATTGGTATAAAAATCCCATCCATTGGAAATACTTCCAACTAAGATAAATTCAAATATGGTTAGCGAGTATTAAAAGTTGGATTATGGAATATTCATATATGAGTAAGGTTGAGAATAATATCATATAAAATCATCCGTAAAATTTAGTGGGATGAGGTGATGAAGTGGAAACACGCATCAAACAGTTAAGAGAATCAAGAGGAATGAGTCAAACTGCTTTGGCGGAGCTGGTTGGAAGTACGCAACAGTCACTTTGTAGATATGAAAATGGTAAGACGGCGCCACCTGCAGATGTGATTGTGGCTATCGCAAAATATTTTCAGGTGTCAACCGATTATGTGTTGTGCTGTTCTAATTCTATGATGAATATGGATATGCAGGAGCAGGCAAAGCATGATTATGAATTAATGTATCGGGAAATATCCATGCTAAAACGACTAAGTGAGCAGAAGAGAAGGCTGGTTATGATGATGATGGAAGAGTTGGAAGGTGTCTGAAGATGCAAAGAAATTTTTTGATTTTAGAGGATAATTCGCCACAGAGAGAAATGCTTAGCGCGTATGTGAAAAATATCAGTTCGGATATTCGTGTTTTTGCAACAGATGATGTTTCGCAGGCGTATCGTTTTGCACAGGAACAGACGATGGACTGTTTTATGGTAGATATCATTTTAAATGTTGAGAAAAAAGGTGACACCTCTGGTGTTCGCTTTGTGCAATCGATTCGGCAAATGTCAAAATATTACAACACGCCTGTTTTGTTTATTACAAGTCTTGAAGATCCAAGTAGTTATGCGTACAGGGAGCTGCATTGTTTCGATTATATTGAAAAGCCATTTGATCAAAAACGGATTAAGGCAAATGTAGAAAAAATTTTGCAAATCCCAGTTGTTAGGGAGTCTGAAAAGACTCTTGTTTTTCGTAAGGACGGAATTCTCTATCCCATTCCATGTGAAGATATTCTGTATATACAATGTGTGCACCATGTTGTACAAATTCATTTAAAGAATCAGACTGTTTTTGAAGCACAATATCGTACCTGTCAGGAAATTTTAGATGAAGCAGATTCCAGAACCTTGTTTCAATGCAACAGAAATACTATTGTGAATCAACAATATGTATACAATGTAGATTTGGTAAATCGTTTCATCACATTGATGAACCAAAATGAGAAAATTTCAATTGGTGGAACATATAAGAAAAAGGTTGCGGAGTTGTTTGAAAATGATTGAACGTCTTTATTGTGTCGTAGAGTTATTTGCTGTTTTGATTGGCCTGTTTTATTTTTACGATCAAAGCTTTCGTTTAAACATCAAAAATATTGTGTTGCTGTCGTTAGATGTGATTTTGATTAGTCTCATTAACACATTACACTTTCCTCAAACATATACATTTGTTCTTTATATTTTTTTGGCTGCTTATTGCGGGTTTGAGTTCGGATTTTCGTTGAAAAAAATTGTAATCAATGGGATGTTAACCGTTTTGTTAATTAATTTATTGCAAACAAGCGGAGCCTTTCTGTATCTTTTGTTATCAAAAGGCGCATCCATAACGGCGGTTACTTATTTGGGGATTAATACATATACACTATGCATGGTAGTGTTGGTAGGGAGATATTTAAGATTACATAGAATTTCCAGATTTTTGCAGGAGAAAAATTGGGTAAATTATGGATTAATTCTGTTTGTTGGTTTGCTGTTGCTGGGGTATATGTTTCTTTATAAATATCAAAATCATTTGGATGTTTATGAATATTTGATTTTGATGGCGTGCGTGGCATACGGATGTGTTTTGACAGCGTTTTGGGTTAAGCATAAGAACGTTGCTTTAGAAAAGTCTGTTGAACTTGAGACGCAACGCCTCTATTCTAAGGCGTATGAAAATATGATTGACGATATTCGTTCGAGACAGCATGATTTTGACAATCATTTAAATACCATTTTAAGCCAGCATTACTTGTATCATGATTACGAAATGTTAGTCAAACAACAAAGTGCTTATATCGAGGATCTTCGTGTGGATAACCGATATAACAAGGTTTTAATTGCAGGTAATTCTGTAATCGTGGGTTTTTTGTATGGAAAATTTATTGAGATTGAGAAATATGGAATAGAAGTGATTTATCGATTATCTTTTCGGGAGCTGTGTAGCAGTGTTCCAGATTACAGATTGATTTCTGTGCTTGGTAATTTATTGGATAATGCGATGGATGCGGTGGCTGGAAGAAGTGATGACAAGCAAATTAGGGTAACAATTATTGAGCAGGATGACAGCATTACGATGGAAGTAGGAAATGTTAGCGAGGAAATCGACCGAAATGAGATTGCAGCATTTTTTAAGAAGAAGTATTCCAAGAAAGGTGAAAATCGAGGCTATGGACTTTACAATGTCAAAAAAATCTGTGATGAATATGACATGCAGCTAATTTGTGAAAATGTGCAGGAAGACAATCAAAACTGGTTAATCTTTCGAATTACAATTCCTAAAAATAAATGAGGGTCTAGACCTATAAAGCAAGTAAAGGTTGCCGCATGAAAGTGCGACAACCTTTTGTGATTGTTTGGACTGGGAATTTCCTATTCCTCCTCTTTTTTAGGGTAAGGGTATTCACCAAACAAACATAGACTTGCTAAATCAGATGAGAAAATCCATGAAAATGCCATAGCAAGACAAAGAAGATTTTTTGTGTGCTTAAGAAGTTTGTTTTTCATTTGTATGTACTCCTTTCTGAATGATTTTTGCAACAAGAAGTTGCAAAGATTGTAATATAATGACCCAAAATCCAGTTTGAAGATATAGATTGGATGGGATTATATATATTGTCAGCAAATACACAAATAAAATGGTTATGTAGATGTTACGACAGCGGGAAATGACAGATGGCTGTAGCTGTACATGACATTTTGCAGGAAGCGGCGCAACCAGATAACCGGCTATGATACAAAGGAGTACACATAGTAATTGGACAGTATTGGGTATTGAAATAGGAGAAAGAACGTGTAGTGTAATAACGAAAAAGAGCAGAGAAGTTAAAAAACATCCTATATATGTTTTACAATGAAGCCCTCCGGAAAAAATACGAAGAATGCACAAAAGCGCGATGGAAAATAAAAACACACGTATTTTACTATGAAATAAAATGGAAAAAATGATAAATTTGCTTCCTTCCGATGCTAAACTTTTGAACAAATATTTTAACTGAGCAATCTGGTAATCTGAAAAATCAAATTGTGATTGAATATAGGAAAACATAGGCTCATTCCCTCCGCAATAACTGTAGAATTTTGTTTAGTATAGAAGGCGGGGAGTTTTTTTTTGGAAAAGAAACTTGAATGTGGAGAAATGAGTACCGAAGTGAAAAAAATTATGAAAATAGAGAAAATCGAAAAGTTTAGTATGGAAATTGTGTAATTCAGTTATCAAATAAGTTGTGCAGTGTCAAATACCGTATAATAGTGGGAGGGGTGCGGCATTCGTCAGAATCAACAGGGGAGAGAATGACATGTGGAGGATTGAAAAATGAAGCACGAAATCGGTATTCGTATACGAGAACTAAGAGAAAAAAATGGGTATACGAGGGAAGAACTGGCGGAGTATATGGAGATGTCAGATAAGTTTATCTATGATATTGAGAGTGGGAAAAAGGGATTTTCAGCAACGACGTTGCTGCGCTTTCGAAAGGCATTTCAGGTGAGCTGCGATTATATTTTACTGGGATATGGTGAGGAAGTATTTTAAAAATAAAAGTAAATTGGGTAGTGTGTTAATTTTTATTCTGTGCTAGAATATACTAAGAATTGATGCACTACCCTTTTTATGTGGTGTGTAAAGATGTAGGAGGATAGATAGAATGAACGTAAATAGTATTTGTGTACAGGGTGGATATACACCTGGAAATGGAGAACCACGTCAGATTCCAATCGTACAGAGTACAACATTCAAGTACAATACGAGCGAAGATATGGGTAAACTTTTTGATTTGGAGGCAAGTGGATATTTTTACACAAGACTTCAGAATCCAACCAATGATTATGTAGCAGCAAAGATTGCACAGCTTGAGGGTGGTACAGCAGCAATGCTTACAAGTAGTGGACAGGCAGCAAATTTCTTTGCAATGTTTAATATATGTGAAAGTGGCGACCACATTGTTGCATCAAGCAGCATTTATGGTGGAACATTTAATTTGATTGCAGTGACCATGAAACGTATGGGTATTGATGTTACATTTGTGAATCCAGATGCAACAGAGGAAGAATTAAATGCAGCATTTCAGGAGAATACAAAGCTTATGTTTGGTGAGACAATTGCTAACCCGGCGCTTACAGTATTGGATATTGAGAAGTATGCGCGTGTTGCGCATGCACATGGTGTACCTTTGATTGTGGATAATACATTTGCAACTCCGGTAAATTGTCGTCCGATTGAATGGGGTGCAGATATTGTAACACATTCTACAACAAAGTATATGGATGGACATGGTGCTGCAGTTGGTGGTGCGATTGTGGATGGCGGTAAGTTTGACTGGATGGCACATAAGGATAAATATCCTGGACTTACAACACCTGATGATAGTTATCATGGTGTGACTTATGTAGAACGCTTTGGAAACGAAGGTGCGTTCATCACAAAATGTACAGTACAGCTTATGCGTGATTTGGGTTCTATTCAGAGTCCTCAAAATGCATTTATTACAAATCTCGGATTAGAGAGTTTGCATGTTCGTATGAAACGCCATTGTGAAAACGGATTGGCGATTGCTGAATATCTTTCAAAGCATGAGAAGGTAGCTTATGTAAATTATTGTAGTCTTCCAGGTGATAAGTATCATGAGCTTGCAAAGAAATATCTTCCAAATGGAAGCTGTGGTGTTGTCTCATTCGGCTTAAAGGGTGGAAGAGAAGCAGCAAGCACATTTATGAAGAATTTGAAAATGGGAGCAATCGAAACACATGTAGCAGACGCAAGAACATGTTGCTTGAATCCAGCATCATCTACACATCGTCAGTTGACAGATGAGCAGTTGATTGAGGCAGGTGTACCAGCAGAATTGATTCGTATTAGTATCGGATTAGAGGACAAAGAGGATTTGATTGCTGATATCGAGCAGGCATTGGCAAGTTGTTAATGGAACCTAATATAGCAAAAATGGGGTTTTTAAAATGAATACATTTCGAAAAAATATATGGAAGCAAGAAGAATATCATTACAAAGCTGCATATGGATTTATGCCTAATATTCATGCCTATCTACATGATGACGAGGAAATACGACCATGTATGTTAGTTGTTCCAGGTGGTGGATATTGCATGGTTGTTCCACCAGAGGCTGAGATTGTTGCAATGGAATTTTATAATAGAGGTATGAATGCATTTGTTCTTACTTATACTACAGATATTACGATGTCAGTTCCATTGAAAAAACAGCCTTTGAACGATGTATCAAGAGCGATTCGCGTTATCCGAAAGCATTGCGAGGAGTACAAAATTGATCCAAACAGAATTACAATCTATGGTGGTTCTGCAGGTGGTCATGTATCGGCAAGTTTGTGTACACATTTTGAGGACGTGGTAGATCCTGATGAGGCATTACAGAAAATTTCCAATCGACCAGATGCAGCTATTTTGTCATATCCAGTTATCACAACTGGAGAGTACACACACATTTATTCCGTTCAGGCGTTATTAGGTAAAGAGCCAACAGAGGAAGAACTGGAGTATTTTTCATTGGAAAAGCAGGTAACAGAGAATACACCACCATGTTTTGTATGGCAGACGGTGGAAGATGATTTGGTTCCTGTGGAAAATAGTTATTTGTTTGCAGCGAGTTTGAGAAAGAAAGGTGTTCCTTATGCTCATATGGTATTTCCAAATGGTAACCACGGATTGTCGGTTGCTAGTGATGCTTTCTTTAAGGGCGAGTTTGGAGAGCCATATACCTTTGAACAGTTAGACCGGACACTGGAGCATATCAAAAATCATACTGCTATTGATGTATCTGAGGAGAGATATGCGGAGCTGATGGAACAGTTCTTTGGGGAGAATACAAACCAGGAAAATGGGTCACAGGATGATGCCAAAACGCAGCAGGAGTTTGAGAATCCATATCCAGATGTGAATATGTGGATGGATATGGCAGACATTTGGTTGAAAAGACTTTGGAAAAATTAGCAAAAATGCAAGAAAAAGGAATTTATTTAATATTTCTAGTATTGACATAAAAACCGCATAATTATATACTAATCGTGGTTGGTTTTTTTTGGAAAGTCAGTAGAATTAAAGCATTTTAACATTATCAATTATAATGTAAAAAATAAAATTATAGGAGGACTATTTCATGTCAACAAAAGCAAATTACAAATTGAGTGAAATCGGTGCTGGTAAAGTTGGTTTCCCAAAAACTGGTGAAGCTGTAACAAATACTCGTGCAATCATCGAGTCAGCATTCTATGGCAACAACGTAGTAAAGGTTAATACTTTAAAGGAAGCTTATAATCTTGCAAAGAACTCTCCAGGAACAATCGTAACAGATATGCCTGTATACCGTGGTGAGGAGTTCGGTCTTGACGCTGATGCTAAGGTTTTACTTTTCAATGATGGTGCAGTTACAGGACGTTACGCTGCAGCTCGTCGTATCAAAGGTGAGCCAGGTGTTGATGCTGCTAAGTTAGATAAAGTTGTTATGGATGCTACTTACAAGGCTCGTTTCAAGAAGTTATATCATGCTACATGTTATGTAGGTCTTGATACAGAGTTTATGGCTAAGGCTCATTTATTAATTCCAGAAGGTGAAGAGAACTTACTTTACAACTGGATGTTAAACTTCCAGTATATGTCAGATGAGTATGTTAAGATGTACAAGGCTTCTAAGCCAATCGCTGATGGTAATGAGCCAGATATCTACATCTTCTCTGATCCACAGTGGACACCAGTTGAGTCTCCAGATGTAGATTACAGCTGTTTAGCAGATCCTTTAACATTATGTTATTTTGATACAAACCAGAACTGTGCTGCAATCCTTGGTATGAAGTACTTTGGTGAGCACAAGAAGGGTACACTTACAATGGCTTGGGCACTTGCTAACCGTAATGGTTATGCTTCATGTCATGGTGGACAGAAAGAGTACTCATTAGAGGGTGGTAAGAAGTTCGTTGCTTCTGTATACGGTCTTTCTGGATCAGGTAAGTCAACACTTACACATGCTAAGCACTCAGGCAAGTACGATGCATTCGGTGGTATCAAGGTTCTTCATGATGACGCTTTCATCATCAACACAGATACTTGTGCATCAATCGCTTTAGAGCCAACATATTTCGATAAGACAGCTGATTATCCTACAGGATGTCCTGATAACCAGTATTTGTTAACAGTTCAGAACTGTTCAGCAACAATGGATGAGGATGGTAAGATTCAGTTAGTAACAGAGGATATCCGTAATGGTAACGGACGTGCTATCAAGTCTAAGTTATGGTCTCCAAACCGTGTAGATAAGATTGACGCTCCTGTTAATGCTATCTTCTGGATTATGAAGGATCCTACAATTCCACCAGTAGTTAAGTTAAAAGGTGCTGCTTTAGCTTCTGTAATGGGTGCTACACTTGCAACAAAGACTTCTACTGCAGAGCGTGTTGCTGCTGGTACAGATATGAATGCACTTCGTATCGTTCCATATGCTAACCCATTCAGAACTTATCCATTGGTTAACGACTATGAGAAGTTCAAGAAGTTAGTAGAAGAGAAGAACGTAGATTGCTACATCGTAAACACAGGTGACTTCATGGGAACTAAGTGTCAGCCAGCTGATACATTAGGTATCCTTGAGACAATCGTTGAGGGTAAGGCAAACTTCGAGAAGTGGGGTAACTTCGATGATATCGAGATCATGTATGATTGGTCAGGAAAGACAGCTGACTTCAAGCCAGACATGAATGATAAGGCATACACAGATGCACTTAAGGCTGCTATGCAGAACCGTGTAGATGCTGTTGAAGGATTCGCTACTAAGAAAGAGGGATATGACAAGCTTCCAGATGAGGCACTTGCAGCTCTTAAGAAGTTAGTAGATGCTTTATAAGATTTACGACACAGTATTGTCTAATTTATAAAGGAATATTCAGAGACTGATAGTTTGACTATCAGTCTCTTTTTTCTCTTCATAGGAAAGCTTTTGTATATGCGATGAGATTTATGGATTTTTCAAAATATATTTTCGTAAAGTATCAAAATCAGAAGGTCCAATGTCTAGTAATTTTTTGTGGAACAACAAATCGGAATAGTTTTCCATTTCCTGATTCTTAAAATCCTGTTTTAACTGTTCAATTTCTAAATATCCGATAAAATATCGCAAATAGGTAGCGGGACATTCCACAACATAGGAATATAAATCTGCTGCATAGTAGCTTTGAAATCCATTTGCGTTAAAAAACTGATTGACATCATCAAGTGTCCAATTTTCATAGTTTACGCCTAAGTCGACACGAGAGGATAGTGCAAGACTGATGATGGTATCGGATTGGTATAAGCTGCAAAGAGAAGGTTTATCTTCCGGAAGATGCATATAGGAAAATGCAAGAAGTTCCACATAGGTTGCCCAACCTTCTACATAGCCAGGATAGTCTAGCATATGACGTATGGTGCAAGGAGAGGAACCGTTAAAGTATACGGTTTGGTATAAATGTCCAGGAAATCCTTCGTGAGCGAGTGTTGTAAATAGATTTCCAGCTTCTGTATTCGTATATAAATTGTTAATATAGATTGTATTGTGGTGAAAATCATCGATGGTAGGTATCATGTAAAATGCAGGACTAAGCTGTGCTTCCATACTTTTTGGAACAGATTTCACAGTATATTCTGGTGTTTGTGGTAAAGAAGGATAATCTTTTCGGATCATAAGTGAAAGTGCCTCAAGAATGGCTTCAGGAGATTGATAATAAGACTCTGCGGTGTGATCGCAATAGTATAGATACGTATCAGGTTCTGTAAGTGCAATGTTTTTTACATTGGATAAAGTTGATTGTAAGGTGGATTCCGTCAGAGTAATCAAATCTTTTGGAGATTTGGAGGATCCGGTATTACTTTCAACAAGAAGGGTATAATATTCTTTGCCATTTGGTAATGATGATAGCCCATAAGACGTTTGGGAATCGGGAATGTATTTGCTATTACGGGCCGAAGATTCTTTTAATTGTACATATTTTGTTGGTTCAGTTAAAGAGCTTTGTATGTAATCATATAGTGTCTGAAAAGCGGGTGTAATGCAGTCGGTAAGGATTTGATTGTGTTCATTGATATAGGATTGTTCTTCCTTGGCAGATAGGGATTGGATATTGTGGATTCTTTCCAGAAAGGTTTCTGAAAAACAGTTATTAGATTTTGAAAGACTTTGTATAAAGGTAGACAAATGATCAAGGGTGTCATATTTGACAAAATCAGGTGTTATATAGCCATGGTCAATACGTGCATTTTCGTATTGTATGACATTTGAAAAATACTGTGGCATTTGTTTTAAAAGAGATAAATAGGTATTCACATCTGATTCGGAATGGAGTGGGTACTCGCAAAGTGTGACGGGCAGATTAGAGGGAATACCAGAGCTAGGACCTAATAAATCATCATAGTACGCATAGGTGGAAAGCTTTTTGTTGAGTGTTAAGCGTTTGTTGAGTAAATCATACGTAAGTGTTTCCTGCTTGGTTAAAGGAGTTGCAGCATACTGGTGAAGTCTTGTGAGAAATAAGTCTATTTTATTCTCTTCTGTATGATTCTTTTTTTGAGATTCATATTGTCTGGCTGAAAAGGAACTAAGACAGGCAGGTAATTTCGGGATATCAAAGCTTTGGGGATTCTGTAAGGTGTATGCTGTAGTAATAGAATCACTTGTTACTTCATAGCAGAAGAGGGCGTCGGTATATTCAGAAAAAGAAGTGGCATGTTCTATTGTGTGAAGCAGATCTGCGTGATACTGATCATAATCTACAGGCGATATATAGTGGCACCATATCGCAAGGATACAGGTTGTAAGGAGTAATATCATTGGAATGATAAGAAGGCGGCGTGTATGCTTGGTGTGTTTGAACATGCAAATAACCTTCTAATTGTTTTTCATAATATATGAAAATAACTCATAAAATATGTATCAAACGATTGTGGTTGCACATACTAATCCTGAGGTGATAAAGATGAGTATTCTTAACAATGATGAGATTCCAGTTGGACTCTCTATGGCTTTTGCAGAAAATCTGCGTGCAATGGAACGATTCAGTAACATGGATGAACAGGAAAAAGCGCAAGTCCTGCAGCAGGCGAGACAGGCAAGTTCTAAGCAGGAGATGCGTAGCATTGTAGCTGAAATTGGCGAGATGAAATAAGCAGATTAGAGCTTTTGTATCTCGTATATATCAGCAAGAGGCACTTCTAATATTTGAGAAATTATGGTGGCGTCGATGGAATGGTCTAGCATCTGTTGGATGTGATGGCGCGTGGAATCGCGGTAGCCTTCTAAATAAGCGAGTTCATATTCTTGAATCCATATTTCTTTGATTGTTTTATGCATAGTGACTCCTTTCTTGTTTGATAAAAATTTATGGAGGAGGGGACATCCTACTAAGAGTTATATCACAGAAGGTGTCCCAAATATGGGATAAGAACATAGAGCGTGCTATGCACGATAGTCGCATTGTGGTCGCATTGTGGCGTATGTTCGGTCGTTGTCTTGTGCCTTGCGAGCAGGACTTATAGGAAATTCGATGAATTCCTTATAAGAAAAAATAACTCCCTTATACATAAAATGTATAGGGGAGTTATTAGTTATTTTGTAAAAAAGATCTTGTGTGACTTATAAAACATGAAAGTCTTTTTGCAATACATTATGTTCAATTGGGTTACCATTTAGGAAGAATACACAACGGGAGTTCGAAATGATAATATCTTCCTCCTGTGCTCCAATATCCGTTTCAAAACCGCTATTTATGTTGGTTGTGATATCACAGTTTGAACATGCAAGCTTGGCATTTTTTGAGTAATTACCAAATGCATAATTGGTTTTTCCCTGTAATGCTATTTTAAAGGATGCCGTTTCTAGGTGAATATTGGTTTCACCGGTGTTGCCGCCAATGGCAATACATTTCATAGAACGCATGTTAAAGGTAAGATTACCATTATAGATATCAATGTTAGCTACTTTATCAGATAGGGTTCCGATTGCGACAACATCGCTGCTACCTACCCAGAATTTAGCGGAAAGATTAGCTACTCTGATATCATTTTGTCCGTAAACAGAACCGATTAGCACCCCTTTTGCAACCATAAAGTGAATTTCTAAGTCACAAAGGCAAACGGAAAGTGGATCATTACCATAGAAAGAACCAATGGCAACAGACTCC
The DNA here is from genome assembly GCA_030533405.1 of Eubacteriales bacterium. Taxonomy (GTDB): domain Bacteria; phylum Bacillota; class Clostridia; order Lachnospirales; family Lachnospiraceae; genus CAG-590. The sequence goes on from JAUNJF010000001.1 coordinate 73,974, forward strand.
TGACCGTTCATATTAATGTGATATAATCCACGTTTGATATCGATACATCCACCGAGTCCTGAGCCTATACCGATTCCCTGCATACCACTTGTATAAATGAAGATGCCACCATCCTGATTAAATATGAGATCACCATGTCTTGCATCTATATCATTGCCAATCGCAAAATGATGTCCGCCGTTTGCAGTAACGGAAAGATTTCCGAGACCTGTAAAGGTTAAAGAACTACTTTCGGGTACTAATATTCCGCCTGTTCTAAGCTCATTGTCCTGAATCAAATCAATTGTTAAGGAAACATTATCCTCCAAGATAATGCATGGATTTCCTTTATCGGATCCCAAACTTACGGAATCAAGAAAAATTGTACCATGAAATCCTTCTTTTACAAGAATGCTTATATTCGGATGAAAACCGACAGAGCCAATAATCTCTAGTGTCTCATTGCAAGGTAAATCTCCTGGAATGACAATGTGAGTAAATCTTCCAATTGCGAGTTGAGGCAATGAAATTCTATCGCGAGATTTTGCCGTATACTCCCTGCGGTTGGTTGCGTGGAAACTTTGATTGTACTGTATAATCTCATTGATAATTCGCGTATCAATCTGTTGAATTGGAGTAGCCTGCGGTTTGGCTGTGTAGTATCCCTGAATTAGGTCGATACCCAAACGAATGACTTCTTTTAATTCCGTGGAGTTCTCGACACCTTCTGCCAATACTAAAATGTCGTTGTCGTGTGCAAAATCAATGATAGTTTTTACTAGATACTGTTTTTTCGGATCAGAATCAATTTCTGTGATAAGCATTCGGTCGATTTTGATGTAACGAGGCATGTAACGAAGCAGGTTATTGGTATTAGAATAACCTGAGCCGTAGTCGTCAACAGCTGTTTCTATATTCAGTTGCTCAAATTGCTTTTTGATATGTTCTAGTTGTGTATCATCGAGTTCGGATGATTCTGTAAACTCTACAACAAGTGTATTGGAATGCTTGTTCAAAAGCGGAAGCAATGCTTTACGGTCCGTTTCATCTAGCTGATGTGCAGGAATACTGTTAATAAACACTTTGTGTTGTGTAAAGTGTTCTGGATGCTGCTCGATGTAGTCTAAAACATTGTGAAAAGTAGCTTTTTCGATATCGTATAAACGATTCAAACGCTCGGCACTCTCTAAAACGACAAGTGGAGAAATCTTTTCTGTAGTGTTTGTTCGCATGAGCGCCTCGTATGAATAAATCTCGCCAGAATGCGCATTGACAATTGGCTGAAAATGATAAAGGAATAAATTATCATTTAAAATCGTGGTAACCAGTTTGTCGTTGGCTAATTCTTCTTCTGTCAGAGATTCTTCCAGTTCAAATTGTTTTTGTAATACTACTTTACGCGCATTCTTTTCAGCAACAGCATCATTAATTGTCTGTTCAAGAACCTCAGTGTTGCTAATCATCATTTGCTTATGACCAAAGCAGAAATGGAATGTATAGTCAATTGTATGAAGCTGGTTGAGCTGCTGTGCTCTTTGCGTAATAAATGTTTCGATTTCTGCTAGTCGCTCCCGATTTGAATCTTTAATATGTGAAATAATCAAAAATTCATCATTGCACATCCTTGCACATAATTCATCTGATTTTGTGCAATCGCTTACGATTTCAGATAACGAAAGAATGGCTCGATCCCCTTCTTTTCGTCCGAAGTTTGCGTTGATGGTATGCAATCCGCCAATATCAATTGCAACAATTAATACGTCATGTCCTTCAAACATAGCGGCTTCGCACAAATCTGTGGCTTGTGTTAAAAAGCCTCGCATATTGTAAAGTCCAGTTAAGGAATCTCTGATTTGTGTGGATTCCATATGTTTAATTAAAGAAGTAAGTGCATATTGTCGATTGAAACATTCTAATCCCTGCATAACATTTCGTAACCATAAATGATAAATCTTATCGTATACTTTTGGTTCATTACCATAGCTAATGACAGCATAACCAAGACTGTGATCATTGAAATAGAGTGGTGTAAAAATATACGAACATGGTTTGTCGGAGCCTTCTTCTAATTCTGGTAGCAGGCAATCACGATCAAAGGTATCATGGAAGGAAATACTGTTGTTATGAACAGAATCTTTTCCACATCGAATAATACGAGAAATTGTGTTGGTGTACCCCTGATGCATTACTTCTGTTTCTGTAGTTTTTGAAACATCCCAATTATTATTCAAACATAAATGAAAACTGTCAAAGTCACGTATTTGATATATGTATTGGAAAACAGTATTAAAGAAATCCGCATAGGTTGTCTGTGAAATTAATTCTTCCATCATGGTGTTCAAATATGAGAAAAATCCCACAGTAAATGCAGAGGTTGATTGTAATTTTTCGTTTTGCTGCTGTTGCAGAATGGTTGGATGTGTACAACCACAGCTACGTCCGATAAATAGCGAGGTAGTATCCTTATGGTTTTCATAGCTTTTATTATCAGCTGTAGTGTAACGATTCAAATCTGGTAATGGTAAATTCTGCATGGAAGCATGAATCCACTGTGCACTATAAATGCCGCATTCTTTCGATGGTGCTGGGGCTGATGTGAGAGGAACATTACCAATTCGTCCCTCCTCAATGGAGTCATATCCGATAACCGCTACATCTTCAGGTACACGAATACCATGCTTTGTTAATGTTGTACAAACACCAATCGCCATACAATCATTCGCACATGCAATGGCGTCTGGAAGTTTGCGCTTCGTACGAAGTAAGTTTTGTGCGAAAGAATCACCACTGTTATACCAATAATTTCCGTAAAAAATATTATTTGGTTGTATCGGTATGTCGTGTGCAGCTAAACTGTCTTGATATGCCTGCAATCGCTCAATAGAATGCTTGTGTTCTTCAGTTCCATTTAAAAAAATGATATCCTGATAGTGGTGATCTTCTATTAAATGATCAATCAATTTACGAAATGGCGGATAGTGGTTAATCATGACAGATGGGAAAAATGAACTTTCCTTATCTACCACAAGGACAGGACCAGAAAAATAAGAATGAAGCTGATCTTCAAGCGTATTTAATAAACCCGGTGCCTGAATGGTATCTGCAAGAATCACAAACGCATCGAAAAAATCATAGTTTTCTATTAATTTATAAATATTTGCATCTCCGTGCTCTCTGAGGATGGTTCCATCATAACGCAAATACATGGAAAATGTACAGACATCATAGTTCAAACGGAAAGCTTCCTCTAAAAAACCCTGCATAAAAAGGTTCTGTGTATTTTCATCAATTTGAGCAGCAATGACGCCAATTCTCTTTCGTTTCATGTTGCCCTCCCCCGTTCAATATAAGAATACCTATATTATACCTTTTTGGGGTGATGTGTGCAATTGTTTTGTAAAGCTTTTCATAGAAAAATAGGCTGTTTTACAAGAGAAAAAATTAATTTTTGAAAGAATTGTGTCTTGACTTTTTTTTTGGTATCTTCTATAGTAAAGCATTATAGAAAAAAGGTTGTGAAAAAGAGGAGTAGAAGTTGTTCCTTGACAGAGAGAATAATCCATCGGCTGGAAGATTATTTGAAGAAGAAGACTTTGAAGGTAGCTTTGGAACTGTGCAGTTGAATACTTTATGAATCAGCTTTGGTTTGAGCTGTGAATAGAGTGAAGTAGATTGCAACGGCATCGTCCCCGTTACAGGATAAGATAAGAGATAAATTAAGGTGGTACCGCGACTATTCGCCCTTATGTTGAAGTTTTCAACATAAGGGCTTTTTGATTTTTTGAAAAATTAAATTTGAAAGGAGATATAAGGATGGCAAAAGAGTTAGAAAAGAATTATAACCCATCGGACATTGAAGACCGTATTTACAAGAATTGGTTAGACAAAAAATATTTTCATGCAGAGGTAGATCGTAGCAAGAAACCATTTACGATTGTTATGCCACCTCCAAATGTAACAGGTCAGCTTCATATGGGTCACGCACTTGACAATACCATGCAGGATATTTTGATTCGTTTCAAGAGAATGCAGGGATATAATGCGTTATGGCAGCCAGGTACTGACCATGCAGCGATTGCAACTGAGGTTAAGGTTATTGAGAAATTAAAGAGTGAAGGTATTGATAAAAATGATATTGGACGTACAGAGTTCTTAAAGCATGCTTGGGCATGGAAGGAAGAGTATGGTAACCGTATTATCAATCAGTTAAAGAAGATGGGTTCTTCTGCTGATTGGGACCGTGAGCGTTTCACCATGGATGAGGGTTGTTCTGCAGCGGTTCAGGATGTATTTATCAAACTTTATAATAAGGGTTACATTTATAAGGGTTCTAGAATTATTAACTGGTGTCCGGTTTGTAAGACTTCTATTTCTGATGCAGAGGTAATTCATGAGGAGCAGGCAGGACATTTTTGGCATATCAATTATCCAGTAGTTGGCGAGGAAGGTCGTTTTGTTGAGATTGCGACTACTCGTCCAGAGACATTACTTGGTGATACTGCAGTTGCGGTAAATCCAGATGATGAGAGATATCAGGATATTATCGGTAAGATGTTAAAGTTGCCATTAACTGATCGTGAGATTCCTGTTATCGCTGATGAGTATGTAGATAAAGAGTTTGGAACTGGTTGTGTTAAGATTACACCAGCGCATGACCCTAACGATTTTGAGGTTGGTAAGCGTCACGATTTGGAAGAGATTAATATCATGAATGACGATGCTACCATCAATGAGCTGGGTGGTAAGTATGCTGGTATGGATCGCTATGAGGCAAGAAAGGCTATGCTTGCAGACCTTGAGGAACTCGGTCTTTTGGTTGCTGTAAAGGATCACACACATCAGGTTGGTACCCATGACCGTTGTAAGACAACAGTAGAGCCATTGATTAAGCCACAGTGGTTTGTACGTATGAAGGAAATGGGCGAGGAAGCATTGAAGATCGTTGACACAGACGAGCTTAACTTTGTTCCAGAGCGTTTTGATAAGATTTATAAGCATTGGTTAGAGAATATTCGTGACTGGTGTATTTCAAGACAGTTATGGTGGGGTCATCGTATTCCTGCTTACTACTGTGAGGAGTGTGGTGAGGTTGTGGTTGCCAAAGAGGCTCCAACAGTATGTCCAAAATGTGGATGCAACCACATGGTACAGGATGAAGATACCTTGGATACATGGTTCTCATCAGCGTTATGGCCATTCTCAACACTTGGCTGGCCAGAGAAGACAGAGGAAATGGATTACTTCTATCCAACAAGCGTGCTTGTAACTGGATACGACATCATTTTCTTCTGGGTAGTTCGTATGGTATTCTCTGCAATTGAGCAGACTGGTAAGTCACCATTTAAGCATGTATTGATTCATGGTTTGGTTCGTGATGACCAGGGACGTAAGATGAGTAAATCTCTTGGAAATGGTATTGATCCATTGGAAATCATTGATGAGTACGGTGCAGATGCGCTTCGTTTGACATTGATTACAGGTAACGCACCAGGAAATGATATGCGTTTCTACATGTCAAGAGTAGAGGCATCTCGTAACTTTGCAAACAAGGTTTGGAATGCATCTCGTTTCATCATGATGAATATTGAAAAGTCAGATGTAAAGGATGTTGATCTTTCAAAGCTTACATTGGCAGATCGTTGGATTCTTTCGAAGGTAAATACATTAGCAAAGGATGTAACTGAGAACTTAGATAAGTTCGAGCTTGGTATTGCAGTAGATAAGGTTTACAATTTCATTTGGGAAGAGTTCTGTGACTGGTATATTGAGATGGTTAAGCCACGTCTTTACAATGATGAGGATGAAACTCAGGGAGCAGCACTTTGGACACTTAAGACTGTTCTGATCAATGCACTTAAGATGCTTCATCCATATATGCCATTCGTAACAGAGGAAATCTTCACAACGCTTCAGGATGAGGAAGAGTCAATCATGATTTCTGCTTGGCCAGAGTTCAAGGATGAGTGGAACTTTGCTGCTGACGAGATGGCTGTAGATGCAATCAAGGATGCAGTTCGTGGTATCCGTAACCTTCGTGCCGAGATGAACGTTCCAAACAGCAAGAAGGCAACTGTATATGTTGTTTCTGAGAAGGAAAATGTTCGCAAGATTTTTGAGGATGCCAAGGTATTCTTTGCTACTCTTGGATTTGCTTCAGAGGTATTTGTTCAGGCTGACAAGACTGGTATCGCAGATGATGCAGTTTCAACTGTAATTCAGGATGCAGTGGTTTATATGCCATTTGCAGAGCTTGTTGATATCGAGAAGGAAATCGAGCGTCTTGCTAAGGAGCAGAAGCGTTTAGAGGGTGAGATTAAGCGTTGTAACGGAATGCTTAACAATCCTAAGTTCGTAGATAAGGCTCCAGCAGCTAAGATCGAAGAAGAAAAGGCAAAATTAGAGAAGTATACCAATATGTTGGATACTGTAAATGAGCGTCTTTCACAGTTAAAATAATATAAGAAGAAAAGGAGGCTATCGCGTCTTAAGCGATGGCTTCTTTTTTATGTCTGTGGCTGGCAGGTTCTCTTCCTTCCTGCTAATTTTCTTTTTTTGTAACGAAGTGCTGAGGATAGTTGTTACACCTTCAGAAGAGATTATATCGGAGGTAGGGAAGATGAAAATAAGGTACATAATGGGATGCTTAGCGATTGGAACAATGATAGCTCTGGGAATATATGACAGCGTGCCAAGAGATTTGAGTAATCAGATGGTATATGTATCTGGTATATCGAAGGAGTCAAGAGAAGGAAGACTATATTATTTGCGGGATATGAATAATCCAAAACGAAAAAATTATGTGGCAACCTGTTTGGGAGAGGACTGTTTCTTTAGTGAAAATGGGGAATATTTATATTATGTAGATGATGCTTCCTGGAATGATCATGCTTTAGATACGTTGGAATATTGTCGTGTTGCTGTAAGGGATTTATGGAAACCGCAGCTACTACGGGAAACCAGAAAATATACAGTAAAATCAAATCAGATCGAAAAAGTGCAAGGAGAAGATAGCTTTTTATATGTATCGAAAAAACACGAACTGGTACTATGTGAAAATGGGAAGAAAAAAGAGTTGGCGAAATCTGTAGCTATGTTTGATGTGACCCCGAATGGCAATGGAGTGATTATAGAGGCAGAACAGGATAATGCGGTGTATTATATGTCTCTTGATGATTATGAAATGAAATTGATTGTGGGAAATGGATATATAGAGGAATGTGAAGATGGGGAGGAATGTGCAACTTATTATGAGTTTGATGATTGGGAAGAAGAACGAAGTGGAATCGTTCGTATCTCAAGTGACGGAGAAATGAAAGAGATTTATTCGATGGAAGAAGATACAGAGGATGAAATTTATATAACGGGACCAAGACGATATGGAGAGAATTCAGTATATTTTGGGGTTGAAGAGGTAGAATGGATTCCGTATAAGGATTTGGTAAAGGACGATTACATAGAATCAGACAATCAAGAGGCCGATTCCTTATCAGAGGATGAAAAGAAGAAAAGGTTTCTTTTGGAAAAGGTGAGAAAGTATTTGAAAAAGAAGGATGCTGGTTCCGAAGAAAACTATGTGACTTCGTTATATATATCCACTAATGGAGAAGAAGGAAGATTAGTGAGTGATGGTATTATTCAGGATTTTTCTAGTCCAAATTTGATTGCATATAAGAAGATTGCGGGAGATAGGAATCAAATTTCCATGACAGATTTGGTGAAGCGTTTGGTTGAGAAGATTCCCAAGGTGAATGAGAATGGTACTTATCAGGGGAGAATACAAAAAATACTTTGGGAAATGGAAGATGAACTGATAAATCCGATGAAATGTTACGTTTTATTGGATGGAAAAGAAGTGCAGCTGGATGTTGAAGGAGATGTTGTAGATGTGCAACGTCTAGATGAGAATCATTTAATGATTTATGAAGAAGGACTTGATAAAAAGGATGAAAGAGGTGCTCCAATTCATTATAATTTGTATGTTGCGGACTTGGCTGGGAACGAAATTGAGAATATTCGTAAAATAGAGGATGCAGAGGTAAGCAAGTATTCCTATATAATCTGCGATTCAAAATGCTATTACTTCAATATAAATCACGATTTTTGCATGCTACAGGACGGAACGACGAATATTGTAATAGAGAATGTATCAGTATTGGATCAAGTTGGTGTTTTGGAAGACGGAACGCTATTTCATTGGAGTAATAATATTATGACATATTATGGAGATGATACAGTGAAGCAGATTGAGGGGGGAAGCCCAGATAAATGGTTTGGTGATGTACACAGTTATCTTTCTATAAGAAAAAATAAGGTGTATTTTTGTACAGAGGGAAAAAGGGAACAGGAGATATTGGACGGATACAATGACGATACTTCTCTGTGTGTTTACAAGTGGCAGGATAGGACGGCATACTTCATGCAAACGCTTGCAAAATAAGGTTTTTTCGGGTAAAGATTGCCTAAAATGACACCTCGAATTGTAATATTGGCTCATTGTAAAATGGTATTGGTTGTGATAGAATACATATAAGTTTTTGTCGGTGAATACCTATGAGCGAGAGGGGGTGTTTACATATGGGTAAGATACAGAAAAGAGTTGGGTTTGTGTTCCTGTTTGCAATGTTATTATTTGGGAATACCTTGATTGCAAAAGGTGCCACAGGGCTAACGAAAGGTTTTTCTTATAATGATTTGTATGGATATCAGTCTTTTTCAAATAACAAGTCTGCGCAGTTGTTTTATGAGGAAATAGATCGGGTGGCATATGCGTGTTACACGAGTACTGCAGATATGGAACAGGATGAAAATTGTTTATATGTTGCAGGGGAAGCAGATTACTATCGATGCGGATTGACATCGGAAGAAGCAGTTCAGGTATATTACACTTATCGAAAAGACCATCCTGAATATTATTGGCTTTCATCAACGATGGCGTACGATAATATATCCATTTATATCGTGATGGATGAAGCTTATGCGAAAGGTTCGGTAAGACAGCGTTATGATGATATGATTTCGCGATATGTGGAAAATGTATGTCAACGTGTAGCGGGAATGTCAAAGGATAAACAGGTTTCCTATCTGCATGATTTGATTGTGAATGAAACATTTTATGCTTATGAAGCAGATGGTGTGACACCAGAGCGTGCACCATGGGCACACAATGTGATTGGATATTTAGAAGGTAAGGGCGTTGTTTGTGAGGGTTATACACGCATGTTTCAGTTGTTGTTGAACGCACTTGAGATAGATAACGCTTATGTTTCAGGTGAGTCGAGAGGTGAGGATCATGCCTGGAATATAGTGAAGATGGGGGATGGAAAATGGTATTGGTTTGACCTGACATGGGATGATCATACGAATTGGGAGTTAGAGGAAACTAGTCGATTTTTTTATGCAATGCCCAATCGATTATTTATGCAAACACATGAACCAGATTCGCCGGACGGAGAGGATGGGCATGATTTGTATGAATTACCAGAGGCATCAGAAGATTTTCGTTATTACTGTACAACTGGTGTGAATGAACTTCATGAGATGACGACTCCGGAATTAATTGATTGCATACAAATTGCCACCTGTGCAGAGGTTCAGGCTGGAAATCATTATGTTATGTACTATATTCCGCCAGAATTGGAAAAAGATTTTAATGCATTGATGTTTAATGGGTTTTACGGAGCAAATAATCAGCCATATCTTTATTATCAGTTATATATGAACGAGGTGCCAGAGATATATGATGCGGTTGGTGATATATTTAGTTATAGGAAAATTGATGATTATTTGTATGTATACTTTGACTATGCGAAGATTCAAAAACCAGATACGGTATTTTTGTATGAAGGACAAAAGAGAATCGGAAGCTATGGTACAGTGACCGAGGCAATAGATTATGCTACCCAAACGGATGGTGATTATCGAATTACCTATTTGCCAAATCAGACTGGTCACATGATTCCTGTGGATCGAGATCTTCCTAAGGTGAGTAGTATTGAATTTAGTGGATGTGTAGATAGCGGTGGACGTGCAATTTCTCTGTTGTATTTGCCGAAAGATACCACAATGCAGTCAGATTGGATTATAAAAGATTTGTATTTGATGGGAGCATCCAATCAAAGAACGACATTGTATGTAAATGGCCATCAATTGAAAACAACAGGACAATATGCATATATTGGACATCCGGGAGATGTCAATAGTCAGGTGGTTGACATTGAAGGAAAAAAAGGCTCCCTTGTGGTGGGTACAACGTCTCATACAACAGTTGTCGGTTCTTTGAATATTCAGAATTTGAAACTTTTATCAGACGGCGTGAATAACAATATTGTGTGTCTGTCTAATAGCGCTAATATTACGACATTAAATGCACAGGGGAACACAGGGTGTCTATTGGTTGAGAATTCCTGTGTGATAGGGGATTTAAAGAGTGACAGTTATATGCATCTGGTTGTTTATCCTGGATCTAAATCGAAGGTTAGAATTTTAAATGATGTGGAAGGCTCTGTAAATACCATATATGATTTGAGTAAATGGAAAGAGTCTGGTTATACCAATTTACAAAAATATTCCTACATTTATGCACCGAACACCAAAGAAGAACAGTGGAAGGTGTGGGTAGAGGGTGGCACCAAGACAATGGATGCACAACCATGGTTTTTGTGTAAGGATAATTCTGGCTATTATTATTTGGTGGGAGATGAAAAGCATGCAGCAACCTCTTCTTCAACCACAATTCGTAAGACGAGTAGCGGTGTAACTTATCGTATTGTGAAAAATGTAGCAGGAGACCGTAGGGCAGAATATGTGAAGCCGAAGGAAAATGCGAAGGGGGCAATTGTTGTTCCGGATACGGTGTACCTGAAAGGTAAGAAGTACAAGGTGGTATCTGTTGCAAATAATGCCTGGAAAGGGAACACGAAGATTACAACGATACGAATTGGAAAGAATGTAACCAAGATTGGAAAACAGGCATTTTATGGATGTAAGAAGTTGAATACGATTACGGTACAGTCTAGTAAGTTGACATCGGTCGGTTCGAATGCGTTGAAGAGTGTTTATAAAAAGGCGGTCATAAAGGTTCCGTCTAAAATGTATAAAAAATACACAAAACTATTTAAAGGAAAAGGGCAGGCAAAGACTGTCAAGGTTAAAAAGTAGGCAATCAGGATGGGGTGCCCCCTCAAAGTTAAACTTTTGGGGGGAGGTACAGGATTGCCTACTTTTTATTGACAAATATGGTTGGTTTTTATATAATTCACTTTAGTGCGTTAAAGTTTTAAAATGCAAAAGAGGAGGAGAAAAGGAATGGCAATTAAAATTTTGCTCTTGATTGTATTTTTTTCAATCATGATTGGTGTGGGGCTTTATTCGAGAAAAAGTGCTACGAATGTGAATGATTTTGTATTAGGAGGAAGAGGTGTTGGACCATGGCTTACGGCGTTTGCATTTGGTACATCTTATTTTTCTTCTGTAGTATTTGTAGGATATGCAGGGCAGTTCGGTTGGAAGTATGGTCTTGCATCTACATGGATTGGTCTTGGTAATGCGTTTATTGGAAGTTTGTTGGCATGGCTTGTGCTTGGTAGAAGAACACGTGTTATGACACAGAAATTAGATGCAAAGACAATGCCAGAATTCTTTGGTAAGCGTTATGATTCAAAGGCGTTACGAATTGCGGGTTCTGCAATTGCATTTGTATTTTTAGTACCGTATACAGCATCTATTTATAATGGTTTGTCGAGACTGTTTGGTATGGCATTTAATATTGATTACAAAGTGTGTATTATTGTAATGGCGTTACTTACAGCTGTTTATGTAATTATCGGTGGTTATATGGCAACCGCATTAAATGATTTTATTCAGGGTATTATCATGTTGATTGGAATTTGCGCTGTTATTGGCGCGGTTTTGAGTGGACAGGGAGGATTTTTGAATGCAATCAAAGAACTTTCTGTTTTGCCTGCAGATGATGTTGCAGTTCCAGCTTTACAGGGAAGTCAGGGATTGTTTGCAAGTTTCTTCGGTCCAGATCCAATGAATTTGTTAGGTGTTGTTATTTTGACTTCACTCGGTACATGGGGACTTCCGCAGATGGTACATAAATTCTATGCAATTAAGGATGAAAAAGCGGTTAAAACAGGTACCGTTGTTTCAACATTTTTTGCGATTATTATTTCAGGTGGATGTTATTTCTTAGGTGGTTTTGGTCGTTTGTTTGATTGTGCGGCCATTTATAAAGAGGATGGAAGTGTAGCATATGATACCATTGTTCCACAGATGTTATCTACATTACCGGATGTTTTGATTGGTATTGTAATTGTGTTGGTATTGTCTGCATCTATGTCGACACTATCTTCTTTGGTGCTTACTTCAAGCTCTACGCTAACACTTGATTTCTTAAAGGAATCTGTTGCGAAAAATATGAGCGATAAAACACAGCTCGTTGTCATGCGAGTGCTTGTAGGTGGATTTATTGTGCTTTCGGTTGTGTTGGCGTTGAATCCTCCAACATTTATTGCACAGTTAATGGGTATTTCGTGGGGTGCTTTGGCAGGCGCATTTTTAGCACCATTTATGTATGGATTGTATTCTAAAAATATTACCAAAGCAGCAGTTTGGGCAAGTTATGTTGTAGGTGTTGGGATTACAGTATCTAATATGTTCCTTAAATTCATTGCATCGCCAATTAATGCAGGTGCAATTACGATGATTGCTGGCATGATAGTTGTTCCAATTGTAAGTTTGATTACACCAAAGCTGAAGAAGGAATTTGTAGAGGAAATTTTTACATGCTATGACGAGACTGTTGTGGTACACAAATCAAAATCATTAGAAGAGTAAATGAAAATATAGTGTCTACAAATTAGTTTCGTTGCATATTATTGGAAATTATGGTATGCTCTTACGAAATGGGCCTTATAAGGTCGTTAGAAAAATGGAGGATTATAAAATGGAACAAAATGAAAAAAATGGTATGGCGATTGCGTCTTTAGTAATTGGTATTATCGCATTTTTAGGATCATGCTGTTATGGTGGAGTTTTAGGAATTGTTGGTTTGGTTTTAGGTATTGTTGCATTGAAAAAGGGCAATGGTAATGGAAAAGGATTGGCAATTGCAGGTATTGTATTATCATCACTTTCTATTTTGGTTACTGTAGCTGTTGTTGTTATGGGTGTTGCTATGATGGGAACACCAGAGTTCCAGGAAGCACTTAAGCAGGCACAGACACAGCAGTTGAACTAATATAAGTAGTTTCTGAACATGTGGCGAAGCGGAATGTAAAGGTCTGTTTTACGGAATCAGTAGAGGATTAGGGGTTGTTGTAGTAGATATTTGGATAACAAATATTTCATGCGACAACTCCTTTTTTGGTTTTATAGAGATTCTTTGAATTTCCTATAGGTCTCGTCCACAAGGCACGAAACAATGTCCGAACAATCGCCGCTTTGCGGCTAGTGTGCTTCGCACACTTTGTTCTTTCATAATTGTTGAAAAAATGCTATAATGTAAAAGTATATGTATCTTTACAGTAGGGGAGGAGGGCTTAATCATGTATGGCATAGTTGTTACTGCTCAAATTATTGGGGTTATTTTGACAGTTTTGGCAATTGCGTTGGTTGTACATATGGAGGCATCTAATGTGCAGAAAATGATGATATGCTATATGATTGCAGTATTGTTGGAGAATTCTGCGTATTTGTTTGAACTGTTGGCTAAAGCGCCAGGGGAGGCGATGATAGCGATCAAATTGCAGTATTTGGGGGCTGCGTTTGTTCCGATATTCTTTTCTCAGTTTATTTATGCATATTGTAATCGAAAACAGCCAGATTGGGTGTTTCGGGTGATTGGAGCCATTGCTGTTGGAATGGTTGTATTGGTTTGGACAAATGATGTGCATCATTTGTTCTATAACAAAGCACAGTTTGTTACAGATGGTGAGTATCCACATTTTGTGTTTGAATATGGAATCGCATTTCAAATATACATGTTGGTGTGTATCGTTACTCCGTTTGTGATGGCATTTTGGGTAATGATTCGTTCATTTTTAGATGAGCCATCTAAGAAAAAGAAATCAAAATATATCAGTTTTTCTTTTTTGGGTAGTATTCCATTGTTAGCCATGTTTGTACGTTCTCAACAACACATGAGAGAGTATGATTTTATTCCGATGATTTTAGCATTTTTATTGTCGGTTGTTGTTATTTTTGTATGGAGCAGAAGAACCTATGATTTGAGTCGCGTTGCTGCTAAGACAGTTTTATATGAGATTCAGGATGGTTCGATATTTTTGGATGACGAGAAACGAATCGTTAGTTTTAATCCAATGGCTGCCGAGATTTTTCAGGGATTAGATGAGGAACTGCTTGGTAAAAATATTTCAAGAATTACAAGTTTTCCACAAGAGATTATTCTTACAGAAGGAAAACATGAATTTGCAATTGGTGAACATTATTACGAGGGCCACAACAAGTTTGTTACAGATAAATCAGGTGAATTATTAGGATATGTATTACTCATTTTCGATATTACAGAGACGAAACGTCATATGGAAGAAAGTGCAGAAATGAGAGCGAAGGCGGAGGCCGCAAGTATTGCAAAGAGTGCATTTATGGCGACCATGACGCATGAGATGCGTACACCGATGAATGCCATTGTGGGACTTTCTGAGTTGATTAAGGAAGAAAGTCGTGGTCGAAAGGTATATCAGTTTGCTTGTGATATCAAAGATGCATCCTCAAGATTATTAGCGATTTTTAATGATGTTTGGGATATTTCAGCGGTTGAGGCTGGCAAAATGAAGGCTGAGACCAAGGAATACAGCTTAAAATCTGTTATGCTTGATATTCATTATGATATGAAGGAAAAGCTAAAGGATTCCAATGTTGTCTTTGCGGAAGTTGTGAATGATAGCTTGCCAAATGGATTTTGTGGTGATATTGATCATATTCGTCAGATTTTGGATAATTTGCTTGATAACGCAATTAAATTTACGAAAAAGGGCAAGATTACACTGCTTGTAGATGCAGATGATGTTAGTGAAGATGAGAAAATGCTTCGCTTTGTTGTAAAAGACACTGGAATTGGAATTCAGGAAGAAGACCTACAAAAAATCTTCTATAATTTTGAACAGGTAGATTCAGGTGTGACACGTAGTGTGGATGGAACAGGTCTTGGTTTATCCGTTGTTAAGAATTTGGCAGAATTGTTGGGTGGTTCTATTTCCGTGGAAAGTGTCTATGGAAAGGGTAGTAACTTTACAGTTGTTATTCCACAACAGGTAACAGACCAGACGAAATATATCGATATTACAGAGGAAATGGTGGATGAAGATGAACAGGAACGCTTATTTATTGCGCCAGAATGTAATATTCTTGTTGTAGACGATAATTTGATTAATCGTAAGGTTGTTCTTGGTATGTTAAAAGCATATCAGTGTAAGACAGATGAGGCTGCGAGTGGATTCGAAGCATTGGATTTTGTAAAACAAAAACGATATGATTTGATTTTAATGGATCATATGATGCCAGAGTTAGATGGTGTGGAGACGACAAAGTTTATTCGAAGTGATTGTGGCGAGAATGGAAAAACACCTGTGGTTATTGCGTTAACAGCTAACGCTACAACGGGGATTCGTGAATTCTTTTTGGAAAATGAATTTCAGGATTATGTGACAAAACCAGTAGACAGAATACTATTCCATCGAATGCTGTTGAAGTGGATTCCAAAGGAATTGCAGATGGAAACGGAAGTCGAGGAAACCGTATCCGAGGATATCTCCTTTGATGAATTAGGAGAGCTTTTTGTAAATGGTGTAAATGTAAAGAGTGCATTAGAACAACACACTGGAACAATGAGCGATTATCTGGATATTTTAAATCTGTATTATCTGGATGGTAATAAAAAGATTCCATACTTACGAGAACTGGTTCAAAAAGAAGATTATAAGAATTATCGTATAGAGGTGCATGCGCTAAAGAGTGCATCTGCTAATATTGGTGCGATGGCATTGTCGCAAAAAGCAAAAGCATTAGAGGATGCAGCAATTGCTGGGGAGGCAGCATTTATTCAAGAAAATGGAGAACCATTTATTGAAGAATTGAGTGCGCTTTTGGGTCATATTTCCACTGTACTTAAGCGTGTGGAAGAAAAGAATGCAATTCGAAAACCAGAGGGTAAGGGCGAAGTGTTAGAAGGACCAGAATTGCTTGAGGCATTAAAAGAAGCGCTGGATAAACTGGAACATTTTAAGTCAAAAGAGTGTAGAGAAAAAATCACGTGGATGTTATCTTGCGAGATTGATGATGCGGTGCGAACGGCACTTATGACAGTAGATACACAATTAAAGGTGTACGAAGATGATGACGCGGAAGATGTATTACGTGATATCATCACAAGATTGGAAGCATAATAAGTTTGGTGACGATAGAGTGTACAAAATGAGAAAGGATATCAGATCATGGCTAAGATGAGAATTTTGGCGGTTGACGATAATGTAGTCAATCTTGCGACGATTGAAAAAGAATTAAAAGACAAATATGAAGTGATTCCGTTAAGCTCAGGAAGAAGAGCAATTAAGTTTATTTTGCAGGAACGTGTGGATTTAATCCTTTTAGATATTCAAATGCCTGTAATGGACGGAATTGAAACATTACGCGAGATTCGTAATCATGAAAATGGAATCACAGTTCCCGTGATTGTGCTTAGCGCAAAACATGACCGCGATACGGTTATTGAAGGTACGAGATTGGGAATCATGGATTATGTATTGAAACCATTTAATGGTGATGATTTAAGACAAAGAATTGAGAGTGCGTTGAAAAGAAGAGGTGCATTACCAATGGGTGATGATGAGCTTTATCAGCGTATTAAAGAAACGATTCAGTATATTCAGGAGGATAATTTAAAGTCAGCAATTGTTAAGACAGAGGAAATGCTTGGATACCAGTTAGATGAGGCGGTGTCTGCCAGAATTAAGGCGGCAAAAGCAAAATTGAAAACGGGCGAGGTTGAAGTTGCTGAGCGTATGTTTAGTCGTGTGTTACAGATGATTAATCAAAAGAATGAGGATATAGAAGAGGAGGAACTCTTGCCAATCAGCTTAGGTGAGTTAAATGCAAAACTTTTATTTATTCTAGATGACATTGGACATTTTCGTACGGAAGATGCGCTTGAGAGATTTGAGGATTTATTTAAGTTTGCCATTCCAGCTAAGATAAAAGATAAGTGCGTTAAGGCGCATGCATGTTTAAAGGAATATGATGATGGAGAAGCGGAGAAACTACTCCAAGAGACCTTAAAAGATTTATAAAGTAACAAATTATAAGGGAGATTGCAATGTTTACTAAGTTTTTAATCGTATTTTTTGTTTCCATGGTTCCAGTATTAGAACTACGTGTAGCCGTTCCATTAGCAATTGGAATGGGATTACCAGTGGTACCATCTTATATTATATGCGTAATTGGAAACATGCTACCGATACCTTTGATTTTCTTCTTTGCAAGAAAAGTGTTGGAGTGGGGACAAAACAAACCGATTATAGGACCATTTTTTCGTTTTTGTCTGGAAAAAGGACATTTAGGAGGACAGAAGCTGAAAGAAAAAGCAGGAAAGGGATTGCCGTTTGCATTGTTTCTTTTTGTGGGAATTCCAATCCCTGGAACGGGTGCATGGACAGGAACGCTTGCTGCGAGTATACTAGATATGGATTTTAAGGAAAGTGTAATTGCAGTGATGTGCGGCGTTGTACTTGCTGGTGTGCTAATGGGAATTGGAGCAGCGGGAATACTTGGAGGAGTAGATGCCATTTTCTCTATTGTTACAATTTGAGGATCGTTAAGTAATTGCGAAATTAAATTTACTTTGTCGAGGATTGTACAATCCCTGAAAAAAATAGTTGCACAATTACTTAATAAAATAAACAAAAAGGAGATTAGAAAATGCCGAAGGAAGAAAAGTTTAAAACCGTATCATTTGGTGGATATGATAAAACAGTTGTAGATCAGTATATTGAAGAGTTAAAGGAACAACATAATCAGGATGTTGAGGATTTGAAGCAGACCATTAGTAAATTGAGTGAAACAGTAAAGAATTTACAATTGGTAAAGGATAGCATGAGCTCTGAGAACAATCAGGCGATTGAGAACATGCAAAAGTATAATGAGTCATTACAGCAGGAGCTTGAAAAGGCAAATCGCAAATTAGAAGAACAGGAACAAAATGCAAAAGATTACGCTGGTAAGATGGAAGCGATTTCCAGAACGCTGGTAGAGACCAATGAGCGCTGTGCTGCAATGCAAAAGGAAGCAGATGAAAATAGCAAGAAAATGTTGACAGAAGCGAAAATGGAGCATGACAGATTGATTACAGATGCGAAGTCTCAAAGCGTTAATATTATGAAGGATGCAAGAGATAAGAGTGCGAATTTGGTTGCAGACAGCGAGAAGCAGAGTAGAAATATTTTGAATCGTGCAGAAGAGGAACGTGATAAGCTTCGTGTTCGTGCAGAGGAAGAATATAAGCAATCTATGGCAAAAACAGAAGAAGAATGCAAGAGCATGATAGAAAATGCCAAGAAAGAAAAGGAAGCGATGTTGGCAGAAGCAAGAGAGAAAGTTGCTTCTATTCGAGGATCCATGAAGAGAGAGTGTGAGAGTATTAGCACATATATGGCAAGCTTGATGGAGTCAGTGGAAGGCGTCGTGAAGGCTTGTAATGAGACGAAGATGATTTCGGATAAGGCATTTGGTGTCAATACAAAGCCAGTGTTAACAGATAGTGAAGAGGAAGAGATTCCACAGATTAAATTTCAGCAATAGATAGGGAAGAATAATGAGTGAAGAACGTATCGAAAAATATAAACAATTTGCAGACTGTATACAGTATCCGATGATAATGTTTGAGGCTGAGTCGGGAGAGGTGATTCATGTGAATTATGAGGCATCTGTTGTTTTTGGAAAACAGGTGAAGCATCTTTCCATTGAGCCTAGAAATGCTATGATGAGAACGGATTTTTGGGAACTTCTTCACACGAAAAAGAGCTTGATTTGGCAGAGAGTTCGTTTGACAGCAGACGAAAAAGAATATGCAATTAGTGCATTTGTGAATGAGATAGATCATCAGGGGACACGTATTTATACGGTTATGTTTGAAAATAAAATGCAACTGGGAAGTTTGTTGCTGGAACGTGTGCTTGCACAGGCTGGAATCGTTTATATGCATGTTGCACGAATAGACAATGTCGATCGTGTGGAATATGTATCTGAAAACATTAAAGCGTTTGGCTATACGAATGCGCAAATCTATAGTAGAAGCACGGAAGTCTTGGATTTGATTTGTGAGGAAGACAGATTGCGTGTGGACGAAACAATTGAACAGGGGATTGAAAATCATGCGGAAGAGGTAATGCTGGAATGTCAGGTGATTACGGAGGCGCAGGAGTTGGCACCTGTTCGGATTCATGCCAATTATTTGTATAACGAATATGGTAAATTCATTGCAGTAGAAGTTTTAATTTATGATTTGCGCGGTGGAATGTATCATAAACATGCCAATGAATATCTGAATCATGCAATCTCTAAGATGAAGAGTGTGGTTTTGGTAAAGGATTATTGCAAAGGAGAAAGAATATTGCGTTATATCTCTCCGAATGCAGGTATGGTTGGAATGAATGTGGATGCGCTTCGAAATGGATTAAAGCTTACAGAGGATTATGTTCATCCGGCAGATCGAGAACGCGTCATTGATACCATTTATCAGGCGATTCAGAATGGGATTACAGAATATGCACATACTTATCGTATGGTGACAGATGACGGAAAACAGATTTGGGTATTAAATGAGTTAACCATTTATCGAAAAAATGATCAGGAAGCACAGATTTCTTTTCTATTAACAGATGTAACAGAGCAAAAGTTGATGGAACAGGAATTGGCGGATATTCGGGGAGAAATTAAGGAAAGAGATATTGAAAAAGAAGAACAACCGCTTCCAGTGATTGATGTTGGAAACGAAAAAACAAAACAGTTTTTATATGAAATGTCGCAGGTAATGAATGTAAATCGTTCATTTTATAATTTTGTTTTACACGAGAAGGGTGGCATGCTGGTTAAACCAGTTGGACCGATGGAGAACATGGGACTTATTTATGATATGTTAGATCGACCATCCTTTAAAGATCAATTTTATGAGGTCGCTTCTCGTGTGAGAGATCAAAGAATACCAGTGCAGATGTCTTATGGATTAGATCATATGACGGTGTATATGGTGATTGCACCGATTGAAGTAAATGGCTATGTAAATGCATATTGGGTGCTGACGGATTTTGATGAGAACCATACAGTGGAAATGGGGGAAGCGGCAGCTTCCCAGATTCGATTGGCTAGTTCCGTGGTTAAGAGCTTGTATTTGGAAGGTGTTTTGGATAAAACACATAGCATGCATGCCTTGACACAGGCACGTTTGGAAAAAGAGGAAAAGGGACGCGAGTTTGTGAATGCGTTACTGGAAGATTTGTTATTGCATTCGGACGATGTGTTGACAAAAATGTGTCAAAAGACAGCCATTTATTTGGATATTACTGATATAGCGGTTTATCTAGAGAATAAAGAGTTTGAAAATGCGGAAAGATATTTTGTATGGAATTATGCAAATCAGCAATCAGCATTTTTCGGGCAGCAATCTATACAATCGAGACAGTTTATAACATTTATGGAGAGCATGGATTCTGTACTTGTGTGCCCAATTCGCATGCGTGATGCTGTAAAGGGATATGTTGCTTTTGCGGATAGTGGTAAATTACGTCAATTTAAGGACAGCGATTTGGTATATGGAAATGCTGTGGCGCTTGTTGTTGGAGAGTATTTGTTTGGTAGAGAACAGAGTCGAAAGAAAACAATCTCATTGGAGAATTGCTTCGAAGTATATAATCATTTAAGAGAAGCTGTATTTATGCGTGATAATCAGACCAAAAAGATTGTGTATGCCAATAAGGCAATGAAAAAATTATTTGGTAAAGATGTGGTTGGCATGAATGCTGGTGATGTTGTATATGACAGAATGGAGAGTTATCAATACTTAGATCATTTTGGAAAACCACATGGCAATGACCAAAAAATTCGGAAGTGGCAGAGTTATTTACAGCAGCTAGACCGGATTATGAATATTGAAGAGATTCACATGCGGGATTTGAATGGTGATTATAGCATAGTCATTTTAAAAAAGCCGAGAGGGAAAAAGAATACAGAGAAAACAGACAGTTAAGTTTTTATTGAAATGTGTCGATATATGAAAGGAGATAGAAATGGCAGGTTCAGATATAGGAATTGATTTAGGAACAGCGAGTATTTTAGTATATGTAAAAGGAAAAGGCGTGGTATTAAAAGAGCCTTCTGTTGTGGCTTTTGATCGTGAGACGAATCGAATTAAGGCAATTGGTGAAGAGGCAAGATTGATGCTTGGAAGAACACCAGGTAATATTGTTGCGGTACGTCCACTTCGTCAGGGTGTTATTTCTGATTATCAGATTACAGAAAAGATGTTAAAGTATTTTATTCAAAAGGCAGTTGGTAAAAGCTTTTTTGGTAGAAGACCGCGTATTTCCGTTTGTGTACCAAGTGGCGTCACAGAGGTAGAAAAGAGAGCGGTAGAAGATGCTACGTATCAGGCAGGAGCAAGAGATGTTTCTATTATTGAGGAACCTGTTGCAGCAGCAATCGGTGCTGGAATTGATATTGCGAGACCATGTGGAAATATGATTGTTGATATCGGTGGTGGTACTGCAGATATTGCGGTGATTTCACTTGGAGGAACTGTTGTCAGCACTTCGATTAAGACAGCTGGTGATGATTTTGACGAAGCAATTGTTCGTTATATGAGAAAGAAACACAATCTTTTGATTGGTGAACGAACAGCAGAAGAAATTAAGATTAAGATTGGTACCTGTTATCGTCGTCCGGAGAATCTTACACTTGATATTCGAGGACGTAATTTGGTAACAGGACTTCCTAGAACGGTTACTGTTACTTCAGAAGAGACAGTAGAGGCATTAGAGGAAGTAACAGAACAGATTATTGAAGCAGTGCATTCCGTATTGGAAAAAACACCTCCGGAGCTTGCAGCGGATATTGCAGATCGTGGTATCGTTTTAACTGGTGGTGGCGCATTACTTCATGGTTTAGAGGAATTGATTGAAGAAGAAACTGGTATTACAACAATGACTGCAGAGGATCCGCTTACCTGTGTAGCAATTGGTACCGGAAAATATATTGAATTTTTAAGTGGGACAGTAGAAGGCAATTAGACAGCTACACAAGATAAGGAGTTGAAGGTATGGTAAGAGGTCTTTACACAGCGTGGACAGGCATGATTAACGAGCAGAAACGCTTGGATGTTATCTCCAATAATATGGCCAATGCCGATACAACTGGTTACAAAAAACAGGGTGTCACAGCGCAGTCGTTTGATGATACACTGGCAATTCGTATTCATGATAATAACCAGTACAACATGACGCGTAAGCGCATCGGCGATGTCAATCTTGGTGTAAAAATTGGTGAGACATATCATGATTTTTCACAGGGTAGTCTGCGTGAAACGGGCAACACATTTGATCTTGCCCTCAGTGGAGATGGATTTTTTGCTATTCAAACAACCAACAAGCAGGGAATCACAAGCACCAAATATACGAGAGATGGTTCCTTTATTGTTACCACGGACGGTTATCTGACTACCAAGGATGGAGATTATGTGTTGGATGTGAATAACAACCGAATCCAGATTCCAGGCGCACAGACGGCAGAAAATGTGGCATTTGATGAACAGGGAAATGTTTTGGTGAATGGTCAGCAGGTTGCAACACTACAAATTGCAGGGTTTGAGAATCCACAGGCATTGTTGCTATATGGTGAGAATATGTATGATGCAACCAATGCAGCGGGATTGCAACAGGGTACTGCGCAGGTTCATCAGGGATATTTGGAAATGTCAAATACAAATGTCATTGAAGAAATGGTAGATATGATAACGATTACAAGGGCATATGAAGCTGGTCAGAAAGTCATTCAGACAGTGGATGAATCCTTGCAAAAAGCGGTTAACGAGATAGGAAAAGTATAAGGGGGTAGGCTGATATGATGCGTTCATTATGGTCTGCTGCATCAGGAATGATAGCACAACAGACAAATTTAGATACGATTGCCAATAATTTATCAAATGTAAATACAGCTGGATACAAGAAAGATACAGCAGAATTCAAATCTCTTTTGTACCAGACATTGCAGAGTCCGTCTACGAATAATGTAGGAGAGAACAAACCAGTACCTGCACAGGTTGGTTTGGGAACAAGAACGGCAGCAATCACGAAAGTATTTACACAGGGTAATTTGCAGGATGTGGATAATACTACATATTTAGCTTTGGATGGAAAAGGTTTCTTTAAGGTGAGAAACAAAGATGGTGAGGTTTGCTATACAAGAGATGGTTCTTTTGATATTAGCCCAACTCCAAACGGTAATATGCTTTGTACATCACAGGGCGCTCCAGTGCTTGATCAGAATAACAATACCATTATTATTCCGCCTGGTTATAAGGTTGATTCCATCAGCATTAGTGATGATGGAAAGATTTTAGTAGAGGGAGCAGATGGTAAACAGGTTCCGCTTACTAAGACAATAAATGGTACAACCTATGAGCAGTCAATTGGTGTTGTACAGTTCAACAACCCAGCAGGATTAAATAGTCTGGGTGGCAATTTATATCAGGCATCTGTTGCATCTGGAGATGCGATTGAGGAATCAACGAATCCAAACTTGAAACGAAGCAAGATTTATCAGGGATATTTGGAAATGTCAAATGTTCAGGTTGCAGATGAAATGGTTAATATGATTGTTGCACAGCGTGCATATGAGATGAATTCGAAAGCAATTCAAGCTTCCGATGAAATGTTGGGACAAGCAAACAACTTGAGAAGATAGTGTGAGAAATTGTTCTGATCGTTTTTGGTATTTTTGTAAGGAGGCGTTAGTATGGCGGTAATAGGCGTTGGACCAAGTTCCAATTATACAGATTATTATACAACGGCAACAAATGCATCTACTTCTGCATTTCAGAATACTTTGGGAAAAGTAAATGAGAAATCGACAGAAGCTGAGTTGATGAACGCATGTAAAGAGTTTGAAGCATATTTTATTGAACAAATATATAAAGGAATGGAAAAGACCATTATGAAAGCTGACAATGGGGTTGATAGTAGTGTCAGTCAGTATAAAGAGTTGTTTGGAGATATGCAGATTCAGGAATATGCGAAGCAGGCAGCAAATCAGGGAGACGGAATTGGCTTAGCCAATCAGCTTTACGAGCAAATGAAACGTAATTATGGATTATAAACTCTATTGGGGCGCAAGCCCCATTATTTTTTTTAAGGAGCATCGATGGAAAGAGAAGGCATTGTTTCAAAAATTATATATAAAAATGAAGAGAATCAATATGTCGTGTTCGCGGTAGAAACAGATGATGGTGAGGATGAGACCTTTGTTGGTTATTTGAGTGGTATCGAGGAGGGGATGTATATTCTTGCGCGCGGAGAATATGTGGAACATCCAAGCTATAGCATGCAATTTAAGGTTTCAGAATATGAAGCAAAAATGCCAGATGATTTGGTTAGTATGGAACGTTATCTTGGCTCTGGTGCAATTAAGGGAATCGGCGAAATTATGGCAAAACGAATTATAAAGAAGTTTGGCAAGGATGCGTTTCGTGTGATTGAAGAAGAGCCTGAGCGATTGGCAGAGATTAAAGGCATTTCCGAACGAAAAGCCAACGAGATTGGTGTGCAGTTTATTGAAAAACAGGCACTGAGAGAGGCGATGATGTTTTTGTCAGAGTTTGGAATTCATCCAAATCTTGCAGTGAAAATATTTACGGAATATGGACAAAAAATGTATACCATTGTAAAAAACAATCCGTATCAGATTGCAGAGGACATTACAGGTGTTGGATTTAAAATGGCAGATGCGATTGCGATGCGAGCAGGCATTGGAATGGAATCAGATTTTCGTGTCAGAGCTGCGATCATTTATACATTGAATCAGGCAACTGGTCTTGGTCACATTTATTTACCAAAGGGACTCTTGATTAACTGGACAAAAAAACTGTTAGAAGATGCGGTAGATGAGGAGAGCATTGAAACGCAAATCGTCAATTTACAGGTTGAGAGAAAGATTGTTTTTCGTGAAAAAAATGATGAAGTTATTGTGTATACATCGGGTCATTATCATCGTGAACTTGATGTGGCGAGAATGTTGTTAGAAGATAAGGCGAGTACTGGAATTCCAGATGCAGCGTTAGATAGCATTATCGAAAAAATAGAGAAAAGAGAGCATATTTTGTTGGCACAGGAGCAGAAGGAGGCAGTCAAGCAGGCTGCCAGACAGGGCTTGTTAATCATTACAGGCGGCCCTGGTACAGGTAAGACAACGACAATCAATGCCATTATTAAATATTTTGAGATGGAAGAAGTGGAGCTGTTGCTTGCGGCGCCGACTGGAAGAGCTGCAAAACGAATGACAGAGGCGACGGGATATAAAGCACAAACGATTCATCGTATGCTCGAGTTAAATGGTGGTGTATCAGAAGAACATGAGAGTGCCACCTATCGATTTGAGAGAAATGCAGGAAATCCATTAGAGGCAGATGTTGTGATTATTGATGAAATGTCTATGGTGGATATGTCTTTGATGCATGCACTGTTGCAGGCGATTGTGCCAGGAACGCATTTGATTTTGGTGGGCGATGAAAATCAGTTGCCATCTGTTGGAGCGGGAAATGTTTTGCGTGATATGATTCAGTCAAACTGTTTGCCGGTTGTTTCGCTTCATAAGATATTTAGGCAGGAAGCAGATAGTAAAATCGTGGAAAATGCGCACAAGATTAATCAGGGACAGCCGATACAAATGGACAATAAAAGCAAAGATTTCTTTTATATGCCACGCACAAGTACCAAGGATATTGCAGATGAAGTTGGCTTGTTACTGTCAAAGAAATTACCACCTTATGTCGGATGCGAGAGCAAAGAGATTCAGGTGCTCACGCCAATGCGAAACGGTGAACTTGGTGTT
This sequence comes from Eubacteriales bacterium, assembly GCA_030533405.1. Taxonomy (GTDB): domain Bacteria; phylum Bacillota; class Clostridia; order Lachnospirales; family Lachnospiraceae; genus CAG-590. The sequence goes on from JAUNJF010000001.1 coordinate 100,065, forward strand.
ACGAATTTAAATACGCAGTTACAAAAGGTGTTGAATCCGCCAAGTAGTCGAAAGAAAGAAAAGGAACAGCATGACGGCACCATTTTTCGAGAAGGCGATAAGGTGATGCAGATTAAAAATAACTATAAGCTGGAATGGTGTATTTATAGCGAAAAAGGGCGATTCCGTGTTGAGGAAGGTGTCGGTGTGTTTAATGGTGATATGGGTGTCATCAAGGAAATTGATGATTACAACGAAGAGGTTGTTGTTTTGTTTGATGATGATAAGGAGGTTCGTTATCCGTATAATTTATTGGATGAATTGGAACTTTCATATGCAATTACCATACATAAATCACAGGGTAGTGAGTATCCAGCCATCGTAATTCCATTGCTGTCAGGACCTCGTGTATTATTGACTAGAAATTTATTGTACACAGCGGTAACAAGAGCAAAACAGTGTGTTGTGATTGTTGGAAACGGTAATCTTGTGGGAAATATGATTCAAAATAATGATGAGCAGAAACGATATTCCTCATTGGATGAGAGAATACGAGAATTGGAGGAAATGTAAGTATTCGTAATATAGTGTTAGATTTGATTTATCCTCAAAGATGTCCATTTTGTGGGCAGGTTCGACCATATCAGGGGAGCATTGCGTGTGATACGTGTTTAAAATTATTGAAACCAGTAAATCGTCCGTTTTGTCTTAAATGTGGGAAGACAGTTGAATCGGAGGAACAGGAATACTGTATGGATTGTAAAAAAGTCGTAAAGTCTTATGAACAAGGATTTCCAGTATTTTTGTACGAGGAGCCGATGAAAAAGGCGTTGTATGATTTTAAATACAAGAATCAACGGGCATATGCATCATTTTTTGCGTCTGCAACGGAAGCACGTTATGGGGAGCAATTTCGGAGGCTACATTTGGATGGTATTATTCCAGTACCAGTGCATCCGAATAAGAAAAGAAAGCGTGGCTATAATCAGGCAGAACTGCTTGCTAAACAGCTGGGAAAGCGGTTGGATGTACCTGTGTATTCTCGTTATCTTTTGCGAGAAATTGATACCAATCCGCAGAAGGAATTAGACGATAAATCCAGGATGAAAAATTTAAAAAATGCTTTTAAATTAGGGGAAAATACGATAAAATTAAAGAAGGTATTATTGGTTGATGACATATATACTTCTGGTGCGACGATAGAAGCCTGTACGCAGGTTTTAAAGCGCGAGAATGTAGAGCATGTGTACTACACGAGTGTAGCAATCGGTAAGGGATATATGTAATTGAACCGATACAAGTAGTTCCTAAATATGGGGCAAAGCGGAATGTGAAGGATCCGTTACACAATACAACTAGGGAGGATACGATTATGGAAGTAAGACCTTGTAAGCAATGTAGAAGATTATTTAATTATTTAAATGGTGAGCCAATTTGTCCAAGCTGTAAGGATATGTTGGAGAAGAAGTTTGTGGAAGTAAAAGAGTATGTGCGTGAGCACAAAACAGAAGGTATTAATGAGGTTGCGAAGGCAAATGATGTCACAGTGAATCAAATTCGTCGTTGGATTCGTGAAGACCGATTGGCATTTTCGGAGGAATCTGGAATGGGTGTTGATTGTGAAAGCTGCGGTAAAATGATTAAAAGCGGAAGACTTTGCCAGAGTTGTAAAGACAAGCTGCTTGGTAAAGTGGAGGATATGTATAAAACGGATGATTCAATTGTTGCGAAGAAGCATAGAGAGGCAGCAAAGATGCGTTTTATGGAGCATTAATATTATTTTGTAACTTTTATGAAAAATTGCAAATTAGATATAATGTTTTGGCAAAACAATCCGATATACTTATTGAATCCAATTAAGAATGGATTTTAACAGCCGTCGCGGGTGGGTCATCCGGGCGGCATAAAAGGAGGATGATGTGACAATGAGAATTGGTGCATACAATCAGGTAGCTCAGGTATATGGCCAGACATCAGTACAGAAGAAGTATAATACCAATCAGGCAAGTTTTGCTTCTACTTTAGATCAGGTTTCTTTTTCTACAGTGGGAAAGGATATGCAGGTTGCAAAGAACGCATTGAATTCTGTTCCGGATATTCGTCAGGATCGTGTGGATGATTTAAAGGCAAGAATGGCAAATGGATCTTACCAGGTTAGTGCAGAAGCGTTTGCTGATAAGTTAATGGCTGCGTTTGACGAAAAACTTTCTAGTTTCTAAGGCATTTTTGCTTTAGAAACTAGAAGCTTTTATTTGAACAAAGGAGAACCAGATGGCTAGTTTAATTGAGAATTTAATTACGGCTCTGGAAGAAGAGAATAATTTGTATGATGCCCTGACAACGGAATCTATGGCAAAGACGCCTGTTATTGTGGCGAACGACTTGGCAAGATTACAGGAGGCGAATGCCAGAGAGCAGGAGATCGTAGATAAGATTACGGCAGTTGCTCATAGAAGAGATCAGGCACTTGTAGAGATTGCAACGGTATTAGGCAAGGATGCAAAAACGATCACTGTTTCGGAAGTCATAACATTGATGGAGAAACAGCCGGAGTTTCAGCATCCTTTAATTGTTCTTAGGGACAAAATGTTGCAGCAAGTGGAGACATTGAGACAAATTAGCGTACATAATAGAGATTTATTAGAACGTTCGTTGGAGATGACGGAGTATTCTATTAATTTGATTCAGTCGATGAATCAGGCACCAGAGACGGCAAATTATAATAAAGAAACATATAGTGGAATGTCATTAGGCGGTGGATATTCGTCTTTTGATGCAAAACAATAAAGATACAAAAAGAAAGGAGGAGACAAATGGCAGGTACAATGGGAACATTTTATGTTGGTGTTACAGGAATGCAGTCACATCAATATGCCCTTAATACAACAGCACATAATATTACAAATGCTGGTAGAGATACCTATTCAAGACAGCAAGTTCTCCTTTCTGATTTGGCGTATGTAAAATTGGGAACAACCTATACTGGTCCAAATCAATCAGGTCTTGGAACCCATATACAGGATGTAAGACTGGTAAGAGATACCTTTTTGGATACGGCGTATAGAGAAGAATTTGGTAGAGAAGAGTTTTATCAGACGAAGTACGATGTAATAGATGAGCTTCAGAATTATTTTGGAGAAGAGTTTGACGATACGAATAACAGCAGTTTTCGAAAATACATGAAGAATTTGTGGACTGCTGCGGAAGAGTTACAGAAAGAATCAAACAGTATTGTAACAAGAAGCTCCTATATTGCTAGTGCAGTTAGTTTTGTTGAACAGGCAACGCAGATTTACGATCATTTGACAAATTTTCAGATGAAATTAAATAGTCAGATTGTGGATCAGGTCGACCGAATTAATGAGCTGGCACAGACCATTTATGATTTGAATTATCAAATTACAATGGTAGAAGCTGCGGGAATTGAAAGTGCAAATGATTATAGAGATCAGAGAGATGCTGCACTTGATGAGCTGGGTGGTCTGGTATCCATTTCGTACCAGGAGAATAACACGGGTCAGGTTGATGTATATGCGGAGCACAGAACATTAGTTAGTATGGACCGTGTATACGAAATCACAACCATGCAGGTAAGTGATTCGTGTGAATTCTTAAAGCCAATATGGAAGGATGATCAGGCAGATTTATTTAATTTAAGAACGGTTCCGAATTCGGATAATGGTAATGATGTTGGTTCTCTGAAAGGTATTATCATGTCTCGAGGAAACTGGATTACCAATTATACAGATATTCCAATTGCACCGAAGATGCCAGCAAAACCGATTCGGTCTGCGTATGCAACAGATGAAGAATATCAGGATGCAATGACGAATTATCAAACAGATTATCAACAGTATCAGAAAGATTATGAAGTATTTTCAAAGGAACGAGATGCTTATAATACATATTTGGAACCTTATACAGTTAGTAATATTGTTGCACAGTTTGATCAGTTGATTCATGGTGTTATTACAAGAATTAACGATATTTTATGTCCGAACAAAGAGTTGACTGTGTTGGATGAAAATGGTAACGAGACAACCATTCATGTGTTGGATGAGGAAAAGGCTGGTTACGGAATGGGTGCAAACAACAGGGTACAGGGAACAGAATTATTCCTTCGAATGAATGTCCCTCGTTATGTTGAACAAGAGGTTACTTTAGCAGATGGATCAAAACAGACATACCAGGTGTATAATGAAGAATATGCAGATGACTTTTTGACATTGTATACATTAGGCAATTTGGAAATTAATGACGAATTAATTCGTAATCCGAGTTTGCTACCATTGACCAATCTTCAGCAGGAAGAGCTTCAGGATGTAGCGGATCAGTTGATTAAGGTATGGGAAGAGGATTTTGCAACGTTGGGACCAGATAGTCTGGTTACTAACAATTTTATGGGATATTACAAGGAATTTGTCGCTGATTTTGCAAATAAAGGAAAGACTTACAATGGTATTGCAGAATCTCAAAATCAAGCGGTGCAGGAAATTAACAATCAGAGACAGACGGTTGTTGGTGTTTCAACAGATGAAGAATTAAGTAACTTGATTAGATTTCAACAAGGTTATAACGCATCTTCCAGATACTTTACTGTGGTATCAGAGATGATAGAACACTTGATTAATAAATTGGGTTGATGATGAGAAAGAGGGGTGAGATAAATGCCGTCAACATTTTTAGGATTAAATACAGGTTTGTCAGCTTTAAATCATTACCAGGCATCATTGAATACAACTGCACATAATATTTCGAATTCAGATGTGAAGGGATATTCGCGCCAACAGGTTTTAGCAAAAGCAGCGCCGGCGGTACGTGTTCGAAGCTCATATGGTATGATGGGAACTGGTGTGGAGTCACAAAAAGTTGAACAGCTTCGTAATGCCTATTATGATACGAAATATCGTGATTCGCAGTCGAGATATAGTGAGTTTAATGGTATTTATGATCAGCTTTCCAAACTGCAGACATATCTAAATGAAATGAAGTCAGAGACAGGATATACAAAGCTTTTGAGTCAGTTGAATTCGGCAATGCAGGATTTAACATCAAATCCATCGAACGCAACTTATCGTACGCAGTTTACACAGGCATTGGGTAATTTTACTGATTTGATTAACGAAGTTGGAACTAGTTATCAAAATACGCAGACAGATATTAATAATGAGATTGCGATTCATGTCGATACCATTAATTCTATTTCTGCACAGATTTTTACTTTGAATCAGCAGATTATGAATATTGAGACAAGATTTGGTAATGCAAATGATTTGCGTGATCAACGAGAATTGTTAGTGGATCAGCTTTCTGAGTTGATTAATGTAACAGTGATTGAATCGCCAATTATGTATGGTGAGGGACCAGATGCCGTAGATTCTGGTGCAACACTTTATGAATTGCGTATTGGTGGTTCTCTCTTAGTAGATGAGATGGAGTGTCGCCAGTTAAAGGTGGCAGCAAGAGAAGAGCCTTTGAATATTAATGACGTAGATGGATTATATGAAGTATACTGGGTTGGATTAAATGATACACTTGGTGAACGTTTGAACTTTAATTCCAAAAATATTACGGGATTGATTAAGGGTCTGATGGAGGTTCGTGACGGCAATAATTTTGAACCATTTGATGGTACGATTAAAGAATTTAAAACAGGAACAGAAGATGGATCAACGGTTCAGATTGATTTGGCAAAGGGATTGGATATTGACAGGGTTACACTTCCGATGGAAGGTATTATTACTTTGAACTGTAAAGAATATTATTATGAAGGTTGGGAAGCTTCCTATGATGACGATGGCAAGTTAAATAAATTTCTTTTTAAGAATTTGACAGTGCCTTCTGAGAATGGACGTATTCCTGCAGAGATTGATTTTGATACTATAGATGGTAAGGAAGGTATTGTTGGTCAGGCAATTGACTGCAAAGGTATTCCTTATTATATGACAGAGTTAAATGAATTTGTTCGTACATTATCCAGATATATGAATGACATTTATACAACTGGAGCAGATGCCAATGGTGACAAGGGGTTGGATCTTTTCTCTGCGCTGGATTTACAGGGTAAAGATTTTGTGTTGACACCACCCGCAGGTAGCGCAGCACCTGCAAAATTAATGTCAGGAGATTCTTCTTATTATCGAATTAACGCATTAAATTGGTCAGTAAACAGTCAGATTATGACGGATCAGAATAAAGTTGTTGTTTCTTACAAAGAGGATATTGAACAGGGCAATTTGGATGCTTCTGGCATTATCGATAAGATGATTGCAGGTTTGGATGACAGAAGTATGTATTCACAGGGAACAATTGCACAATTTTTACAGGCAATTACAACTTCTTTGGCTGTAGAGGTTCAAAAATACGATACTTTTTCCGATAATATGGATGAGGTTGCACATGTAATCAATAATCAGAGATTATCGATTTCATCAGTGGATACCAATGAAGAAGCAGCCAGTATGATTATGTATCAGAACGGATATAATTTAGCTTGTAAGGTAATATCTGTTTTGAATGAAGTATATGATAAATTAATTAATCAAACAGGTTGATTTAAACTGTCTAAGGAGTAGACAGGAATACGTGAGGTTAATGGAGTGACCGGATAGGAGCGAGAGAGTATGAGAGTAACAAATCATATGGTAACAAGCAGTTCGCTGCGTAATATGCAAAAATCAATGCAGAAGGTAAGTAGTCTGAATGAACAGGTTACCACAGGTAAGAAGATTTCTGCACCATCACAAGATCCGGTAGTTGCGATTCGAGCATTGAAGCTCCGTACAACCTGTGATCAATTGGATCAGTATAAGAATAAGAATATCAAGGATGCGATGTCGTGGCTGGATACAACGCAGACATCCATTCAGAATATTGAAGATCGTCTGCAGGACGTGTACTATTATTGCGAGCAGGGCGCACATGATACCTTTAGTACAAGCGATCGAAGCAAAATCATTAATGAGTTAAAGGCTTTAAAGGAGAGTATTTACCGTGAGGGTGGAACGACTTATGCGGGAAGATATTTGTTCTCTGGATATAAGACAGAAACCAATCTTGTATTTCAGGATGCTGCTGCAAAAGAGGGGTTGGCATATAGCATTGAGGAACCGTTAGATGTGAGCAAGGCAAAAGCAAAAAATGCTGTAGTAGACAGTGTGGATACCAGTAGATTGGATGCAATTTTGAATGGAACAGATACCTATCAGTCACCATCACAGGAAGCCGTTCATATTTTACAGCTTGCATATGATCGTCTGGATGATAGTAATTTTGGTATGTCCTTTGAAGTGGAGAATATGAAATATGAAATGGAGCCAGGAACGAACAACATTAAAGCGTATGTAAAAAATGCGGATGGCTCTTATACATCGGTAGTTGGTCAGTCCTTGCAGTTTACAATCAAGGATGCGACAAAACCAAAGGAATATTATGATGTCGATGATAACGAGATTGCATTGATTCCAGAGACAGGAGAACTTGTTATGGGAAAGGATGCATACAGTTTAATTAAAGGTGCATCAAGTTTTACCGCAAATTATGACAAGTCACACTTTGAAGTGGGAGACCTTCGACCAGAGATGTATTTTAATTGTACACAAACGAAAACACTTTCTGATGGAACAACACAGACAACAGATTTTACAGTAGATGAAGAAGGTCAGGAGATTCGCTACGAGGTGAATTTTAATCAGTATTTAACAGTAAATGCGCAGGGAAAAGACATCATCAAGCACAGTATGGGTAATGACATTGAGGATATGCGTATTGCTGTACAGGATATGTTAGATGTGGAGCAGACCATTGCGACATTGAAGGGTTATTTGAACGACCCTAAGTATAAGGACACGCCAGATGCGGTGAAGCAAATTAACAAGATGCTAGAGGATGCGGATGTGGAGCTTGCAATGAAGCGCGAAAATATGCAGACCTTGTTTGCAAATAATATGACGAATTTCCAAAATTATATGAATGATGTTGGTGCAGAGCAGGCAAAGGTAGGAACGAATTACTCGAAACTTGAGCTGATTGCGACACGTGTGACAGAGCAGTTAGAGAATTTTGAAGAATTAAAGTCAACAAATGAAGATATCGAGACAGAAGAAGTAGCGCTTGATATGTATCAGGCAGAGTTGGTGTATGAATCAGCACTTGCTACAACAAGTAATGTAATCAAAAAGACTTTATTAGATTATATTTAATATTGGGATAGACAGAAAGGAGAAGGAACATGAAGGTAGTTACTAAGTTTTTTGGAGAGGTTGAGTTAGATGATAACAAGGTCCTTGAATTTCCGAATGGTATCATTGGATTTGAGGATTTTAAGCGATATGCGATTATGTTTGATGAGGATAAAGCAGAGGATGGAGAGGCTAGAATTAGCTGGTTACAGTCATTAGATGAGCCTGCTTTGGCATTGCCAGTTGTAGATCCGCTTGCCATTGTTCCTGAGTATGCACCAATGATTGAAGATGAGTTATTAAAACCATTAGGTGATCCTGCAGATAAAGATTTGGTATTTTTGTTGGCGATGACTGTGCCATCAGATATGACCAAGGTGACAGCGAATATGAAGGCACCATTTATTATTAATGTGAATGCACGTAAGGGCGCACAGATTATCGTAGATAATGCGGATTATCCAGTTCGATTTAATGTTTATGAATCCGTACAGAAAATGAAAGAAAAGGCGGGTGAATAGTATGTTAGCATTATCTAGAAAAGCAAATGAATCGATTATCATTGGTAACGATATTGAGATAACAATCCTTGAGGTAAAAGGAGAACAGGTAAAGGTTGGTATTAAGGCACCAAAATCGGTTCCTGTATACCGAGAAGAAGTGTATATGCAGATTAAGGAAGCAAATAAAGAGGCAGCAAGCGATACAGTACAGGCAAATTTGAAGGATTTGTTCAAGTAAATACAGACAGATATGGTGGTAACGGAGGACGTCCATACAATATGTGGATACCCTCCGTTTTCTTTTGATTTTTCCCGATAAATTCATTGAAAAAAGTGTGTAAAAGATATAAAATATATAGCAAAATAGACCGATAAGGTTATTGAAGAGTATATTTTTGATTTTTCACATGGAGGTGGAGTGATTATGGCAATTGAAGCAATTAGTAGCAATGTTGTAACACAACAGATGCCTAAGGTTGAGAAGACCGCACCTGTTGAGAAAATCGAGGTGACTGAGCAACAGCCATCACAGATTCAGGAATTTAGTCCGATTGTTGAGACACAGGGAAGTGGCAATCAGAATGCGGGCAAGGACAAGGATCACGACGGAAAAGATGATGCAAAGAACTTGCAGGAGGTTTCTCCTGAGAAGGTGAAGAGTGCAATCGCAGATATCAATAAGAGAATTGCACCAACAGAGACACAGTTACAGTTTAGTTATCACGAGAAGACACATCGAATTTCCATAACGGTTCGTGATAAGGAGACAGATAAAGTCATTCGTGAGATTCCACCAGAGAAGACACTTGATATGATTGCAAAGAGTTTGGAATTAGCGGGAATTTTAGTAGATGAAAAGAGATAAGGAGGTGACGATATGGCAGGCGTAAGAATGACAGGTTTGGCATCTGGATTAGATACAGAGTCATTAGTTGGTCAGTTGTCAGAAGCGTACCAGAAAAAAGTGGATAATGTGAAGAAGCAACAGACAAAAGCCGAATGGAAGAAGGAAGCATGGCAGTCTTTGAATACGAAGTTGATGGATTTTTACCGTGGAGCACTTTCAGAATTTAAGTCGTATTCGTCTTACCGTGCAAAAACAGTTTCTGGTGATTTGAAAGGTATGAAGATTACCGCTGGAAATAATGCTGCAAATGGAACACATAAGGTTCAGGTTTTGAATACTGCTGTGGCACAGATGTGGACTGGCAAGAAGATTAATACTGGCACATATACGAAGACAAGTTATGAGGGTGCAAAGAATGGTGATGTTGCACTTTCTGATGTAAAAGATGCAAATGGTAATAGCATGGCTGATACATTGAAAAATGCCAAGTTTACCATTTCGGCTGATGGAACGGATTATCAGGTGGATTTGAGTACAAAGGGTTATGATGATAACACGAAGATTGATACCATTGTAGAAGACATCAATAATCAGTTGTCTGGATCTGGCGCAACTGTATCATTTGAAAATGGCGCATTTAAGATTACGAATGATTCTGCAACCAAGACAACAGAGACCGATACGAACGGAAAAGAGACAACCAAATATGAAGGTGGTCATGACATTACAATTAAGGCTACGGATGATGCTTCTGCTGCACTTTTTGGAACAAAGGCAGGAGAGACTGGTTCTACAATAAAGGCAGCAACAAGTGATAAATCACAGAATGCATTGACAGGAACAAGCAGAGTAAATGTAGAGGTTAAAACACCAGACAGTAAGGTGACAAGCGCAACCAAGTTATCGGATTTGAATCCGAGCCTGGTAGGAAAAGAACTTACTGTGAATGGACAGCAGATTACGATTGGAACTAACACAACATTGAGTGATGTGGCTAGTCAGATTTCCAAGATGGGTGTCAATGCAAACTATGATCAGGGTCAGGGCCGTTTTTACTTAAATGCAAGCCAGTCTGGTACAGAGAACGGATTTACAATTGGTGGAGATGAAGAGTTGATTTCTGCATTAGGTTTGGATTTGAAGGAAGGTGACGCAGGTCGAATTGATGCTGCAGATGCTAAGATTGTCTATAATGGTGTGGAATATGAACAGTCTTCTAACAGCTTTAACATCAATGGATTAACGATAGAGGCGACAGAGCCTGGTGAGGCACAGACGATTTCTGTAGGTAACGATGCGCAGGCTGTATATGACAAGGTTAAGAACTTTGTAAAGGGATATAATGAGTTACTCAGTGAGATGAATAAGTTATATGGCGCAGAGCGTTTGAAGGATATGGAGCCGCTCAGTGATGATGAGAAGAAAGCGCTTGGAGATAAAGATGTAGAGAATTGGGAAAAGAAAATTAAAGACTCTATTCTCCGAAAAGATGATACCATTAATTCTTTAATTAGTACCATGCGTAATACGATGATGGGAACAATCAAGGTAACTGGTTCAGATGGTGTAGAAAGAGGATTCACTTTATCTTCATTTGGAATTGGAACTGGTGTATATTCAGAAAAAGGTTTGCTACACATTGATGGTAATTCGGATGATTCTGATTATGCAGGTGTTGATGATAAGCTGATGAAAGCGTTAATGGATGATCCAGAATCAGTGGAGAAGACATTGGCTGGACTTGGCACACAGTTGTATAACAAGTTCCAAAAAGCAATGGGTCGTCAAGAGGGTGTAAGTAGTGCGATGACCTTCTATAACGACAAGACGATGGATGATGATATTAAGGGATACAAAGAGAAGGTTACCAAAGAGCAGGATAAGATGACAGCAGCAGAGGATAAGTATTACAAACAGTTCGCAGCTATGGAATCTGCAATGGCAAAGATGCAGGCGCAGCAAAGCTATGTAAGCCAGTTGTTCGGAAACGCTGGTTGATGGATTCAATCGTATGGTAAATGATTGGATGTGTGAACGATCTTCTTTGGAATATACACAGGTTTGTCTGGTTGGGGTTGATGCCTGAGATGAGCTTGTGTATATTTCGCAAAGAAGAGCATACAAACTGTTGAGAAGGGTAGTTGTTTGGTGATTACCTGGATTCAAGAAGAAACAAGAAAGAATTAGGGGTGACGAACATGGCATATAATCAGATGGCGGCATATGGCACCAATAAAATTACAACAGCAACACCTGCAGAACTTACACTGATGCTTTATGAAGGTGCAATTAAGTTTTGTAATATTTCGCAGATGGCGATGGAGAAAAAAGACTACGAAAAAGCAAACCTAAATATGCAGAAGGCACGTAATATTATCGTAGAGCTTCAGACAACTTTGAATTTTGATTATCCGGTTGCAAAGGATTTTGATTTGATTTATACCGTTATTTTTCAGAAGATGACAGAGGCAAATATCAAAAAAGACCCTGCGTTGGTCGATGATGTTTTGGTAGAGCTTCGAGAACTTAGAGATATTTGGAAACAGGTAATGAAGGTGGCAAAAGATCCACGTATTTAGCTTATCGTGAAATGAGGATGAAGAATGGGTCAGAATTATATTTCTGTTTTGATAGAGACGTTAGAAAAGAAGCGAGATGCTTTACAGAATATTTTGCGTATTACAAAAACACAGGAACAAATCGCAAAGGGGTCTGTTTATCAGGAAGAAGAAATGGAACGTGCGTTGAATGAAAAGGATATTCAGATTGCGCGAATCAATACATTAGATGAAGGATTTCAATCGGTTTATGAACGTGTGCGTGCGGAAGTACAGAGACAGCCAGATCTTTATCGCAAGGATTTGGTTCACTTACAGGATCTTATTCGAGAGTGCACGGATTTGGGAAATCAGATTATGGTTTTAGAGGAGCGCAACAGAGATCGATTCCAGTCGTTATTTGCACAGTCTAAGCGCCAGTATTCTGCATCTAAGAATAAAGCAAATGTTGCACAGAATTACTTTCGTACGATGAACAATACAAAGATTTTGGATGCATATTTTGTGGATAAAAAGCAATAAAGTCCTATATATATGGCTTGAAAGTTTTTTGAAAAAAATGTATAATATTTTTAATAAAAAGCTAAAGTATTTATAGCTTTTGTCGATATATAAAGTGTAAGAACTTTATACAATTTCATAGTGAATAACATGTGATAATAACTCCATAAGGAGATATTATATACCATTAACGGCAGGGTAACCTGCTAGTACATGTCGCAAGGATGCGACATTATATTCAAGGAGGAATTTATTATGGTAGTACAACACAACATGAAAGCGGTAAACACAAACAGAATGTTAGGACAGAACGTTAAGGCTGTTTCTAAGTCAGCAGAGAAGTTATCTTCTGGTTACAAAGTTAACCGTGCAGCAGATGACGCAGCTGGTCTTTCTATTTCTGAAAAGATGAGAAATCAGGTTCGTGGTTTGAACCAGGCTGTTAAGAACTCAGAGGATGGTATTTCTTTGATTCAGACAGCTGAAGGTAACATGAATGAGATTCACTCTATCCTTCAGAGAATGGGTGAGTTAGCTGTTAAGTCTCGTAATGATGTTAACGCTACAGAAGATCGTGCTACAATTCAGGATGAGGTTGCTCAGTTAAAAGAAGAGATCACATCTATCACAAACAAGGCAGAGTTCAATGGAACAAAGCTTTTAAGTGGTGGTCTTCAGGGCAAGATGCTTCAGGTTGGTGCTAATGTAGGTGAGACAATGTCTGTATCAATCAGTGGTACATCACTTACTACATTAGGAGTTAATACAACTTCTGTTGGAACAGCAGCTGCAGCATCAGCAGCAATCAGCCAGATTCAGACAGCTATTAAGTCTGTATCTAGTCAGAGATCTAAGCTTGGTGCTATTCAGAATCGTCTTGAGTACACAATCAATAACTTGGAGAACTACTCTGAGAACTTAACATCTGCTGAGTCTAATATCAGAGATACTGATATGGCTACAGAGATGGTTGGTTACAGCAAGAATAACATTCTTCAGCAGGCCGCTCAGTCAATGCTTGCACAAGCTAACCAGTCTAACCAGGGTGTATTATCATTACTTCAGTAATTTTATTACCGAGGTAGGAAAACCGGTCCGTATGGGCCGGTTTTTTCGTTTTATAGGAAATTGTGCTGCAAAAATATTTAAAAAATTTTAAAAAAGGTATAAAGTAATTTGAAAGCAGTCCGATATATATGGTGTAAGGAAGAAGAAATGGAAGTCACCTCCTTATCAAATACAAATATTAAATAGGATTAGACCAAAGGGAATTGGTATCAAGGAGGAATTATTATGATAATACAACATAACATGAAAGCAGTAAACACAAACAGAATGTTAGGACAGAATGTTAAGGCAGTTGGTAAATCAGCAGAGAAGTTAGCATCTGGTTACAAAGTAAATAGAGCAGCAGATGACGCTGCAGGACTTTCTATTTCTGAAAAGATGAGAAATCAGATTCGTGGTTTGAATCAGTCCGTAAAGAACTCAGAGGATGGTATTTCTTTGATTCAGACAGCAGAAGGTAATATGAATGAGATTCATTCAATCTTACAGAGAATGGGAGAATTAGCAGTTAAGTCAAGAAATGATGTCAATGCGACAGAAGATCGTTCAACCATTCAGGATGAGATTACACAGTTAAAACAAGAGATTACATCGATTACAAATAAAGCAGAATTCAATGGAACAAAGTTATTAGATGGTTCGATGTCAACAGGTAAGGCTAAGATTTTACAGGTTGGTGCGAATGCAGGAGAGACCATGTCAGTATCCATTAGTGGTACATCACTTACAACATTAGGTATTGATACAACATCTGTTGGAACTGGTGCGGCAGCATCTGCAGCAATCAGTGAAATTCAGGGAGCAATCAAATCTGTATCGGCACAGCGTTCTAAGCTTGGTGCGATTCAGAACCGTTTGGAATATACAATTAACAACTTAGAGAACTATTCAGAAAACTTAACATCAGCTGAGTCAAGTATCCGTGATACAGATATGGCTACTGAGATGGTAAGCTATAGTAAGAATAATATCTTACAGCAGGCTGCTCAGTCAATGCTTGCACAGGCAAACCAGTCTACACAGGGTGTTATGAGTTTATTACAGGGTTAATAAGGATTAAGTCGAAAAGGCTGACCAGTATCGGTCAGCCTTTTCTTGCTATATAGATATGGTGTAGATTAGTTTAAAACGAAGATTGTTAAAATGTAATATTTGTACAAGCTATACTTTAAAGAGAAATGTGACGGGAGGATGTTATGCAGATATTAATGGATGAAGTGGAAAAATTATTAGAACTGTTATATCAGGAAAATGAAGAGCAGTCTTATAATCAGTTGGTTGCGATTATTCCGCAGTTGGAACAAGAGATACAAAAAATGACGGATGCAGAATTACAGCAACAGACTATGCAGGGACTATTATTGGTAATGCAGGCGATGGAGGCAGGCGATTTGACATTGCTTGCAGATTATTTAAAATATGAAGTAATCGAGCGAATACTGGGGGCGTAGAGAATGAGCATACGAGAGAAGAATTTAGCATGTATTGAGAAAAAGAATAAGAATCTGTATGACGCTATTATAAAGTATGATGAAAAGGCTGAAAAAAATAATAGCGTTGTTAGTGTGCAGCAGAGTATGGATGGAAGCGATATTCTCTGTGTGGAAGAGGATGGGATGCTCACTCCGTTAAATAGTATCTATGACCCAGTAGAAGAGGCCAATTATTATGTTAGAAAGTATGAGAAGCTACCTTCTCATGCGATTATGATCTTTTTTGGTTTGGGAAATGGTGTGCATGCGAGAGCGGTAATGAATATGTCGCAAAAGGATATTGCTGCATTCTTTTATGAGCCGTCTGTTGATATTTTCTTAAAAACTATTGAACATTTTGACATTACAGATCTTTTGGAAGATGAGCGGACAGAGATTTTTGTAGGATCTCTAAATGGAAGTGAATTAGAGTTATATTTAGAAGCGAATTTGACGCATGAGAATGTGGCGATTTCTTATATCGAAAGCTTGCCAAAGTATAAAAAGTTGTTTGGAAAAGAATATGTGGAACTATTCCATATTTATCAGGATCGAGCACGAATTATGCAGATGGATATTAATACCCGATTGAAGGTAAAAGAGGAATTTATGGTCAACCCGCTTAAAAATCTGGAATATACCTTTCATTGTAAAAGTGCGTGGGATTACAAAAAGGTATTTACAGAAGATATGCCAGCGATTTTGGTTGCGGCAGGACCATCGCTTGAGAAAAACGTGGAACAGCTGAAAAAAGCAAAGGGAAAGGCATTTATTTTAGCGGTGGATACGGCAGCACTGTATCTGTTAAATAGGGGCATAGAGCCCGACATGGTAGCGGCAATTGATTATTTAAAACCGCTTCGATTGTTTGATGACGACAGATTAAAGGATATTCCATTGGTAATGCTTACGGATTTTAACCATAAGGTAATGGAGCGATTGGATGGAAATGATTTTGTGTTTGGAAGTTCAAGTCTAGGATTATACCGAAATTATTTTCAAAATATGGGAAATAAAATAGAAGGACTACCACAGGGTGGTTCGGTCGCAACGTATGGTTTTGCGCTTCTTCAGTATTGGGGATTTAAAAAGGTTATGTTGGTAGGTCAGGATCTGGCACATACAGGAGACAAACAGCATGCAGGAGAGGCTGAAATCAAACGTGAAGAGATTAAGCGTGAAATCATTGAGTTAGAGGGAAATGTTGAGGAGAAAGTATATACAACATTGGATTATTATGCTTATCTTCGCTGGTTTGAAATGGCAATTGCACATTATTATCCAAATAGTGAAGTGATTAATGCAACAGAAGGTGGAGCGAAAATCAGGGGCACACAAATCATGACATTAAAAGAGGCAATGGATTTGTATTGTGAAAAAGAATATGATTTTGGTAAATTGTGTAAAAGTGTTCCATTTGTTGTAGATGAAGATCA
This sequence comes from Eubacteriales bacterium, assembly GCA_030533405.1. Taxonomy (GTDB): domain Bacteria; phylum Bacillota; class Clostridia; order Lachnospirales; family Lachnospiraceae; genus CAG-590. The sequence continues at coordinate 116,609 of JAUNJF010000001.1, forward strand.
TTATCAGGAAGCATATGCTTATCTAAATAATCAGAAAAATGAGATAAAGAAATTGAAACGTACTTTGAAAAGTGCAATGCATAATGCAGAGCGTGCACAGGTTTTGGTTGAGCGTGGGGAAACATTTGGAAAAGAATTTAAGAAGTTAAACAAAGACCTGACAAAAGCGTGTAAAGAATATGAGGAAACGGATACGGCACAGTTGGTTTCTGCATTGTGTGCAGATGTTGAGATTGCATCTGTGGTTGATCTTTATATTGAAAAGGATGATCAGATTGAAGAAATGAAGCGTCTATATGAAAAGTTACATGGTAATTATAAAAGTTATTATAACCATGTGGATGATATTGTGAATGTTTTTGAGGAAGTGTTGGAGAACATCGCAACACGGTATCAGATGGACAAAGAATAAAAATATATTTTATGCAATTTATGAAAGGCAACAAAAGCAAGGAGGCGAATGATATGGCAACAAAAAAAATTGCAATTATAACAGCAAGAGGTGGAAGCAAGAGAATTCCTAAGAAGAATATTAAGGACTTTTGTGGCAAGCCAATTATTGCATATTCGATTGAGGCAGCATTAGAATCTAAGTTGTTTGATGAGGTTATGGTGTCAACAGATAGTGAAGAGATTGCAGAGATTGCAAGAACGTATGGAGCTAATGTGCCATTTATGAGAAGCGAGGCGACGGCAAATGATTTTGCAACAACCAATGATGTGCTTGTGGAAGTTTTTACAGAATATAAGAAGCGAGGACAAAACTTTGATCAAGCGGTTTGCATTTACCCAACAGCACCATTTGTGACGGCTAAAAAATTGCAGGATGCATTTGAGGTAATGGAGGCAGAGGGTGCAGAAGCATTGACGCCAGTTGTAAGATTTTCATTTCCACCACAGAGAGGTTTTTTGGTAAAAGATGGTTCGTTAGCATATCAATTTCCTGAATATGCGACAACTCGTTCTCAGGATTTGGAGCCGATTTATCACGACTGTGGACAGTTTTATTTAATGACAGTGGATAATGTGTTAAATGGGAAACCGGCGAATAAATGTGTTCCGTTGATTGTATCGGAGTTAGAGGTGCAGGATATCGATAATGAAGAAGATTGGAAGTTGGCGGAGATCAAATATCAGATGATGAATAAGAGATAAGGATTTAGGTGATTACGAAAGCAATTTAGGGTTTTGTAAGCATCTAAAAAGGATTATACAAAAGGAGATTGGGAGAATGAATAAAGAAATCTTTATCGATGGAAAACGTATTGCAGCAGATAGTCCAACTTATATTATTGCAGAGATGTCGGGAAATCATTTGATGAGTTTTGAACGTGCCAAGGATATCATTTATCAATTGAAGGATTCTGGTGTGGATGCGGTGAAGCTACAGACCTATACGGCTGATACGATTACAATTAATAGTGATAATCCTGAATTCCAGATTCATGGGGGACTATGGGATGGAGAGACGTTATATAGTTTGTATCAGAAGGCATATACGCCATGGGAATGGCAGGAAGACTTGGTGAAATATGCAAAGGAACTTGGCATGAGTTGTTTTTCTTCCCCATTTGATTTGACTGCGGTTGATTTTATGGATGAGATTGGAATGCCTGCTTATAAGGTTGCATCTTATGAGATTAACGACATTCCAATGATTCGCAAGATTGCGAAGAAGGGAAAACCTATCATCATTTCTACTGGGACGGCGCATATGGAGGATGTAGAGAGAGCATTTCGTGTGTGTAAGGAAGAAGGAAATGAGGATGTTATTTTATTAAAATGTACATCGGCATATCCTTGTCCGTATGAAGATATGAATATCAAAGCGATTCCTTTGATGGAAAAAACATATGGTTGTTTGTGTGGTTTGTCGGATCATAGTTTCGGTAGTGAGGTGGCACTTGGTGCGGTGGCGCTTGGTGCAAAAGTAATAGAGAAACACGTAACCATTAAGCGTGCAGATGGTGGACCAGACGGTGGTTTTTCGATGGAGATGGAAGAATTCATTGATATGGTACGTCAGATTCGTAATTTAGAGAAAGCCCTTGGCAGAGAAACACTTGAATTGACAACTTTACAAGAGGGCGCAAGAGGTGGCTGCAGATCTTTGTATGTTTCCAAGGAGATCAAGAAGGGAGAAGTCTTTACAGAGGATAATATCAAGTCGGTTCGTCCAGCATTAGGACTTCATACAATGTACTACGAGGAGGTTCTTGGTAAGACGGCAACAGCAGATTTGCCGTTTGCAAAACCACTTTCTTTTGGGGATGTGATGTGGTAAAATGAAAGAGATATGTTTGCGTAAAGCAACCCTGCAGGATGCAGAGCAATTGCATATTTGGAGAAATGATCCAGATGTCCGAAAATGGTCTTTTCATACAGGGGAAATATCCTTAGAGGAACATATGAAATGGTTTCTGATGTCATTGGAACGAGATGATGTTGAGATTTTCATTTTAGAAGAAAATGGACAAGCGGTTGGACAGATTCGATTGACCTATTGGTATGATGAGTTAGTAATCGGATATAGTATTGACCGAGCATGTCGTGGACGACATTTAGGACAGCGTCTTGTAGAGTTAATGGAAGTGACATTGCAGCGGGACGACGAGCTTCGAAAGGATGGAGAGTATTTTGTCGCATATGTACAAAAGGATAATATTGTGTCTAGAAGGGTGTTTCAGGTATTAGGGTATGCGGAAGAGGAACAACGAAAGTGGATTAAATATGTGAAGAAGATGGTGGGCGGATAATAATATGAGCAGTAATAAAAAGAAGTTTAAAGCTGTTTCGTTGAAATATTTAGATGATGATACGATTGCAAATATTCGTATTTGGCGAAATCAGGATTTCGTTAAAACTAAAATGTATTCTCAACATGAAATTAGTGAAGAAGAACACAAAAATTATATAAAAAGTATTAAAGAAAATCCCAACAGAGGGTTATTTGTTTTTTATTTAGATGATCAACCGTTTGGTGTATATCAGTACACCATTACTCCAGAAGACAATTCTGTGACTGGTGGGAATTATTTGGTTGATGAAGAATATGTTTATATGGGATATGGTATGATACAAATTTATTTCATGGGAGTGATTAAATTTGATGTTTTAAAATGCGACCGTGAATATGAAGAAACACTCGATACAAACACTCGCATTTTAACATTAGCAAAAAAAATGGGAGGAAAGCCGAAATTGATTCCCGAAAAAAGATGTTTGCTTGAAGATGGTTATCACGATGTTTACAAGATAGAGGGATTTGCATCGGACTGGGAAAAGAATAAAACAAATTATGAAAATGTAGTTTTTAAAGTTGTTGAAAAACAATTTGAAATAATATTATAAATGAAAGCGAGGATAAAAAAATGACAGAACAAGAAAAATTAGAAAAAATTGCGGAGATTTTAGATTTAGAGGTTGAAGAAGTAGATATTGAGGCTGACTTGGAGAGCCTTGAGGAATGGGATTCAGTTGCTATCTTATCATTTATTGCCATGATGGATGAAGAGTTCGAAAAAGAAGTAAAGGGTTCCGAAATCAGACAGATGAAAACGGTGAAAGATTTATTTGGATTGATGGTAAAATGATATGAGCAAGACAATTCTAATTACAGGTGCGACATCTGGAATCGGAGAATCTACATCGGAATATTTGTCGAAACAAGGATATGAAACAGTTCTTGTGGGAAGAAATGAAGAAAAATTAAATGATCTTAAACAAAAGCTAAAGGGCGTAAAGGTAATTTATAAAATTGATCTTACTGAGATTAATCAAATTGAAACAATGTTTATGTCATTAAAGGATAATGGTATCGTCTTTGATGGGTTGGTATATTGTGCAGGTATAGGTATGGATAGAACGGTTCGCATGTGTGAAACAATTCATTTAGAAAAACTTATGATGATTCATTATTATTCTTTTGTTGAAGTTTGTAGATTGTTTTCTCAGAAAAAGTATTCGAATAATGGTGCGAGCATTGTAACAATGTCGAGTATCTCACCTGTTGTTTCGAAAAAAGGTTCTCTACCATATTCAAGTGCAAAGGCAGCAATGGATAATGCTGTAAATGTAATGGCAAAAGAATTTATAAAAAGAAAGATTCGTGTAAATGCTATTCAACCTGCATTAGTAAATACACCATTGACGCAAAATGCAGAAGGAGTACTTGACATCGAGAGTATACAACCATTGGGTTATATTGAACCAGAATATATATCGTTTTTAGTTGAATTTTTATTATCAGACAAGTCGAAATATATGACGGGAAATCATATTCCTATCACAGCAGGAATGGAACTATAGGAGGAAGAAATGAAAGCGCAAGTTTTTGACAATGTAAAAGTTGCTGGTATCGCGTGTGCAGTTCCCAATAACAAAAAATATTCAGATGATTATATTGACTATTATGGAAAAGAAGGCGTTGAGAGATTCAAGAAGGCAACAGGAATTGTATCTAGATATATGTCTAATGGAAAGCAAACAGCCTCTGATTTGTGTTATGTTGCTGCAGATGAATTGATGAAATCAAAAGGTCTTACAGGCGAAGATATTGATGCGTTAATATTTGTTACACAAACAGCAGATTATTGTATTCCTTCAACAGCGTTTGTTTTGCAAAAACGTTTAAATATAAAAACAGATTGCATAGTATTTGATATGAATATTGGTTGTTCAGGATTTGTGAATGGAATTTATATTTTGGCAGGTATGATTCAAAGTGGTATGCTTCAACGAGCATTACTTCTTGTTGGAGATGCAGCTGTTGAACGACCTGTAACAGAAGATAAATCTTTTTCTATGATGTTTGGTGACGCAGGCTCTGCTTGTATATTGGAGCGTGGAGAAGGTCTTATAAGGGGAATGATTCGTTCAGATGGTAATGGATATGATACATTGATTACACCATTTCCAGGAGCAAGATTTCCGATAACAGAAGAGAATTTGATACGATTTGAACATCCACAAAAAATGGATGGAGATGATACGTTTCTATTTACTATAACAAAGGTTCCCAAATTGTTTAAAGAATTTTATAAGCACTTTGAATGTTCCTTTGAGGATTTTGATTATTGTATGCTACATCAGGCGAACTTAATGATAATCAACCAGATTACAAAGAAGCTTAAAATGCCTGTTGAAAAGGTTCCAGTTTCTATAGAAAACTATGGAAATACGGATGGAGCATCTATTCCCGTTGGAATTGTAGATTTGTGTGAATCTATTAATGAGGACAAAAAATTGAAGTTAATAACGTCAGGATTTGGTATAGGTTTATCCTGGGGTGTGGTTTCGTTTGATATAGATACAAAAGATGTTCTACCAATGATTTTTACTGATGATTATTACGAAGAGGGATATAATGTATGAAAAATCCGTATGATTTTACTGGTAAAAAATATATTGTTACGGGTGCTTCTTCTGGAATGGGAAGAAGCACAGCAATTCGACTAGCAGAGCAGGGTGCACAAGTAGTGTTAATGAGTCGTAGTAAGGATAAGCTTAACGAAACGCTATCTATGATGAATGGTGATAGGCATCAGGTGATAGTAGTTGATTTGGCTGACGTGGAAGATATGACTAGTATATTTAACGATATTGTTGCAGATGGTAAAAAGTTAGATGGTATTGTTCATTGTGCAGGGATTTCAAAGGTACTACCTGTTAGCATGTTATCTCGCAAAGTAATGGAAGAAACAATGAATCTTAATCTGTATTCGTTAATAGAGATGACTAGATTGTTTTCGAAAAAAAAATATCATGTGAATGGTTCTATTGTTGCGGTATCTTCTATTGTTGTTGATATGCCATCTAAATGTCAGACAATATATGCTGCAAGTAAAGCCGCTTTGAATGTTGCAATTAAAACGATGGCGATGGAATTAGCTGATAAAAATATTCGTATTAATTGCGTGATGCCCGCTTCAACTGCTACACCGATGATGGAGCTTGCAAAAGCAGAAATGTCAGAGGATTTATTCAGAAGAAAAATGGAAACACAAGTACTTGGTGTGACAGAACCTGAGGATATTGCAAATGCAATACTTTTCTTGTTGAGTGATGCATCAAAATCAATGACAGGACGTGCATTATATACCGATGGTGGTTATTTGGGAATATAAGGGAGTCGATAGGTATGGAAATACTTTTTTTTGATAAGGATGACAGAGGATATACAAGAGATGATATTTATAATGTTTTGAAGCTAATAGGGGCAGATGACTGCGAAACGCTATTCATTCATTCTGATGTAATGTTTGGGCGACCTGGTCCAAAATTCAACAGAAAAGAGTATCTGTCTATTTTATATGAAATCTTATGTTCGTTGAATGTTAAAAATATAATTGCGCCAACATTTTCATATAGTTTCTGTAATGGTGAGGACTATGATGTGTTAAAAAGTAAAACATCTATGGGAGCTTTTAACGAGTATATTCGAAAACAAGAAAATCGTTATAGAACAATGGATCCATTGTTGTCGTTATCCGTTCCACAAACCTTGCGTAAACAATTCGAAAATGTAAGTGGACATTCTCTTGGTGAGGGAAGTGGACTAGACATATTACATGGGTTGGATGGCGTTAAATTTTTGTTTTTTGGTGCAAGATTAGGAGAATGTTTTACTTATTTGCATTATGTAGAAAAAATGCTGGATGTACCATACCGATTTGATTTGGATTTTGAGGGTAATATCATTGATGAAAGCGAAAAAAAATCTAGGAGAAAACAGACAATACATACGGGATGTTATGGTGTTAAAATAGGAGAATGTCATTATTTTGAAGATTATTTGTACGATAATGGTTATTTGAAGAGAGCGCGATTGGGTGATGGAAGTGTTGCATGTATATCTGAGAGAAATGCGTTTGATCAAATACGATATCGGTTAGAAAATGACATAAATTATTTTCTTGAACAACCATTTTCTGAAAAAGATCTTGTTCATAAATATACAATGGGATTAGACGGTAGTAGAATCACACATTGTTAATATAGTTGGGGAAAAAGATGAAAATAAAATTTAGTGAAAAAAAAATAACAGGAATACTGGGTGTTTTGCCAGAAAAAGAAAGCATGTTTGACGATGAGGTTGGAAATTATTCTTTTCCAGAACGTCAGACAATGCGACTAAAAAAAGTTATGGGTTTTGAAAAACACAGACTGTCAAAAGAAGAAAGCACGGCATCTGATTTTTGTATATATGGTATGAGTTATTTGCTTGAAGGGAAAAAAATAAGAAAAGAAGAAATAGGTGCAATAATAGTTGTGACTCTTTCTCCCGATTATTTTGTTCCGCATATTAGTAATATTATTCATGGACACTTTCAATTAAATGAAGATGTTCTATGCATGGATATATCGCAGGGATGTTGCGGGTATTTATTAGGATTAATGCAGTCTTTTATGTTATTGGATTATATGAAAGACAAAAAAATTGTGCTATTTAATGTGGATATCTTAAGTAAAAAGGTTTCAAAGCACGATCGGAATGATTTTCCTTTGGTTGGTGATGCTGCAAGTATTACAATAGTTGAGAATGATGTAGCGGAAAAAGACATTGATTTTCGTATTTTCACAAATGGGAAAGACAGAGATGCATTGATTATTCCGGCCGGTGGGTTTGCAATGCCATCAAATTTAGAAACCTCTGTTATGAAAAAGACAGATGATGGTAATGAAAGATGTTTAGATAATTTACATATGGATGGTGCAGAGGTGTTTAGCTTTGTTCAGACGAAGGTGCCACCAATGATTGATGAGACGTTTAAAGAACTTAATATACAGAAAGATGATATAGATTATTATTTGTTTCATCAACCGAATAAGTTTATGTTAAAAAAGCTCGCGGATAAAATTGGGGTTCCACACGAAAAACTATTTATGAATGTAGTAGAAAACTATGGAAATCCAAGCGGGGTATCAATACCAATTAATATTATTCACAATTTAGGAAAAGAAATGACAGAGAAAAAAAGCAAGTGTTGTTTGTCTGCATTTGGATCTGGTTTGACTTGGGGAATGATGCTTTTGGAATTAGGTCATTTGGACTTTTGTGAAATGATAGAATCCGATTTGTAGGAGGAGGAATGGAGATTGCGTAATAATTTGGCAAAATTGTTTGAAAATACGGTTAATAAATATGCTGATAAAATTTGTGTAGTTGATAAGGATGAACAATTGACGTTTTCTGTATTGAGAGAAAGAGGACGTAGAATTGCAACATATATTTTACAAACAAAATATGGAGAAAAAAACAAACCTATTGCGGTTTTTTTGCCAAAATGCAAAGAAGTATATGAAATTAATATCGCATGTATATATAGTGGTAATATTTTCATGAATTTAGATGTAAAAACCCCAATGGCAAGAATTCATAACATTATTGATTTAATTCAGCCAGGATTAATTGTTACCAATCATCAGTATATAGATATAATTCAAAATGAGAACGTTGGAGTAGATGTTGTTTGTATCGAGGAACTTTTGAACACAGAGTTGTATCCAGATGATACATTACTAATGAAACGTCAAAAAGAAATGATTGATACGGATCCGTTATGTATAATTAATACATCTGGTTCTACGGGAACACCAAAAGGTGTTGTGTTAAATCATAGAAGTTTTTTTGATTTTTTGGATTGGTCAGTTGAAACATTTGGATTTGATGGAAGCGAAAAAATTGGTGCGCTATCTCCAGTCGTGTTCGATATATATGACTATGAATTCTGTTTAATGATTGCAAAGGGATCTACGATTGTTTTATTAGATAATGGATTGGCAATGTTTCCAGCTAAATTATTGACTTATATGCAGGAACAAGAGATTAATTTTATTTTTTGGGTTCCGTCAATTATGGTAAATATTGCAAATATGGACTTATTGTCAAAAATATCGTTAAATAGTTTAAGAACTGTTTGGTTTGCAGGAGAAGTATTTCCAACTAAACAATTTAATTATTGGAAGAAACAACTTCCTCAAACAGTGTTTGCAAATTTGTATGGACCAATAGAAATCACACTAGATTGTACATATTATATTGTGGATCGAGAATTTGATGACAGTGAACCGCTTCCAATTGGATATGCCTGTGAAAATACAGATGTTTTACTACTAAATGAGGATGATGAATTATGTAAGGATGGAGAGATTGGTGAGATATGTGTCAGAGGAACATCTCTTGCGATGGGATATTATAACAATCCCCAAAAAACAGATCAAGCTTTTGTTCAAAATCCACTTAATAAATCGTATCCAGAGTTGATTTATCGAACGGGAGATCTAGCATTTGTTAATGGGCGAAAAGAAATTGTTTTCAAAGGAAGAAAAGATAGTTTAATAAAACACATGGGATATAGAATAGAATTAGGAGAAATAGAACACGTTTTGATTGATTCTTTGGGCATTGTAAAATATGCATGTGTAGTTTATCAATATGAAAAGAAAGCAATAACACTCTTTTATGAGAAAGAGAATAGTGTTACAGAAGTAGAGATTCGAAAAGCGTTAGCTAAAGTATTTCCAAAGTATATGATTCCAACAGTTTATTATTGTATGGAAGAATTGCCTAGAAATACAAATGGAAAAATAGACAGACTTATGTTATCAAAAAAAGTAAATGAGGGGTAAATAATTATGGAGAAAATACTTGAAATATTACATGAAATAAGACCAGAGTTTGATTTTGGTGAAAGCGATAATTATATTGAGGATGGGTTGTTGGATTCGTTTGATATTGTTTCGCTTATTTCTATTATTGAGGAAACATACAATATTAACATTGACGGATTAGATGTTATTCCAGAAAATTTTGCTACTTGTTCGGCTATAGCTTCATTAGTGGAAAAATATAAATAAGAATATGGAAAAAAGAAGAAAAGTTATAAATAATTCACTTGGAAATATAAAAAAAACAAACTGTTTTATTTCATTAGACGATATAGAAAAACAGATTAAAAATAAAAGAATGGATGTCGTATATGATGATAGCATTGTTGTGATTGTTGATAAGAGAAAGTCCTTTTTGCAAATCTATTATTTTTTGGATGAATACGATATTGATTTTATTAATTGGGAAGAAATAAAAAATCGATTAACAACATATAAAGACATCGTGATTAATGTAGTAGGAAAAAATATTAGTGAAAAAAATATTGTGGCAGAAAAATTAGGATTTTCATTTTATAAAAAGTATGTCAGAAAGCAATTTATTAACAAAGAAAAGAAAAAGTATAGAGAGCTTATGGATGTATTAATTGCCAATCAAAAAGATTGCGAAAAAATATATGACATGTTGTATTCTTCCTTTGACGTATTATCAGATGATTTAGTTAATAAAGAAGAATTGAAAGATATGATTAATCAAAACCATGTTTTGAAAATTGAAATTCAAAACGAAATACAGGGCGTTTTCTTATATGAAGATACAGGGGTAAGGTCTTATGCTAGAGCAATTTGTATTGCTGAAAAATACAGAAACAATGTATTAGGATACTCACTGTTTGCAAAGTATAATAACCTTCATGTAGATTCAACCAAAATATTTAGTTTGTGGGTGGATCAAGCCAATGATGATGTGTTAAAGCTTCATAATACTTTTGGATATGTTGAGGATGGATTAGAAAATTATATTTATGTAAGAGAGAAGGATGATTGTTGTGAAAAATAAAATTGAGAAAATTATGCAGGAAGCAATTTTAGAACTTAATGAACAAATGGATGAGGAGAAAAAATTGTCTTATGACAAAGAATTGCGATTAATAGGAAAAAGTGCAGCAGTAGATTCAATGGAATTTGTTACGTTGATTAGTATTATCGAGGAATGTATTGCAGATGAACTAGACATTGATATTCGTATTGTTTCAGATCGCGCTTTTTCAAAAGAAAGAAGTCCATTTTATTCAGTTAGTACATTAGAAGATTTTATTATTGAGTTAATTGAAGAGGAAGAATAATGATAATTGTAATAACAGGAACGCATAAAGGAATAGGAAAGCGTATGGCAGAGTATTATTTGAAAAATGGTCATACGGTGATTGGATGTAGTAGGCATGAAAGCACAATCGAATTAGAGGGCTATACTCATTTTGTTGTAGATATTTGTGAGGATGAACAGGTTGTTAAATTTGCGAGTGCGGTGCGCAAACAATTTGGAAAGATAGATGCATTGATTAATAACGCAGGTATTGCATCTATGAACCATTTCTTGATGACGCCTATTGAGACTTCAATGAAGTTGATGGATGTAAATTATTTTGGTGGTTTGCGTTGTATTCGTGCGTTTATTAATTTGTTGAAAAAATCTGAACATCCAAGAATTATTAATTTTTCCACAGTTGCTGTGCCATTTAATCTAGATGGAGAAATGTCATATGCTTCTTCTAAGTCGGCAGTAGAAAGCATGACAAAAATATTAGCAAAAGAGTTAGCTACTTTTAGTGTTACAGTAAATGCGGTTGGTCCGACACCTATTCAAACTGATTTGATTGCAAAAGTTCCTCAGGAAAAATTACAAAGGTTATTAGATAATCAAGCGATACATAGATTTGGTCAATTTGAGGATGTTATCAATGTTATTGATTTTTATTTAAATGAGAGAAGTGATTTTATTACAGGACAGATTGTTTATTTGGGAGGTGTAAATCATTGAAAATTGATCATATATTAGAAAATATTAGCAATAACAAAGATAAACTTGCCATTGCGTCAGCAGGCGTTGAATATACATTTGGCGATATATTTATTGAATATGGTAATGTTAAAAAATTGTTAGATGAATATGGGATTGATGATGGAAGAGTGGTTTCTTTAATTGCAGAGTTTTCTCCGAAATCAATTGCATTTTTTTTGGCGTTGATTGAAAGAAATACTATTATTGTGCCAATATCAAGAACGATTAAAAATATCGAAGGTTATATCAGAATATCAGAAAGTGAATTCGTTATAGATCTAAGGGAAGAAGTAAAAATTGAAGCAACAAAGCAAACGGTTACTCATTCTATGTTAAAAGAGTTAATTGATGCCAAAACTGCGGGATTGATTCTTTTTTCGTCTGGGACAACGGGTGAGCCTAAAGCTGCACTACATGATTTAAGTCATTTGATGAAAAAATTTGAAAAACCAGGAAAAGTGCTAAGTACTGTTACGTTTTTACTTTTTGATCATATTGGAGGCTTTAATACAATGATGCATTCTTTGGCTAGCGGAAGTATGATTGCAACATTAAAGGAAAGAAGTCCAGAAGAGGTATGTAGAGTGATTGAGAAATACGATATTGAACTGTTACCAACTTCTCCGACTTTTTTGAACATGATTATATTAAGTCGTGTATATGAAAGATTTGATTTGTCTAGTTTGAAAATTGTTTCTTATGGGACAGAGCCGATGCCAGAATCTACGCTAAAAAAGATGCATGAAATATTACCTAATGTAAAAATGAAACAGACATATGGCCTTTCTGAAGTAGGAATTATGGCTACAAAATCGGAAAATTCAGAATCTTTATGGATGAAGTTGGGTGGCGAAGGTTTTGAAACAAAAATTGAAGATGACATTTTGTATATTCGAGCAGAATCCGCAATGAAAGGTTACTTGAATGCGCCATCTCCGTTTGATGATCAGGGCTGGTTCAATACAAAAGACAAAGTTGAAATTAAGGGCGAATATATTCGAATTCTTGGTAGAACAACAGATTTAATAAATGTTGGTGGGGAGAAAGTGTATCCGAATGAAGTTGAAAGTGCATTGTTGTGTGTAGATGGTGTAAAGGATGTATTTGTTTATGGAGAAGATAATCCTATAACAGGTAAAAGTGTGATTGCACAAGTATGTGTTGATGAAAGTAATAATAATCGAGATTTCATAAAGAAATTAAGACGATATTGTGGACAGGAATTAGAAGCATATAAGAGACCAGTGAAATATATACTGAAAGAACAGGCATTTTCGGGTGAGAGATTTAAGAAGAAAAGATAGTGTATGAGGTTTGCTGCATGTGTGATTTAAAAACAGAAGAAAAATGTGTGAATATTTATTCTTTTGATCCGATAGATTCAAGATTATATTATATTGTAATGAATGATATGGCAATAATTGTTGATCCTTGTGTTTCTTGGAAAATGTTTAATGAACTAACAAGTAAAGGTGTGAAATGTGCTACAATTATTTTAACACACGAACATTACGATCATATTTCGGGTGTAAATTGGTTTCGTGAAAACTTTGAAAATGTTTCTGTTTTATGTTCAAAAAAATGCTCTCAAATGATAATGAATGCTCATAAAAATTTATCAGCATTTTCAAATGTATTATATATGGATAAAGAGATGGATAAATCGCTTGAAGAGTATGGGTGGGATTTGAATTATACTTGTTATGCAGACGAAACCTTTGAAGATGAAATGGAATTTGATTGGGAAGGACATCATTTTTTCTTAAAGGAAACACCAGGCCATTCTCCAGGAAGTATTTGCATTATAATGGATAACAAATATTTATTTTCGGGAGATACGTTGGTGACTGGACATCCGACGATTACAAGACTTCCAGGAGGAAGTAAAAAAGAGTTTAAGGAAATTACGATTCCGTATCTGAAGACATTAAACCCAGAATTGATGGTTTATCCAGGTCATGGAGAACCACAGAAGTTAAAAGAATTTAATTTGTAGACATCATGAAAAGGAAGTACAGTATTTGTCGGATTCCTTTACGAAGAAAACCGAGGAACCTGAGTTAGAAGTGAAGGTTACGGTATACAATATCAATGTTGGAAATAACAAGTCGTTTATAGAGAAATGTTCGGTGCTTCGAGAATATATGATTTTTGTGGATAAGGTGCGAGAATGTGTAGCAAGCGGGGTAAATTTGGAAGAAGCTATTGACCTATCGATAGACGAGTGTATTCGTGAAAACGTATTAAAAGAGTTTCTGTCACAGCGCGGAAATGAGGTGAGGAAAGTGATGACTTTAGATTATACATGGGAAAAAAGAGAAGAGTTAATTCGTGAGGAAGAACGTGAAGAAGGTCGAAAAGAAGGTCGTGAAGAAGGAGAAATCAATAAACTCATTAACTTGATTCAGAAAAAACTAGAAAAAGGAAAAAGTTTTGCGCAGATTGCCGATGAGATAGAGGAAGAGGAAGCTGTTGTAAAGGATTTGATTACGAAATATTTATAATTTCCAGTTGAGTTAGACAGGATATTAATTTTTGAAGGGTATATAATCAAATGTTTTTGATTATATACCTTTTTTGGGACAAGTAGTCCAATATGAAATTTTTCGTTGCGAAATGATGGAGAAAGAGTATAAATTTGTCGATATGTAAGTTAGGGAGAAGATAGCTATGCAAAAACACATTTACATCCGAGCAGATGGCAACGAGATGATTGCAACTGGCCATATTATGCGTTGTTTATCTGTGGCGAATCAATTGAAAAAATGGAATATTGAGGTCACATTTTTGGTAGCCGATGATCGTCCGAGAGCGTTGATTGAGAGTCGAGGATTTTCTATTGATGTGTTGAATACGGTGTGGAATGACTTGGATACAGAGACGGAAATCATATGCGATTATGTGAAAGAAAATCAGGTGGAAATTCTTTTGTTAGATTCTTATTTTGTGACAAAAGATTATTTGCAAAAGCTCTCACAATGTACTAAAATAGTATATATTGATGATTTATGCGCATTTGCATATTCCGTGCATACTTTGGTGAATTATTATGTTTTTGGCGACATAGAGAATTATCACAAAAAGTATGCTGAAGAGGCGGTCGATATGCCTCACATTTTAATCGGTGGAAGCTATATTCCACTAAGAGAAGAATTTGCTTATCAACCGTTTGAAGTGCGGGAAGAGGCAAGCAAGGTTTTGATTACAACGGGAGGTACCGACCAGTTAAATGTGGCAGGTAATATTTTAGAGCGTGTGATCCATGACGATTCCTGTATGGAACTGGATTATCATGTAATTGTGGGATGCTTTAATCAGAATAAGGAGCATTTATATGCTTTATCTGAGAGACACTCTAATATATATCTACATGAGAATGTGACCAATATGTCAGAGTGGATGCGATTATGTGATATCGCAATCTCTGCAGGTGGAACAACATTGTATGAGCTTGGTGCCTGTGGAATTCCAACCATATGCCTTGAAATTGCCTCCAATCAGGAGGGAGCAGTAGCGTGGGAACAGCGAGATTATATGACGTATGCGGGGAATGCCTGCAAGAATATGGAAGTGTGCATGAAGAATTGTTTGGAAGGGCTTCGACAGTATGTGAGCGATTATGAGCTTCGATTGAGAAGGTCAAACAGAATACAGGAATTAATTGATGGAAATGGAGCAAGAAGAATTGCTAAATATATAGAGACAATGTTTTGATTTTAGTGGTATACATGGAGGGTAAAAATGCTAAACGATAAAACGATTTTAATTACAGGTGGAACAGGATCATTCGGTAAGAAATTTTTAGAGATGATATTTGCAAAGTATAACCCGAAGAAGGTTATCATTTATTCTCGTGATGAGTTTAAGCAAAGTGTGATGCAAACAGAATATAAAGATAAGATTGATATGAGCAAAGTGCGTTTCTTTATCGGTGATGTAAGAGATAAGGATCGTTTGTATCGTGCGTTTGATGGTGTGGATTACGTGATTCATGCAGCTGCAATGAAACAGGTGCCAACCTGTGAATACAATCCAATGGAGGCAATTAAGACGAATATTCATGGTGCGCAGAATGTGATTGATGCAGCGCTTGACCGCGGTGTGAAAAAGGTCGTTGCACTTTCAACAGATAAGGCAGTAAATCCGATTAATTTGTACGGTGGAACAAAATTAGTTTCTGACAAATTATTTATTGCAGCAAATGCATATAGTGGAGATCACGGCACGGTATTTTCTGTTGTTCGTTATGGAAATGTGGCAGGTAGCCGTGGTTCTGTTATTCCGATTTGGCAAAAGATTATCGAAGATGGTGGTACAACGCTTGGCGTAACCGATATGCGTATGACAAGATTTTGGATTACATTAGAGCAGGGGGTTGAGCTTGTATTTAAAGCATTAGAGGAATCACGAGGTGGTGAGACCTACATTTCTAAGATTCCTTCTTTCCATATTGGAGATTTGGCAAAGGCAATGTTGCCAGATTGTGAGATTGATGAGTTTGGTATCCGTGAGGGTGAGAAACTTCATGAGGTTATGGTTACCAAGGACGACTCGCGTTCAACTTATGAGTATGACAAGCATTATATTATTTATCCAAACTATACATGGTCGAAAGATAGCGATATCTTACCAGGTGGTAAGCCAGTGGAGGATGGATTTGAATATAATTCCGGTAACAATACAGAGTGGTTAGACGTTGAAGGTTTGAAGGAAGCATTAAAACATATGTAAGGATAATAGCCAGTTTTGTGCGAGCAAAATTGGCTGTTTTTACATAATAGGAAATAGTCCCATGAATTTCCTATAGGTCTCGTCCGCAAGGCACGAGATAATATCCGAACATACATCGTTTTGCGGCTAGCTCGCATGGTACGATATGTTCTATAATAAGGAGTAAGGTGTGCAGAGATTAATTAAGGAAATAGCCAATTGTATAACAAATTGTAATCGAACAACGCAGTATTTGCGTCAACAAAATTATCATGCAGGACTTGGATCTCTAAATGATTCGGTGAGTCAGTTTATGAATGTAATGAAGCTTGTTGGAGAAGAGACGGATGTGTTAGCGGAGCTAGGTTTTCAATTAATGGAAGACGAGGTTGTGGGAATGCTGCAGGGACTGATGCAGGCACAGGAGCAGGAAGATTATGTGCTGGTTTCAGATTTGTTAGAGCTTCAGATAAAGCCATTTTTGTTGCAGCTTCAGGAAATTCTGTTATCGGGAACGGATGCATTTATGTTAGAAGATGAGGAATGTTATGCAAGGAATATAGCAGGGATTCGTGCTAGAAATGATAAACTTGCAGAAAGAATAGAAGGATATTTGCAAAATACGAATCGAGTGGATGGGAATGAGTTTTGTAGTGATAATTATGTGATAGAGCCGACCTCTTCTGGTCATCATACATTGCTAGTGCAGGATGAGAGAGGACAGCGCTATTTTCACTCCAATGTGAATCCGATTACAGAGGCAGAGATTTTTGCAAGACAGTATTATAGTCAGGAGTTTAGTCATTACGTGGTATATGGTTTCGGTCTGGGATATCATATTCAGGCAATGCTGGAGATTGATGATGGATTGTATATTGATATTGTGGAGTCGGATATACAGGTAATAGGGATTGCATGCAAGATTATGGATTTGGAATGGTTCTATAGCAATCCTAGAATTAAGCTTTTCTATGATCCCGAACACAAACAACTTGGCAATCTGTTAGGGGAGGATAAAAGTCTGGTAATTCATTATCCAAGTATGAAGCATATTGAAAATGAAAAACTTCGCATGCAGTTGGAGAAGTATTTTATCAGCGATAGTGGAAAGCGTAATTTTGCGATTCAGTTTGACAATAACTTCCGTGATAACTTGCAAAATTGTGATGGATATGTGGATGAATTAGAGGAAGCCTTCCGTGGAAAGAATGCAGTGATTGTTGCAGCAGGACCATCATTGGATAAGAATGTGGAAATGCTGAGAAAACGACCAGATAACACGGTGGTTGTTGCAGTGGGAACAGTATTTCGCAAGTTAATAGAAATGGGGATTCGACCAGACTGTGTAGTAGTGTTGGATGCACAGCCTCATTTATATAAGCAGGTGGAAGGCCTTGAAAAGCAGGAGATTCCACTTTTGTGTGGAGCAACAGCTTGTAAGAAGATTGCAGAGCGCTATGAGGGTAAGAAATATCTGGTGTGTCAAAAGGGATATCCCAAAGCAGAGGAATATGCGAATGCACGTGGATATAAAACCTATGAGACAGGTGGTTCCGTTAGTACCATTGCAATGGATATTTGTATTCAAATGGGATGCAAGAGCATTGCATTTATCGGCTTGGATTTGGCATTTACAGGTGGTGTGTCTCACGCTTCATCAACAGCAGATCAACATGTTGCTTCAAAGGAAGAGAGTAATGTCATAATCCAATCAGTGGATGGTGGAAAAGTCGCTGCGAGTCGATTATTTGTGATGTATCGGGAATGGATTGAGCGACGAGTTGCACGTTTGGAAAAAACGATTCCAGTGTATGATGCGACCGAAGGTGGTGCTGCGAAAAAAGGATTCATTGTGATGTCCCTAAAAGAATTATTTGTGGAGTGGAAAAAGGAACAGAATGAATAAAACAATACTAGTCATATATGGAGAATCTCAATATAGTGTACTGTGCAAAGCGACAGATTTGGTGATTTTAGGATTCCAAAGAAAAGGGTATCAGGTTGAGATTTTGCGAATGGATGATGCAGATAAAATGCAGCATCTAGATGAAATATTATCTAAAGAATATGCATTTATTTTTTCTATACAAGCATTGTTATTTGAACTAAATAATGCAAACGCAATTCCCATTGTTTCGTTGATGGAAACACCATGGTTTGGTTGGATTGTGGATGATATTCTTTATCACTTACACAAGGTCATGAATAATCAGTATGAGAATACGTATATTCTAGGTGTAGATAATCGAATGAAGGAATATGCGCAGTTGATGTTTCCTGGTATGGATCATGTAGTTACAGTTTATCATGGCGGATTTGAATGTAAGCATCATGATGGTCAAAAAGACATGGATATACTGTTTTCTGGAACCGATACGGAACTCAAAAGTTTTGAAGAGTCGGTAGAGAATCCGATGCCTGTGGAATTATTTTTGGTGCAAGAGAGTGAGAAAATATTAAGCGAAAATCCCCAAATTGGTGTGCGTACTGCATTAAAACAGGTTTTAATGCAAATGGGAGAAGAACTGAATACAGATTTGATACTGGAATTATCAAGAGTCATTTTTTATTTAGATGGTTATGTTCGTTATCAATGCAGAACGAAAATTCTTTATACATTGTTAGAAGCAGGTTTTCACATCCACATACTTGGAAATGGATACGATGAGATTAAGAAGCAATATCCAAATCAGATTACACATTATGGAGCTGTGGAGATTGATGAGGTTACGGAAATGATGTCTCGTTCGAAAATAGTAATGAATCCATTTCCGCCTATTTTTGAACAAGGATTTCATGAACGCATTTTTTCAGCGATGCTATGCAAATCGATTTGTTTTACACCAGAGTCTGATTTCTTAAGGCAGCAATTGGGAGAACGAGTGGAATATATTGACTTAAACAATATGGAACAGATGGTGTTAGATATTCAGAGTGTTTTGGACAATTATGATAAGCAGCAGGAACGCTTGGAGGACAATTATCAGTATGCATTTGTGAATCATACATGGGAAAAACGTGGTGAGGAAATAATAGATTTTTATGAGTCGGGATGTGGATTACAACCATAAGAATTTGAGTGTTTCGGAACAGGGAGCGAAATGGAATATACAGGATTTGTTTGAAATTTAATAAGATATATATATTGAGGGAGATGATACGATGTTTATACCATACGGAAGACAATCAATTGATGAAGAAGATATACAAGCAGTTGTGGAGGTGCTTCGTTCAGATTACTTGACAACAGGTCCGAAGGTAACAGAGTTTGAACAGGTGCTTGCGGATTATGTAGGTGCAAAATATGCGGTAGCAGTATCGAATGGAACGGCAGCATTACATATTGCATGTCTGGCAGCAGGAGTGGGACCAGGGGACGAGGTGATTACAACACCAATAACCTTTGCTGCTTCGGCAAATTGCGCCCTTTATTGTGGGGCTACGCCTGTGTTTGCGGATATTAAACCAGATACCTACAATATTGACCCGGCAGAGATTGAAAAGAAGATTACAGACAAGACCAAGGCGATTGTGGCGGTACACTATACAGGACAGCCTTGTGAAATGGACGCGATACATGCTATTGCGAAGGAACATAATCTAATTGTAATCGAAGACGGTGCGCAAGTGATTTCTGGTAAATATAAGGGGCAGATGGTTGGTGGATTGTCTGACATGACAACATTTAGTTTTCATCCGGTAAAGCCAGTGACAACGGGTGAGGGCGGTGCAGTTACCACCAATGATCCAGAGTTATATAAAAAGCTAAAGTTGTTTCAAACACATGGAATTACAAGAGATGCCAATCAGATGACGAAAAATGAAGGCGGTTGGTATTACGAGCAGTTGGAACTTGGATTTAACTATCGTATTACAGATATTCAGTGTGCGCTTGGCATTTCGCAGATGAAGAAGTTAGATGGCTTTGCAGAGCACAGACGTGACCTTGCGGCAAGATACGATGCATTGTTTGCAGACAAGATTGCAGACATGAAGCTGGTAGATGAGAATCAGAGATCACTTATTGTAACGCCATATCAGCATCCGGATTGTTTATCGAGTTATCATTTATACATGATTCAGGTACCAGCTGATATTCGGAAGCAAGTGTTTGATTATTTGCGTGAGAATCAGATTGGCGTAAATGTGCATTACATTCCAGTGTACAAGCATCCATATTATCAGGCAAATGGATATCAGGATGTTTGCTGTCCAAATGCAGAGGCGTTTTATGCAGGTGCTATCACATTACCTTTGTTTGCGGACATGACCTTTGAACAGGTGGATTATGTGGTTGAGAAGGTATGTGAGGGTGTGAAGAAATTTCTGTTGCAGAAGATGTAGAACTCGAACAAGCAATTCAACAAGCAATAGAAGAATGTATACAGAAGCATTGACGAGAAAATCGATAAACAGAATTCAGGAAATGAATATGTTATTAAAAGAACAATTGGGAGTTCCCGCAGAGCTTACAGCTCTACAGGTAACTCCCAGTTTTTATATGCATCTTCATACTGCTCAAGAAGCATTTTATAATTGTTATACGCTTCCGAAGAATAATTCTTACATCGTTCTGGCTCCAATAAGCCCTGATAGCTTTTTACCAAACCTTCTAACGCCAAATCTCCACTTGTGCGAATATCAATGATGCTTGCTGTTTCATAAGCTGCATTGTAAAACCATACAATCGCTTCCTCGTAATCCTTGAGGTCCAGATAATAACAGCCCAGCTCATAGCATATTTCTGCGCATGGATTTTCTAACATGTCACGCAGTGCATATTTCATCAATGTGTTGCCGTCCTGTTCCAGACGTGCAATTCTGGCTAAGATGCAAGCAGCCTCTTTGCCAGCATCAGTAGTAGCGTTTTCTTGCCAAATGGATTCGAAAATTGGTTTAGCCGCCATCAAATCTTCTAATGTTCCAACCTTGTAAAGTTCTTTTTCGTACATCATGCGAAGCTTTTCCGATAAATGTTGATTCTTTTCAAAGGTTTCAAGAAAGATTCCAAAATCACGTTTTCCGTGTGATGCAGTTGGCATATGTAAAATATCTATATCACTATCATATACAACTGGTTCTAGACGAACAGTCTCGTGAATTGGGTCTACCCAGGTAAATGGACGAAGTCGTTTAAATAATTTTGGACGATATTCTTTTTGCGCATTTAACACGGTATTGAAATCGGTAATGGTAACATATTTCATTTGTACAATGTCAATTTCTGGAAGCAGGCATTTCTTCATGTTCAAAAAACGTTCTCGATTTTCCTCGTCCAAAACCTCATCTGCATCTGGTGCATAAATGTAGTCCATTGTCGCTTTGGAAAATGAAAAATTACGTGCGTCAGAGAAATCATTGATCCATTGATAATCATATATGTTAGAAGTGTAGCGCGCTGCAATCTCCTTGGTTGCATCCGTGGAGCCTGTGTCAATGATGATGATTTCATCCATAAGATCGGCAACCGAGTCTAAGCATCTTGCAAGCGTTGCTTCTTCATTTTTTACAATCATGCATAAGCTGATGGTAATCATGGTACCCCTCCTTGTTTCTTTTATTTACTAGGCAAATGTCTATCTTTGATTTACAGGAAAGTACTTCGAACTTCCCTATAAGTCTCGTCCACAAGGCACAAGACAATGACAGAACAACCGTCACAATGCGACTAGCGTGTTCTATTAATGGGTTTCAAAATAATGCCTGTATGGTAAGGCAGATCGTACAAAACATCTATATAAATGATAGCTTAAAAAGAAGGTTCGTGCAATAAAAATAGAGTAGAAAATACTTGGTAAGTATGATGCATGGAGAATTAATAAATTGTGCAATGTATGGAATCTTTTTCTATTTGTTGACTTTTGGAACATAAGTCATGTATAATGACATCAATTATATAGAGATATTTTGACAAAGGTGTTAGGTTATTCTGCGGAATGATTTGGCATTTTTTTTATCTCAATTTCCAATTGAGATAAAAAAGCCTTCGGCGGAGTGCAGAAATGTGCAAGTGAAGGCGTCAGCAGAGATGATGCGCATTTCGAAGCAAGAACGCTGGGTGCGTTCTTGAATTCTTGTCACAAGAAAGGAAGATGACCATGAAGAATTTCGGTAACAATATTTGGATGGGAATATTAAATATAATCTATCGAATTCATAGCAGCGAATCGATTGGTGCTATGGGAGATACCATATTGAAACAGATTCAGTGGCTAGTACCATTTGATCACGCGTTGTTTTTCATTCCAAGGGAAAATGGAGAAATTCATGTCGTTGCATCAGAAGGAATTGAAGATTGTTACATTGATTTGTATGAAAATAATTTTAAAAGATATGATTATGCTTCGGGGATTAAAATTGCAGGAAACAGCATTGTGTATAAAGATTCTGATATTATAGAAGAAAAAGTATTTTTGAGTTCTTCATTCTATAATCAGTTTTGCAGACCCAATCATATAGCATATGGTATTCATATAGTAATATCCTTTGAAGGGAACTACTGTGGAGAGGTTGTTTTGTTTCGAGATGATAATACAATAAATGCTATTGATTTTGGTGAAAATGCAGAGTTTATTTTGAATTTGCTAAAGGAACATTTATCCATTGCTAGTAGTCGCTTTTTACAAGATAAATCTTCTAGGATTGAAATGGTAGATGGCAATGAATTCTTTGCTAGTCCGGTGGAAAAATATAGAGTTATGTATAATCTAACAAAACGTGAGAGTGAGGTTTTAATGTTATTGTTAGAGGATGTTTCAACCACACAAATGTGTGATGAGTTGATAATTTCATTAAACACCTTAAAAAAACACATTGCGAACCTATATAAAAAGATGGATGTCGGTTCCAGAGTGCAATTACTCCAAAAAATCAAAATATAACATATAAGAGGAAGAGGATGCGCAGTGATTCTGCGAGGAATGTGTCAGCAAGCTGACCAGAATCACGCGCAAAGTCTCCACGAGCGTCGACTTGAAATTGTTGAGAGAGACTGTCACATTAAGTGATCAGTCTCTTTTTTGACTTTAGAGGAAATTCATTGTATTTTCTACAGGTCTTGCTTACAAGGATCAAGACAATGACCGAGCAACCGCTGCTTTCCGATTAGTAAGCTTTACGAGTAAGCTTTGTGAGTAGAAAAGTATTAGTGATGATAAAAGGATTAGAAAAACTACTTCTTTTTTGGTAAAAGGAGTAGTTAGAAGTGTAAAAAAAATCATTCGTTAGTGCGATTGCGTATGAAAAAAAAGAAAGTATAATAAGAAACATCTTAGGAAATGGCAAACAAAGAGGTTTGACACATAGTTGTGTTAAATCTCTTTGTTTTTTTTTAAATAGAGCAGTTAGGAGGTAATAAATATGAAAATAGATTTGAACTGTGATTTAGGTGAGAGCTTTGGTAATTTTAAAATGGGAAACGATGTAGAAATGATGAAGTATATCACTTCTGCAAATATAGCATGCGGGTTTCATGCAGGGGATGCGAATGTGATGAGTGAAACAGTGAATATGGCAAAGAATGCAGGCGTTGCATTAGGAGCACATCCAGGATTTCCAGATTTGGAAGGATTTGGTCGTAGAAATATGACATGTACCAGTAATGAGATTAAAAATTATATAAGATATCAGGTTGGTGCACTTAGAGAATTTTGTTCCTTTGCTGGAGTAGAACTGCAGCACGTAAAACCACACGGAAATTTATATGTGATGGCAATGGAAGACGATGAAATGGCAAAAGCAATTCTGGAAGTTATTTCTTCTCTTGGAAAAAATGTCATTACATTCGCATTAAATGATTCTGCAATATCCAATATGGCGAAATCCATGGGAGTTCCAGTTGCAATTGAGGGATATGGAGATCGAGAACATACTTACAATGGACACATTGTTCAGATTCGAAAAGGTCCTGATGAGGATCGAACTGCTAGATTAACAGATAGAGCAATTCGATTGGTAAAGGAAGGAAAAGTGATTACGAACGAGGGAAAGGATATTGATTTAAAGGTTCAAACATTATGCGTACATGGTGATACATTTGGAGCCGCAGACTTAATGAAGAATATAAGAGAAGGCCTGGAAAGAGAAGGCGTCGAGATTACAGCAATCAGCAACTTCTTATAAAAAAGGAAGGTGAACATTATGTTAGAGGTAAAGAATATAAGAAAAAGTTTTGCTAGCTCTGAAGTTCAGGTGCTAAAAGATATTAGTTTCACAATCGAAACAGGCGAATTTGTTTGTCTTTTGGGAAAGAGTGGATGTGGAAAGAGTACATTGTTAGATCTTTTAGCAGGATATACAAAACCGGATGGTGGCGAACTGATTCTAGATGGAAAAAAGATTAAGGGACCAGGAATTGATAGAGGATTGGTATTTCAGGAACACGCGTTATATCCTTGGTATACCGTTTATCAAAATATATGCTTTGGACCAAAGATTCAAAAGAAAAAAAATTATATAGAACTGGCAGATGAATACCTAGAGATGATTGGTATGAAGAAATATAAGAATTATTATCCAGACAGTCTTTCGGGAGGAATGAAGCAGAGAGTTGGAATTGCGAGAGCACTTGCAGCAGAACCTGATGTTTTATTGATGGATGAACCATTTAGTGCATTGGATCCTTCTACAAGAGTGAAGCTTAGAGATGATTTGATTGAAATATGGAAGAAGACAAATAAAACCATTATTTTTGTAACGCATAGTGTTCCAGAGGCTGTATATCTGGCAGACCGAGTTATTGCGATGAAGGATGGAACCATTCAGTTTAATGAAAAAATAGATATCGAAAGAAAACGAGATATGAATGATCCAAAATTCATTGAATATGTAAACAAGATTGAAAGTTTCATCTCTAATAAAAAGGGAAAAAAGGAAAAACTGGTTGTCACAAATGATTAAGTGCTTCCAGATGCTCAATCATATTATGTAAGGAGGATGCGCTATGAAAAATCATAGAAAGAAAAGATATAAAGTCATAAGTGGTGTGTCATTAATAATGTTTTTTGTGATATGGCAGGTATATGCAATGCTCAATGCAAAAATGGGTTGGATGAATAAAGCGTTCTTGCCCGCTCCAACAGAGGTTCTTGTAACCTTTAAGAAGTTTTTTGATGAGGGAACCTTGTTTGTTCATATAGGAGTCAGTATGTTGAGAATTTTCAAGGGATTCTTTATAGGAACAGTAGTAGGTGTAATTGTTGGATATATAATGGCAAAGCTTCAGATCTTTGAGAGTATTTTACAGCCGATTATTAATATCTTAGGTGCAATTCCACCGTATGCATTTATGCCACTGTTAATTATCTGGTTTGGTGTTGGAGAATTTGCAAAGATTGTAATGATTGTGTTGGCAACATTTATTCCTGTTTTAGCTTCTACTATTCAGGGTGTAAAAAGTATTAATCCGTTGCATATACGATCTGCAAAGACATTGGGATGTAATGAACTTCAGTTGTTTTATCATGTGGTTGTAAAGACTGCACTTCCGTTCATTATTGCTGGTATGAAGACAAGCATTTCGCTTTGTTTTTCAGCTTTGGTAGTAGCAGAGATGATTGGATCCGATACAGGACTTGGTTTCATTATTGTAGATGGTCGTAACTGGTTTAAGGTGGCTAATATGTTTATGGCTATGACATCGATTGCATTATTGCAAACTATTTTCCAGGGTATTTTGACCATGGTAGAACGTAAGCTGTTTAAGTGGAAGAAGGAAGGTCTTTCATCAGCTATTGAATAAGGCAATACATATTTGTGAAAGGTAGTTTGCAATAACAGGTAACTACTTTTCAAAAGCAAATATATATTACATAGAGATTTAAGGAGGAAAAAATTATGAGAAAGAGAATTAGTACAATTATTATGACAACGTTAATGGCACTTTCATTAACTGCATGTGGTGGAGCAGCACAGAGCACAAGTGCATCAAAAGGAGCTGAGGAGTCAGCAGAAGCAACAGATTCAACAGATTCAAATATGAAATTAAAGGTTATTGCAACACCAGCACCAGCATCTTGTTCGCAGGTGGCAGTAGCGGAGGAGCTTGGTTATTTCAAAGAAGAGGGCGTTGATGTTGAGATTCAGTATGTAACAAATTTATCAGATATGGCATCTATTATCGCAGGTGGTGGATGTGATGCAGCATTTAACAGCTACTATACTGTAATGACATGGGTTGACTCAGGTCTTGATGTAAAGGTTATTGCTGCAAACAATGATATGGGTGGTACACAGGCAGCTGCAATTCGTACAGATATTGATATTAAAAGTCCAAAGGATTTGGAAAACTGTAAGTTGGGACTTGTTCCTGGTGCAGAGGTTAATGTGGCAATTATGAGAATGTGTGATGAGTATGATGTAGATTTTGATGCCATCAATAAGGTTGAGGTCCAGCCAGCAGATCAGCTTTCTGCATTTGAATCTGGTGACATTGATATTATTGCTTGTTGGGAGCCATGGTTAACAAAGGCTGAGTCAATGGGAGGACGTTTCCTTCTTTCTGGTAACAAGGCAGATATCGAAGGAGTTCCATCCGATGTTGATTGGTTAACTTTGTATGAGACAACGGTATGTCCTACATCCGCTGTTACAGAAAAGGCAGACGCTCTTGCTGCAATGCTTAGAGCTGTTAAGAAGGCTGAGGATTACATTAATTCAAATCGTGATGAGGCAGTTAAGATTGTAGCTAAGGTTTGTGAAAGCGAAGAGTCAGAAATTGCAGGTATTATGGAGAAAAATGATTATCGCTGGGGAGTAGATTCTCAGTATAAGGAAACAATGTCATCTCTTGAAGACTTTATGTTCGAGCACAAGATTATTCAAAATGATATTGAATTTGATTCGATTCACGACTTCTCAATTTTGAAGAAGGCAGTTCCAGAGGCTTATACATTAGATTGAGAATGGTGCAAGGAGGAATAACATGACAGATAATTATGTGATCACCTTTACCAGACAATTTGGTAGTTTAGGTAGACAGGTTGCTCAAAAGGTTTCGGAGATTTTGGACATTGAATATTATGATAGAGATATTGTAGAGCATGCAGCGAAAAAGATGAAGCTTCCTTCTTCGGCTGTAACAGAAGCAGAGGAGTCAGTAAGAACGGCATTATTCAATATGCAATATCCATTAGGACTTGGAACAAGCAAAATTCAGGATAAAGTATTTGAGACACAGAAGGAATTAATCAACGAGTATGTGGAAAATGAAAACTGCATTGTAGTTGGACGATGTGCTGATTACATATTGAGGGATCATCCAAGAAGCTTGCATATATTTCTCTATGCTTCCTATGAAGAAAGAGTGGTTAATTGTGTAAATGCTCTTTATATGACTGCTTCAGAGGCAAAGAAAATGATTAAAAGCGTAGATACTGCAAGAGCATCTTATCATAAGCATTATGCTGGATATTTGCCAGGAGATAAGGAGCATTACGATATTCAGATTAACACCGCATTGTTAGGTGTGGATGGAACTGCTGAATTGATTGCAGAATTAGCAAAGAAAAAATTTGGATTATAAATATACTTCTGATTACAGAAAAGGAGGTAACGGAAAATGAGCAAATATGACGTTATTATTTCTTCATTACCTGCTACAGATAGTAGAAAAGAGATATTCTTCCGACAGGCGGGAGATGGATTTTTACAGGTTGAGTACGGAGCAATTCCAACCGTGGAATTGATGGATTCTTTTCGAATGTTAGCAGTAGATGCAGAGATTCGAAAGATGAATATTCCTGGATTGATTGAAACATTGCCAGGCGTTCGAACAAACTTAATGCATTTTGATCCTTTGGTATTGGATTACGAATCTTTGATTTGTTATTTAACGGAGGCAGAGAACAGGATTAAGAGTGTGGATGACATGGTAATTGATTCCAGAATCATCACGTTACCAATGACATTTGAAGATAGCAAAACAAAAAGTGCAGTTGAATTATATGAGAAATCAGTTCGTAAGGACGCACCAAATGATATGGGTGGATACAACTTGGAATATACAGCACTTTGTAATGGTTGTACAGTTCAGGATATTAAAGACATGGTAATGGGAACATATTGGTATAACAGTGGTTGTGGCTTTTATCCTGGTAATGCTTTCTGGTGGCCAATGGATCCAAGATGTAAGATTTGTGTGCCTAAGGCAAATCCACCAAGAACATGGACTCCAGAAGGATCTGTAGGAATCGGTGGTGTATCACTTTGTACCTATCCTAGTGATTCTGGTGGAGGTAATCAGTTGTTTGGAAGAACCATTCCAGTTATTCAGATGAAGATGTTACATCCTCAGTTTAAGGAGTCCCCATTCCTTTATAAGAGATATGGCGATCGTATCAAATTCCGTGAAGTAGAGGAAAAGGAATTAAATGAAATATGCGATATGGTAAACAATGGAACTGGCTACGAATACGAAATCGAGGAAGGTCAGATCATTGTGAAAGATTATCTTGAGTTTATCAATAGAGAAGATGTGAAGGCTGGTGCTGCAGATTTGGTAAGACGTCAGCAGGAAGCTTCAAAGATTATTCCTAGAGTGTAGAGAGGGTGAGAGTATGATAAAAGTTCTAAATGGTGGAATCGAAATAGTTGTGGAAGATTGGCCAGGAAGAGTTGGATATATGGGACTTGGAATGTCACCTTCTGGCGCATTGGACAATCTTGCACTTCAGATTGGTAATATTATTGTTGGAAATGATCCAGGTGAGGCGGGTATTGAAATAACTGCTGGATATTGTTCCTTTGAATTTACAGAAGATAAAGTAATCTGTCTGACAGGAACAGATATGTCTGCAACAGTGAATGGTGAGAGCGTTCCTACCTGGGAAGCATTTAAGGTATGTGCAGGTGACCAGATTAAATTTGATCATTTTGGTGAAGTGGGATTCCGTGCTTATATCTTAATAGCTGGTGGTATTGATGTTCCATTATATTTGGATAGCAAATCAACATGTTTGTTTGGTTCATATGGTGGTTTTGAAGGAAGAAAATTAAAACCTGGTGATGAATTAAGGGGAATTGCTGTACCAAATCAGGATGAATTAATTGGAAGAAAGGTGAATCCAAAATACAAGCCAGAATACAAAAATGTGTGGGATGTAAGATTGATTGTAGGACCTGCATCAGTACCAGATTATGTAACAGAGGAAGGTATGGATTATTTGTTCTCTCATGAGCATAAGGTGAGACATGATTCAAACCGTTCTGGATATCGTTTGGAGGAATTGCCATCCTTCTTCTTTGCAAGAGAAAATGGTGGTGAAGGTGGAGATCATCCATCCAACTGGATCGAGTCCGGATATAACATGTTAGGAGCTGTAAATATCAATGGTAATTTTCCAACCTTGTTAATTGGTGATGGACCTACCTTTGGAGGACTAATGTGTTCAGCAAATATTATTTATGCAGATCTTTGGATTATCGGTCAAACGATTCCAGGAAGAGACAAAATTAAGTTTGTTCAGACAACACAGGAAGAAGCAAAGCAGGCTAGAATCGAGCAGCTTCAAATGTTAAAAAAAGAAGATTTGGTAATTAGATAATACGAAATGGAGGATTGAATTATGGATTTCACATTGAATGCACATATGCCAGGACTTGTGGCGCGAGTAACTTGTGAGGTTGGTCAGGAAGTAGAGGAAAATCAGGAATTAGTTGTTTTAAATTGTATGAAAACAGAGATTAGTTGTTTGAGCCCAAAGGCGGGTAAGGTTAAAGAAATTTTGGTTGCTGAATGGGATGAGATGGATGTAGATGTTCCAATGATCGTTTTGGAGGAAGTATAAAAAAGAAAGAGGCAATCGGAATGAAGGTGTTACTGATTAACGGAAGTCCTCGCGCAAAGGGCTGTACTTACACAGCCCTTTCTATTGTTGAAGAAAGTCTGAAGCAGGCGGGGATTGAAACAGAGATTTTTCAAATTGGTGTCAAACCTGTTCGTGGATGTATTGAGTGCAAGGTCTGTTGGGAAACAGGCAGATGCGTGTTTCAGGATGACGTATTGGCACAGTTGTATCCTAAGCTTGAAGAGGCGGATGGATTTGTATTTGGCTCTCCAACATACTTTGCGTCAGCGAACGGAAGTATGGTATCGCTGATGGATCGTTTATTTTATACAGCAAAGGAATTATGGTTAAAACCAGCAGCCTGTGTTGTATCGGCGAGACGGGGAGGAACCACAGCAGCCCTGGATGTTTTATTAAAATATCCAGCCAATCGAAATATGCCAATTGTATCATCTCAGTATTGGAATATGGTACATGGAAATGAACCAGAAGAAGTATTAGAGGATTTGGAAGGGATTCAAACCATGCGCACATTAGGAAAGAATATGGCATGGATGTTGAAATGTATAGAAGCAGGAAAAAATGCGGGAATTGAAAAACCAGAGATTGAGGAAAAAATAAAGACGAATTATATTCGATCATAGACAGAAAAGAGGCGATATTATGATTAAAAAAGTATTGATTGCAAACAGAGGCGAAATTGTAAATCGCGTAATTCGAACATGTAAGAAAATGAATATTCAGACGGTTGTAGTGTACTCTGATGCAGATAAGGATGCTACATATATTGCAGATGCAGATGAGGCGTATTATATTGGTCCTTCTGCTCCTGTAAAAAGTTATTTAAATAAAGAATGTATTATTGATGTGATTAAGAAGTCTGGTGCAGATGCAGTACATCCAGGTTACGGCTTTCTTTCAGAGTCAGCGGGCTTTGCAAAAGATGTGGCAGATGCAGGTGCTATTTGGATTGGACCAAAACCGGAATTCTTGGAGGATATTGAATCAAAATGTTTTTGTAGACAGATTGCGGAAAAAGCAGGTGTTCCGATTACACCGGGAACAACAAAGCCTGTCGGTAGTGTGAAAGAGATTTATGAGATTGCATCGGATGTAGGATTACCAGTGTTACTGAAGCTTGATAAGGGTGGCGGTGGAAAAGGAATTGAAAAAATTAATTCCTTTGAGTCGGAGGAACAGACAGAATCAATCTTTTTGAACATGAAAAAGATTGGTGAGATGGCATTTGCATCTGGTGACGTGTATGTAGAAAAAGCAGTCCTTAATCCTAGACATATCGAGATACAGTTTATATCCGATCATACAGGAAATGTTGTATGTCTTGGTGAGCGTGAGTGTTCTATTCAGCGAAGATACCAGAAAATGCTTGAGGAATCACCATCGCCTGTAGTAACAGAGCAGGATCGCGAGAAGTTATATGACTACACAAGAAAGCTTGTGAAGGCAATGAATTATACAGGTGCTGGTACTATTGAGATGCTTCGTGCTGGTAACGGGGAATATTACTTTATGGAAATCAATGCAAGACTTCAGGTAGAGCATCCAGTATCGGAATTTGTAACTGGTGTGGATATTGTAGAGCAGCAGATTAAAATTGCAGCGGGAGAGCCAATTGATTTCAAACAGGAGGACATTTGCATTAAAGGTCATGCCATTGAGTGTAGAGTCAATGCAGAGGATCCAGTAACATTTACACCAATGCCAGGTACGATTTCGAAAGTGACATTTCCAGATACGACTAGTGGAAAGGTTCGAATTGAGCATGCAATATGTGATGGTTACAAAATAACGCCATACTATGATTCTATGATCTTTAAATTGATTACCTGGGGTGAAGATAGAAATGCCTGTGTAGATAATATGAAGACTGCGTTAAATCAGTTTGAGATTGAGGGTGTTAATACAACCATTGCCACTGATTTAAAAATTCTTGAGAATCAAAGCTTCTTGTCCGGAAAGTTTTCGACTTCATTTTTAAAGGATGAGAAATTTATCTAATTGTAATTGCGAAGCTGAAATTATCATCAGTTTCGCAATTGCTGTAAAAGGATGGTGTTTGAATGAATAGGTTTGGGATTGTTCCAACTGTGGAAGAATATAGTGATTTTATGAGCTTTGCAAAACAACATGAAATCGATTGTGATGACTTGATTATCACGAATAAATATATACTAGATGTGGAGAAAATGGGATTAACATGTTCCGTTATCTATCAGGAAGAATATGGAAGTGGTGAACCCACAGATGTGATGGTGAATCTTTTGCTTAAGGATTTGGAACATGTTTCATATAAAAGATTAATTGCAATTGGTGGTGGAACGGTTATTGATATCGCAAAGATTATTGCGGTGGCACCAAAGGGAACAAAAGATATCAATGTGCTATATGAAAATATGAGTGATTTGAAGAAACAATGTGAATTCTTTATTATTCCTACAACCTGTGGGACTGGGTCGGAGATGACAAACATTTCGATTGTAAACAGAACTACAATCGGAACGAAACAGGGGTTGGTGTCGCAGGAAATGTATTGTGACCATGCAGTATTGATTGCACAGTTTATAGAAAGTCTTCCTTATGGTGTGTTTGCAACCAGCTCACTTGATGCGTTGGTTCATGGTGTGGAGAGCTTTTTGAGTCCAAATGCAACTGCTCTTTCAGAGTTGTTTTCAAAGGAAGCGATTCGTTTAATTTTAGAGGGATATCAAAAGCTTGTGACAAAAAAGTGTGAATTGTCAGAGCTTGCAGTTACCTTTTTACGTGCTTCTAATTATGCAGGTATTGCATTTGGAAATGCAGGATGTGGAACGGTACACGCTATGAGTTATGCTTTTGGCGGGAAATATCATGTTGCACATGGAGAATCAAATTATGAGTTGTTCACAGCGGTATTGAAGTATTATCAAGCACAGAATCCTGGTGGGAAAATAAGAGACTTAATTAATCTGTTTCAGCAGGTTCTGAAGTCAGAAAAAGGTCTTAAGGCACTAGAAGATCTGTTGAATCAAATATTACCATGGAAACCAATGGCAGATTATGGAATGACAAAAGAGGATGTTTTGGATTTTGCCAATAGCACAATTCAGAATCAGACCAGATTGTTAAATAACAGTTATGTACCAATGACGGAGGAAGCAATTGGACATATATATTTGAATTGTTTGATCTAAAAAGTAGAGCGGATAATACTTGTCCGCTTGCTTTTTCTATAGATCTCGCCCACAAGGGCCAGGACAATGTCCGAACAATTGCCGCAAAATGGCTAGTGTGCTGTGCACACTTTGTTCTAGAAAGAAGTGGTTATATGTTGGAGAAAATAGAATATGAATACTATGAATCTGTAGATTCCACAAATGAACGAATTAAGGAACGAGCAAGGCAAGGCGCAAAAGAGGGATTGACTATTAGTGCAATGCAACAAACGGCTGGCAGAGGAAGAATCGGTCGCAAATGGGAAAGTCCTCCAAATGAATGTGTAGCAACTTCTATGCTCCTTTATCAAGGGGATATTCCCAGAGCAGCAATCCCATCTATCACAATATTATGTGGTCTCGCTGTTCGAAGTGCATTGCACAAACTGTACGGGTTGGAATGTCAGATTAAATGGCCAAATGATATTGTTGTTCACGGAAAAAAGATATGTGGCATTTTGGTGGAATATGAGACTTTAAGTAATGGAGAGTCGTATCTAATATTGGGAATTGGTGTAAATGTTCATCAACATAAGTTTGTAAAGGAAATAGCAGATAAGGCAACTTCTATAGAATTGGAGATTGATAAAAAGTATGAAAAGCGAATTCATAGGAAAGAAATTGTAGAAGAAATTTGGAAGAGTTTTCTTGAATATTTTAATCAATTTGTTGTGTACAACAACCTTTGCTGTTTTAAGAAAGAATATGAGAAATATTTAGTCAACAGGGGTGAGCGAGTGCGAATTGAGAATCCACACAATACCTATGAAGCGGTTGCTTTAGGGATTTCGAAAAGTGGTGGCTTGTTGGTAGAAGTAAATGGAGAACATAGAGAAATAAAGAATTTTGAAGTATCTGTACGTGGACTGTATGGATATGTATAACAAATGGGACTGCAATCGTATTTTTAATGCGAGACAGTCCCATTTTTCCATAGGAAATAACTAGAATTTGTTACATATACTCTTTCTCAAATTGCTCCACAGAAATTGGTTTTGCAAAATAATATCCCTGGAACATATCACAACCAACGGAGGTTAGATAATCTACCTGTTCCTTTGTTTCTACACCTTCCGTAATAACGGTCATTTCAAGTTGTTTTGCCAAATCTACAATCATGCCAAGAATAACCTTGGTTCTTTCGCGGGTTTTGATTTCTCGCAGGAAGCCCATGTCAATCTTTAAGACATCAGCGGTCCAATCCTTTAGCATATTCAAAGAAGAATAACCGCTTCCGAAATCATCGATTTCCAGATCAAAGCCAAATGCTTGTAGTTTACCAATGAGTTCTAGCTGTTTTTCAATATCCTGCATAAATGCAGTTTCGGTAATCTCCAGTTTCAATTGCTTTGGAGAAATGTCGTATCGGGTTATCAGCTCGGTGAAGGTTTTGTATAGATCAATGTAATAAAAATCCTTTGTGGAAATATTGACAGAAATGTAGGTATATTACAAACTGTTGGTTTTCAATAGCGGCTTCCAACTCATTAATCATTTGTTTGTTTTTCAACAGCTTCTCCATCAATATATCATTGTGATAAGCATATAGCTTGTTGTAATCATTTTTAACGGTTTGCATTGCCATTTTGGCAAAATCACACATGACAGAAACATCTTCATCCTGTGGTTGAATCTCATAAATTCCTGCGTGGATATGGAGCTGGAATTCGCTGGTGCTTTGAAGCTTCTGGGCGTCAATTAAGCATTGGATTAATTGGTCCTCTGCGAAGCTTTCTTTTGGAATACAAATGGAAAAATGATCAGAAACCAATCGTGCTACAATGGCTTCTTCTGGCAGAGATGTTTTCATTAGTGTGGAAAAACGACGTAAAATGTCATTACCAGTTTCATAACCAAATAAGCTGTTAACCAGCTTGAAGTCCTTGATGTCTGTATACACCAGATAGTAGATGGTATCTGGATGGGACTTCTTAAGCTCTAAGACGGCTTCCGTAAAGTATGCTTCATTGTGCAGGTCAGTCAATGCATCATGCGTAGCACGATACTGTTGTTCCTTTAATTTGTTAATATCATCTGTTTTGTCGTAGCCGGATATATAAGCTCCCATATAGAGACCGCGATTATCATAAAGTTTGGAGAAGGATAGCTCAATATATCGAGTTGAGTCTAAGGTATGCATTTCTCTTACAAAGGTCTGTTCTTCTGCATCTTGAAAATGTTCAACACCCAAGAGCTTTTTGTAGCGATCCTCGAAATCTTCAAGTGTAACATTTTTATCGTTAAAGGAATAAACAACATCATTTACATAGATACATGTGTCGTTGGCATCAAAACAGAGGGCACCATTTTGAGAATTACCAACCATATAGACCAGCATTTTGTTCATAACATCCTTTGGGAAATAATGGAAGGTGAAATAGCATAAATAATATTCGAGAAAGACGAGCAAGTAGATTAAGACCCATTCCGTGGACATAAAGTGAATGGATTCAAGGAGTAGAGCAATCTCTTTGAATAGCATAACCATCGCAAATGTACTTAAAAAAACTGCAATAGAAAGTACTATGATAAGCTTACGGAATAATCGACTGATTTTCTGGTGATGTTGCTTTTTCTTCAGTGCAAAGCATAGCATCACTGCATAATCAGCTATGATACATAATATATAGATAAGTTCTAATGCCATACTTCACTACCTCCCCCTTGTTAGTAAAGTGTTTCATCGGACTTGTTAAGATATATCGTAAATGAGTTCTTCACATTTCGTGCCCCCATTGTGAAGAAACTGATAAATCATATTAATTTATGACGAATAGATATTAATATTTTACTATTTTTTACGCTAAAAACAAGAAAAATGCATAGAAAATAGAAAGAGCGAAGTCTATAATAGATTAAGGTAAATAAAGGATAGATAAAAGATAGATAACGAGTTTATCATAAGCACAGTAGAACCGATATAAGCAATCCCTTGCCTCTAAGTCGTGGAGACATAAGCGTGGATGCGGGGAATGCATCAATCTACATCATGTTAGGAGGAGAAATGTACCAGATTTTATTAGTGGAGGATGACAAAAGAATAAGAGAAGTCATTTCGGATTATTTTGCAAATCAGTCGGAACTGCAAATCGAATTACAGATGGTGGACAACGGAGCGGCGGCAATGGATTTGCTATATGAAAATACATATGACTTGGTTTTGTTAGACGTGATGTTGCCAGGCATAAGCGGATTTGATATTTGTAGAGAGATTCGAAGAGATGATGATGTACCGATCATATTTTTAACTGCAAGAGGTCGTGAGGAGGACATCTTATATGGATATGATTTGGGATGTGATGACTATATTGTCAAACCGTTTTCGCTTGCAACTTTACAGGCAAAGGTTAAGGCTTTACTGAATCGTGCGAAGGGAACCGTTTTGTGCGAGGAGCTTACAGTTGGAAACATTTCACTCAATCCGAGAAAAATGGAGGTAAAGGTCGGCACACAGATCATCGAATTGGCGTCAAAGCAGTATCTGATTTTGAAATTGTTGATGGAAAACAAGGGTGTGGTTGTAAGTCGAGATACCTTGATTGTTCGCATTTGGGGATATGATTATGATGGCGAGGAACGCATTTTGGATAATCATATCAAAAAATTGAGACAGGCGTTAGGTGAGGAAGGAAAGTGTGTTAAGACGGTAATTCGTAAGGGTTACAAAATTGTTGACTAAAATGAAAACAGGATGTGAAGGATCCGTTTTACATGATGTTAGGAAGAATAAATGTAGGAGAGTGTGCTTATGAAACTGTTTAAGAGAACAAAGACAAAGATGCTAAAAACCAAAGTGTTTCGTAAACCGAAGTATAAGAATGAATTTTATAAAATACTTACGATATTAATGGTGGTTATTATTCCACTTGAGATGATAGTAACCTGTTTAGCGGCAGATAGCTATAAAAATCGAGCATATAAACAGCTTGACATTCGAACAGAACGAGTTACGGATGATATTTTGAAAGCAGAAGAGAATTATGGGGATATCGATTTTACGAAGGTTGAGGAGAAGGATGGTAAGGTAACCTCGAATGCAGACACCCCTGAGGAAAGAGACATCATGAATCAGGAAATGGCAAGACTTCAGTACCGCCTGGAGACATGTTTTGATTGGCAATACGATACGTTTAACAATATTTTGGATGGGTATAACGGCATCAAATACTATGGTGAAGCAGGTTATCGTGATTTGTCATCTTATTGTGAGTTATATAATACGGATGGTGTAAAGATAGCTTGTGATGATAATGCATGTACGTGGATCGTAAGCTTTCGTGAAAAGGAAAACGAAGAGAGAAAACCGACGCGCTTTTATTGGCTGGATACCAATCAGGTCGAGAAGATATATCCAGATTTTTGGAATATTGTTAACGAGAGAACCAATTATAAAAAGAACAATCACCATGATGTGAGAATCGTGTTTGATGAAGTATATGTGAAGGATGGTTATGTTCTTCCTAAGTACATTTACTTAAAAGATACGCGCGATTATGATACAGGTGAATATATAGAGGAAAACGAACAAGAAATTTTGGAAACCTTTGATTTGTCTGCATGTGACTTTTCAGGATATGCGTTGTATGAGGTCGATGAGGAAATCATGCATGCATTTTATCCAATTTGGTTTTTATCAAGGCAAATGGATGTTAGGGATCGGCATTATCAGTACAGTCAAAATGTAAGCGAGGACGAGCTGATTAAGGAAATAAAGTCATTGAAGGACAGGACGGACACCACATATTATTGTTTTGAGGAAAGTAATATCGACAATGAGTTCAAGACAAAAATAGTGGAAATGAAAAAAATCATTAACTCTGATTTGGTATGTGTCGTTTCTTATGATTACGATTTCTTCCGTGATTGGAAAGGGGTTTTGGCAATCTTTTATGGGGGTTCATTTGTTCTTGCTGTTTTGGTTTCCCTGATAATATCAGCTATCCTTTATATAAGAAAAAAACATGTCTATGGAAAATATGTATATCGACGTGACATGACAAATGCAATGGCACATGATTTAAAGAGTCCATTGATGGCAATCTCTGGATATGCAGAGAATTTAAACATGTTTTTAAAGGAAGACAAGGATAAATATTATGTGGAGCGAATTTTGGAAACGGTAGGAGACATGAACCAAATGATTGCAAACATATTAGATTTGTCAAAGCTTGAGGAAGCCGAGAGAGGAATGAAGCGGGAAAATGTTGCATTAGAACAGATTGTACAGGAGCAGCTTGCAAAGTATAAGGAACGCATGAAAGAACGAGAGCTTACGGTAGCCGTCATGGGGGAGGCGCAGATTAAAGCCGATGTCGAGTGGATGGGACATTTAGTGGATAATCTGTTATCCAATGCCGCCAAATATGCAAAGCCAAATAGTGAAATTCAAATCCAGATTTCGGAGAAAGAATTTGTTATAACAAATGCCTACGAAGGTGAGATGGATTTGGCACCAGAGCAGCTGTTAGAACCATTTAGCAAAGGAGATAACGCAAGAAACAACACCGAGGGAAATGGTGTCGGACTAAGTATTGTGAACCGTGTGGCGCAAACGCATGGCTATAAAGTTAAGATTACAATCGACAATAATCAGTTTGTGGTAATCATTTCTATGTAAAGACGATGAGAGCTGCTTTTACAGGCGGCTCTCTTTTTAATTGCTTTATAGGAAAGTTCTTCGAAATTCCTAACGAGCCGCTAACATAATTCTAGCCCGTCCTGCCATATCCAATACACGGCGTTCGGTCATGTAAGATTGTTATTGCACATGTAAGAAAGCGTCTCATCAGGAAGTGCAAAAGCGTCTTGCAACAAAGGGGTAAATGGTGTATAGTTGATTTGTCAACATCTCGGGAAGAAATGTTGATATACTTAATCGTTGCGTGAATTCAGGAGGGAATATCATGGATTGGAAAGAAGCAATTGAAGATTTAGAAAGTCGTCGTAATCAGGCTAAGCTTGGTGGCGGTGAAGTTGCGATTGAAAAACAGCATGAAAAAGGCAAATTAACAGCGCGTGAGCGTTTGAATTTATTATTTGATGAGGGAACATTTGTTGAGATTAATGACTTGGCAGAATCCCGAATCGATGATTTTGGATTAGATAAGAAGAGAGTGCCTGGCGATGGTGTTGTAACAGGTTACGGTAAGATTAATGGTCGTACAGTATTTGCATCATCAGAGGATTTTACTGTTATTGGTGGAAGTCTTGGTGAATATCACTCTCGTAAGATTGTACATTTGCAGGATATGGCAATTCGTATGAAATGCCCAATTGTTACAATCAATGATAGTGGCGGAGCAAGAATTGAAGAAGGTATCGATTCTCTTAGTGGATATTCTGGTATCTTTGAACGTAACACGATTGCATCTGGTGTAATTCCACAGATTGCGGTTATTTTAGGACCTTGTTCTGGTGGTGCATGTTATTCACCAGCTATTTGTGATTTTATTTTTGTGGTT
The DNA here is from genome assembly GCA_030533405.1 of Eubacteriales bacterium. GTDB lineage: Bacteria > Bacillota > Clostridia > Lachnospirales > Lachnospiraceae > CAG-590. The sequence goes on from JAUNJF010000001.1 coordinate 156,447, forward strand.
GAGGAAGTAAGCAAGATGTTTATCACAGGACCTCAGGTTGTAAAGACAGTAATTGGTGAGGAATTGAGTCCAGAGGAGCTTGGTGGTGCGGTAGCACATGCAACCAAATCTGGTGTGGCACATTTCTTATATAAGAGCGAGGTAAATTGTCTTGGTGGTGTAAGAGAATTACTTTCATATTTGCCAGATAACAATATGGAAAAGCTTCCAGTTAAGAGTAATTTTAAGAGTGTAGACCGTTCTAAGGATATCGTAGATATCGTGCCAGATAACAAGAAAAAAGGCTACGATGTACATGATGTCATCAATACAATGATTGATAAGGACAGCTTCTTTGAGGTACAGAAGAACTGGGCAAAAAATGCTGTCGTTGGATTTGGTAGAATGGATGGAAACACTGTAGGATTTGTTTGTAATCAGGCAAATTTCAAGGGTGGTTCCTTAGATATTGATGCATCCGATAAGATGGCAAGATTTATTCGATTCTGTGACTGTTTCAATATTCCAATTGTTTCTTTGATTGATGTACCTGCATTTTTACCAGGTTCTGAGCAGGAGCATAATGGAATTATTCGTCACGGTGCTAAGATTTTATATGCTTATTCAGAGGCAACTGTGCCTAAGATTTCATTGATTATGAGAAAAGCATATGGTGGTGCTTACATTGCTATGAATTCAAAGCATATGGGTGCTGATATTGTATATGCATGGCCAATCGCGGAAATCGCGGTTATGGGTGCAGAGGGCGCTGTAAATATCATTGGTAGAAAACAGATTAGCGCTGCGGAGGATCCAGAGGCAAAACGTGCAGAGTTGATTAATGAGTATGAGGATAAATTCCTGAATCCTTATATTGCTGCAAAACGCGGGTTTGTGGATGAGGTTATTCGTCCAGATGAAACAAGACAAAAGATTGCAGCAGCGTTAGATGTGTTGAAAACAAAACAGGTGTCAAGACCGTTTAAAAAACATGGAAATTGTCCATTATAGTGAGGAGCCGTTATGAACGAAGTTCATAACATAGGAATGCTCCGAACGATATGTGGTAAGGAGGGGCGCAAGATGTCCAGTGGACATCTGTTATGCGCGGACCGAAGTGGAACGAAGAACCCACGAAGTGGGAGGATGCCTTATCACTTACATTTATAGAATTATAAATTAGACATTGCAGGAGAAAAAAATGAACAATAAACAGAAAAAAGGTTTTGTGCTTGCCGCAGTTATTTTTGTGTTGGTTGGTGTGATTAGTGTATTAACCAACAGCTTGGCGGGCAAATTGAATAAGACAGATGAAAATGAAACATCAGGTAGTTTTAGCAGTATGATGGAAGAGTTGTATGGAATGAGTACAGCAGATGGAATGCTTGCAGATATGCCTCAGAATGAGGATTTCATTGCGGTATTGAATATTAGAGGTACTATTCAGGAAAATACAACAAGTAATAGCTTGTATGCAGCTCCAGTTGGCTATGATCATAATTTATTGATGAAGTATGTGGATAAATTAATCAATAATAGCTCTAACAAGGGTATGATCCTTCGTATGGATACACCAGGTGGTGCAGTATATCAGGCAGATGAGCTTTATTTAAAGTTAAAGGAATATAAAGAAAAGACAAAACGTCCAATTTGGGTATACATGGAAAGCACATGTTGTTCTGGTGGTGTGTATTTGGCAGCAGCTGCAGATGAGCAGTATGCAAATCGAATCACAACAACGGGATCGATTGGTGTAATCATGTCGACTTATGATTTAAGTGGTCTTTATAAGAAGCTTGGAATTAAGGAAGTGAATATCGTTTCTGCGAAAAACAAGGATATGGGATCTGCAGGAAAAACTATGAGTGACGAGCAGTTGGCTATTTATCAGTCGTTTGTAGACGAGTATTATGAGAGATTTGTTGAAATTGTAGCAGAGGGAAGAAATATGTCAGTAGAGGATGTCAAGAAATTGGCAGATGGACGTATTTATACAGCAACACAGGCAGTAGAAAATGGTTTGATTGATGGTATTAAGGGTTCTGAAGAATTTGATCAATATGTCAGAGAAAAGAGCGGTGTTTCTAAATTCTATGCACCATCATCAGAGACAAATTATTTTTCTATGCTCTTTGGTTCTATTGCATCCGTGAAGGAAAAATCAGAGTCAGAAGTATTAGTTGATGTTATGAATAACTTGGGAAGCGGGGTGCCAATGTATTATGCAGAACCAATCGGAAAGTAAAGCTTGCGCTGGCTTTTTTGTAAGATTATTGGCATATGGAATTGATATGATGATTGCATCACTTGCAGCAGCAGTTGTAAAAATTCCATTTTCCGTTGCTGCTTCTAGTGGAGTATCCTTTATGAAGCAGAATATTTTGTTCGATTACACATTGCTTGATATTATCGGATATTTGGGCGTGGCAGCTTATTTTGTGTTGCTTACCTATTTTTCAGGTTCAACATTGGGCAAGATGTTATTCCGTCTAGAGGTTGTGTCGGACAAAGAGTGGACATTTGTAAATATTTTATACCGTGAAACAGTAGGAAGATTTTTATCATCTTTATTGTGCATTGGTTATTTTGCAATTATTGTGACCGCGAAAAAACAGGGATTTCATGATATGTTATGTGATACATATGTTGTGTATAAAAACATGTATGTAAAACCTAGAAGACCTGTAAATATGGCGACGGGACAGACTACAGTAGCAGCACCTGTTGCACCAAAGCCAGTGGAACCTGTCGCAATGCAGTCAGAGATAGATGTAGTGATGCCTCAGCAAAATGAAGATGGGTTGGCACAGCAAGCTGATGTAGAATCAGAACCTGTACAAGAGCAACAGGAGACGATGACATTAGAATCAGAAGTTGTTGTGACAGAAAATGAAGCGGTGTCACAAGAAACGGGAGTACCAGAATCAGAGCAGGTTGCACCAGTGCAGCAGACGACAGAACAGACAGGATATCATTATTATGACGTTTAGTGATTATATAAAGCATTATTTTTCGTTTCCAGGAATTTTGATTTTTGCAGCGATTTCATTTGCTATCGTGTGTTTGATTCATGGAATATTGATGGGTGTTGCCAAATACAGAATCGATGGAAAGACGGCTGAAGATTATAATAATCATTTTGTAGATTATTTTGATCGTTTGATTGAAGAGTATTATGAAGCGATGTTTTCTTCTAGTCTTATTTTGTTTTTTATCGGAATTTATTTTTTGATTTCATACCAGTATTTTTCGATTTCGGAAGGGTATTATCAGTTTTGGCAAAAATACGAGGATTATATTTTACTGGCATTTATTTTATTAAGTATTTTATCAAATAATTTGATGGATCATTTTGTTGTTCCGCTGACAAAGCTAAATCGTGAGACAAAGGGAATTCTTAGAATGGCCAGTATGTTATATATGCTTGTGATTTTCCTCTTTATCAAATTCATTTATCAGGATAATAATTATGATACGATTATCGGATATTTTTTGACTCTGGTGATTGGACGATTTGTGTATTTTGATGCGTCGATTCATGAATTTGTCAATTCTGTAAAGAAAATAAAGGAGATTTTACCATCTGTTTTATTAGTGTTAATGTCGAGTGCATTGCTTGCATTATTCGGATTTGCGACAGGCTATTTATTGAAATCAAATGGTGTTGTATTGAGTCTTTTTATTGCTCATTTTTTCTGTATTTTGGAAATAATTGTTGTAGCAAAGCTGCAGATTTTTGAAAAGATTGCAATGAAAATGATACCTGAAAAAAAGACAGAAAATATAATGGAATGATAGAATAATGAACAAAACCTTGCGTTCTATTTGAATCGCAAGGTTTTGTTCGTTTATAGTAAATATATAAAAGGTAGGTAGCAATTAAATATAGATAATTTGAATCTCTCCAAAGTTAACATTTCCACTGATGTTTACAACAGGTGTTGTAGATGCGTTGTTATGATTTTGCTCGCGTGCATCACCTGCAAAAACGTGAATATCATGCACAACATTCCAATCCTTTGGAACAAAAAGCTGCATGCTGCCAAATGAGTTGCTAACCTGAATCTCGATTGGTGAGTCAACGATAAGAGCATTGTCAAAATAGACCTTTAGTTCGCCAAATGTATTGGACAAGTTTGCGCCTTTAAAGTTATTTGTGTTGATATATTTTGCAATCTGTCCAAATGTGTTCGTGCAAAATACAAAGCCATCCTCTTCTGATTCTGATACCTTCTGATGTTCGCCAATTTTGTGCTCATCTGCATAGTCATCCCATTTTTCATGATTGTGATGTTTGTTATGATTGTGAGTTTTTTTATTCACTTTTGCGTTTGGAAACAAAAGATGAAAACCAGCTGTCAAAATAACGACAATCAAAAGTGCTAACCATGGTGAAATGGTAGGGAGTCCAAACAATTTTCCAAGACTAACCCAGGCAAGTCCTAAGGAGAAGAAGACACCACCAAAGCTTCTGTCACATAAACTACCAACGAAAATTGCAAGACATAAGATTGCCATAATGATGGTGCCAACGTTTAATTCAATACTAATTAATCCTAGTTGAAATACGATTAAATATGCTGCGACTGCAATTAAAATCAGTCCCCAAAAAATTCTAGACGATGTTTTCATTGTTCATACCTCTTTTCTTCTAATTTTGATTTTAATACCTTGTAATAAGCGCGGGATACATAAATTTGTTTATGCGTTCCCTGAAATTCTATAGCGCTCGATGCGGTTAAATTTCTGCTAATGGAATAGATTTTACTAGTGTTTACGATGGAGGATTTGGAAATCCGAAGGAAGGCTGCTGGTAACATTTCTTCCAGCTCGTAAAGCTTCTTTCTTGTTTCGTAAACGTTGTCTACTGTGTGGGCAAGTACCATAGAGTTTTCTGTTTCAAAAAATAAAATTTTGTCCAGTTCTATGTAATACTCGGTGTCGCCTTTGTATAACACAAATTGACTGGTGCGGCTGGTGGTCTCTGATATGAGTTGCTGCAGTCTCATAATCTCTGGTGTCAACTCCTTGCAACGAATGGTGATTTCATCTTCGTCGACGCTATCCAGTTCGATTCGTATTTTCAAACTCTTCACCTCCCCTGATTTTTTTCAATGACTGCAAAATGTAAAATTTGTTTTTTCATTTTGTAATCAGTTGTTATGATGTCATTATATCGAGAGAAGAAAAAAAGTAAATAGGTTTTTGGTAAGTGGTAAGAAATGAACCCTAACAGGTAAGAAAAGGGTGGTGTGCTGCAACAAGAATGCAATCAAGTTGAGAATTCTAAAGAGATTATGAAATTCGCGTGAAGTTGGTAGGCAAATGGTCAAAAAAAACGTATAATAAAATTCCATGGTGAATGAATTGCTGATGTAGTTTACGATAGATATTTGGAAAGAGAGATGAGTAGATATGAGAATGACAGAAGAAAATTACGATAGAGAACATGACCAGGTGAAGGAAGTTACGTCCAAAGAGAGCAAAAATGCAAATGCAGAAGAGGATTTATTTAATGATGATCTGATTGCTTTGTCTGAGATGAGTACCAAGGAGCGCATGTCTTATAAATGGGAACGTTTACAAAAAAGATTAGCTACCATGGAACCAAATGAGAAACGCAAATATATTATTCATTATTATAAATATCATTTTATAGTTGCGCTTTTGGCTTTAGCATTATTGATTGGTGCAGGTGCAAAGGTATATGACAATTGTCGTCCGGTGGATTTGTTTGTGATGATTGCGAATGATTTTAATATGGAGCATGAGGAACAGGTGCCAGATATTGTTGAGAATGCATATCGAGCACGTTACGAATCTCCAAAGAGTCACAAAATTGAAGTTGTTGAATCGATGGAATTAAATGGTAATGTTTATGAGGAGCAAAGTTACATTTCCAGTGTGCAGTATTGGGCTTTTATCAAGGATGATGATTTGGATATTGTGGTTGGTGATCCAGGCGCGATGAATTATATGACATATGATGAGTCCATTTTGCCATTAGATGAGTACCTTCCAGAGGATATTTACAAGCAGGTGGAAGATCGCATTGTAATGTGTAAGGATAATGCGGACAAAACAGTTCGCGATGGACAGGATTTTCCGGGTGCGATAGATATCAGTGATACGGAATTTGCGAAACGTATGGCGCTTTCATACAAAAAGGTATATATCATTTTACCTTGCAATCGTAAGGAAAATGTTGAACGTTCTGTTAAGTTTATTCAGCTTGTGTTGGACGATAAATAATAAGATAAATGTTAAGGGGCAAAAATGGTCCAATATCAAATCAGTAAGAAATGCTAGGAGAACAGAAATGAAAAAACAGATTGCTATAATTGAGGATGATATATCCATTAATCAGGGTATTGCGTTGACACTTGGGACAGAAGAATATGATTTTCATCCGTTTTACAGCTTAGGAGAGATTAAGGATATTCAGAGAATGGACTTGGTGATTCTGGATGTGAATCTGCCAGATGGAAATGGGTTAGAGTATTTGAGAACATTTCGAATGAGTCACCAGACACCAGTTTTGATGCTCACTGCAAATGATACTGAAATGGATGAGGTGATGGGCTTGCAGCTAGGCGCAGATGATTATGTGACGAAACCATTTTCACTTATGGTATTGCGTCTTCGGGTGCAAAAGCTATTGGAGCGTAAGAGTGAGCCTGTGACGGCGTCTGTTTATGAGAGAGATTGCCTTTACTTGGATTTTGAGCAGATGATTATTAAGAAGAATAATGCTGAGGTAGAACTTAGTAAGACAGAGCTACGTTTGCTTCGTTGCTTTGTAGAGAATGAGGGAATTACGCTTTCAAGAGATCGCTTGATTGACTATGTTTGGCAGAATCAGGAATTCGTGGAAGAGAATGCATTGTCTGTAACCATCAAGCGTTTACGAGATAAGATAGAGGATGATCAGCACCGATTTATTCAGACAGTGTATGGAATCGGTTATGTTTGGAAGTGGGGCGAGCAAAATGTTTAATCGCAAAAAAGAATATGAAATGCTTAATCAAATGTTGGATGATGCTATTGCAGGTGAGTTTACGGAGAAGTATTTTGATGAAACGGAGTATTCAAAACTGCAGACAAAGCTTTATCGTTTTTTGACGGATTCGTCTATGTCGGAGAAGCAGTTGAATGCGGAAAAGGACAACTTGAAGGAATTGATTACCAACATTTCTCATCAGACAAGAACGCCTCTTACGAACATTTCCTTATATGCGCAGCTACTGCAGGAAAAACTGACGGAACCAGCAACGAGAGAGTACGTGGATGAGATTATAATTCATTCGAAGAAGCTTGAAGTGTTGATTGAATCACTGGTGAAAATGTCCCGATTAGAAACGGGCATTTTTCAGTTTGAGAAAAAGGAAGAATCTCTTGCTGGACTTGCTGAATCGGTTTGTAATATGGGTAAGGCCAAGGCGAAGGATAAGGAGATTACTATAGAACTTGATACGGAAGAGGACGGAAAGGTATTCGTTGATCGCAAGTGGGTGCTTGAAGCCATCTATAACATTTTAGATAATGCCATCAAGTATTCGGAGAGTGGAAAGAAGATTTGTGTCAGCACCTTTCAGTATGAAATGTTTTCTGGTATCCGAATTCAGGATGAGGCTAGCGGAATGACAGAGGATGAAATTCCACAGATTTTTGGACGTTTTTATAGAGGACCAAGAGTTCATGACAAAGAGGGAATCGGTGTTGGATTGTATCTGTCTCGTGAGATTATTGAGGGACAGGGTGGATACATTAAGGTGAGTTCTGAGTTAGGGAAGGGAAGTACATTCGAAATTTGTTTAACGAAGTGCTAGTAAGATGCGATGAAAATATTTCTTGACTTTGTTTTCATTATAGAGTATTGTTTACACAATATTTTGAAGGGAGATTATCTTATGAATAGACTTGTAATCACTATTACATACATTATTACTGGGATTATGCATATTATTGGGATACATGGTTTTAAAGTTGTATGTAAAAATATTGATTACTAGTAAAGATAATATTTCAGAATATAGAGTACATGTATATACTGACCACTTATCTTTTAAGGTAAGTGGTCTTTCTTTTTAAGGAGGTACCGTATGAAATTTGAAAACAGAACCATAACTTTGAAGGATGGTCGTGAATGTGTATTAAGACCAACGACTGCGGAGTACGCACAGGATATGATAGACTATTTGAAATTGACAGCAACCGAGTCACCATTTTTACTGAGAGAGCCAGAAGAGGTGACCTATACGCTTGAGCAAGAGAAAGAGATTCTTACCAATCTATATGAAAATAAGAAATCTGTGATGATGCTTGCGGTTGTAGAAGGCAAGGTGGCTGGCAACTGTAGTATAAATGGTCTTGGAGATAAGCAAAGAATTCGTCACAGATGTGGTTTGGCAATCGCCTTAAAGAAGGAATTCTGGGGGCTTGGAATCGGAAATGCTTTACTCAATTATTTGTCAGAACTGGCAGAGCGAATCGGCTATGAACAGATCGAACTTGAGGTGGTTGATGGAAATGATACCGCAAAGAGACTATATGAGAAATGTGGCTTTGTGGAGACAGGAAGAAGAGTTCGTGCGATGAAGTATAAGGATGGCAGCTACCGAGATGAATTCATAATGACTAAGGTTTTATAGAGGAGGTAATAAGATGTTTTATTCATACGTAATGGGAATTGATAAAAGTATTTTTGAGTTAGAAAAACAGGGATTTGTGATTGAAAAGGATGGAGAAAATTATCAGATTTCTTTCCCAAAGGACAAGGCTCAGGTTTGGGAAGATTTCATCAAACAGCATTTGGAGGTTGAATATTGGAATGAGTATTTGACGGATGATAAGGTGATTTTTATCTTTCATCTTGAAGATGGATTCAAGCGATATGAGGTTGAGAATTTCGTAGATAATGAAGTGTTAGCACTATGTGAGAAGCTTTGTGAGTGTAAGTTTGAGTCAATCAAAAAAATGTTGTCGGATAATTCATTTTACGGAAAGATACTTAAGTGAAAATAGCAATTTGGGAACAGCACCTATATAGATGGTGAATTAATATATAACTACCACGTGGAAAGAAAGGTGATGGTTATGGTTGATGTTTTACAATACCTGGAAGATCATTTAGAAGAGTCGTTGAATATAAAACTATTAGCTGATATGGCTGGTTACTCTGAATATCATTTTATTCGAAAGTTTAAGTCATATACAAATGAGACAGTAATGGAATATAAGCGAACAGATTATGTAGAACCAGACCAATTAATAACTCAAAGTGCAGGTAAAACGGTGGAAGAAATGTTGCTTGGAAAAGAATCTGCTAGAGAAGTACATATAATTTTGCATGAACTAAAGGAACCTTAAATAGAATTTTGACTGAACTAAGCGGTAATACGAAATGGCTAAGAGAAATAAATGGATGAAGTATGCTATAATAAAACCTGATGATGAAAAACTCAGCGGTTTTTAGGGATAAATACAGGTAGACAGGGCTGTCTACCTTGAAAATAGGGCGTTTACCCAGTTGGTGACGTGTTGTATGTTAAGACAAAATGATAGGATTGCCATTGTAAGGAGGTACAAAAAATGAATCAGATTAAAATAGGAGCATTTCTAAAAGAATTGAGAAATGGCAATAATTTGACTCAAGAACAACTTGCCGAGAAATTCGGTGTATCACAAAGATCGGTATCTCGTTGGGAAAATGGTAATACTATGCCAGACATTAGTATATTAATTGAACTGGCTGATTATTATGAAGTTGACCTTCGCGAGATACTTAATGGCGAAAGGAAGATGGATGTTATGAAAGAAGACCTAAAAGAAACATTAGAAATGGTAGCAGATTACACAGCGGTAGAAAAAGAAACAATCTTGAAAAAAACATATAATTATAGTGTTGTCTTGTGCGTGATTATTTTATTTGAGTTTGTTGCATACATTTTCAATATACCAGCAAAAAATCATATGATAGATAGTTTAATGGTATATTCTTTTGTTGTTGGTTTAGTTTTCACATTTGGTATCGTGATAAATAGCTTACAACTTAAAGGGAAAATGAATAAAGAAAGTGTTAAAAAACTAGGAAAAGGTTTGATTCCTTTTGTGGTTGCAGTGATCTTAATTTTAGTAATTTTGATTTTAGCTGTATTATAATCAGTTTGCGGATAACTTGGAAAGAAGTAACTTTATACAGTTACTTCTTTTTTTGTTCTTGACAAATATATCGTACTGCGATACTATGATGCTATCGAAGTGCGATATATCGAGGTGTTATATGGTGATGGATGCAGTTCTTATGAAACTGAGTAACAATCTAGCGCCTACATTTATATAAGGAGATGATGAAATGGATGCACATATTAAGAAAGTCTATGTTCCAATGACGGAAACTGGTTTTTATATATTGTTATGTCTGCAGGAACCAAACCATGGATATGGAATTGTTCAGAGGGTTAAAGAGCTTACCAATGGAGATATTATTTTAGCTCCAGGAACTATGTATGGAAGCTTATCTAAGATGGAGAAGGATGGATTGATTTGTTTTCACAGAGAAGAAGATAAGAGAAAGATTTATCTGATTACAGACTTGGGTAAAGAAGTTCTTGAGATTGAAATGAAGCGTATCGATCGTTTGTATCGGAATATGAAGGAGATGAGATAATGGGTAAAACAAAGAAGACCGTGTTCAAGTGGTTTAACATTCCACAGTATACAAAGGAAGAAGAATATCTAAGTGATATGCACAAGAAGGGTTGGCGCATCGTTAATTCTATATTTAATTATGTTTGCATCCTTTACGGTTCAGTTTTACCAATATGAAAGAGCTATAAGGGGAGAAAAGCAGCGTAAGGGAAAAAATGCAAAAGGAAATGTTCAGTTTGAAATCCAATCGTGAGAGAATGAAGAATATGAAGACAAAAATTAAAATCTTTCAAATCTGAAAGAATTGAGAAAGAATCTAGAAAGAGTTCTATATTATTCTGTACTCAGTAAAGCAGAACAGAGACTGCAATACAACATACATGTACTGCTTATATAACAAAGTAGATGTATTGCAGTTTGTAAGGCTGAGAAAGAAAAAGGAGAACAAAATGAAAGTATTAAGAACAGAAGAATTGAAAAAATATTATGAGCAAAGTAGTGTGCCAGTTAAGGCACTTGATGGTGTCAACATTTCGGTTGAAGAAGGAACATTCGTAGCCATCGTAGGAACCAGTGGTAGTGGTAAGTCATATGCTTGGTGGTTTGGACCGACCAACTAGTGGTAAAGTGTATGTGGGAGACAACGACATTTTCGCATTGAAGGATGAGGAGCTTACCATTTTCCGTAGAAGAAAGATTGGTTTCATTTTTCAGGCATTTAACCTCGTGCCAGTATTAAATGTGTACGAGAATATTGTGTTACCTATTCAGTTAGATGGCAATGATGTTGATGAAGATTACGTAATGGAGATTGTTAAAACCCTTGGTTTAGAGGAAATGATTGATCGTATGCCAAATCAGTTATCAGGTGGACAGCAGCAGCGTGTGGCAATTGCAAGAGCGCTTGCAACAAAGCCTTCTATCGTACTTGCCGATGAGCCAACTGGTAATTTGGACAGCAAGACAAGTCAGGATGTACTTGGTTTGTTAAAGGTAACAGGTCAGCGTTTTCATCAGACTATAGTGATGATTACTCATGATGAGGAGATCGCGCAGATGGCGGATCGTATCATTCGAATTGAGGATGGTCATGTAAAGGGTGGTGAGGAAAATGCGTAAGGTATCAAACAAAAAGGTAATTCGTAACACGGCAATGAAAATGATCGTTGCCAACAAAAAGAAGAATCTTGCAGTTATTATTGCAGTTATTTTAACCACTATTTTATTTACCATTGTATTTTCAGTGGCAATGAGCTTGAACACTACATTTCAGAATGAGACTATGCATCAGGTTGGCGGACAGTCCATGGCTGGACTTAAGTATGCATCCTATGAAGATTATGAAATGGCAGTGAATGATCCCAAAACCAAGGATGTTTCTTACCGTGTTTTGGTAGGTATGTTAAAGGATGCATCAAGAAAAGCAAACACTGAGGTTTATTATGCACAGGATGAAAATGCAGTTAGCAGTTTTTCTTATCCTACTGTTGGTCGCATGCCAGAAGAGGAGAAGGATGTTGTTCTTAGTGACATTGTTTTGAAGGCTCTTGATGTGGAACCAGAACTTGGCAAGACCTTACATTTAACCATAGAAATCGGCGAGAAAGAAATAGAAGATGATTTCCAGTTGTGTGGCTGGTATGAGAGTAATAAGCTTGCACCAGCACAGCTTATGTATGTATCAAAGCAATATCAGGAGAAGGTTGCTCCAACCCCAGAGGTTTCCTATAAGGAGCAGAATCCTGAAAATGTATATGGTTATCTATCCGTTGATTTTAATTTTGAAAGTGCAGTTCAGATTGAGAACCAGATGATTGCATTTTTGGAGCGAAATGGAAAGGATATCAAGGACGAGGACGTATATGGCATTAACTGGGCATATACAACAGCGAATCTTGGTCTTGAAGACATGGTAATGGTGATTCCAATCTTGTTGTTGATTATGCTTGCAGGATACTTAATTATTTACAACATTTATTACATTCGTGTAAATGCAGATATTCATCAGTATGGTTTGTTAAAGACCATTGGAACAACCGGAAAGCAGTTAAAGAAAATTGTGTGGATGCAGGCAAGCATTTTGTCCACCATTGGAATCGCTTTTGGATTGATTATCGGAACTGTTTTGGCATCCATTGTATTACCAATGATTATTGGAATGACTAGTGTGGATACATCTTTTGCAAAGATTTCTATTCATCCAGCGATTTATGTTTTTGCTACTTTTTTTTCATTGGTTACTGTATGGATTGGATGTCGCAAGCCAGGCAAAATTGTGGCAAGCATTTCTCCAGTGGAGGCTGTTTCTTACATGCCAGTTGACCATGTGAAGAGAAAGAAAAAGAAGACAAAGAAGGTATCGGTATTCGGTCTTGCCCGTGCCAACATGGGACGTGAAAGACGCAAGTATGTTTTAGTTGTTGTTTCGTTGTCATTATCCCTTGTTTTGGTAAATGCTACATTTTGCATTGGCAAAAGTGTGTGTGCAGATCGTTATGTTAGTGCAAATGTTATCGGCGACTTTATTATAGCAGATTATGCAACGATGACGCATCGTGGTGATGAAGAGAGCGCTTTTGTTTCAAAGCAGGAAATGGAGGAGCTTCAGGGAATACCAGGAGTGGAGCATGTTTCAGGAATCTATTGTAATGAACACGCTGCTATTAATTTAGATGGAGATGCAGAGGATTATTTCAAGCGAATTATCAGGGAATCAGGAGAAGATGAGTACGATTATAATTGTGAGAATGTAATCAACAATAGTCGGATACCTTGTGATTACTTTGGAATTGATGAACAGGCTGCAGAATATGTAGAATATTATGAGGGAGAGTGGAACTCCGAGTTATGGGAAACCGGTGAGTATGCTATTGTAAGTACCAATCAAATGATTTCAGATGAGTCGGCAGATTGTTATCATGTTGGTGATGAGGTTACGGTTTTGGTTGGACCAGAGCAGACAAGAACCTACAAAGTCATGGCAGTAGGTGCTATGCCATATGCCCTTAGCACACAGGCCTATAGCATGGTTGGTAGTGAAGTAATTGTTCCACAAAAAGAATATGTGAAGGATTGTGGTGATGAAGGTGCGTTGAAATGTGTCATGCTGTGTGATCAGGACAAGCTTTTACAGCTTGAAGAACAGGTAAAGGAATTTGTGGAAGAATCATCACATTTATCCTATAGCTCTAAAGGTGTATATCTAGAAGATGTAAAGGAAACAATTCGTAGTATGCAACTGATTAGTGGCGGTTTAGCATTGATTCTTGCATTGATTGGATTTATGAATTTTGCCAATAGTACCATTACTGGAATTTGGAAACGTGCCAGAGAACTTGCTATGATGCAGGCAGTTGGTCTCACGAAAAAGCAGATGCTTGGCATGCTGATTTGTGAAGGTGTATTGCAGGGCATTGCCACATTTATTGTTTCAATGTTGTTTTATGTGATTTGTGTAGGCCCAGTAATAAGTGTCATTATGGCAGAGACTATGATTTTCCAATATCAGTTTGTTATTGCTCCACTTATTGTGATGCTTCCAGTTGTATTGTTGATTGCAGCAGTCATTCCATATGCTAGCTATCAGAAAATGCAGCAGCAAAGCGTAGTAGAGCGTATGCGTGTGGAATAAACGATAATAATAAGAGAAGCCCTGACTCGAAAGCAGAGCTTCTCTTATTATTTATGCTGATAATAGAATACAGCTAACTGTGTACGATCACGTAGCTCTAATTTTTCCAGAATGTTACTTAGATAGTTGCGAACAGTTCCTTCACTGAGGAAGAGCTTGTCTGCAATTTCTTTGTTACTAAGTCCATCTGCAATCAGAGTAATAATCTCATATTCCTTTTCTGTAATGCCATAGGAAGAATAATCAAAGCTGTCTGCGGACTTCATCAGGTTTGGAATCTTTTGAATGATTTCATCACCGTAAACATTTTGTCCAGAATATACCGCTTCTAACGCAGGAATAATGTGTTCAAAATTCTGCTTGATAATGTATCCCTTTGCACCTAATTCCAACGCTTTCACGATGTATTCATCATCTAAAAATGTAGTTAAGAATAACACCTTTGCGTCTGGAAATTCTGCAAGTACCTGAGAAAGCGCCTCAGTTCCGTTCATATTCTGCATACGAATATCCATCAGCAGTACGTCAGGTTTATGGGTGCGATATAAGTTCAATGCCTCTGAACCATCATTTCCAACTGCAGCCACCTCAATGGATGGGTCAGCTTCTAATATTATCTTTAATGACATACATACCAACTGGTCATCGTCAATCAATACAATTTTCATATGAATCTCCCATTTGTTAATTATCTGTTTCACGTGTTATTATGATAGCTGATCAGCAAAAATGCAAGAGGAAGAAAGGAATCCTATTGTTGTTTTGGGATAGAAAGGAAAATTCGAAATCCATGATCTGTTGTAATATGCAAATTGCCGTGCAATGCACTGGCACGTTCTTTCATGTTTGTAAGTCCAATTCCGTCTGAATCATTTTTATGAAGACCGTTCGTTCCGTTATCCTCCACTAACAACTGATAAAAACCAGGGTGTTCTCGCATGGTAACTGTAACCTCGGTGGCATTACTGTGTTTGATAATGTTATTCAATGCTTCCTTCACAATAGCAATGATGCAATATTTTACGTCTTTTGGAACATGTCTTGAAGTATCACATTCAAAGGAAATGGAACAGAATGTGAAGTTGTCTATCAAGTTCTGAAGAGCGCTTTTCAAATCCACCGATTCATCGTGTAGGTCATGTACACTGTTACGAATGTTGTTCATGGCCTCATTTAAGGTATCCTTCAAACTTTCTAAATGTGGTTTTAGTGCTGCATCCTTGCAAATTGCGAGCAACGCACCAACTTGTAAAATGGAGCGGGAAAGCATGTGTCCCACATTGTCGTGAATTTCGCGGGCAATTCTATTTCGCTCTGATAAAGTAGCGACGTAAATGTTCTCATTTTGACTAATAATCAATTGCTCGTTTTTGTGTCGAAGCTGCATTTCCTGTTCTACACTATTGTCACGAAGTGCCTTGATGGTTGTCTCTAAATGTTTCTGTATCTGATTGCGATAAGCCAGATAAAAACTAATGCCGTAAGTAAGATAAATCATCGCATTATGCGTAGAAATTGTATGATGATAAATCAGGGCAGGTATCATTCCGATGCCACAGATTACATAGTGTTTTCGAAAGAAAACAGCATATAAAATGGCAGGGAGAAACACTACGAATAAAGGATTGAAAAAGGCGATTCCAATAGCAAAGCTGCCAATTATAATCTGTGGTATTTTCTTTTGAAAAGAAATGCTAAAACAGGACAAAGAAATGGCAAGCATCAAAAAAACCAAAGTGGAAGCCTTAAGATCCTGAAACGGAAACAGGCAAAAACACAATATGAAAATGACCAAAGTTTCTATATAAGTTCGCATGATAATTCCTCTTTTTTGTAATATAACTACATTTTATCAGAAAAAAAAGATATCGTCTTGTCATTTTTTTGAGATGTGACAAATGTCATATTCATTTCTTACATTTCACACTACAAATCATTTTCACGATTTTATATGATATGTACAACAGAAATACAAAGTATCATCGGTTTCTTCACCAAGGCGAAGCGGAATGTGAAGAATCGTTTTAAGAAGACGAGAAAATAAAGGAGAATGAATATGGTAGTAGAGATTGAGAATTTAGTTAAGAGATATGGAAATCTGGTTGCATTAGATCATTTTAATTTGCAGATTAAGGAGGGTGAGGTGTTTGGATTGCTTGGTCCAAACGGAAGTGGTAAATCCACAACCATTCATTGTTTGTTGTCTCTCCTAGAGTATGATAAAGGAACCATCAAGGTGTTTGGTCAGGAAATGAAACCAACCAGTTATGATTTGAAAAAAGATATTGGTGTAATCATGCAAAATGTAGCTGTGTTTGAAGAACTTACTGTATATGAAAACATTGATTACTTTTGCGGATTATATATAAAAGATAAGGCAAAGAGAAAGCAGTATGTGGAAGAAGCAATTGCATTTGTGGAGCTTCAGGATTATAAAAAGTTTTACCCAAAGAAGCTTTCAGGTGGTTTGCTTCGAAGATTAAATATCGCTTGTGGAATTGCTCATAAGCCAAAGCTAATCATTTTAGACGAGCCAACGGTAGCTGTTGATCCACAGAGTCGTAACAAGATTCTAGAGGGTATCATGGAGTTGAATCGTCAGGGCGCTACCATCATTTATACTTCGCATTATATGGAAGAGGTAGAGCAGATTTGTACGAAGATTGCCATTATGGATAAGGGTAAAAATATTGCACTTGGAACCAAGGATGAACTTAAGAATATGATTGATTTGGGCGAGACGATTTCTGTTGAAATTTTAGAATTGCCAGATAGCACACAGGCAGCGATTAAAGCATTGCCACATGTTATGAAGGTGGAATATGAAAATTATGTATTGAAGGTTCGTTTCTCAAAAGGAAAACACAATCTGATTCGTTTGCTTGATTTACTGAAGGAAGAGGAGATTGGGTTCGGTGGTGTTCATTCTGAACTGCCAACTCTAAATGACGTTTTCCTCGAGATTACTGGTAAGGAACTTAGAGATTGAGGAGGGAACAGGCAATGATACATTTTTGGTATAGAATTAAGGTAATGCTGAGGGAGCGCAGCTCCATTTTCTGGAATTTAATTTTTCCTATCTTTTTGGGATTTTTATTCTATGTAATGTTTAACAATATCATCAACAATGTGGAGAAGTTTAGCGAGATTTCAGTTGGTCTGGTGTTGGAACAGGAGCAGGCAGATTTTTCAAAACTGATCAAGGAAGTAGAAGTTGAGGGTGGCAAAAAGATGTTTGCTGTAACCGAATACAAGGATGCGGATGCAGCGAAGAAAGCGCTTGATGAGGATGAGATATATGGTTACATTACAGTAGCAGATGATTTTCATTTGGTTGTCAAAGCATCTAATATTCAGACCACTGTGATTAAGGTATTTTTAGATCAGTATATTCAAAACAGCAAACTGATTGAAAATGTGGCAAAGGAAAATCCGCAACAGGTAAATGCGGTGGTACAGGGATTGATGAATGCAGGTGAAATTGAGATTAAAAACATTCCGTTGCCAGGACAGGATAAATCACCATACACACAGTATTTTTACGCATTGATTGCTATGACATGTTTGATTGCATCTACAATTGGTCTTCAAAATGGTAATAATATTCAGGCAGATTTATCGGCTTTGGCAGCAAGAAGAAATGTGGCACCAACCAAGAAAATGAAGCAGGTGTTAATTGATTTCCTGGCAAGCTACCTTGTAGTTGGAATTATGGCAACGATAATTTTAGCTATGGTGGTATATGGATTTAAGCAGGACTTTGGTGGCAATATTGCACCGATTTTGTTGGTTACCTGGGTAGGAAGCTTTACTGGACTTGCGGGGGGAATGATGATTGGTGTTTGCTTAAAGGGAAGCAAACGTATGAAGGAAGGATTTAGTACTGCATTTTTTATGGGAAGTTCATTTCTCGGCGGTTTGCAGATCGTAACGATTACTTACGTAATAGAGAAGCACTGTCCAATCATTAATCGCATCAATCCTGCAACCTTGATTGTAAATGCATGTAAGAGTTTGGCTGTATTTGGAGATACGAGACAGTATGTGATTAATTTGGTTACTTTGACTGCAATAGGAATCGCATTTTTGATTATTAGTATTTTGAAGTTAAGGAGGACAAAATATGCTAGTATTTAATACATTTTTTCGTTTGTTAAAAAGATTAAAGGGACAAATCATAGTATATGGTGTTGTTTTCCTATCTTTAGCACTTGCTATGACAAAGGTTTTGACAACTGACAACAGTACAAAGGATTTCCAGGAAAATAGTATGGAACTTGCTGTAATCAATCGTAGTCAGGGTGTATTTGGAGAGGCAGTAAAAGAATATTTTGGAACCACCAATGAAATCATAGACGTAGTAGATGATGAAAGTGCTATTGAGGATATGCTTTATTGGAGAGAGTTAGATTATGCGTTGATTATTCCAGAGGACTTTGAGGATAGCATAAAAGATGGAAAGATTACAAAGGATTTGCAGTGCTTAGAGGTGCCTGGTAATTTTGAAAGCAGCGTCTTCAAGGCAGAGCTTGAAATGTATATTAGTAAGATGTCTGGTCTTATGGCAGGTGGTATGAGTATAGAGGATGCAACCAAGGAATTAGAGAAGTTAAAATCAGAGCAGGTAACTGTAGAGGTGGCAAGCTTTGTAAATGAACAGCAGGGAGATGTGATTTCGAACTTCTTCTCTTATGCACCGTATTTATTTCTTTCGTTGGGAATTGTTGTCATCAGTTCGGTACTCATTTTCTTCAATGAAATAGAAGTGAAAAAGCGTATGGAATGCAGCTCTATGCCATTGTTCAAAAGACAGGTAAGTCTCTTTGGTGCCATTGTAGCATTTGGAATGTTATTACTTGCAGTTGTACTCGTACTTGCAGCTGTTATGTCAAAGGGCTCTATGTTCACGGATGTTAGAATGCCATACTTTTTATTGAATCTTACCACCATGTTACTCTTTTCTGTGAGTCTCGCCTTTTTGGCAGGAACATTATTTGATAAGACAGAGTCGGTAAATGGATTTGTAAATATCGTTAGTTTGGCACTTTGTTTTCTAGGTGGTATCTTTGTGCCACAGGAATTCTTTTCGGAGGGTGTACAGAGTGCAGCAAGATTTATGCCAACCTACTGGTACACAAAATCTAATGTAAGCATCAGTGCAATGGCTACTGTAACAGATGCGTTCCGCAAAGAAATTTTTATGCAGAATTTATTCGTATTTAGTTCGGCGATAGCAGTGTTTGCGATTTCCATCGTAATCGTTAATCTTAAAAGACGTAGAATCGCTGCCTAGCAGACTATGTTATCACTTTGTATGACATATTTTGGACGATATATATTTACGACACAACGAAATCTCCCATCATATAGTTTATAGAATCATCTTAGGGAACTGCTAGCTTTTTTTCACGGTTATCCGATTCATGAAACGCTAAATGATTTGTATTTTAGAATAACCAGCAAACTGCTTTCCAAAAACTCGCATAATTTGGTGAGTTGTGTTCTTGCAAAAGAGGGTATTTCAAGCCGTCGGTACTTAGGTCCAAGCAATTAGATTTATTTACTTGTTTCAATTTTTTGCTTGGACCTTACGTACCGCTACGCCTTGGATTAAACGCAAGTGTCCCCGTTGCAAGACACAACCTCCCAAATCATGCTCAAACATTTGTCCGCAGTTTGCTATTCTAAAATACAAATCATAACCGTTTCTATGAATCCTCAAAATGCGAAAAAAACCTAGCAGTTCTCCAAGATGATTTTTATAAGTTTTTTGAGGAGATTTCGTTGTGTCGTAAACATTTATGTGGAAAGTTTGTCATACAAGGTGATAAAAATGAATAAAGTTGGAAATGCCGTCTATCCTATTAGGAAAAAGGATAGGGGGCATTTTTTCATGACCAAAAAAGTAAAATGGAGTTTTTTGATTTTGGTGTGGGGGATTGTTGGGATACAGCTTTTTGTCAATCATCAGCAAAAAATAAATCATGAACAAGTTGTTACTGCATTTACGGCAATGGATAGTAGTGTGGTGGAAATGGTTTCGGGATATGGGTATTTCGGAAGCATGGAGCTTAATGAGTCTGTCAAAAAGAAGATGCTTCATAATTTGGCGAATCAGTTAGGACTTTTGGAACTGGGGCCGTATGAAAAGGAGCATCAGGTATTTTCAAATGATAAGGTGCAGGATAAAAAGGAACAGCATATTGAAAAAATCGGTGTTTCGGGTATTTATGGGAGTGGTATAGTTTCTCTTCAGTTGATAACGATTTCAGAAAAAAATCAGGAAAATCAGCAGTATATTCTGATGAAAAATGTGGAAGGGTTGACAGGCGAAGAGGGAAAGGCGCTTTATCATAAGATGAAACAGGTATACCAGGAGATTGGTGTGGAAGGAAATGTGACAATGGAACAGCTTGTAAAAAAAGAGGGCAATTTGATGGACAACCATGAGCAGATGGCAGATGCATTTTTGAAAGCATACGATGCGACGATGGTGGATTTTATAAATGAAAATGGAATTTGCACGGTATATGGATATATGGCAGATGAAAAAAATCATTTTTTGCAAAATGGGAAAAAGGTGAATATGCAGATTGTTTTTTGTTATGACGAGGCAGAGGATCAAACGGAAATTAAGCTTGGAATTCCAATGGTGAATTCACCTTATTAAAAAAATAAAATTATTTTTTCCGTTTGCCATGTTTTGTCCAAGGGGGATGTTATCCTTTCTATAGACATTTACCTATACATTTATCTAACATAGGAAGAAAGGATAAGAGTGAATAAGATGATAAAATTAATGAAAAAAGGAAAAGTAAAAGAGGTAGTCAGTGAAATGTGCATTTATACAGTAAGTTTTATGTCTGTTGCGGTATTTTTTGCACAGGTATTTAACTGGATGACAACCATGTAAAAAGGCGTCCCAAGATGGGACGCCCGATATCATACATAACTGAGCAATATAATTTATAGTTTAGAATAACCGTAACTGTTAACCATGGCTTCGATTCGCTTACCTGCGATACATTGTGGACATACAACGTGAGCATAAGTGTGATACTCAGGAATGTCCTCCAAACGGAATAATGTATGAATAGTATGATCTCCAATGGTCTCGTTTGCAGAGAAGATTGCAGAGATACCAGAAGTGATACCACCATAATATTGAATACATTCAAGTGCTCGTTCAATGGTACGTCCTGTTGTAGCAGAAGCCAATAACAATAATACATGTTTTCCACGAATCATTGGCTGAAGATTGTCACGGAACATCATCTGTCCAATAGAGTTAAACTCTGGTGTGACAATGTACATAGCCTTGTGCGCATTCAGAGACATGATACCTGAGTTGGTTAATTCTTCTGCAAGATAAGAACCGATTACTTCTGTTCCATCTAAGCAGACAATGGTATCAACTACTGTAGATGCTACATATTCGCTAGCTAAGAATTTTGCAGCAGATCTTGCCATGCTGTGACGTGTCTTTAATACTGTCATATCAATGTAATGTGTGATATGAGAGTGGTTTGTAGTAAAGTGTCCAGGTATTACATCAATCGATACCTGGTTACTATATTTCGAATAAATTTTCATTGCCTGATTTTCAAATGTCATGCTGTAAACCCCCTTGAGTAATTGTTACTTCTATTGTATCTTTTTTTGCTGTGTATTGCAAGGTACGTTTCTGTCGAAACGAAGAAAATGTACTTGTTTTAGTGGGGGGGATAGGGGTGTTTCCATGATATGGTTAACATAATTTTATAAAAGGGGTTGACATAATAGAAATGTATGTTATAATTGTTACAAAATTGTTACAAAGCTATTGCAAAATGATTGCGAATTTGATATAGTTTTGTCACAAGAAAAGAAAGGATGTGTAAGACTTCTAAGAGAAGTCAAAAGTATTATGAAGTTTAAAAAATTAGTAACCGTAATTGTAGCCGCATTTGCTATTTGCGTGATGTTTGGTTTGCCTTGTGAGGCATCTGCTACAACCAAAGCTACTACCAAAGAAGATAAAGCAGAGAAGAGAGAATATACTGCGAGTGAGCTTCGCTACATGACAAGTATTATTTATTGTGAGGCACGAGGAGAAAGTTTTGCCGGTCAGAAGGCAGTGGGTATCGTTGTAATGAACCGAATGAGAAGTGACTTGTTCCCAAACACTGTGAAGGAAGTGATTTACCAAAGGGGACAGTTCTCTCCGGTTCGTAACGGGTATATGCGTAATGCGCTTAAAATATACGATAAACAGAAGAAAAACAAAAAGTGGAGCAGTGATATGAAGTCTTGTAGAAAGGCTGCAATTCAAGCATTAGAGGGTTCCACCGTCATTAAGGTAGACGGAAAGAAGAAACAGATGGAACAGTATTTGTTTTTCTCAAGATATGTCAGAGGCGCGAAGTACAAGCTTGGCGGACATCAGTTTAAGTAATGAATTAGTTTCTCATGCTAAATCCTATATAGCACCGCGAATGATTACAGATGTAATGATTCGCGGTGTATTTTTTTACGTAATTTTACATATATTGGAATAAGAATGTGTGGTATGGGGAGTCCATACGTGAAAAAAAGGATTTTCATCGTGGTTATGTTTTGTGTCTTTTTCTTATCTGCGTTGGTGGGATGTCGGTTCCAGGAAACGGAGGAGGAAAAAATAAAAGATTTGGATTATACAATTTGCGATGATGGAAAGCTTCCACAGGAGCTTGTAAAGATTATTGAAAAAAAGAAAACAGAACCATTTAAACTGACGTATCGAACCAAAGAGTATTTATATATTGTTGTGGGATATGGAGCGCAGGATCGAACGGATTTAGATGTGTTGTTAACGGAACTATATCTTACGAAAAATGCTATTTTCGTCGATACGGATTTGGTTTCAAAAGAGGATGAAAAATTAAAAAATGATTTGATGTCATATCCATATATTGCAGTAAAGTGTGAGCTGTATGACCAGGAGGTAACATTTAAGTAAAGTGACATATTTGGGTTGGCACGTGCATATACTGATTAGCAGAAGTCATATAGATTTTATGAAATGGAGGAAGTATGGAACTAGTAAAGAAAGAGATTCACAATGCGATTTGGAAAGTAAAAAATACAATGCAATTTACGATAGATGATACGATTAACGTGTTGGACAGTCATTTGGACATGGAACGATTGGTTCTGGTAAAAGGAAATGTTGTTGTAGATGAAGTGCAGGCGATGGTGGATCGCTTTCAAATCAAAGGAACACTGAATTACCAAATTCTATATTGTGCGGACAAGGAAAATACTGCATTTGATAGCATAGAGGGAAGGGTTCCATTTGTGGAGTACATCAATGCAGATGGAACCTTGCCAGAGGATTATGTGGAAGTACATATGAGTTTAAATGATTTAACAGTTACCATGTTGCACTCACGAAAAATTAGTTTGAAGGCTTTGGTGGGCATGGATTATCAGGTGAAATTCAATGAGGATGTTTCGATATTGACCGGAATAGAGGACTGTGAAACCGCGGAGATTTTGAAGGAGCAATTGTCCATGGTATCGTTAAGGCTTCAGCGAAAGGATATTGTGTCGTTAGAGCAGACAGTAGAGATTCCTGCGAATAAGCCGAATATTTACCAGGTGATTTGGAAGAGCTTGTCGGTTACGGGTGTTTCCATGAAGCCTGCGGATGGTTATTTGACAGTTACTGGTAACATTTGTGTCTTTTTGGTATATACCGCTGAGGAGGAGGGAATGCCAATTCAGTATTTTACAATGGAGATTCCATTTGAAAAGCAGATTGATGAGAGAGAGGCAAACGAGGATATGATTTCTGGAAGTGTGCTTGCACTCAACCAGTATCAGATTCATGTTGTGCCAGATGATAGTGGGGAAGATCGTTTACTGGAGTTGCGATTGGATTTCTCGGTAGAAATGAAGTTGTATGGGCGAGAAGATTTGCAGATGGTTCGGGATGCATACGCTTCAGAATTAGAATTAGAGGCAAAATACAAAAACCTTTCGGTGTGGCATTTGTTGCTTCGTAATTGTGCAAAAACCAAGGTGACCGATGTGGTTACGATGCCAAAACAGCATAGTGTTTTGCAAATTTGTCATGTGGAAGGATCGGTGTCTGTGGATGAAACCATTCGTTCTGCAAAAGGAATTATTGTAGAGGGTGTGGTTGGAACACAGATTACTTATTTAGATAAAGAGGAATCAGGAGCTATTGCATCTACTACATTTGATATCCCATTTACATATGAAATCGAAGTGCCAGGTATGCAGGAACAGGTGTCATATTCTATTGTTCCATATATTGATCGCATTTCAGCACTTCAAAATGGGGAAACTCAAATTGAAATCAAGTCGGAAGTGTCTCTGGATGTTTTGGCATTTAATCATGAGCAGACAAAGGTGATTTTGGGTATGGAGACAAAACCATTAGATATGGAGCGAAAGAAGGCGCTCCCAAGCGTTGTGGGATATATTGTTAAAAAGGGTGATACGTTGTGGAGTATTGCAAAGCAGTATTATACAACGGTAGCACAATTAAAAGAAACAAATGCGTTAGAGCAGGATGAAATAGAAGAGGGCGCTCGGTTGGTCATTTTAAAAGAATAAAGGCGTAAAAAAAGAGGGATATGATGTAAAGCATACTATGTGCTATGCATCCATATCCCTTATATTTTAGTGACAAAAAGGATTCTCGCAATATAGAAAATCCATTATACTATTGCCTGAATCGTTAGCTCTGGTGCTTTGGTAAGGTCCACATATTGTCCATCTACTAAAACGCCTGGCCTTGATGGATTCATTTGATTGGTCATAATAATCTCACCTTTGCGACCGTCGCTTAGCAGGACGGTGTTGTGCAAATAGGTATCAGAAATACCACGTAAAAATGGAACGAGGAACTTGGATTCGTATTTTTGGTATCCTTCATCTTCGTACATTTTAATTACTTCAAAAGGACAAATGCCTTCGCGATAACAACGATTGGCGGTAAGAGCCTCGTAAATGTCTACAATGGTAATAATCTTTCCAATCTCAGGAATCTTATCCCCTTTCACACCCAATGGATATCCAGAACCATCGCATTTTTCATGGTGCATCAATGCAGCCTGGCAAACACGAATGTCTACTTTTCGTTCATTTAATAATTGATAACCTTTCATTGGATGTTGCTTGATAATATCAAATTCTTCTTTGGTAAGTCTTCCAGGTTTTTTGATAATTTCTGGTGGAATCAAAATTTTACCAATATCATGTAGCATGCCTGCGACAGTAAGTAATTTGATATCGTCATCGTTATAATTTAGCCAGCGTCCAAAAATGTTGACCAGCATGGCAACATTTAAAGAATGTGCATAGGTGGAATCATCAAAATAACGGATGTTACTCAAAATCTCCATAAGCTGATAGGTGTTGGTTGTCTGAGACATCAATTCATTGGCACTATCAAACAAGCTGTCTAAATCAATTGACCCAGTGTGACTGGCAATATCATTTAATTTAAAAGAAAATTCCTGTGTTGTTTCTTGGAAGGAACTTTCAAATTTTTGGAAGGTTTCACTACTCCGAAGCTTTTCTGTTCGGGAGAGCTGTACTGCTTTTGCATCTGTTGCAGGAGGCGTGTCTCCATCGTCTTCGTAAATAGAGATTACAATGACTGAGGAATTATTCAAAATGTCCATAACATCGGAATTGACGACTGTGTCTTTTTGTACGAGCAACTGTGAGTTATGATAGACATCTTCTGCGATAATCA
This sequence comes from Eubacteriales bacterium, assembly GCA_030533405.1. Classification (GTDB taxonomy): domain Bacteria; phylum Bacillota; class Clostridia; order Lachnospirales; family Lachnospiraceae; genus CAG-590. Next base: position 182,456 of record JAUNJF010000001.1, read on the forward strand.
TGCCTTCTTGCAGTTTGTGAAGCATAATAGAAGTTGTTGCCATATTCGTAATCCCCCCCTCAGTAATATCTTTTGCCTGTCATTATATTATAAAAAAATAAGGGTCGAAAGTCAATAAAACGCACAGAAAAGAACAGGAATATTTTTGGTATTTTTACACATAATAGGGATGAAAAATGCATAGGAATGCGAGGAAGCTATGGACGTTCAATATAATAAAAAAAATGAAGTAGAAATGCCAGTTTTTTCAAATTTAAATGAAAATATAGAGGTATTAAAAACCATGTTTCAGGATTGTGATGACATGGTTTGGAAAGAGTTTGTATTAGAGCGAAAAACGGGGACATTGCCGTTTTTTATTTTGTATATTGATGGGATGTCAGATGGGGAAATGGTGGAGCGAACCATCACAAAACCACTTTTATACGAGTGGAGAGATGCGCCACTTACAATGGAAAAGTCATTGGGAGAAAGTGCGTTTGATTTTCTCTTTCATTATCAGGCGGAATCTGTGGACATGTCAAAGGCAGAGAGGTTACAGGATGTAATCACCGCAGTGCTCAATGGGGATGCAGCGGTATTTTTTCATGGTGAAAATCAGGCAGCAATTCTGTCGTCTAAAAAGCTACCAGGAAGATCTATTGATGCACCACAAAAGGAAAATGGATTAAAGGGGCCAAGAGATAGCTTTATTGAAAATTTTCGAACGAATACGGCTTTGATTCGTAGAAAAATAAAAGATCCCAAAATGAAGGAACGACAAAGCTATATTGGGCAGCGTTCAAAAATTGTGTATGGACTGATGTATTTGGAGGATTTGGTGCAGCCAGGACTTTTAGAAGAGATAGAGAACCGATTACAGTCATTTACCATTGATAGTATATTTGACAGTGGGATGCTGGTGCATTTGTTAGAGGAAAAATGGTATTCCCCATTTCCGCAGGTACAGACGACAGAAAGGCCAGATAAAGCGGCTTCAGCAATATCGGAGGGGCGTGTTGTATTGGTGTTAGACAACTCGCCAGAGGTTATCATTTTACCCTGTACCCTAAATTCTTTTTTTCAGGCGTCGGATGATTATTATAATCGATTTGGTGTTGCGACTTTTGCAAGATGTTTGCGGTATTTAGCTGCGCTTATTACATTATTGTTGCCGGGATTATATGTTGCGATTACCTGTTATTACCCGCAAATATTGCCGACAGAGTTTTTACTTGCGATTGTGGGTGCCAGAACCAATGTGACCTTCCCGATTGTGGTGGAGGTGTTGTTGATGGAATTATTGTTTGAGCTGCTAAGAGAGGCGGGACTGCGATTGCCAGGACAAATGGGAAATACCATCGGAGTGGTTGGTGGATTGATTGTTGGACAGGCAGCAGTGGATGCCGCACTGGTAAGTACGATTGTGGTGATTGTAGTAGCCTTGACGGCAATCGCTTCGTTTGCAATTCCCAACGAAGAGTTTTCGTCGACCTTTCGTCTGCTCAAATTTTTAATGATATTCTTAGGGGCTGTATGGGGGCTGTATGGGATTTGGATTGGCATTTTGGGATTGCTCATCCATTTAGCATCGATGGAGAGTTTTGGAATTCCGTATCTGATGCCTGCAGTAGCGGGAAGTGTAGATGACGGTGTGGAATATCAGGATTTTGTGTTGCGGACGCCAATCTTTACAATGAAGGAAAGACCGATTTATACGCAAATGGGACAGCGACGTCGTTTTCGGCGAATAAACCACCCAAAATCGAAATAAAGGAGGCAGAAATTTGTGTTTAGTCAAAATGGAAAATTGTCAGAAAAACAATTACGTCGTATGTTGATTTTGCCATTATATGCAAGTTTGATTTTGGTGGTACCACATGTGTCGGCATGGTTGTTTGGCGCAAGCATTGTGCCAGGATTGCTTGCATTTTTTGTGATGTCGCTTTTGTATGTTGCCTTTATCTGGTGGGTTGCTCGCTGGTATCAAAATAATCGTCTTTGTGTCGTGCAAAATCGATTACTTTTGTTGATACAGATTGTGAGACTGATTGTAAGACTTGCGTTTTATATTGGGTTGACGATTGCCGTGTTGGGCGAGGGGGAAGTGCCATTTGCACCACAAAACACAAAGCAAAATGCTGGAGGGTTATTGGTTGCAGTCCCGTTGCTTGCAATCTGCGTTTATGCGGCATGGCAAAAACGGGAACAGCAGGGAAGAATTTATGAATTGATGTTCTGGCTGTTGTTTGTACCATTTATTTTTGTCGTTTTATTTGGGATAAGGCGAATGGATTTTTCCGTTTTTGTTCCGCATTGTGATGTGTCATTTGGCATTTTGTGTTATCGTGCGTATCTGTTGCTTCCGTTTTTGCTACCTGTCGAAAATTATTTATTGTTGCGTCCGTATTTGCAATCAGGAGAAAAATCACGGAAAACCTGTTATGCAATTATGGGAACAATTTTTCTTGCTGTGTTGTTAACACTTGGAATACTTGGAATTTATGGTGTGCAGGCGGGTGGTGCAGAAGAATTATTGACGGTTGCCATTATGAGGTGCATTCGTTTGCCATTTCAGTTGACAGAGCGAGTGGACGCATTTTTGATATGGTTTTTTCTGGTAGGGTGTTTTGTGTTGATTGCACAGACCTTGTTTTTTGCGGCTGAACTGGTTGCGGTATCGATTCGCGGTGCGAAACGAATCTGGTCGATTGTTGTCATTTTAGGGAGCGCAATTGTTGTTGTTATTTTTTTGCCAGATTATTCTTCGATGTTGTGGTCGTATCGCACATACGCTGCCATCATGGATGTGCCACTTTCCCTGATATTGCCAATGGTTGGAATGCTTGGAAAGGGGGAATCTGCACATGCGTAGGATGCGAAAACAAACCGTGTGTCTCATTTTGTTTTTAGGAAGTGTGGTATCGCTTTGTGGATGCAAGAAAGTAGCGTTTCGCCATGATATGAGGAATGTGGAAGAACGAGATTACGCAACCGTTTTAATTTTGCATGAAAATGAAGAGGATGAGAATTATCAAATGGTGCTGGGAATTGCAAAAGAGAAAATCGTAGGAGAAAAAAGTATGGTGGAGGATGTGAGTCGTTGGGAGGAAGCAGATCTTTTGGCATTGCAAAAGGATTATGAAAATGTGAAAGGAAAGAATTTGTCATTGGCGCATTTAAAGGTCATTTTGTGTAACTGCGTACCGAGTCATGCGACGATTGAAATGTTGGAGAAAGAAAATGATGTGGCAAAAACCTGTCCTGTTTTGATTGTGGAGCAGGAAGAGGAATTTCAGAACTATATGAAGGAATCCAAGGAGCCTGTTGGGAATTATCTGGAACGATTGATACGAATACAGGAGAAAAAGGGTAAAAAGCTGACATGGTTGTTGGATTACAGTAAACAAATGCATGAGGATGACGACTTGCAGATTATGGTACTGAAAAAGCGAAAAGAAGGTTACGAAATTGAATAATTTATAATATGTCGGAAATACTTCAAATACATGTAGTGATAAATGTTGATGAGATTGGAAGGAAGGGTGTATATGAAGTTATTTCGTGACATGTTTGCAGCGATATTAATAGGGGTTGTAGGCGGATTAGCGGTATCTGTATTTTCGTATTATCAAAATCATAAAGAGGGTGGATTGTTACAGACGGCATCAGCGGTGGTAAACAGTTTTAACACAGTAGCAACCGCGTATGCAGGAGAGGAGCAAAAAGCACTTGCGGTCAGTGCAATGATGCCGGAGGATGGGGAGGCGCTATCGTATGATGGGATTCTTCGTTTTCATGTACGTGCAAACAGTGACCAGAAGAAGGATCAGGAATTAAAGCTGGCAGTAAAGGATGATGTGTTGCAATTTTTAAAACCAAGACTGGAGGAGTGCGAAAATGTTACGGAAAGCCGAACGGTGCTTTTAGAAAATTTGCAAAACATTTATACAATTGCAAAAAAGAAAGTGGAAGAACAGGGATATGATTATCCAATAGCAGTATATATGACAAAGGAGGAATTTCCTGCAAAGGAATATGGAGATTTGACATTCCCGGCGGGGGAGTATCAGGCACTTCGAATTGATATCGGAGAGGCACAGGGGAAGAACTGGTGGTGTGTGATGTTTCCGCCGTTATGTTTTGTTGATTCGTCAACGGCAGTTGTAACACAGGAGGGAAAGGAAGCATTAAAGCATGCTTTGACGCAAGAGGAATTTCGGATGCTGTTCAAACAGGGAATTGAAAATGAGGATGATATTACCATTCGGAGAGAATCGTATTTTTATAACTGGTGGAAAGAACATCAGAAAGAAAAATAAAAAATGGGGTCGTATTTTGTGAGTGAATATCACGAGGCGACCCCATTGGTATGTGCATATGCAAGAATTCGATTGCTTTGATTAAGCGAGAGAATCCTTTAAATTTTTGATTACAATTAATTCCTGGTTATATAAATGTTTACGCATAATTTCGCGCGCTGTTTTAACATCATTTGTCAAAATGGCATTGGTAATCTCGTAGTGTTCCTCTACCAAAATATCGTGGTAAGAAAAGTCCTTTACATATTCCACACGGTAACGATATACCTGCTCGCGCAAGTTGTGCGCCATATTGATTAATCGTTGATTTTTGGTGATTTCAAAGATTACATCATGGAACATCACATCACCATCTACGATATTCTGAACATGCTTTGTAGCGATGGCTTCTTTGAATTGATTACATGCCTGTTTGAGCTTTTCTTTGCCTTCTTCGTCAATTCTCTCGCATGCCAATTCTACGGATAATTCTTCGATTGCGGTGCGAACTTCTAACGCGTCACGCAAATCCTTTTCTGTGATGCGGGCAACCTCTGCGCCCTTGCGAGGAATCATAACAACAAGTCCCTCTAATTCTAACATTCGAATCGCCTCTCTGACAGGTGTTCGGCTAACCCCTAACATTGTGGCTAATTTTATTTCCATTAATCGTTCTCCTGGTGAAAATTCACCAGTTACAATTGCTTGTCTTAATGCCTGAAACACGACATCACGAAGTGGAAGATATTCATTTTTTCCGTCATATTTTAATTCCATATTCATTCACCTTCTCTGTTATGTTATAAATGTTGTTTAATTGAATGGTTTTACGATATAGACCTGACCTGCTAACCCCTTATCTCGAATGGCCGCTCTTGCTTTTTCTGCAGCGGCTTTCTGGTCGGGAGCGAACAATCCAAATACAGTTGGACCAGATCCGCTCATCAAGGCATTCATTGCACCATGTTCCTTCATGCAGCTTTTTAATTCTGAAATGACAGGATGTTCTGGTATGGTAACCGTTTCCAATACATTTTCCAATCGGTCAGAAATTCCCTGTAAATTTCCCTGTGCAATGGCCTCTATCATGCCATCAATATCAGGGTGGTTTGTCAAACCATTAGCGTCTAAATGTTCATAAACAAACTTGGTTGAAACACTAATAGGTGGTTTGGCAATTAAAATGTGACAATTTGGCATAGAAGAAAGAGGTGTCAAAATCTCGCCGATTCCTTCGGAAAGCGCTGTTCCACGCAAAATGCAATAAGGAACATCTGCACCTAACTGTACGCCCAATTTCATAAGCTCTTCCTTGCTTAAATGCAGACCAAAAAGCTTGGATGCACCAACTAATGCAGCAGCACAATCGGCACTTCCGCCCGCCATGCCAGCGGCCACAGGAATGCATTTAAAAAGATCAATTTCTATGCCCTGTTGAATATGATAGGTATCTTTTAAAAGCTGAATTGCTTTGTATACTAAATTATCCCGATTGATTGGTAAAAAGCGAAGATTTGTCTTAATATCAATCACATCATCGTCTAATAAACGAAAGGTTAGTTTATCATAAAGTTTGACTGTTTGCATGATCATTCGAACTTCATGATAACCGTCTTCTCTTTTTCGTACGACATCCAGCCCAAGGTTGATTTTACCATAGGCTCTAAGCTGCAGTGAATGGTTCATATGCATGAATCCTCCTACGAATATTGATTGTATACAGTATACCATTTTTGAAATAAAAAAACTAGTATTTCCATTTATTGTTCATGAAAAATGTTGCAAAGTTGTGAAATAAGGAAAGATGTGATATAGTGAGGAATATGATTGTAAGTATGTAGGTAATTTTGGACATCATAATTACCTAAAAATGAGAGGTGTATTTATGAGTAAGCGAAATATTGCGGTTGTTTTTGGTGGACAGTCTTCAGAACATAGTGTTTCATGCATTTCTGTGCAAACTGTTGCAAAAGCAATGAATCAGGAAAAATACGATATTACATATATTGGAATTACAGAGGATGGACGCTGGTTGTTGGCGGATTCTTTGGAGTCCATTGCGGATGGAAGCTGGAAGGAGTCAAAGACGGGAGCAATCCTCTCCCCAGATGCGGTGAAGCAGGAAGTGATTTTGACTGGCCCAGAAGGTGTTAGCACCAAAAAGATTGATGTGATTTTCCCAGTACTTCATGGTATGTATGGAGAGGATGGAACAATTCAGGGACTATTTCAGATGTCGCATATTCCATATGTAGGATGTGGTGTGCTTGCATCTGCTGCAGGAATGGATAAGGTTTATACCAAGATTATTGTGGATGATTTAGGTGTAAAGCAGGCGGAGTATGTGTTGGTGCGTGCAGAGGATGTTTTGGACTTTGGAACCAGCGCTAATAAAAAGCCAGTGGAACAGCGTTTAGAGGAGCAGGCTGACCGCGTAGAAGAAAAGTTAGAATATCCAGTGTTTATTAAGCCAAGTAAAGCGGGTTCTTCAAAGGGTGTATCCAAAGCACATAATCGTCAGGAATTGCTCGAGGGCTTGAAGGTTGCAGCAGCGCATGATACGAAAATTTTGGTTGAGCGTAATGTAATCGGAAGAGAGATTGAGTGTGCGGTTCTTGGAAGTGCAACAGATGTGAAAGCGTCTGGTCTTGGAGAAATTTTGGCAGCTGCAGAGTTTTATGACTTTGATGCAAAATACAACAATGCAGAGTCTAAAACAGTGCTTTCTCCCGAATTGCCAGAGGGAAAGACAGAAGAGATTCGCGAGGCTGCAAGACGTATATTTGCTGCCATGGATGGATATGGACTTTCTCGTGTGGATTTCTTCTTAGAGAAGGATACCAACGAGGTTATATTTAATGAAATTAATACATTGCCTGGATTTACATCGATTAGTATGTATCCAATGCTTTGGAATGAAGCAGGCATGAATATTGAGGAGCTTGTTGAGAAGCAGATTGAACTTGCATATGCAAGAAGATATTAATTGCGAAACTCAATTTAAGTTGTTTATGTTGTACAACGTTAATCCACATAATGGAGAGTTTCGCAATAATGTGTAAGAGAGGAAAGGTATACCATGAATAACCCGATTGGTGTGTTTGATTCTGGTGTGGGAGGATTGACAGTAGCAAGAGAGATTATGCGTCAGCTTCCGAATGAGAATCTTGTGTATTTTGGAGATACAGCCAGAGTACCTTATGGATCAAAATCAAAAAGTACAGTATTAAAATACAGCCGACAGATTGTGCGATTTCTTCGCACGAAGAATGTCAAAGCGATTGTTGTAGCGTGTAATACAGCGAGTGCATTGGCATTGGATGAGATTGCAGCCGAGCTGGATATCCCGATTATTGGCGTGGTTAAGCCTGGTGCAAAGATGGCAGTGGAGACAACGAATACTGGAAATGTTGGTGTGATTGGAACGGTAAGTACAGTAAAATCTGGTATTTATAATGATTATATTCGTGAATTAAATGCGGATATTACAGTTGTCAGCAAGGCATGTCCGTTGTTTTGTCCTTTGGTTGAGGAAGGATTGCTTGAGGACCGTGTAACGGATGATATTGCTGCACGATACTTGCAGGTAATGAAGGAATACAAGGTAGATACGCTAGTATTGGGATGTACGCATTATCCGTTAATTCGTAATACGATTAAGCGCTTTATGGGGGATGACGTGGTATTGGTCAATCCTGCTTTTGAAACGGCAAAGAGCTTAAAGGAGCTTTTAACACAGCGTAATCTGTTGAATCAGGAAAAACAGCGTCCGCAGCATGAATATTATGTAAGTGATGGAGTGGAAAGTTTTATTGCATTTGCAGATAGCGTGCTGCCATGTCATGTAACAGATACAAAGGTAATTGATATAGAAAGTTATTAATTGGTAATTGCAAAATTCTCAATTACCGAAAACGAATTAGGATGAAAAAGGTGATAAAATGACAAAGGATGTTTTGGTGCAGATTTCGGGCATGCAGGTTGATGTGGAAAATGAAGCCATTGAACTTTTGGTGCCTGGCAACTACTATATGAAAAATGATAAGCATTATGTATTGTTTGAGGAGCAGCCAGATGATCAGGGACCTGTGACAAAAAATATTGTAAAATTCAATGATGATTTTTTTGAACTCACAAAAAAGGGTGGCAATAACTCATATCTTCGGTTTGATCGAGATAAAACAAATTCGTCTATTTATCAAACACCAGTTGGTCCGATTCAGCTAGACGTTGCAACACATGAATTTCATATTCAGGAGACGGATGATGAGATTACAGTGCAGGTAAAGTACGGATTAGATATTAATTATCAGTTTATATCTAATTGTGAAGTGGATTTTCGTGTGAAAGCACGATAATACTTGTGGTAAGGAGGGGTGCAAGATGTCCAGTGGACATCTGTTATGTGCGGACCGATGTGGAACGTAGACCCACGAAGTGGGAGGATGCCTTATCACCTACATTTATAGGAGAGATGGTGTGAAAAAGAAAAAGGGAAAGACCCCAAAGTTTTTTGAAGATCATAAGATGGAGACATTTTTAGGAATTGAGAGTACAGAAATCGTATATAATAACCGATATAATGATGATTATTTTCGATATGAGCCTACCAGCTATAGTGGGCTCATTTGTGCGTTTGATGAGATGGAAACGGTGATGAGCCGGTATGATCGTTTGGTAGATTTTGGGTGCGGAAAAGGACGTGTATTATTCTATGTCAATCAGCGTTTTCAGTGCGAAGTATGTGGGATTGAGGTAGATGAAGATTTATATGAGACTGCTTTGGATAATCGTGCATACTATAATACAAGATTTCGAGACAGCTATGAGAAAATAGAGATTATACATGGTAAAGCAGAGGAATACGCTGTGCATAGAGAAGACACAGTGTTTTATTTTTTTAATCCATTTGAAATCAATATTTTTGAACAGGTAATGCATCATATTATGGAAAGTGTGCAGGAATTTCCAAGGAGAGTATTTATTATGATGTATTATCCCAAAGAGGAATATCGGAATTTCTTAAGATATAATGGTTTTCGTTTGTTTAAGCTTGTAAAACTGCCAGCATACGAAATGGATTATGATGAGAAAGTTGTCATTTATGAATATGGTACACCGCAAGAGGTGTTGCCCTAAATCTTGAGATGGGAAGCACGCATTTCACAAGATGTTATGTTGTGATAAGGTGTAAAAAATGATATAATAACAAAGTATGTATCGTTTGATGAAACGATGATATTTCGGTATAGTTGTGTGCATTATGATGCCACAATGAAGGAGAGAGTAATGAAAGAAAGCAAGGCTTTGCGAAAAGAAATAGATAAATATTTGAAGATTCCATTTGCACTTTCGTGTCCGCTTGTAATCATGAATGTGGTGCTTTATTTTTCGGATCTTCGAAGTGCAGTGTTTGTAAGCTCCATTTTGGTTATTTATCTAGGCGCTTCTTTGTATATGTATGTGAAACATCGTCCAAATGTAATGTCTGATTTGATGGCATTTAGTTTTGCACATGGTTCGGTACAGAGTGCGTTGATTAAGGAGTTGGCGATTCCATATACGTTGGTGGATCATCGTGGACGTATTTTGTGGAGTAACAAAGCATTTTTTGATGCAGTTAAGAGTGATCGACAGCATATGCGAAAGCACATACAAAATGTATTTAATGATATTACATTGGAGCTTTTGGATATGGAGCCAGAAGATCAAAACAGAAGAGTGATTCACATTTATCAGGCAGAACATAATTATCGTGTAGAGATTCGTAAGGTCGATGTTCGTAGTTTGTTAACAGATGAGATGACAGAGGATGCGGCAGAGGATGATGTGTTGTATGCTATCTATCTGTATGATGAGACAGAATTGGTACAGGTTTCTGAAGAAAAGGATAAGATTAAGCTTGCAGTCGGTCATATTTATATCGACAATTATGAAGAGGCGATGGAGTCTACCGAAGAAGTTCGAAAAGCATTGTTGGTGGCGTTGATTGACCGAAAGATTACAAAGTATATGCAGAGTGCAGATGCAATTATCAAGAAGCTGGAAAAAGACAAGTATATTTTTGTTTGTCAGCAGCAGCATTTAGATTTGTTACAGCAGGGAAAATTCTCATTACTGGATGAGGTGCGTAACATTAATATTGGTAATGAAACACCAGTTACGCTCAGTATTTCGGTTGGTATGAATCCGGATCAGGATGATTACGCAAGTGCATATGAATATTCGCATATGGCAATGGATCTGGCGTTGGGACGTGGTGGCGATCAGGCAGTTGTGAAAATGGGTGAGAAAATCATTTATTATGGAGGTAAGACACAGTCTGCTGAGAAGAGTACACGAGTAAAGGCACGTGTGAAAGCACATGCGTTAAAAGAGCTTTTGGCAACGAAGGACCGTGTGATTATTATGGGGCATCGTAAGCCGGATATCGATTGTCTGGGTGCAGCACTTGGTATATATCGATTGGCGACTATTATGGAGAAAAAGGCACACATTGTTATCAATGAGGTGACTAGTTCTATTCGTCCAGTTATGAATCATTTTGTGGGAAGTAATGTATATCCAGAGGATATATTTTTCAATAGTGAACAGGCGTTACAGGCAATTGATCCTAATACGGTAGTGGTTGTAGTGGATGTGAATCGTCCAAGTTATACTGAATGTGAGGAATTGCTCTCGCTCACGAAGAATATTGTAGTCATTGATCATCATAGACAGGGTGAAGAGATTGTGGAGCATGCCACATTGTCTTATATAGAACCTTATGCATCATCTGCGTGTGAAATGGTTGCGGAGATTTTGCAGTATAGTGTTGATAAGCCAAAGTTGCGTCCGGTAGAAGCGGATGCGATGTATGCGGGAATTTTGGTAGATACGGATAATTTTGTGACAAAGACAGGTGTAAGAACCTTTGAAGCGGCATCCTTCCTGCGTAAATGTGGTGCAGATATGATACGTGTGCGAAAAGCGTTTCGTACCGATATGACAAGCTATAAGCATTTGTCACAAGGTGTTTCCAATGCAGAGATTTTCATGGACGATTTTGCAATCTCGCAGGTTCCAACCAAAGGAATTGATAGTCCGACAGTAGTTGCTGCTAAGGTTGCGAATGATTTATTAGATGTCGAGGGTGTGCGCGCCTCTTTCGTGCTTTCAGATGTAGATGGTGTCATTTACATTAGTGCCCGTTCTCTGGACGATGTCAATGTACAGGTGATTATGGAGCAATTAGGTGGTGGCGGTCATGGAACTGTGGCTGGTGCACAGCTTAAGGATATGACGATTGACCAGGCAAGAGAGAAAATGAAAGAAGTACTTACAAATATGCGACAAAATGGAGAGTTTTAGAAAGGAATAGAACAATGGAAGTAATTTTATTAGAAGATGTGAAAAATGTTGGTAAAAAGGGCGACGTCGTTAAGGTGAATGACGGCTTTGGTAGAAATGTATTAATCAAAAAGAATCAGGCAATTGAAGCAACTGGTAAGAGCTTGAATGACTTAAAGTTAAAGAAGGCAAATGATGACAAAATTGCAGCAGAGAATTTAGAGGCTGCAAAGGAGCTTTCCAAAAAGATTGAAGAGTCATCAATCTCCATTGCAATCAAGTTAGGGGAAGGTGGAAAGACATTTGGTTCTGTTTCCTCAAAAGAAATTGCAGAAGAAGTAAAAGCACAGCTTGGTTATGATGTAGATAAGAAGAAAGTGTTATTGAAGGATCCGATTAAGGCAGTGGGAGAGTTTGATGTTAAAATTAAACTTCACCCACAGGTAACAACCACATTGAAGGTAAAGGTTTTGGGGAAATAAACAATGGATGAAGCGGTAATCAAGAAAATACAACCGAATAGTGTGGAAGCGGAACAGTCTGTCATTGGTTCCATGCTGATGGACCGTGAAGCAATCGTAGAGGTTGCAGATATTCTTTCAAGAGAAGACTTTTATTATAGTCAGTATGGATTGCTCTTTGAGACGATGGTAACACTTTATAACGAAGGTAAGCCGGTAGATTTGGTTACAGTTAGCAACAAATTAAAAGAGATGGGTGCTCCGGAATCTGTTAGTAATTTGGAATTTGTTGGAGAGATTTTGGCGATGGTGCCAACTTCAGCACATGCGAAACAATACGCACAAATTGTACAGGATAAAGCAACTCTTCGAAAGCTCATTAAGTTTTCAGAGAAGACAACAGAGGCATGTTACGCTGGCAAAAGTGATGTGACGGATTTATTGGAGGATTCTGAAAAGGGTTTATTTGATATTGTACAAAAAAGAGGCGGCGGAGATGAATTTGTATCGATGCAGCAAATTGCGTTAAATGTGTTGGATACCATTGAGGCATCTGCAAGACGAGGCAGTAAGGTAACAGGTGTTCCGACTGGATTCATTGATTTGGATGAGAAGCTTACTGGATTGCACGGATCGGAATTGATTTTGATCGCTGCAAGACCTGCGATGGGTAAGACTGCGTTTGCGTTAAATATCGCACAGTATGCTGCGATGAAAGCAGAAATACCTTGTGTTATTTTTAGTTTGGAGATGAGTAAAGAGCAGCTGGCGACTCGTTTGATTGCCATGGATTCTATGGTGGATTCGCAAAGAATTCGAACTGGTCAGCTGGTGGATTCTGATTGGGATAAGTTAATGGACTCTACTTATCGTGTGGGTTCAACACCGATGTTTATAGATGATACGCCAGGTATCTCTATTGCGGAGCTCCGATCAAAATGTAGAAAATTGAAGCAGACAAAGGATATCGGCTTGATTGTTATTGACTATTTACAGTTGATGAATGGAAGTGGTAAATCAGAATCGCGTCAGCAGGAGATTTCAGAGATTAGTCGTTCTCTGAAAAAACTGGCACGTGAATTGAATGTGCCTGTCATTGCATTGTCGCAGCTAAACAGAGCGGTGGATAGCCGTGAGGATCATAAGCCGGTTATGTCGGATTTGCGTGAATCTGGTGCGATTGAGCAGGATGCCGACGTTATTATGTTTATCTATCGTGATGATTATTATAATAAGGAATCTGAGAAGAAAAATATTGCCGATATTATTGTTGCAAAACAAAGAAATGGTTCGACAGGACCGGTAGAGTTGGTATGGTTGGGAGAGTATACCAAGTTTGCAAATAAAGAACGTATGGGTAGATAGCAGGCGGTGTGAGGTGACACGTGTTATTATAAATATATAAAAAGGCGTGTACGGTTAGCTTATTACTCATATGATATGCAAGGGGGAGTTTTATGAAGGTACGTAAGAAGATTGGAAGTGGATTACTGGTTGCTGCTATGATGTCTATGTTATGTGCTGTGAGTCCTGTGCAGGCAGCGGGACAGGATATGTCAGAGATTAGTAAGTACTGTCAGGAAACAGAGTTATCTTACAGTGGAAGTTCTTATGTGGATTATGACTATTCGTATGATGTGTTGTCGTTGATTAACAAGCAACGTAAGGCAATCGGATTAAGCGAATTAAAAATGGATAAGAGTTTAATGAAAACTGCTGATATTCGTGTGAAAGAGCTGGTAAAACGCTTTGATCATGTTCGCCCAGATGGCACAAGTTGCTTTACTGCCTATGAAAAGGGTGGAAGCCGTGGAGAAAATATTGCATATGGACAGTCCACACCAACGATTGTTATGACCGATTGGATGAATTCGTCAGGACATCGTTCGAACATTTTGAAGCCAACCTATCGCAGCGTGGGAATTGGTTGCTATTGTTATGAGGGAAGATATTACTGGGTGCAGTGCTTTTCTTCAGATGCACCAGATGCGGTATCGATTAATGATGTGGTTGCACGCTCTTCTTTTGAGAATATAACGCCAAAGGTTTCAAAGGTAAGTGCAGTAAAGGCTAGATCAGGTGTGAAAAGGCTTGCTGTATCATGGACAACGGTAAAGCGTGCAAAAGGATATCAGATTCAAATCTCTACAAATGACAAATTTACCAAAGGTTCCAAAACACAACACACATTAAAAGGAACAAAGAATACAGAGATTACACTTACAAAACTTTTGGGAAAATCATTGAAGTCTAATAAGCGATATCATATTCGCGTTCGTGCATATCGCTACGGCAAAAAGAATGGTAAGACAATTAAAGTCTACGGAAAGTGGAATCATATTTATAAGACGACGAAGTAGATATGCATAATAAAAAGAGGATATCAAATGATATCCTCTTTTTGTTCGTTTGTTTATCTGGAATTAATCCTCAGCAATTGCACCTGCTGGGCAAGAACCAGCACATGATCCACATGAAATGCATGCTGCTGCATCGATTTCGAATTTTCCATCTCCCTCGCTGATAGCACCAACTGGACAAGAACCAGCGCAAGCACCACATGATAAACAAGTATCAGAAATAACGAATGCCATAATTGTTTCCTCCTTTGACTTTTCAAATGTTTAGGTAGCTATGTACCTCTCTTTCCTATTTTAAAACAAGTCACTATAGATAGCAAGTATTTTTTCCTGAGCATTTATTGGAAAAAAGCTTGATTTAACTAGTAGGAGAGGTGTATTTATTTTATAAAAGTCCGTCATCCTGTCTGCGTCGTTTTGCAGCTTTCAGGATGGTTTCTCTAGCGTGAATTGCCTGTTCTTTTGGCAAATCTTTTAATCCTTTTAATGGATATTCCATGCCGAGATTCTCGTATTTTACAACTCCCATGCTGTGATATGGGAGACAATCGAGCGCTTTCAAGTGTTTTAATCCACCAATAAAATATCCAAGTTGATCAAGATATTCATCATTTAATGTGATTCCTTCTACAATAACGTGGCGAATCCAAATATCGATTTCTTTTTCGTCTAAATATTTTGCAAAATCCAAAATATTATCATTTGGCTGCTGACATAAAATCTGATGTTCTTCTGGATCAATGTGCTTGATGTCTAGCATGACCAAATCGGTACATTTTGCAAGGCGCTCAAACTTCTCCATTAATGTGGGGTTGTCTCTGTGGAATATAACACCAGAAGTATCCAAGCAGGTGTGAATTCCTTTTGCCTTTGCTGCTTCAAATAGCTCTATTAAAAAGTCAATCTGCATCAGAGGTTCACCGCCAGTTGCTGTGATTCCACCATTTGCATAAAAACTCTTCATCGAATCGTATTGTTCTAAAAGATCCTCGACAGTATGATCTTCACCGCCTCTTGGATCCCATGTATCTGGATTGTGGCAATATTTGCAACGCATTGGGCATCCTTTAAAGAATACAACAAAGCGCATACCTGGTCCGTCTACGGTACCACAGGTCTCAATAGAATGAATATGTCCAATCATTTATTTTCCTCCAAAAAGGCTACCGCTTATGCGGTAGCCCTGATTCAGTATTATAAAATACGAATAAAATTACATAGCCTCATGGAATGTTCTAGAGATAACATCAGCCTGCTGTTCTGGAGTTAACTTAACGAAGTTAACAGCATATCCAGAAACGCGGATTGTTAACTGTGGATAATTCTCTGGATGAGCCTGAGCATCTAATAATGTTTCACGGTTTAATACGTTAACATTTAAGTGATATCCACCTTTTTCAACATAACCATCTAACATGTTTACTAAGTTATCAACCTGCTGTGAATTTGTAGCCATTCTATAAATCCTCCTTATATTCTAAATGTAAATACAGTAAAAATCTGTAATTATTGGTTTTGTAACTCTTCGTCCATACCTTCCATTAATGTTGGAACACTGCATGCAAGGTCGCCCTTGGCACAGTCAGTGCAGCCTAAAGTTACAGTAGATTTTTCGCCCTCTTTAATTGCTTCGTCCATAGAAATATTGATATGTCCATGTCCGCTTTCTACCATGCTGTCAAGCATGGCAACGATATCGTCTACTTTTGTTTTATCGTCAGCCATAAGAAACCTCCGAGTCTAAACTCCTTACTTGCTTAAGTCGATCTCGATGTCGCCAGCGAATACCTGATCTTCCTTACCAAGAGCACCAGGGATGATTGAGAATGTATTAGAAATACCATCCTGAGCATCCTTGAATGGAATCTTAGCTACTGAAGAAAGGGAAGCTACAGCACCATGAGTATCTCTCTTGTGAAGTGGGTTAGCACCTGGAGCAAATGGCTCACCATGCTTACGTCCACAAGGAGTATCACCTGTGTTCTTACCATAAGTTACGTTAGAAGTAATAGTAAGGATAGACTGTGTTGGAACACCATTACGATATACGTGCTGTGCTCTAATCTTATCCATGAACTTTGTAACGATTCCTGTAGCAATATCATCTACACGGTCATCGTTGTTACCATATTTAGGGAAATCTCCCTCTGTCTTGTAGCTTACTACGATACCCTGCTCATTACGAACTGGAGTAACCTTAGCATACTTGATAGCTGATAAAGAGTCAGCTACGATTGAAAGACCAGCAACACCTGTTGCGAAGTATCTCTTAACGTCTCTGTCATGTAATGCCATCTGAATTCTTTCATAAGCATATTTGTCATGCATATAGTGGATGATGTTAAGTGCGCTAACGTATACCTTAGCTAACCAATCCATCATATCATCAAACTTAGCCATTACATCATCGAAGTCAAGAACGCCGTCGCCTTCAACTGGACGATACTTTGGTCCAACCTGTACACCTGTACACTCATCAACACCACCGTTGATAGCGTAAAGTAAACATTTAGCAAGGTTAGCACGTGCTCCGAAGAACTGCATTTCCTTACCAATTACCATTGAAGATACGCAACATGCGATACCATAATCATCTCCGTGAATTGGTCTCATTAAGTCGTCGTTCTCATACTGGATAGAAGAAGACTTGATAGACATCTTAGCACAGAACTGCTTCCATCCCATTGGAAGACCCTTTGCCCAAAGAACTGTCATGTTTGGTTCTGGAGCAGCACCTAAGTTGTTAAGTGTGTTCAAGAAACGGAATGATGTCTTTGATACTAATGTACGTCCATCAACACCCATACCACCTAAAGATTCTGTTACCCAAACTGGGTCACCAGCGAAAATCTGGTTGTACTCTGGTGTACGTGCGAACTTAACGCAACGAAGCTTCATTACGAAGTGATCAACGAACTCCTGAATCTGCTCCTCTGTAAATGTGCCGTTAGCTAAATCTCTCTCAGCATAGATATCGATGAAAGTAGATGTACGTCCTAATGACATAGCAGCACCATTCTGCTCTTTAACAGCGCCTAAGTATCCGAAATATGTCCACTGAATAGCTTCCTGAACATTCTTAGCTGGCTTAGAAATATCACAGCCATAGAAAGAAGCCATCTTTGTTAACTCTTTAAGAGCCTTGATCTGCTCAGAAATCTCTTCCTTACCACGAATTACTTCATCTGTGTAAATGCGTCCGAAAGACTCTTTCTGCTCTAACTTATCCTCGATTAATCTGTCTGTACCATAAAGAGCAACTCTTCTGTAGTCACCGATGATACGTCCACGTCCGTAAGCATCTGGAAGACCTGTTACGATATGGTTTGTACGACATGTTCTAATCTCTGCATCATATACATCAAATACACCTTCGTTGTGTGTTTTTCTGTGTTTTGAGAAGAAATCAACAGTTTCAGGATCAACTGTGTATCCGTTGTCCTCACAAGCCTTCATAGCCATACGAAGACCACCGTATACGTTCATACCTCTCTTGAATGGAGCGTCTGTCTGGAAACCAACGATTGTTTCCTTGTCCTTATCCAAATATCCAGCACCATGAGAAGTTAAAGTAGAAACAACCTTAGTATCCATATCAAGAACACCGCCTGCTTCTCTTTCCTTCTTTGTTAATTCCATAACCTGTGCCCAAAGATCTGTTGTGTTCTGTGTAGGTCCAGCTAAGAAAGAATCATCACCTTCATATGGTGTGTAGTTCTTCTGGATAAAGTCACGAACATCGATGAACTTCTGCCAATTACCGCCTGTGAAACCATTCCATTCAGCATTCATTATAAAAAATCCTCCTTTGAAATAAAAATTATTTGCGAAATTCACGAATAGCCCATGTGAAATTCTCATGATTCTATTATAGATTTATATTGTATACACGTCAACGGAATTCTTGCTTTATTTTGTACTTTTTTGTGTACATTTTTTTGAAAAAAATAAGTGAACAAATATTTACAAACCTAGTAAAATCAATATGTTGTGGATTACATAAATTGTATACACGATAAATGGGTGGAAATAATTAGAAAGTCAAAACAAGAACAAAAATGGGGCGTAAAAAAATGGTTTGAAAGAGAAAAAAGGCAATTATTTGTGTGTGTTATTTTGAAAATATATTTGTAAATAAAAGAAAAATGTGTAATATATACTGTAATGAAATGTAAAAAGAAAGTGCATGAAAAATGGAAGAAAATAAAGATAAGCAGCAAAAAAACGAACAAATAGAGATATATGCCAAAAAGATTATGCAACTGGCAAAGGATACGATTACGGTAAAGTTTCGTTTTTTTGATCAGGCATTAACCATGCTTCAGTTGAAATCTAAACCAGGGATTGGTCAGTTTGCAACGGATGGAAGACATATTTATTATGACTCGGCATCACTGTTGCTGACATATATGGAAGAGCCGAATGTAGCAGTCAGAGCACTTCTGCATATTTTGTTGCATTGCATTTTTTCGCATTCCTTTCAATATGAAAAGAAGAATATGGAATACTGGGATTTGGCAATTGATATCGCTGTGGAAAATATAATATTAGAGATGGATTTGTCATCTGCTTCGCTTTCGAGAGATAGTGATGCGCGCAGTCAGATTACGAAGATTTCTAAATGGGTTCCGCAGCTGTCGGCAGAGAGAATTTATCGGGAGTTTATGGTAAATGGCTTGTCGATGGATGCGCAGACCCGATATCGCAAACTATTTCAAGTAGATAATCATGACTTTTGGCGTGGAACAGCAAAGGAAGAGGTTATCATTTCTGAAAAGGAATGGAAGAAGATTTCAGAACGAATTAAGACAGATTTGAAAACCTTCTCAAAGGACAAGGCCAATTCGGAGAGTCTGCAACAAAACTTAGAAGAGGCAACCAGACAACACTATGATTATCGTTCGATTTTAGAGCGGTTTATGGTAAGTGGAGAGGAGCTTCATGTAAATGATGACGAATTTGATTATATATATTATACGTATGGACTGGCAACCTATGGCAATCTTCCGTTGATTGAACCGTTAGAATATAAAGAAGTACACAAGGTACGCGAATTTGTGATTGCGCTTGATACGTCTGCTTCGTGTAGAGGACAGATAGTAAAATCGTTTTTGCGACAAACCTATGATATTTTGAAGTCGGCAGATAATTTCTTTCACGAGGTAAATGTGCATATTATTCAGTGCGACAATCAGCTACAATCGGATACCGTGATCCGAACGGAAGAGGACTTTTTGAAATTTGTGGAACAGGGAAAATTAACTGGATTTGGCGGTACCGATTTTCGACCGGTTTTTTCGTATGTAGATGAGCTGATTGATAATAAAACATTCGAAAATCTGAAGGGACTTATTTATTTTACGGATGGATATGGCATTTATCCAGAACGTGTACCAGCATATGATGTGATGTTTGCATTTTTAAATGAAGACCAGAATCGGGCGCAGGTGCCAAACTGGGCATTAGAAATTATAATCGAGGAGGAACGCTTATGAAACGAAGTTTCATAATTAGGATGCGTTCCGACGAGTTGGCAGGTGCGAAAGCGCGTGCCATTACAGATTGATAGGAGGAACGCTTAAATGAATATTAGTCAGGCAAAGGATTATATCAAACATTCGATACAAATCTATTTGAAAAAAGATGAATTTGGAGATTATCGCATTCCAGTGGTGAGACAGCGTCCGTTGTTCCTGTTGGGTGCGCCGGGAATTGGAAAAACTGCGATTATGGAGCAGATTGCACAGGAAATGGGAGTGGCTTTGGTTTCTTATTCTATGACACATCACACAAGACAGTCGGCGCTTGGGCTTCCGTTTATTAAGCAAAAGGAATATGGGGGCAAAACGTATGATGTATCAGAGTATACGATGAGTGAAATTATTGCTTCTATTTATGATACGATGGAAGAGAGTGGTGTCACTGAGGGTATTTTATTTTTGGATGAGATTAACTGTGTGTCGGAAACGCTTGCGCCATCGATGCTACAGTTTTTGCAGTATAAAGTGTTTGGAAAACATAAGGTTCCGGAGGGCTGGGTGATTGTGACGGCTGGTAATCCGCCAGAATATAATAAATCGGTGCGTGAATTTGATGTGGTAACCATGGACCGTTTGAAGGTGTTAGAAGTGGAGGCAGACTATGCCACTTGGAAGATTTATGCAAAAGAAAAAGGAATTCATACTGCCATTATGAATTTTCTGGAGTTGAAAAAGGAATATTTTTATCATATGGAAACCACGGTGAAGGGTCGTTCCTATGTGACAGCGCGTGGATGGGAAGATTTGTCGCAGGTGATGCAAATGTATGAGGAAGATGGTATTTTGGCAGATGAGGATTTGTTTGCGCAGTATTTGCAAAATGAGAAAATTGTGAAAGCGTTCGGCGCATATTATGATTTGTATAATAAATATAAGAAGGATTACCAGGTGGAACGTTTGCTTGGTGGTGCAATAGAGGAGAGGGTGATTGAGAAAGCGAGAGCGGCATCCTTTGATGAACGGCTTTCTTTACTGGGTATGCTGTTGGATACGGTGCAGTTTGAAATGAAAGAAGTAGTCGAAATGTCTGCATTTTTGAGTGAAATGATGCCTGCTCTTAAGGCAGTAAAGACGGCAGATTCCGTGTATGAAATGTTGGATATTCAGGCAAATGCAAGAGATACGATTATGAAAAATCTGCAAAAGGCAAATGCATTATCAAGTGGAGATCGAAAGAAACATAAGCGAATTTATGCGTTTTTAACAGAGACAAAAAAGGAAATTCTCGCCAATGAACTTGATGATGGAGAGGTGGCATTTTCGTATATTAAAGAAAAATTTGATGCGAAGGTTTCAGAAATGAAGGAACTGGTTGCAAAAACAACGCAGAGAATTCATTATTTGTTTGCCTTTGTGCATGCGGCATTTGAGGAAGGAAATGAAATGCTGGTATTGGTGACCGAGTTAACAGTGAATCGATATAGTTCAACATTTATTAGTACATTTGGTTGTGAGGATTATCAGAAATATAATGAGATATTAATGGTGTCGAAAAGGCAGGAAGATTTGAGAGGTCAGATTGCGGAGCTGTTGCTTTAGATAAGAGGTTGTTATGAAAGAGTTTGAGTATGTTGTGGATGAAAATCGATTTGTGTGTCAGATTGACCCGACGATAGATGGTGTGAGAATCACGGGATGTCGAGGAACAGGAACCAGACTTTCTCTGCCAGAGCAGGTTTTCCGTGGTGAGGAAATGTATGTGGTTCGTGAGATTGGCAAAAAGGCGTTTTTAGGAAATAGAGGACTTCGAAGTGTGGAAATTCCTGTTTCTGTACGCACAATTGGTGATTGGGCATTTGCACAATGCGAGCAATTAGAGGGTGTAAGCGGATTGGCGAGGGATGTTATATTTGGGAACGGTGTGTTTATGGGGTCAAATCATTTGGAACACATTATAATAGAAGAAACACATATTGATGATTTGTCAATTTTGCTTGGGACAACGATATATAAAATGCCATCAGAAGATTTACTTCGTGATTCGGAGCGCGGAACGACACACTGGTATCAGAAATGGGATCAGCGATTACTCTCCTTTTTGCAGGAAGAAGATGTAGAAGGCTATACGGATTTAGTGTTATGTGGAGAAGAGGATATTCAAAGAAGTGAACCCGAATATGTGAGCGACAAGAGAAGAAGAAAGGCGGGTCTTTGTCTTTGTAGATTGAAATGGAATTGTCTGCTGGAATCCGAAGTGGAAAAAATATATAGACAATATTTATTAGAGCATACAAAAGGTAGCGAATCAGAAGAGGCTTGGGAGTATATGATTCAAGAGCATGGAGATGATTTGGAGTACTATCGCTTGTTTGCAAAGGTAGGATGTGTGAGAGAGGATAATATTGATGCAATGATACAGGATTTGGGCGGAGAACATGCCGAGGCAAAGTCATATCTCATGCAATACAAACAGGAGCAGTTTGGAACAAAGGACGTGTTTGACCAGTTTTTATTGTAAGACTTGTTTTTTTATGGCAAACTGATTATAATGTAGGCATTGTGGTAACAATAGAAGAAGACATTATATACAAATTAGGAGGATTTACACATGGCAAAGTCAGTGAACAAAGATATGTTGATTGGAGAAATTATTACACTTGATCCAGGTAATGCAGCAATTCTCATGGCAAATGGAATGCATTGTCCAGGATGTCCTTCTGCACAGGGTGAGACTTTAGAGGAAGCAGCAATGGTTCATGGAATGGACGTTGAAGTTTTAATAAAGGATATTAATGAGTACCTTGCAAAGAAGGAAGCATAATAGAACATGAAATGAATAAAGGTGGGATTGCCGTTTCCTTTGGTGCGACAATCTCACTTTTATTTGCTTTATTTTCGGATTTCATATAGAATGGATGCTAAGGAGTGAACGAAAATGAATAAATTTTTTAATATGAACAGTCCATTTTTTCAATTTATGGAAAAGGTGGCGAATTTAATAATTTTAAATGTATTGTTTATGCTTGGTTGTATTCCAATTGTGACGATAGGAACCTCTATTACGGCAACCTATTATGTGGCCCTGAAGATGGTAAGAGGAGAAGATCCATATATTATTAAGAACTATTGGAAAGCGTTTAAGAAGAACTTCAGACAATCTGTAATCTTACATATTATAATGCTGGTGATTGCATATGTGTTATATTTGGATTATGAACTGGTATATAATCCTGATACACCATATGGAAAGGGAACATTTATTGTATTAATCGTTTTAAGTGTGATTTATATTTTTGTAAACCTGTATGCATATCCGTTTCTTGCACAGTTTTACAATTCCATTCCTAAAATCATTCAGAATTCATTATTTATGTCGATTCGACATTTGGGACAGACGATAGCGATGCTATTGGTTTACTCGTTGCCGGTTTGGATGATTGTCTTGTTGGGCTTTGATAATTTTTTGGTGTGTTTGTTCGCACTGTTTTTGCTGGGTTTTTCGAGTATGATTTATTTGAATGCTTCTTTACTTGTAAAGGTATTTGATAAATATATTCCAGAACAGGACGAGGAATATGTTGCACCGGAAGAACGTGTTTTTGAAGATGAATCGCATAGGGTGCAGGAACAAAATGATATTGTTGAGGAGTAGATAAAAAAGGGAGAGATATAATCACATGAGTATTGAATTGTTTTATCCAAACTGGAAAAAGAAAGCGTTGACCTTTAGTTATGATGATGCGCAGGTTTATGATCGAAAGTTGGTAGAGATTTTTAATAAATATAATATGAAGGCAACCTTTCATTTGAATTCTGGAATGTTGGATTGCGATGGATTTATTACGTCTGCAGAGATTCCGGAGCTTTATAAGGGGCATGAAGTGGCATGTCACGGGGTAATGCATGAATATCCGGGTCATTTGGCTTTAGGTACATTACACGATGAATATTATGAGGATCGCAAATTTTTGGAAGGTTGTTTAGATGGCATTGTGCAGGGGTGTTCCTACGCATTTGGTGAGTACAATGATACGGTTGTGAACATGTTGAAAATGTTGGGCTTTTCGTATTGTAGAACGGTAAATTCTACGAATATGTTTGGGGTACCAGATGATTTTATGAGATGGAAACCAACCTGTCATCATAACGACGCCATGAAATTGGTGGATCAGTTTTTAAATACGCCAGAATATATGCGTTTGCCAATGTTTTATATTTGGGGACACAGCTTTGAATTTGCAAGAGAGGATTCATGGGAGTATATGGATACTTTGTGCCAGAAGCTACATGGACAAGAAGATGTTTGGTATACAACAAATATTGATTATGTGAAATATGTAAATGCAATGAGAGGTCTTGTGTTTAGCACAGATCAGAAAAAAGTTGAGAACCCTTCAAAGACAAAAGTATATCTAGAAATTGACGGAGAAAGAGTCGTAATCTAGCAATATATAAATAGGTGATAAAAGTGAGAAAACGAATTGAAAAGTGGTTAAATCATTATAGTGTTCGTAAAAAATTAATTATCGTATATATCGTGTGTGTGGTTTTGCCACTGATTATCACAGATAGTATTGTTGCGACTTTGTTTTTTCGCGCAGAGGAGCGAAAAACAGAATATGAGATGAAAAATATAGCCAGCGCCGTTAAGTATGATATGGAATTTGCGTTTGGTGAAGCACAAAGAATGACTGCTGCGGTATACATTAATAAGTATTTGAGCGATTTTTTGAACAAGCAATATGATTCAAATTTGGATTTTGTATCGGCAAGACATATTTTGACTAAGAACTCGGTTTACGAGAATTCTTATGGATTCTCGGATTCGAATATGGTTATATATGCAGATAATCCGTCTCTTGTGGATGGTGGATACTTTAAGAAAATCAATGAGATTAGAACTGAGCCATGGTATGTGAATTTCCAGAAATCAGGGAGAGCGTTACAGCTCCAGTTTTATTATGATGGTAAGGAGCGAAAAGTTTCTCTAATTCGAAAGCTGAATTATTTTCAGGATAGTGATAGTGAAAAGCTGGTAAAGCTTGATTTGGGATATAATGCGCTGCTTCGTAATATTACGAAAACGGAATACAGTATGCCGGTTTATATTTGTGATGAGGGTAGAATCTTGTTTTCAAATGCGGGTAGTTCTCAGTACACAAGAAATTTTGAACCATACATTCGTCCAAAGAATACCGCTTATGTTGAGACACTTAGCCTATATGGCAACAATATTAAGATTATGGTGGTGCGTGAGAAAAACATTGCGTTTCAAAATGTGAAAAATGCATTGCCGTGGACATTGTTACTGCTAATGTTTAACATTTTAATACCGATGCTTGTGATGAATATCATCAATCATTCTTTTACGGATCGATTGGCGCAGCTTTCAGAGGTGTTTGATCAGACAAAGATTGATCAGCTTGCCGAGATTGAAGACATCAAAGGACAGGACGAAATAGCGATGCTGATGAGCAATTATAACCGAATGGTGCAACGATTTAATGAATTGATTCGTTCTATTTATTTGGGGAGACTCGAACGACAGGAATTGGATATTGCGAGACAAAAGGCAGAACTATTGGCACTTAGAAGTCAGATTAATCCACATTTTCTTTCGAATGTATTGGAAAGTATTCGAATGCATTGTGTTATACGAAATGAAAAAGAAACTGCTTTGATGATTGAACAGCTGGCGTTGTTGGAGCGTCAAAATGCAAACTGGTCAAAGGACTTTGTTATGATTCAGGAAGAGATTCAGCTGATTAAAACATATCTGGAATTGCAAAAGTACAGGTTTGGGAATCGTTTGTCATATGATGTTGAACTGGAATCAGATTGTGAGACATATCTTATTCCGAAGCTGACGATTGTAACATTTGTGGAAAATGCATGTGTACATGGTGTAGAAGGAAAAATGACACCATCATGGATTTATGTTCGCGTATATACCAAAGACGAACAGTTGGTAATAGAGATAGAGGATACTGGAACAGGTATCTCGAGGGAACAGACAGATAATTTGATGGAACGTATTGAAAATGCTACCATTGACATCTTACGAAAGGATAGTCATATTGGAATTGTAAATGCGTGCTTGCGATTAAAACTTGCTGTGGATGAGGATATTGGCATAGAGCTTGAAAGTGAAGAGGGAATGGGAACGTTCTTTATGATTAGAATCCCTCTTGTGTCGCTTAAAAAAAGCCATGGAGGAGAATGAAAATGATTCGTGTAATGATAGTAGATGATGAACCTTTTATTGCGAAGGGACTGAGTTTATTAATTGATTGGAATGCAGAAGGATTTGAGATTGTAAATATTGCTTCCAACGGATTAGAAGCATTGGAATACCTTCGCTCGAACCAGGTTGATTTGATTTTGTTAGATATTCAAATGCCTGGAATGACGGGACTTGAGATGTTAAAAATTATTCGTGAGGAGCACATCTCGGATGCGTTTGCGATTGTTTTAAGTGGATATAACGATTTCAAGTATACCAAGCAGGCAATTCAATATGAGTGTATGGATTACATTTTGAAACCTGTCCAGCGAGATGAATTAATGGATGCATTGCATCGTATTTACCAAAAGAGAAAGAAAAATACAATGGAAGAGCAGCAACGTTCGGATATGGAGAACAAATATCTGCTTCAAAATATTAAGTCGTTGATACAGGGTGGATTTGGACAAAATGAGTTAGAGTATGTGAAGGAAAGAATTCATTTGGGTGATAAGATTTCTTATATTCATATTAGTTTTGACTATATTTCTGAAGTTGCTGAGTTCTCAGATGATGAAAATGAAGCACAGCACCATATGTTATATGAAAATTGTGTTGCGTTTTTGGGTGATGATGCAAATCTTTGTATTAATGATGTAAGAGGCTATACGGAAGTGTATGAAATTGGCTTTTTGTATAGCGATCGTCTTGCAAACGAAAAAGGACTTACCAAGGATGCGTATTTGAAGTTGATGTTAGAGCGTGTATCAAAGGATATGATGGTACCGCTGGTATTGTTGGTTGGCAAAGAAGTGGATGACATTTCAAAGATATCCAAATCGTATTCTACTGCCTGTACGCTTCGTTCTTTGCGTGGTTTCCAACAGAAAAAAGAGATTTACTATTATGAGGATGAAGTTCATGTAGGGGAGACGAATTTTGTGCTTTGCAAAAAGACATTAGACCGTCTTTTAACCGCTGTGGAGCAGAATAAAGACGAGGAAATAGATGAAAGTATTGATGCCCTGTTTGCGGAGACGGAAAGTCTCGATGTTTCGGATAAGGCCGTTTCTTTGAATATCAATTACCTGATTTTTCAGATGATTCATTTGGCGATGAGCCGTGATGAGACAGTGAACCAGGAAGAGGTTATGCAATATATTAATGATTATGTATCAGAGGAAGATTTGAACCAGGGTGTTTTTGTACATATGAAGAGCTTTTGCCATGAGTTTGCGTCTTATCTTGCGCAGCTCCAGGTGAATCTTTCGGGAGATATTCTAATGGACATTGAGCGTGAGGTGAAAGAAAATTATGCACAGAACTTAACACTTCGAGATCTTGGTAAAAAATATTACATTAATAGTTCTTACCTCGGACAGCTATTCCGAAAGAAGTACGGACAGTCCTTCAAGGACTACCTTTGTAACCATAGAATTCAGATTGCTGCAGAGGAATTATTGAACACAGATAAAAAAATTAGCCAAATAGCAGAGGAAGTTGGCTATCATGATATGGACTATTTTACCAATCGTTTTATACTTTGTAGGGGGTGTACCCCAGCAAAATACCGAAGAAGTGGAGGAGTACCGGAAAAAATTTAGGAAGGTTTAAGAATTTGTCGGGATTTTTTTCTTAACTTTATCGGGTTGATTGAAAAACGGTTTGCATATAAAATAGCTTTATTATAATAAACACAGGAGGTTTAGTAATGAGAAAGAAAAAATTAGCAGCTGCATTATTAGCAGCAGGTATGGTTGTTGCATCTGTTACAGGATGTGGCGGTGGTGACACAGCTACAACAGGTGGTGACGAATCTGCAAAGGGAAGCACAGATGAGAAGAAGGACGATGCTGGTTCTGGAGAGGTTACAGAATTTACAATGTTCATTTCTTCACCAGGTTCAGAGATTAACTCTGACAATGAAATTGCAAACATTATCGCTGAGAAGACAGGTGTTAAGGTTAAAGAGACATTCTTAACAGGTCAGACAGCAGAGGAAGCAGTTGGTACATACATCGCAAGTGGTGACTACACAGACTACATCAACGGTGGTGATGGAATGGTTAAGCTTTACGAAGCTGGTGCTTTGATTCCTTGGGATGATTATATTGACAAGTATCCTAACATCAAAGAGTTCTTAACTCCAGAAGAGTGGGATATGTTCCGTCAGGATGATGGTAAGATTTACTGGTTGAATCCATTTGATAACAGCTACGGTGAGGATAAGACAACTACTCACGGTGGTGAGGCATTCTGGATTCAGACAAGAGTTCTTAAGTGGGCTGGATATCCAGAGATCAAGACATTAGATCAGTATTTTGATTTATTAGAGAAGTACAATGAGGCTAATCCAACAATGGAAGATGGCGCTACAACAAACATTCCTTACACAATTCTTTGTGAGGATTGGAGATACTTCTGTCTTGAGAACGCTCCACAGTTCCTTGATGGTTATCCAAATGATGGTTCTTGTATGGTAGACAAAGAGACATTAACAGTTATGGACTACAATACATCAGACACAGCTAAGAAATACTTCAACAAGCTTAATGAGGAATACAAGAAGGGTATCGTAGACCCAGAGTCATTCACTCAGACATATGATGAGTACATCGCTAAGCTTTCTACAGGTCGTGTATTAGGTATGGTTGACCAGTGGTGGGATTTCGCATACACAATCAACGATATTCTTAAGACTCAGGGCTTAGATAAGCAGGGTTGTAACTACGTTCCAATGGGACTTGTTATTGACGAAGGAATGGAAAACAGATGGTATACAGCTGGTGATACAGTAAACGTTTCATCAGGTATCGGTATCACAGTTAACTGTAAGGATCCAGATAAGGCATTCAAGTTCATCGATGATTGTCTTTCACAGGAGATTCATGATCTTCGTTTCTGGGGTGTTGAAGGCGTTGACTACTTAGTAGATGATGAAGGATTATTCTACAGAACAGAAGATATCAGAATGCAGGTAGCTGATACAGATTACAAGGCTTCTCATATGTGTTCATACTCAAACTTCCCACAGTATGGTGGTACAAGTAGAGATGGTAAGAACGCTATGACACCTGCTCAGCAGCCAACAGAGTTCTTTGATTCATTAACAGATGACTTGAAAGAGTGTTTCGAAGCTTATGGATGTCAGACATATATCGACTTCTTGAACTCTGATAGCGAGCGTCCAGGTGAGTGGTTCCCAATGTGGTCATTCTCTAACTCATTCTCAACAGCTACTCCAGGTGGTACAGCTTGGACAAAGATCGGTGAGATTAAGCATGAGTACTTACCTAAGGTTTGTATGGCAGATGACTTCGAAAGTGCTTGGACAGAGTACATGGGCGTTTATGATTCATGTAACCCACAGGATTACCTTGGCGAGTTACAGGAAGAGCTTAACCGTCGTGTTGGTAAATAATTAGTTTTTGAAATACAATGTCAGTTGTTGAGGCTAAGGCCTCAACAACTGAATAAAAGGTAGGGTATCTATGACAAGCAAAAAAAATAAAATCACCTTAAAGAATATTAAAAGACAAAAGGTATTAATAATATGGTCATTGATTTCAATAGTCTATGGCTTTATTTTCTATTATCTGCCATTAGGCGGATGGATTACTGCTTTCCAGAACTATAAGCCAAAGGATGGTATTTTACATTCTCAGTTTATCGGTTTGGATAAGTTTAAGTTCTTATTTATGGATGCAACATTTATAAAGGATATTCGTAATACCTTTGCAATGGGTATTATTAACCTTGTTGTGACAACAGTTATGGCGATTGTGTTCGCTATTTTATTGAACGAGGTACAGAATGTGATTTGTAAGAAGTCAGTTCAGACAATTTCTTACCTTCCTCACTTCTTATCTTGGATTATCGTAACAGGTATTCTTCATGATATGCTTTCTGGTACAGGTGTTGTAAATGATATTTTAGTTAGTCTTCATATCGTTGATCAGCCTTTGAACTTCTTTGCTTATCCAAAGATGTTCTGGCCAATCGTAGCATTTGCAAATGTTTGGAAAGAGACTGGTTGGAATGCGATTATTTACCTTGCTACGATTACTTCAATTGATCCATCTCTTTACGAGGCTGCTTCAATTGACGGTGCTGGTAGATGGGCAAAGATTAAACATATTACATTACCTGGAATTAAGCCTACCATCATGATTTTATTATTGATGAATGTTGGTAACGTATTAAATGCAGGTTTCGAAGTACAGTACTTATTAGGAAACGGTCTTGTAAAATCTGTTTCTGAGACGATCGATATCTACGTATTGAAATGGGGTATTAGTCAGAATGACTTTGCTCTTGGTACTGCTGCAGGTATCTTTAGAAGTGTGGTTGCTATCTTATTAATTGTTAGTGCTAACTACGCAGCTAAGCGTGCCGGCGAAGAAAGACTATTTTAATGGAGGGTAGCGCATATGAAAAAAAGATCGTTTGCGGATAGAGCGTTTGTAGTATGCAACACCATCTTTATGATATTGTTCGTTGTTATTACGTTATATCCAGTATTAAATACAGTAGCAATCTCGTTCAATGAAGGAGCAGATGCTGTTCGTGGTGGAATTCGTTTGATTCCTCGTGTGTTTACATGGAAAAACTATGCAACTGTTTTGCATAAACAGAACTTGATTACTGGTGCGATTGTATCAGTTTCAAGAACTGTTATTGGTACATTGCTTGCATTAGCAGCAAATGCTATTTTAGCTTATATTATTAGTAGAAGAGATTTCATCTTTAAATCACAGGTATCTCTTTTCTGGATTATTACAATGTATGTAAATGGTGGTTTGATTCCAACATTTATGTTATATAAAGCACTTGGTTTCACCAACAGCTTTATGGTATACATTATTCCAGGTATGGTAAGTGCGTTTAACATCCTTGTGCTTCGTACATATATGTTAGGACTTCCAGAGGCTTTGGAGGAGTCAGCACAGATCGATGGTGCAGGCTATACAATTATCTTCTTGAAGATTATTGCTCCTTTGTGTAAGCCGGTATTTGCTACAGTAGCGTTGTTCGTAGCTGTAGGTCAGTGGAACTCTTGGTTCGATGCAATGTTATACAACAAGTTAGCTACACAGTACACAACATTACAGTACGAGTTAATGAAGTTGTTAACATCCGTAATGCAGCAGTCAGGTAGTATTGAAAGTGGTAAGAACAGCCAGGGTGCTGTAACACCAATTACAATTCGTGCAGCTGCTACAGTAGTTACATCATTGCCAATCGTATGTTTGTATCCTTTCTTACAGAGATACTTCGTTACTGGTTTGACAATCGGTGGTGTAAAAGAATAATCAGTACAATATAATAGTTGTATATTTTATAATAGGCGGGTTTATCCCGCCTATTGTGGTATCTAGGGGATGCAAAACTCAATTTTAGGTGGTTGTGGATTGTAAAATATGTACAAATCCACTTCGCCACGTTTGCACTCAGTTATGAATGTAACGGATACTAAGGTTGCAAAGTACGCAACCTAAGTACCGACATTCATAAATGGACGAATTAGGATTGTTGTACGTATTTTACAATCCAATCTACATAATCGAGAGTTTTGCAATCGCCTGTGTGAAAGCATAAGTAAGGAGGAGAAAGTGTATGGGAAATTATGAACATCGTAAGGCGGCTAGAAAAATCGTTGTTGTGAACGCAAATGGGAAAAAGGTAAGTAATCAAAAGGTAGCATTTAAGCAGACAAACCATAGTTTTTTGTTTGGATGTAATGCATTTAATGTGTTAGGATATCTAAAGGTGCCGGATGAAGAAATTAAGGCAAAGCTAAAAGAAAGTGTTGATTTGTGGCTTGATTTGTATAATTTTGGTACATTGCCATTCTATTGGGGTGGATATGAGAAAGAGGAAGGTTCGCCAGATCAGGAGAGCTTGATGGAGGCTGCAAAGCTTTTAAAGTCGCATAATGTAAAGATTAAAGGACATCCATTGTGTTGGCATACGGGATGTGCAGACTGGCTTATGAAATATGATAATGCAACCATTTTGGATAAGCAGTTAAAACGAATTGATCGTGATGTTACAGCGTTCAAGGGTATCATTGACATGTGGGATGTTATTAATGAAGTTGTCATTATGCCTGTGTTTGATAAATATGACAATGCGATTACCAGGATTTGTAAGGAAATGGGTCAGGTTCCGCTTGTAAAAGCTGTATTTGATGAGGCAAAGAGCATGAATCCAAATGCAACTTTGCTATTAAATGATTTTAATGTATCACCTGCTTATGAGAGATTGATTGAGGAATGTTTGGACGCAGGTGTTCCAATTACTACGATTGGAATTCAGTCGCATCAGCATCAGGGCTATTGGGGTGCGGAAAAGGTTCGTGACGTCTTAGAGCGGTTTTCGAGATTTGGATTGCCAATTCATTTTACAGAAAACACCTTGATTTCAGGTCATATTATGCCTGCACATATTGAAGATTTGAATGATTATCAGATACCAGAATGGCCGTCTACTCCTGAAGGAGAAGACAGACAGTGCAAAGAAATGGAAGAGATGTACCGTCTTTTATTTGAGCATCCTTCCGTGGAGGCAATTACAAACTGGGATTTGGTAGATGGAGAATGGCTTGGAGCCCCATCTGGTATTGTTCGAAGAGATAATACACCAAAACCAGCATATCATATGTTGAAAAAGTTAATCAAAGAAGAATGGTGGACAACAGGAGAGCAAGTTACAGATGAAAATGGTGTGATTGAAATTTCAGGCTTTAAGGGAGATTATGAACTTCAGGTAGACGGTAAAAAGGCATCGTTTATCTTGGAGGATGGAGATGACGTTGTAACCATTCAGTTGGCATAAAGAGACAGAATAAAAAGAACAGAACATAAAAAAATAAAAAAAGAAGCGATTTGTTTGGGGAGATCCGAACAAATCGCTTTTTGGTTTTTATGAAAATGTGTTACAAAGTTTAGTGCGTAGCTACACAAGCTAAATACTTGCTAACGTTTGGATGGCATCATTTTTGATGATCAATTTGAAATGTTCACCGAAGTAATATGGCATTGCGTATGTTGCTTTCACTTTGGTTCCATATTCGCTTAATAGGTTGCATGCTTTCTGATAACTTTCTAAATCTGAAGATGCATGGTTCACAATCAAATAATACAAATTATCTTTTGGATTCTTGTAAAGTGTATTCTCCTCATGATAAATTGGAGCAACCATAACAGCAGCTTTACTGATATCATTAATGTTTTGGAATGAAAAGATGCGATAGCTAATTTGATTGCTTTCTTTTTTCTTGCTTTTTGCTTTTTCTGCTTTTTTCTTGGCACTGTTTTCTCTAAGCGCAGCAGACAATGGAATAAAGGCTGGATTGTTACCAGATTCAGTCTGTTTCTTCACTTGTTCTATGTTTTCTACGATATCAGAAATTGTCTCGATCAAAGAACTTGTGTTTTCAAAAATGTTGAGACTGTCGTCTGCGTTATCTGCGTCAGATTCGTTGTCTGGATCTTCGTCGGGAGCAATATCCGTATATTTTGAAAATCGGGAAAATCTAGTATCTAATTCCTCAGGATCTTCTACTTTCGTAATAATTAAAATTAAGCACTCTGGTGAAACGGGAATGGCTTCAATCATAAGAGGAATATCGTTTACCTCGAATCCTAACTCTTCTGCAGCCTGTTCCATCATATCACGAAACAATTCTTTGGCTTTATCAGTTCCGTAAGCTAATTCATTCAGTAAAAGCTCACGATCGGCTAAATCTGCTTTGTTGAGTGTACAGCGAATCTGATTCTCGCTTAGTCGTTCTAACTTCATAGAATCATCTCCTTCTATATATGAATCATAATTGTAGTTTACATTTGAAAAGAAATAATATCATATTTTAGGTATAAATGCAATGAAAATAGGGCATTTTCATAAAATATACATCTTTACCATAAAATATTCAAAAACAGAATAAAAAATTCAAAGATTAATCATAGTATTTTCAGAATTGTACATAATTCATTCATTGAATTCGGTGGTTTTATTTAGTATATTTTATGTAGAGTTTCTTAATAGAGTTCGCAAAGCGAAAATCCGGATGCTTTATTAATTGACACTTTTTACGTGTCTGATGAAATTCAAAAATTGAATTTATCGCAAGACATAAGTGTGTATACATCACATGAGACACCTTTGTTTTGGTCGAGATACCACATGAAATAAAACGAGTATAACGAGTTTTATGAGTGGGGTTTGAATAGTTATAAGAAATGTATAATTAGAAGGGAAGTGATTGATGAAAGATAAAAATAACGCGAGTGTAACGGTATGAAAATCATCGCGTATTCGAAAAATTTAGAGATAACGAATAAGAAAATGATTATGAAATGAGACATTATGAATGTAAGTAGGGGCGTAAAATACGCCCCTTTTCTTAAGATTTTAAGTGGTTGCAAATACCATCTGCGATGGCTTTGGCAATTTCCATTTGGTAAGTGGAATCTGTTAATTTGGAGGTTTCTTCTGGGTTGGATAAAAAGCCACATTCCACGATGACTGCAGGTATGGAGGATTTTTTTAAAATAAAATAACTGGAAGATGCTTTTTGGGTTCGTTTGTTACTTGTGTCAAAGGATAAGAGTGCATCCTGAATGGATTTTGCGAAGGATTCTCCTTCTTCGCTGTTTGTATAGTAAAAGGTTTGGGCGCCGTGAGAGGAGGCTTCAGAGTAGCTGTTTTGGTGAATACTGACAAGGTAATTTGCATTTTTTTCTTTTGTAAACTGGATTCGATTATTTAAGTCAGAAGTTTTTTTGTTGCTGACATTTGGATTAGACAAGCTGGTGTCTGTTTCGCGAGTGAGATAGACGGTATAATTTTCGGCAATTAAATAGTCCTTTAGATATTTTGCAATCTGTAAGTTGATGTCTTTTTCTTTGATGCCATCGATGCTCACTTTGCCAGGGTCATTGCCACCGTGACCAACGTCAATTACAATCACGGTGTTTTTTTTGAGGGTATTCACAGCAATGGTTCCGTAGTGATTATATACAAGCAATGAGAGAATTAGAAATGAGAAAATACATATTGTAAGGAATATGTTGGGTTTTAAGGATGTATTTAATTTCAAAGATGTTTTGGGCTTTAAGGAGGCGTTTGATTTGAAACGAACATTGGGTTTCATAGATGAATTTGACTTCATGAAAATGTTACCTTGATTCAAAAACTTATCTTATGGTATGAGAAAAAAATGAAGATTATGAATGAATAAAAATGGAAATTTATTGCACAATTTAAGTTGTCTTGTTATCATAGTGGGTAAAAGATGAAACAATGTACATAATTATTGGCAGGATTCATTTCACGAATTGTGCCGTTACATTATTATTGCACGAGAGGAATAGGAATATGAAAAATAATATAATGAAACATGCAAAGCGAGCGGTTTGCTCTATGGTTTTCGTTGCGGCGATGGGAATTCAAATGCCAGTGCAGGCGGCACAGAATTATCCAGTGTGTGACAATTGGATCGAGCCAGCTCCGATTGAAGTGGAGGATACAAATAGCGTTTTAACAAGACAAGGCGCATATTATCCTGCAAAATATGATGCGAGAAATGTGAATGGCGTGCCAATGGTTACCTCTGTAAAAAATCAGGGATCGGGAAATAATACTTGTTGGGCATTTGCGATTGTTGCAGCGATGGAAAATAATCTGATTTTAAATGGATATGCTGATTCATCAGTGGATTTGTCGGAAAATCAGTTTGCGTATTTTTTCTATAATCGTAAAACAGATCCAGTAGGTTTTACAAAAGGAGATAAGAATTTAACAGCATTCGCCTGGAATAAAAATGGTGGAAGCTTGACAGGTGCAGGATACGCACTGATGACATGGGCAGGTGTGACAACAGAGAAGGTTTCACCATATTTATCAACACCAGCATCCAAATTGTGTTATCGCCATGAATACAGTGCAAAGAACATGATTACATTTCCGTATTCTGTCAGTGATTTGGCAAATTCAGTGGAGCGGATAAAAGAAGGCGTTTTAAAGTACGGTGCTGTGGCAACGGGTATGCGTTTTGAAACTTCATATATGTCATTGTTTGGCAGCACAAAGGGTGCATATTATTACAATGGTAGAGATGTGGGAAATCATGCGGTAACGATTGTGGGATGGGATGATAATTATTCGAGAAATAATTTTACGGCAAAGGCAAAACCAACTAAAAATGGTGCATGGATTGTAAAGAACAGCTATGGTCCAAATGTGGGCGATAATGGATATTTATATATTTCTTATGAAGATAAAAGTATTAAGGAAATGGTTGCTGTGGAAGCAATTCCTGCAAGCGAGCAGTATCAGAATAATTATCAGCATGATGGAACTGCAAATCCATTACAAAGTATCGGATTTCCTGGTGGAACAACAGCGGCAAATGTATTTCAGGCGAGGGCAAATGGTGATTACTGTGAGCAGCTGAAGGCGGTCAGTGTTTGTACGTTATCGACAAACGTAAGCTATGAGGTGCAGATTTATACAGGATTGACAAGTCAGGATAAACCAACGAGCGGAACAAAGGTGTTTTCAACACCAGTAAAAGGAAAACTTGCGCAGGCAGGGTATTATACGATTACGCTTCCGAAGGAGATTGCATTGGTTCCGGG
Organism: Eubacteriales bacterium; assembly: GCA_030533405.1. GTDB lineage: Bacteria > Bacillota > Clostridia > Lachnospirales > Lachnospiraceae > CAG-590. Next base: position 219,232 of record JAUNJF010000001.1, read on the forward strand.
TGAATATTTTTCCGTTGTTATAAAATTAAAGAATTCTGGGAAAGCATATATCGCATTAGATACGACACAGGATGTAAAATGGATAAATTTTGAGGCGAATGTAGCGAAGAATCAGTCCTTCATTTACTATAACAAAAAATGGTACGACATGAGCAAGATGAAGGATCCAAATACCGGCGGTTCTATGCCATGTAATGTGAGAATTAAGGCGTACACAAATAACACGACAACAAAGCCATCGATTAAATTATTATCTTCTGTTGGTGTATCGAAGGGAAGTACCGAGACGCTGTCATTGAAGAAAAAACCTGCGAACATTTATCGTGCGGTTACATGGAAGGGTAACAATAATTTAATTGCAACGGTTGCCTCTGACGGTAAAGTAACGGGTAAACAATACGGAGAGATGGTTGTTTCGGCAACTTATATGAAAAATGAAAAGAAGGTAACACTGAAGTGTAATGTTACAGTTGGACCTGAAAAGGTGAAAAACTTTAATGCTGGTTCTAAGAACGGAAAGCTGACCATTAACTGGAGTCCGGTTGCAGATGCAGGTGGATATGAGGTTTGTTATGCGACCAAAAAAGATGGAACCTATGAACGTTTAGCGGTTGTGAAAAATGGTAAGACGACCATGGCTAAAAAGTTGAATTCTGGCGCATATTATGTTAAAATGCGAGCATATAAGAAAATTGGAAAGAAGACCCTTTATGGTAGTTTTACAACTGCGAAAAAGGTAACGGTTCAACAGTATGAAGACAACAGTAGTGAGAGCACAGTACAAAACTAAAGACGGTAATGAATTAACGAAAGCTGCCATCTGCTTAGCGGATGGTGGCTTGGTTGCGTTTCCGACAGAAACTGTGTATGGATTAGGTGCGGATGCGTTGAATGCTGAGGCTGCCAAAAGGATATATGAAGCGAAGGGAAGACCTTCTGATAATCCGTTGATTGTGCATATTGCGAAGGTTGAGGATATGGACAAGATTGCACATGTGAATGAAATGGCAACTGTGTTGGCACAGGCATTTTGGCCGGGACCGTTAACGATTGTATTACCGAAGAAGGATATTGTTCCGTATGGAACAACAGGAGGGTTGGATACAGTGGCAATTCGTATGCCGTCTCACCCTGTTGCATTACGATTGATTGAAGAATCTGGCGTGTTGGTGGCAGCACCAAGTGCAAATACATCTGGACGCCCATCACCGACAAAGGCTGATCATGTTGTGGAAGATATGACGGGAAAGATTGATTATATCATAGACGGTGGTGAAGTCGGGATTGGAATTGAATCTACCATTGTCGATGTGAGTGGTGAGATTCCAACGATATTACGTCCTGGATTTATCACAAAGAAGATGCTTGAGGATGTGATTGGTCCTGTGATGATTGATCCAGCATTGGAAAAACCGTTGGATGGTTTTCGCCCAAAGGCACCGGGAATGAAATATACACATTATGCGCCAAAGGGAGAGTTGACGCTGGTGGAAAGTGACGCGGATGACACAGAGGCTGTTGTTCGGCAGATTATTCAGCTTGCAAAGGAGAAACGCGAGGCTGGATTTCGAGTTGGTATTATGGCACCAGAGGGAACGCTTTCACAATATCAGGGTGTAGCGGATGTCGTGCTTTGTGTGGGGAATCGTGATGAGCAGTCGACGGTAGCAGCACATTTATACGGTGCATTAAGAGATTTTGATACAGAAAATGTGGACTATATTTATGCGGAGAGTTTCCGTGGGGATGGCTTATCCTATGCCATTATGAATCGTCTGTTAAAGGCGGCGGGACAACGTGTAATGAAGGTATAAAGAATGAGAAGGAGAGGTAAAGGGTATGATAGCTTTAGGATGTGATCAGGCAGGTTATGTATTGATGCAGGAGGTTAAGAAGCATTTGGAGGAACGCGGATTGGAATACAAAGATTTTGGTACGTATTCGGAAGATTCTGTAGACTATCCTGTATATGGCAAGAAGGCTGCGAACGCAGTGGCAAGTGGGGAGTGTGACAGAGGTATTTTGATTTGTGGTACGGGAATTGGTATTTCGATTGCTGCAAACAAAATTAAAGGTATTCGTGCGGCGCTTTGCCATGACTGCTTTAGTGCAGAGGCAACAAGACTTCACAATGATGCAAACATGCTTGCAATGGGAGCAAGAGTGATTGGAGTGGGACATGCGATTAAGATTGTGGACACATTTTTGGATACACCATTTTCGAATGCAGAGCGTCACGCAAGAAGAATTAGTATGCTGGAAGAGTAGTGATAAGTGGAGGTGTTAGCCTTGAAAATGTTGGCGTTAATTAGTCAATTGGCAATTTCGATGCTCACGGCAATGTTTATTTGTGGTGTGATTGGATATACTATAGACGCATATTTTGGAACGAATACGCTCGTATTTTTTCTTGTGCTGGGAATGCTTGGAGGCTACAAATCCTGTTATAAAATTATTTGCAAATTTTTAGGGCGAGATAGTCTGTTTAAATGATAAAAAAGTGTAAGGTTTAGTAGACAGTTTCCTTAAAAATTAGTATAATTGTAATGTTAGTGCTTTCCAAATTTTGGATGGTGTTTTAGATTAATAATCATTGGAATTTGGATGACAGATGTGAATGAGGTAAGGGAATGGAACAGGTAAAACAGACATTAAAAGGTATATTTATCGGAATAGGTATTTATGCACTTGTCATAGAGCTTGTTGGTGTGTTTTTTTCGGGAGATTTAATGGCGTACACGCTAGGTCTTTTGATTGGAACAGCCGTTGCGACTTTTCTCATTTTTCACATGACCAAAACTTTGAATCGGGCATTGGATCTTCCAGAGGTTCAGGCAACAAAGTATGTTAGAAAACAGACCTTTTTGCGCTTGTTTTTTATGATTGTTGCAATGTCGATTGGGTTGATTTGTGAACGTGTCAATTTTATTGCATTGGTTTTGGGGTTACTGGGTGTGAAGATAGGAGCACTATTGGCACCTTATTTTTTAAAAAAAATGTATCCTGAGTTTTATGTTACGCAGGAAGAATAATACTAGTGTGTTTTGATGATACACTGGAGAAAGGAAGGTGAAAGGATGGGTTATGGAATAACGCCGATGCTATTAGCAGGAGATACGGATGTTGATTTTTCTATTCACCATTTGATTGCATATAAATTTATGGGTGAGACGGTTTACATTACAACCTCTCATGTGTGTATGTTGATTATTATGGTGACATTGATGGTGTTTGCTGTCATTGCTAGAAGAAAAATCATGAAGGCAAGTGAAATTCCTACAGGTCTGCAAAACGTAGTAGAGTTGGCGGTAGAGACGTTGCAAGGTTTTGTAAATGGCTCAATGGGACAGCATGGTAAGAAATATATCAATTACGTTGGAACGTTGTTTTTATTTGTACTTTTGTCAAATATTTCTGGTTTGTTTGGACTTCGTCCACCAACAGCTGATTTTGGTACAACGTTCAGCTTGGCTTTGATTACATTTATTATGATTCAATATAACAATATTAAGTGTAATAAGTTTGGAGCAGTAACAGATTTATTTAAACCATTATGGTTCCTGTTCCCGATTAACTTAATCGGTGAGGTTGCGACGCCAATTTCTATGTCGTTGCGTTTGTTTGGTAATGTCATGGCGGGTACCGTTATGATGGCATTATTTTATGGGTTGTTACCAATTTTTGTTAAGATTGGTTTCCCAGCAGCACTACATGTTTATTTTGATTTGTTTTCTGGAGCAATTCAGGCATATGTATTTTGTATGTTAACAATGGTATTTGTAACCCAGAAGATAGAGGGGTAAGCAGGTAGGAGCCGAGGATGAAGGAAATGTTTACATTTCCAGATGAAGAAAGAAAATATTTTAATATTATAGTAAATGGAGGTATTTATCTATGGATAACATTACAAACGAAGGTTTAATTTTAGCATGTTCAACAATTGGTGCTGGTTTAGCGATGATCGCCGGTATTGGTCCAGGTATTGGACAGGGTTATGCAGCTGGACAGGGTGCTGCTGCAGTAGGACGTAATCCAGGTGCAAAGGGTGATATCATGTCTACTATGCTTTTAGGACAGGCCGTAGCAGAGACAACAGGTCTTTATGGATTGGTAGTTGCTCTCTTGTTAATGTATGGTAATCCAATGTTATCTAGATTCTTAAAACTCTAAGAATGACAGATTAGAATCTAGTGAAAGGAGGATAGACTCTTGGCGAATGTTTTATTAGGACTTGAGGGTATGAATACCATGTTGCTGACAGAAGGTCACATTTTTGAATTGAGTGCACAGACAGTCAGTGACGTATTAATTCAGGCTGTTGCCATATTTGTTCTCTTCGTCTTCCTTTCTGCGGTGTTGTTTGAACCAGTGAAAAAGGTTTTGGCAAACAGAACGGAAAAGATTAAAAATGATATAGAGTCTGCAGCAAAGGACAAAGAAGATGCTGCACAGCTTAAGGCTGAGTATGACAAGAAATTAAAGTCAATCGAAAAGGAAAAAGAAGAGATTTTGATTGCTGCCCGCAAGAAAGCGCAGAAGCGTGAGGATGAGATCGTGGAAGAGGCAAATGCAGAAGCAGCAAGAATTATTGCTCGTGCAAATCAGGAAATCGAGTTAGAAAAGAGCAAGGTTTCAGATGATATGCGTAAAGAAATCGTTCGTGTAGCAACTGCGATGGCTGCAAAGATTATCGAGCAGCAGATTGATGAGAGTAAGCAGGATGCTTTAATCGAAGACACATTGAAGGAAATGGGTGGTAGTACATGGCTAAGCAGGTAAGTAAAACCTACGGAAGTGCTCTTTTTGAGGTTGCGTTAGAGAATCACACATTAGACAAAACGCTTGAAGAGGTACTTTTTGTAAAGCAGTCGTTTCTTGAAAACGAAGATTTAAGTAAGCTTTTGCTACATCCAAATATTGAAAAAGAAGAGAAAATCAAAGTAATCGAAAACATTTACAAGGGCAAAATATCGGATGAATTGACAGGCCTTATGGTAATGATGGTTACAAAAGGACATCAAAGAGATTTTGTTTCGGTATTTGATTATGTGATTGATGCGATTAAGGAAGAAAAGAAAATTGGGGTCGCACGGATTACTTCTGCTGTTGTTCTTAGTGCAGAACAACAAAAAAAGATAGAGCAAAAGCTATTAGATACCACAAAGTATGAAAAGATTGAAGGCATTTATCGTGTGGATCCATCCTTGATTGGTGGATTGGTAATTCGCATTCAGGATACAGTTGTGGATAGCAGTTTGAAAACACAGATTGCAAATTTATCAAAAACCCTTGTCGGGTAAAAATGAGAACAGAGAGAAGGTGCTAATTTTTTATGAATTTAAGACCAGAAGAGATTAGTTCTGTGATTAAAGAGCAGATTAAAAATTATTCTAAGGAATTAGAGACCTCCGAAGTTGGTACAGTTATTCAGGTAGCAGATGGTATTGCCCGTGTGCATGGTCTAGAGAAGGCAATGCAGGGTGAACTTTTGGAATTCCCTGGGGATGTTTACGGAATGGTAATGAACCTTGAGGAAGATAATGTTGGTGCCGTATTACTTGGTGCTGATAAGAATATCAACGAAGGAGATACCGTTAAGACCACAGGACGTGTGGTTGAGGTTCCGGTTGGTGATGCAATGCTTGGACGTGTTGTCAACGCATTGGGACAGCCAATTGATGGTAAGGGACCAATCAATACAACAAAGACCAGACCGATTGAAAGAGTAGCATCCGGTGTTATTTCTCGTAAGTCGGTAGATACTCCACTTCAGACTGGTATTAAGGCGATTGATGCCATGGTTCCAATCGGAAGAGGACAGAGAGAGTTAATTATCGGTGACCGTCAGACTGGTAAGACAGCCATTGCGATTGATACCATTATCAATCAGAAGGGCCAGGGCGTGAATTGTATTTACGTTGCAATTGGTCAGAAGGCTTCGACAGTTGCCAATATTGTAAAATCGTTGACAGAATATGGTGCTATGGATTATACAACAGTAGTTGCTTCTACTGCTTCTGAGTTGGCACCACTTCAGTATATTGCACCATATGCAGGATGTGCGATTGGTGAGGAATGGATGGAGGCTGGCAAGGATGTACTTGTCATTTATGATGATTTGAGTAAGCATGCTACTGCTTATCGTACACTTTCTTTGTTGCTTCGTAGACCACCAGGACGTGAGGCTTATCCAGGTGATGTATTCTACTTACATTCAAGATTGTTAGAGCGTGCAGCGCGTTTGAGTGATGAATTAGGCGGAGGTTCTTTAACAGCACTTCCAATTATTGAAACACAGGCAGGTGATGTATCTGCTTATATTCCAACCAATGTAATTTCGATTACAGATGGTCAGATTTATTTGGAAACAGAGATGTTTAATGCTGGTTTCCGTCCAGCGATCAATGCTGGTCTTTCTGTATCCCGTGTAGGTGGTGCAGCGCAGATTGGTGCGATGAAGAAGATTGCTTCTCCGATTCGTACAGAGCTCGCACAGTATAGAGAGCTTGCAGCATTCTCTCAGTTTGGTTCTGATTTGGATGATGATACCAAAGAGAGATTGGCACAGGGAGAAAGAATTAAGGAAATGTTAAAGCAGCCTCAGTATAAGCCAATGGCAGTTGAGAAGCAGGTTGTTATCATTTATGCAGCAACAAAGAAGTATTTAATTGATGTTCCTGTAGATGAGGTTCTTGATTTCGAAAAGGGATTATTTGAGTATATCGATACACAGTATTCAGAGCTTTTCGCTAAGATTCGAGAAGAGAAGAAGCTTACAGAGGAGATCGAGGAAATGCTTACAAAGGCAATCACTGAATTCAAGGCACAGCGTTAGGAGGTGATTTGTCTTGGCATCAATGAGAGATATTAAGCGACGGAAAGAGAGCGTTGCCAGTACAGGTCAGATTACCAAGGCGATGAAGCTTGTTTCCACCGTTAAATTACAAAAAGCAAAAGCCAGGGCAGAGAGTAATAAGCCGTATTTCGGTCTGTTATATGATACGATGTGTTCTATTTTGGCAAGAAGTGTTGGAGTAGATCACCGCTATTTGAGACAGAATGATTCACCAAGAAAAGCAATTATTACGATTACAGGTAATCGTGGTCTTGCGGGTGGATATAATAACAATATTGCAAAGATGATTACGGCTGATTTTTCACCAGAAGATACAGACATTTATGCAATCGGTCGAAAAGGTATGGAAATCCTTTCCAGAAAGGGATACCGTATTGTCGAGGATTATTCGGAAGTCATTAATGAGCCTCTTTATGGGGATGCCATTAAGATTGGAAAAAATGTTCTTGCTTCTTTTGAAAAAGGGGAGATTGGTGAAATCTATCTTGCATATACCAGCTTTAAGAATATGGTAACGCAGGAGCCACAGCTCATTAAGCTTCTTCCAATTGATGTGGATGAAGTGATGCAGGATGTGAAGATTGATACCACGACTCCAATGAATTTTGAGCCTGAGGCAGAAGATGCTTTGGATATGATTATTCCAAAGTATATGAATAATATATTGTATGGTGCATTTATTGAATCACTTGCCAGTGAAAATGGTGCCCGTATGCAAGCCATGGATTCTGCAACAAAGAATGCGGATGATATGATTGCAGATTTGTCTTTGAAATATAACCGTGCAAGACAAAGCTCTATTACACAGGAGCTTACAGAGATTATTGCAGGTGCAGAGGCAATTTCCTAGGTAATTACCTAGATTAAGAAAAATTAGAAGGAGAAAAGATATGGCAGATAAAAATGTCGGTAAAATCACCCAGATTATTGGTGCTGTATTGGACATTAAGTTTAGTGAAGGTGAACTTCCTGAGATTAATGATGCCATTAAAATAGCAACCAAAGATGGTGGGGAATTGACAGTAGAGGTTTCTCAGCATTTAGGTGATGATACAGTAAAATGTATTGCCATGGGACCAACCGATGGATTGGTTCGTGGTATGGAGGCGGTTGCCACAGGTGCTCCAATTTCGGTTCCTGTAGGTGAGAATACATTGGGAAGAATTTTTAATGTATTAGGTCAGCCAATTGATAATAAAGAGGCTCCTCAGGTGACAGAGTATCTTCCAATTCATAGAAAGGCTCCAAGCTTTGCTGAGCAGGCTACAGAAACGGAGATTCTTGAGACTGGTATCAAAGTCGTTGACTTACTTTGTCCTTACCAAAAGGGTGGTAAGATCGGATTGTTTGGTGGTGCCGGTGTAGGCAAGACGGTATTGATTCAGGAGTTGATTCGTAATATTGCGACAGAGCATGGTGGATATTCCGTATTTACGGGTGTTGGAGAGCGTACACGTGAGGGTAACGACCTTTATCACGAAATGACAGATTCAGGCGTTATTAATAAAACAACCATGGTATTTGGACAGATGAACGAGCCGCCTGGAGCGAGAATGCGTGTAGGTCTTACAGGACTTACTATGGCAGAGTACTTCCGTGATCAGGGTGGTAAGGATGTGTTACTTTTCATCGATAACATTTTCCGTTTCACACAGGCTGGTTCAGAGGTATCCGCGTTGCTTGGTCGTGTACCTTCAGCCGTAGGTTACCAGCCAACATTGCAGACAGAGATGGGTGCTTTGCAGGAGCGTATTACTTCTACAAAGAATGGTTCTATTACATCGGTTCAGGCTGTATACGTGCCTGCGGATGACTTAACTGACCCGGCGCCTGCAACAACATTTGCGCATTTGGATGCAACAACCGTTCTTTCACGTTCTATCGTTGAGTTGGGTATTTATCCAGCGGTTGATCCATTGGAGTCTACATCCAGAATTTTGGATCCTAAGGTAGTAGGAGAAGAGCATTATGCAGTAGCGCGTGGTGTACAGGAGATATTACAGAAATACAAAGAGTTACAGGATATCATCGCAATTTTGGGTATGGATGAGTTGTCAGAGGACGACAAGCTCGTTGTATCCCGTGCAAGAAAGGTTCAGAGATTCCTTTCTCAGCCATTCTTCGTTGCTGAACAGTTCACAGGAACATCTGGTAAATATGTTCCATTGTCAGAGACCATTCGTGGATTTAAGGAAATTATTGAAGGAAAGCATGACAGTATTCCAGAAGGTTATTTCTTAAATGCAGGTAGCATTGATGATGTTGTAGAGAGAGCAAACAAGTAGAGGGAAGATTATATCATGTAATCATATAGCTCTATGGAATATGAGGAGAGTTTATATGGCAGAGACTATGAAATTAAAAATCGTAGCGCCTGAACGTATCTTCTATGAAGGGGATGCATCCTTTTTGGAGTTCACTACAACAGAGGGTGAAATGGGTATTTATCCAGAACATATTCCTTTGACTGCAATTATTGCACCAGGAATTTTGAAAATTCATGAAGGGGATACAGTGAAGGAAGCTGCATTAATGTCTGGATTTGTTCAGATATTAAAAGATAGTGTTACTGTTTTGGCGGAGAGTGTGGAATGGCCAGATGAGATTGATGCCAATCGTGCAAAGGAAGCAGAGATTCGTGCAAGACGTCGTATCAATGACGAACAGGGAATTGATATGGATCGTGCGGAATTGGCACTTCGTAGAGCGTTGATTCGTCAGACTTTAACGAGAATTTAACAAAAGATAAAACTGTTTTTACAGAAGTAAATGAGTAGAAAAAAGAATGCACAAAGACACAAAACAAGATATGGAAACTGTGTTTTTGTGCATCTTTTGTGAAAGAGATTGTGTACGTAGAATGGAGGAAACTATGGGTTTGTTGTCGATTGTCATTCCGGCATATAACGAGGGAAATTTAATAAAGAAAACAGCGAAGGTTGTCTCAGACATCATGCAGAATAATAAAATTCCGTACGAAATTGTATTTGTGAATGATGGTTCGAAGGATTCTACGTGGGACGAAATTATGCGCGCACATGAAAAAAATGCGAATGTGAAGGGCGTTTGTCTTTCTCGTAATTTTGGAAAAGAGGGCGCATTATTTGCAGGATTAGAACATGCAAAAGGGGATTGTGTCGCTGTTATGGATGCAGATTTGCAGCATCCACCAGAGACGTTAGTAGAAATGTATCGTTTATGGGAACAGGGATATGAAGTAGTGGAAGGTGTAAAAGCATCCAGAGGAAAAGAAAGCATTTTGCATAGAGCATTTGTAAAGGTATTCTATGGTGTGATGAGTCGCTCAACAGGAATTGATATGTCGCGTGCCTCAGATTTTAAATTGTTAGATCGAAAGGCTGTGGATACGCTGATTGCGATGCCGGAAAGACACATTTTTTTCAGAGCATTGTCGTCATGGATTGGATTCCGTTCTGCAAGTGTGGAATTTGATGTCAGGATGCGGGAAGAAGGCGAATCGAAATGGTCATTTTCGTCATTGTTTAAATATGCACTCAATAACATTTCTTCCTTTTCGACAGTGCCAATGCAATGCGTTATGCTTTGTGGTGTTATTACATTTATATTTTCACTATTGTTTGGAATTTATTCGCTGGTAAAATATTTCCAAGGGAATTCTTTGGAAGGCTTTACAACGGTAATTATGTTGTTGCTGATTATTGGCAGTGTACTAATGTTTAGTTTGGGGATTATTGGTTATTATATCGCAAAAATATACGAAGAGATAAAGTGTAGACCGAGATATATTGTTCGTGCTACAACAGATAAAAATTGAAGGAGTAAGATGAATGAGATATCTAAAGATTGATGAAGCAAAACCAGGAATGGTGCTTGCGAGAGCCGTATATGATTCGAATAACCGATTATTGTTAGCAGAGAATCAGAAGCTTACCGCAGAATACATTCGAAAATTAAATCTTTGGGGTTATCCAGGATTTTATATTTTTGACGAATTGTCAGAGGGTGTTGAAGTAGAGGAAACGATTAGTATAGAATTGCGTAACCGTGGTGTAGAAGCAATTCGAGAGAAAAACATTGATGAAATGTTGGATGTTGCAAAGGATATTGTAGATCAGATTTTGTCAAATGGCATAATGGCAATTGATATGATTGATTTGCGTACCTATGATGATTATACATATAGACATTCGGTCAATGTTGCAGTTATCGCTACTATTTTGGGTATTGGTATGGGACTTAAAAAATCGCAGTTAGAGGATTTGTGTACAGCAGCGATTTTCCATGATTTTGGTAAGTTATTGATTGCGTCAGATATATTGAATAAACCCGCAAGATTGACGGTTGAAGAGTTTAATATTATTAAGAAGCATCCAGAGTTATCGCTGAGTTTATTAAAGAAACGTCCCAAAATATCGGATGAATGTAAAATGGCGGTATTATATCATCATGAAAATGAGGATGGCTCAGGTTATCCAGAACGATTGACGAGTGATGAAATACCTTTATTTGCGAAGATTATTCATGTGGCGGATGTATATGATGCATTAACATCAAAACGTCCATATAAAGAACCATATACGCCATCAGAGTCGATTGAATATTTGATGGGCGGAAGCAATATTTTGTTTGATGAAAAAGTGGTTCGCGCATTTATGGGATGTGTGCCAGTTTATCCTAAGGGTGTTACAATTACTTTGTCGGATGAACGTTTGGCAGTTGTTTATGAAAATAATGCCAATCCATTGCGTCCAAAGGTACGTGTGGAAGGTGGAGAGATTATAGATTTGGGAGATGAATCGGGGAACCTTAATTTGACTGTAAATCCAAGTACTGTTGTGGAAACAAATTATAGTAATGAAATGACAGCATTGGTTACAGAAGAAAAAGAGGATACTCGCAAGGTGATTTTAATTGCCGATGATGATGTGGAAGGTGTTAGTTTTGTTCGAGCTGTTTTGGCGAAGGACTATTGTGTACGTGTTGTACGAACAAGCGAAGATGTATTGAGCTATTTGGATAAGAAGTCTAACATTGATTTGTTGATGATTGATGTGGATTTGGGAAAACATGGAGGTTTGCGAACAGTTGAGATGATTCGAGAACTTTATGGAGATAGCATTAAGGTAATGTTTATGAGTAAAAAGGCAGATCGACAGACCGTGGTAGAATGCAGAAAAGCAAATGCTGTTGATTACATTTTAAAACCAATTCAGCCAATATATGTGGCGACACGTGTTCGAATGGCAATTGAAGGTTTAGATGAAGATTTGAGCTAGAATGGTTTTGAAAAGAACTTATTTTCAGGAATATTACATGGGATGGGGGATGGGAAAATGGAAACTACGAAATGGAACAAACATTCAATTAATAGAGTTTTTATCGCAGTTTTTTGTGGACTTATCGGAATATGTGTAGCGATTGTTATGTTCCGTGTGTATGAACCCAATCAGAATGCGCTGGGGGCATTGGCAAGTGTGTGCATGGATGTTATTTGTATGATTATACTTGTCATTTTGATTGGTAGTTTTGCATTTGGTAATTATGGGTCAAATCGTACGACAAAGTGGTTTGCAGGATTGCTTTTAGCTTCGATATGGGCAATGTTTTTAGATTTCTTAAATTGGGCATTTGATGGTTCTTTGGAGCTTGGTCATCTGACATATTATTTTACTGTGGGATCTTTGTGTATGGGCCCAATATTGGCATGTATTTTTTCGATGTATTTATACAGTTATATGGAAGAGACGCATAGCCTTGAAAAAATGCGCAAAAGCGCAATTGTTTGTGCAATCATGAATATGATTTCGTTTGGTTTGTCTCTTACGCTTGCAGTTACAGGAACGGCATTTCGATTTGTAGATGGACATTACGAAACGGGTGCTTTGTATGATGCGTGTACGGTAATACCGATTTTGACACTTTTGTATATGACTGGTTTTGCAATTTGTCATGTGAAAAAAATAGGAGCGCATGATGTGTTTGCGGTTGCGGGTTATATTTTCTTCATGGTGGCAGGTGCTTTGGTGGAGTCTGCATATAATATTGGTACAACGTATGTTGCGGTTGCAATTGCAGATATTTTTATATTTGTAATGCTGCAAAATGAGATTATTGCGCAGGAAAAACGAAATGTACAGGAATGGATGAAGAAATCAAATACAGATGAATTGACTGGTTTTTATAATCGACATGCTTATGAAGCGGATTTGAAAACACTTGAGAGTGGTACGGTTGCGGATAATTTTGTGTATGTTTCCATGGATGTGAATTCACTGAAAATGGTGAATGATTCATTGGGTCATAATGCAGGAGATGAATTGCTAGTAGGTGCTGCTGAATGTTTGAAAAAAAGCTTTGGATCATATGGTAAGTTATATCGTATTGGTGGAGATGAGTTTATTGCCCTGATTTTTGCAGATGAAGAACAGCTTCAGACGATTCAAAAAAATGCGGAAGAAATAATAGGGAAGTGGAGCGGAAATCTGGTGCAGAGTCTGACGATTTCCAGCGGCTTTGTAACGCGAAATGAAGCAAAGAAAATGACAGTCAGACAGATGGCAATTATCGCGGACCAGAGAATGTACGAGGCAAAGGATGAATATTATCGTTCTACTGGTATTGAGCGTAGAAGAGAATAATAAGATACACATAAATGCAAAAAAGGGAGGAAAAGGTTATGAAGAACGAGAAGAACAAAGGCATATCGCTGTTGGGAACATTGTTATTGATGGGGGCAGTTCCATTGACTTGCGCAGCAATTATTATGATTGTTGTTGCTGCATTTAGTATCAAGAAAGAGGTAGAACAAGAAACATTTGAAAAGCTGCAGATTGCAGCCGAAAGTGTGGATCAGTATTTTATCTATGATGTGATTGCAAATGGTGCGATAGATTATGAGGAATATGCTGATCACGAATTTATTGAATGTATGAAATCAGAGAATGTGGATTTAACATTGTTTGAGGACAACACCAGATTCTTAACTTCTTTGAAAAATGAAGATGGTAGCTATAATGAAGGAACACCTGCGTCTGAGGAAGTATACAATCATGTAAAAGCAGGGGAAGATTATCATTCGGATGATGTTGTAATTGGTGGCACTGATTACTATGTATATTACAAGCCTATTTATGATAGTAATAAAGCATTTTGGGGTATGGCTTTTGCTGGAACACCAAAAACAGCTGTCAAAGCAGCAATCAACAAAGCCGTGTCAGTGCTTATTCTGATTGCAGTGGTTGTATGTGTTATATTTGGTATCGTAATTACCATTTTGGCATTGCGTATTAGGAAGAGTATTATGGCGGTGCGTGATGGTGTTATTCGCTTATCAGAGGGTGATATTTCAGAAGGTATTAACATGAAAGATGCTATTGTTGAAATTCAAGAGACAATTACAGCAACCAACATGTTACAACAAAAATTGTTAGAGGTAATTGGTAAAGTAAAGGGACATACGGTCACATTGTTGGATTCGATTGGACAGGTAAATGATGCTGCCAAGCATTCATCTGATGGAACAGGTCAGATTGCAGGGGCTATGGATGAGCTTGCGAATGCAACGATGTCTATGTCAGAGAATGTTCAGGGTGTAAATACCAACACCCTGAATATGGGAGAATATATTCAGGGTATTACAGAAAATGTGGATGCACTTGCAGTTGCATCGGATGACATTAAGGATGCAACAGAAAATGCACAGGAACTTATGGTGCAGGTATTAAAATCTTCAGAGGAATCTTCACAGGCTGTTACAGAGATTTGTGATAGTGTGGAACAGACAAATGCATCCATTGGAAAGATTACAGAAGCTGTTACTTTGATTAATGAAATTGCATCGCAGACGAATATGTTAGCGTTGAATGCAAGTATTGAGGCTGCTCGCGCGGGTGAGGCTGGAAGAGGATTTGCAGTTGTTGCAGAAGAGATTGGTAAATTGGCTGATGAATCAGCAAAGAGTGCGAATACCATTAAAGCACTTACAGATGATATGAATCAGAAGTCTTCTCAGACAGTTGCTCTTGCTGAAAGGGTTGATAAGATTATTACTGATGAACAGGGTAAAGTGAATTCAACACAACATGCATTTGAATCACTTGGAGCATCTATTGAGGAAAGTCTTGCTATGATTTCGGAAATCAATGCAAAGACTTCCGAGCTTCTTCAGTTGAAGGAAAATATTATTATGAGTGTTACGGATCTTTCTGCAATTTCAGAAGAAAATGCAGCAAGTAATGAGGAGGTAACTGCATCTGTTTCTGTGATTGCACAGTTGGTTAAAGATATGGCAGATAACAGTGATGGCATGAAGACATTGTCAGATGAGCTAGAGACAGCAGTTGCATATTTTAAATAGGGAAATATATAATGATTTTTACGTGCGTTTATATCTAATATAAGCGCACGTTTTTTTGTTTTGTTGGGAATTGTGCAAAGCACACTTTGTTCAAAATAATAGAAATGGTATTGTTAACTTGAAAATAACGAATAATATTTGTGAAGTTATATAGAAGAGAACAATACCTAAAAAAGATTAGAGGGTTTTATCATAGTGATGATTTAATTAAAGTTATCACAGGAATTAGAAGATGTGGAAAAAAACTTGTGGAGCTTACAAGTGCAAGTTGTACAAGTGGAAAGAGCGGTTAGTGGAAATGGGTAATGTTACAAATAGAAAATGTTGGATGTTATCTTGGAATCAGCGAGAATTCCATACTAGAAACAACAGAAATTGGAACCATAAAAGGGTTACAGCAAATACATGCTTTTTTGATTGATGAGTATGGGTTATCGTATTATAATATATGTATAAAAAATAGGGCGGTGGTCATTAGAATATGATTCATAGAGATTGATATTTGAATGAATTATTGCAGGGTAGAGTATCAGATCATTTTTTCTGATTGCAGAGGGGGATATATGATATATGGATAACAAAATGGGAACGGAAAAGATGAGTAAGCTGATATTGACGACAGGAGTGCCGTTAATGTTAAGCTTATTGATTAATTCACTTTATAATTTCGTAGATTCCGTGTTTGTATCCAGGATTGCAGAGGAGGCATTGACAGCGATTTCTCTTTCTGCACCAGTTCAAATGTTTGTTTCAGCATTGGGTCTTGGAAATGCAGTTGGATTAAATGCAGCTATTTCAAAAGCGCTTGGTGAAAAGAATAATGAAAAAGTAACAAGAATTGCTTGCGCAGCCGTTTTTGTGGCTGTGTGTGAGTGGATATTGATTTCAGTAGTGTGTTTGATAGGTGTTAGATGGTATTTTGATTGGCAATGCGGCGGTAATCAAATGATAGCAAAGTATGGGTGTGATTATTTATCTATATGTATGCTACTTTCGTTAGGGCAAATGGGACAGTGGGTTTTTGATCGCTTTGTTATTGCAAGTGGAAAAAGTCATCTTTTTCTATTTACACTATCAGCAGCTTCAATCACGAATATTATTTTGGACCCAATCTTTATTTTTATTTTACACTTAGGAACGAAGGGGGCGGCTATAGCAACTGTAATTGGTCAGTTTGTGGGAGCGTTAGCAGGAATATATATCAATCGAAAATGGAATAAAGAGATTCCATTTCGTTTTACGTTACATCCAGATATGGAAAGTATAAAGGATATTATACGAGTAGGATTTCCATCAACTTTAGTACAGGTGGTAACCAGCTTTGTGAATGTGGCAATGAATACAATTTTGCAGGAATTTTCCTCGACAGCAATAGCCGTATTTGGAGTGTGCTGTCGAATGCAAGGAATATGCACAGTCGCTGTACATGGAATTAATAATGGAATCATACCAATTGTAGCCTATAATTATGGCGCAAGATTGAAAGAACGGATAAGGGAAGCAATCAAGTATGCGATTGTAGATTCCGTGATATTGTATGTTCCATTACTTATAATACTAGTAATGTTTCCAGATAAGGTAATGATGCTGTTTAATGCATCGGGGACAATGATGGAAATCGGTGAATCGGCTGTGAGAATTTTTGCGTTGGTATGGCTGATATCAATACCGAATCTTGTTATTTCATCTGCATTACAGGGACTTTCCAAAGCAAATTCCAGTATGTTCCTTACAATGTTAAGACAGGCAATATTGCCATTATTATTGGGGTATGTTATATCAAGAATGGGGCAGATAAATCTCATTTGGTTTGCTTTTGTTATAGCAGAAATGATTGTGATATATCCAGCTATTATCATTTGGAAGCATGATTTCAAGAGTGTTTTTGAGTGAATCATTTTAAGCATAAATTGTTATTTGAGAAGAAAGAATTTCTATAGTAATTCTTTCTTTTTTTTGTATAATGTTTATATAGGGAAATTGTAATGAACGTATTAAAAATGAGAAGGACGGTTATATAATATGGCGGTATATGATACTTATATGGTGGATTCGATAGATGGAGATGTGGGGCAATTTAAAGTTGAAAATGGACAAACAATAGGAAATGCTTTTGCGCTATTAAACTATGAAGATTATCCTAATGAATCGAAGGAGTTTATTGATGAAATAAATAGTCGTGGTCAGGTTGCGAATGAAATGTATAAACTGTCGCGGCATAGAGAGCAGATGTTTGCGAGTGGATTTGAAGCAGGCATGTACATTGCAAGATTTGATGAAAATGAGGAATTGATCAGCTTTGAATTTACAGATGGTACAAGAAAAATGCTTGGCTATGATGGTCTTGAAGATTTGCCTAATGAATTTGATAGTTGGGTAAAGACTTTGATTCCGGAAGAAAGAGATGTTTTAGTAAAATTATTCTGGGATACGGTCAAGATTCATAGAGAATTACCGGATATTTCACATGCTGAATATCGTATGATGAAGAAAGACGGAAGTATTATCTGGGTAACAGGTGCGGGAGAGTTTGTCCGTAGAGAAAATGGCTCCCTTGAAATATATATGGGGTGTTATCGAGAGGTAACTGCTGAGCATGAAAAAGAGGAATATCTTCATATTATTGAAGGCGTAGGCAAAGTATTTAATTTCAGCATTTATATAGATGCCAAGACAGAAAAGTATCGTTTTATAAGTACAAATGAGTATGTAAATAAAGTGAATGTGTGTGAGAATGCTTTTGAATTCCTTAAGGCAAATGTTGAATATTCTGTTGGCGCAGAATACAAGTCAGAATTATTAGAATGGTTTGATTGTTCTATTATTCTAAAAGAATTAAAAGAGCATGGAACCGTCAGCAAGGACTTTTACAGTGATATGGCTGGCGAGTGGTTTAAGGGCATATTCCTTGTGGGAGACTATGATGAAGATGGAGAGATTGCGCATATCATTTATGGTTGTCAGAATATCAATGATACCAAGAAAATAGAGATAGAAAATCAAAAGGAAATACTTGATAAATATAACCTTCTTAAATCTGTTTCAGATATTTATTACAGCATGCATGAAATTAATCTTGTACATAATACTGTAACAGCATATAAGTCAGTAGGTGATGTGAATAGAATTGTGAATCGAGAAAATGGTGCTGATTTGATGATGCAAAGAGTGATGCGTGTTACTGCAAAGCCTCAATATGTCAAAGCAGCATTGGAGTTCACAGATTTAGTTACTTTACCTGAAAGACTTAAGGATAAAAAGGCTATTTCTGCCGAATTTGAAGGAAATAATTTAGGATGGTTTACAGCAACATTTATTACAGTTGAAACGGATGATGCGGGAAAACCAACGAAGGTCATATTTACAACGAATAGTATTGATGAGATAAAGCGAAAAGAAGAAAATCTGATTCAACAATCTAATACAGATGAACTTACAGGTGCATATAACCGTAGGGCATATGAAGAGGCAATTGCAGAGGTGACACAAAGTGGAATAGATGACGATTTTGTGTATATTTCAGTTGATGTAAATGGGCTTAAGGTTGTAAATGATACAATTGGTCATAGTGCTGGCGATGAACTTATTCAAGGAGCATACACATGTCTTAATAGAACCATTGGAACATACGGAAGGGTGTTTAGAACAGGCGGTGATGAGTTTGTTGTACTTGCCAATGTTTCTGGTGAGCAGTTAACGAATGCATTGGAAGCTCTTGATTTGGCTACGGAAAGATGGACGGGTAATTTAGTGGACAATCTTTCTGTGTCACATGGTGCTGTTGCAAGAAGAGAAGTTTCGGATCTGAATATAGGGGATATTGCAATCTTAGCGGATAAGAGAATGTATGAAGCCAAAAATTTGTATTATAATAAACAAGGAATTGACAGAAGAGGTCAGAGAGATGCCCATATTGCGTTGTGTGCGCTTTATACCAAAATCCTTAAGATAAATATAACCAACGATTCATATCAGATTGTGAATATGGATGTATCAGAGCAGAATGCAGAAAAGGGTTTTTCTGATAAAATATCTGTTTGGTTAAGATCATTTGGAGAAACAGGGCAGGTTCATCCAGATGATTTGGAAGAATATTTGACCAAAACGAATCTTACGTATTTAGATGATTATTTTTCTAGCAATAAAACATCTCTTCATATATTTTATAGAAGAAAATATGATGATGGATTCAAGCAGGTTATGATGGAACTGATTCCAGCGAATGATTACAGAGATGATGATAAAAATTTATTCTTATATGTGAAGAATATAGATGCATAATTTGCGGTAGTGTTGATTTTGAAATGGAGAAAGCGTTTAAGGAGGGCATATCACAGTGATATGTCCTCTTTTCTTTTTAAGAAAATCTTCATTTTTTTGATTACAATTTTGTAAAAATGAAAGGATATGATAGCAGTATAAGAATTCGACAGAATATGGACTAGCGTAAGAGGAGGTGCTATCATATAGGAGAAACACAGATATAACAAAGTAGAAGAAAGAGGAGTTTTCATATGCAGCAGAAGATGAAAATATTAGTTTGTGACGATGACAAAGAAATTGTAGAAGCAATTTCTATTTATTTAAATCAGGAAGGCTATGAGGTGGTCACGGCCTATAATGGAAAAGAAGCACTAGAAGTATTGAAGGAGCAGGAAGTGCACTTAATCATTTTGGATATTATGATGCCAGAGTTAGATGGCATTCATGCTCTCTTAAAAATTCGAGAGGAGAGCAGTATTCCGGTTATTTTGCTTTCGGCAAAATCAGAGGATGTGGATAAGATTTTAGGACTCAATGTTGGAGCAGATGATTATGTGACGAAACCATTTAATCCGCTTGAATTGGTTGCGCGTGTGAAATCACAGTTGCGTCGCTATACAAAGCTGGGTGGCATGGAGATTGCAAGTAGCAATACCTTGGTAAATGGTTCGATTACACTGGATAAGGATCAGAAAACAGTTTCGGTAGATGGTGAGCTTGTGAAGCTGACACCAACTGAATTTAAAATTTTGCAATTATTTATGGAGAATGTAGGGATTGTATTCTCATCTTCGCAGATTTATGAGCGTGTTTGGGATGAGGATGCCTATTCCGCAGAAAATATTGTGTCGGTACATATTCGTAGAATTCGAGAGAAGATTGAAATTGATCCGAAAAACCCAGATTACATTAAGGTAATGTGGGGTGTCGGTTATCGCATGGAGAAGAAGTAAAGAAGGGATAGACCTATGACAGAAAAAAAGAAATGGTATTACACAGGTGTGGGCAAGGTGTTGCGTGGTTTTTTGTGTTTGATGACATTGGCGCTTTGTACATCTGGAACTATGTATCTGATTCAGATGTTTTCTTCGTATGGAGATGATTTTCTGAAAGGAAAGGAAGCTTCCTATGAAAGTACACAAGGCTATAGAGTGGATTTGGTTAACTCGATGCGAAATACGTTGGATTTCGTGGAAGTTAGTTGTGCAAAACACGAATTCACGGTGTATGACGTAGAGAATCAGGAACAGTGGACCTGTGATTATAAAAAAGACCAGGCTGTGGAACAGGATGAGCAATATCTTCCTGTTGTAGAGAAAGCATCTATGGAGATGCATTTTGATGATTTAGATTGGATCACAGAAAACATACAGGTTGCTGATGGCGAAAGATTTGTCCATTTTTCAAAAAAACAGTTTCAGAAATTGTTTGAACTATGTGGAAGCAAAAATACAAATTATCGATATTCGCATGATTATCCAGAATCTACCTATTTTGTATTTGCCAATCAGGATACAGTGACCGGTATTTTGGACGAAAGTAAAAATGGCGCATTGGGATATGCACTATATAATCCAGAGGAAGATTTGTTTTATTCGACCTGGGATCAGTATTTTCCGTCTTATAATCACTATTTATATCGATGTGATGAAATCTTATCAAACATACAGGGCAATTTGTATGGTATGAAAGTGGAAAATATTATTATGCCATTGTTGTGGGCACACAATTATACGCAGATGGAAATGCATCAGATTTACTACGAAATGCCTGCGGAGCAGATGGACATAGCAATGAATATGAAGCGAAACATGGAAAATGGACCATTTCTTTACTATATAGAGCGCGCTAATGGTGAGGTAATATCCAATGTTGAAAATATAGAAGAGATTACCAAGCTGGATCGATTTTATTATTTAGGTGACTATGAAAAACTGCAATATCCCGAAGCGGAAAATGTGCGTAATTTATCTGAACTTGAATATCTCGGTTGCGATGTTTATATAGATAGTTTTAATGGAATGATGTACATGGGAATGGATTTTGCGCGTGCAAAACAAGATCAAAATTATGATGCTGATGGAATATATGTGCGTTATCAGCGGTTTGAGATTGCCCAGAAGCATGGAATGTGGATTTTATTGTTGCTGATAGTGCTTTATCTTTTGTTGGTGTATCAGACAATCAGTTTGATTGTGACAACAGGACGTGTGTGCAAGAAACCAAAAACAGAGGATGGTCAGGATGTATTGTGGCAGGTGCACTTGAATTTCTTTGATCAGCTATTTACAGAACCATATCTGATTTTGGAAGGCTTTGTGCTTTTGGGTGCAACAGTGGTTGGGGCGAATCTTTTTCTTGAATTTATGAACGAGATAGAAAATCGTCCAATCGTGGCTTTGATTGGGATGGCTGGATGTGCTGCTGGCTATGGATTGATTTTTATGTTGTTTGTCTTAAGCTTCATTAGAAGGATCAAGGCGAAGAATTTTATCAGCAAAATGGGCTTTGGAAAGCTGTGGAAATGGATTGTTGGCATTTTTGTAAAAATCTATCAGCAGCAAAAAGGTAGAAGATGGCTTCGTAGTTTGTTTGATATTTATTTGGGATTTCAGGTTATTTTGGCGATTTTTATCTTTTATTTGACCATGGATGAGGGTGGACTGACCGCGATTTTAGCTGTTATAATGGGATCGGTGCTTCCGAACGTGTTTATTGTAATGACAATGAAGAAATTGTTTGGAGACATGGATACGATCTTAAAATGCATTGAAGAGATTAAAAATGGTGATCTGGAATATCAGTGTGATGTAGATCGTGAAATGCATTTCTTAAATGAAATAGCGGATGGCGTCAATCATATTGGAGATGGTTTAAAGATTGCAGTTGAGCAATCCATTAAAGATGAGCGTATGCGAACCGAATTAATTACCAATGTTTCGCATGATTTGAAAACACCATTGACTTCGATTATCAATTATGTGGATTTGTTAAAGAAGGAAGAGATGTATTCGGAGAATGCAAAACATTATCTGGATGTATTGGATACAAAGTCACAGCGTTTGAAGCATTTGACAGAGGATCTTGTGGAAGCTGCAAAGGCAAATACAGGTAATATTGAGTTGGAATGTATGCCGCTTGCATTTGATGAGTTGATGCGTCAGGCGATTGGTGAATTTGAGGATAAGTTTGCAACACGGAATTTAACGGTTGTTGCTAGTTATCCAGAAACACCAGCTGTGATTATGGCAGACGGCAGAAGATTGTTCCGTATCATTGAAAATGTGTTGGTGAATGCTTATAAATATGCATTAGAAGGTACACGCATTTATGCAGATTTGGTGAAAGAAGGGGACGAGGTTGTATTTACACTGAAAAATATATCAGAGGCTCCTTTGAATATCAGTCCTGAGGAATTGATGGAACGATTTACAAGAGGAGACAGTTCCCGTACGACAGAGGGAAGCGGACTGGGTTTGTCGATAGCAAAGGATTTGACGTATTTAATGGAAGGTGTTTTTGCACTGGAATTAGATGGAGATTTATTTAAGGTTATCGTAAAGTTTTCAGGATATAATCATTCTGATAATTAGTATAGTTCATTGGAATTGTAGGAAGGAGAGAATAGGATGAGAGTGGGTGTTACGCAGTTTGATATCGCCTGGGAGAATAAGGCAGAAAATCAAAAACGTGCAAGAACTTTGATGGAGGAGGCAAAGCAGCAGAAGGTGGATTTGCTGGTGTTTCCGGAGATGACGCTGACAGGTTTTTCGATGAACACAAAGCTTCTTGGTGAGGAGATGCTACTCTCTCCGACGCTTCATTTCTTCAAGGAATGCTCCAAGCAATATGATATGGCAATGATGTTTGGCTATGTCGAGGAGTTTGGAGAAGAATATTACAATAAATGTATGCTTGTCGCAAATGGGAAGGTGTTAATGGACTATGATAAAATTCATCCGTTTTCCTATGGAGATGAAGGCAAGCATTATGTGGGTGGCAGTAAGGTGAAGACTGCGACGTTTATGGATATGGTTGTTTCAGGTTTCGTCTGTTATGACTTGCGGTTTCCGGAATTGTTTCAGGCGGTATCGGAACAGGCACAGGCAATTTTTGTGATAGCAAACTGGCCGAAAGAACGTGTGGCACATTGGGAAGCGCTTTTGAAAGCAAGAGCGATTGAGAACCAGTGTTACATTGTGGGTGTCAATCGGATTGGCACTGGGAATGGATTAGAATATATTGAAAGTTCCATGGCATTTGATCCGCTGGGAGAGCGGTTGACAAAGCCGGACAATAAAGCACCTCTGCAGGTAGTTGAACTACAGGCAGAGGTAGTTGCGTCTATTCGGAAACAGTTTCCATTTAAACAGGATCGAAAGAAGGAACTGTATGCGAATCTGTATTTTTAATGCATTTCGCTTGTAATAATTTTGTTTTCAAGTATAATAACAACGTAAAAGATTGAAAGAAAAGAGGATAAAAGATGAGCGAAGTATTAAAAACAATTGGTGAATATACAATTACAGAAAGAGATGTAGACGCATTTATTTCATCGTTGCCAAAGGAGCAGCAGAGATATAGAACAATGCCAGATTTTCGTGCACAGGTATTAGAAAGAGTTGAGGAAATGACTTTGTTTGCAATGCTTGGTAGTGAGATGAAGGTAGAAGATACAGAGGATTTCAAGGATGCCATGATGGTTGCAAAACGTGACATTTCAGGACAGATTGCGGTACATGAGTTATTGAGTAAGGTAGATGCGACAGAGGATGAGGTAAAGGCATTTTTTGAAGAAAACAAGAATGCATTTGCAAAGGGACCTTCTGCAACAGCAAAACATATTTTAGTAGATTCAAAGGAAAAGGCTGAGTCGATCAAGAAAGAGATTGAAGCTGGCGAGAAGACATTCGAAGAAGCTGCAAAGGAATACTCATCATGCCCATCAAGTCAAAAAGGTGGTAGTCTAGGTACATTTGGTCGTGGACAGATGGTAAAGGAATTTGAGCAGGCTGCATTTGAAGGTGAATTGGAGACAATCATTGGACCTGTAGAGACACAGTTTGGTCAGCATTTAATCTGGGTTGATGAGCGTTCGGAGGGCGAGGTTCCTGAGTTTGAGGCAGTAAAAGACCAGGTAAAGGCACAGGTAATCGGACAGAAACAGCAAAAGACATATGAGGAGAAGCTTTCAGCGCTTCGTGACAAATATTTGGCATAAGCAGAATCGGTTGTAGAAGAGAGGTGTCAAGGATGGCAAAACAGTCGTGGAAACCAGGAAATATGCTTTATCCGGTGCCGGCAGTGTTGGTGAGCGCAAGAGATAAAGAAGGAAATGATAATTTGTTGACGATTGCGTGGGTGGGAACCGTTTGCTCAGATCCTGCCATGCTTTCTATTTCCGTTCGAAAAGAGCGATATACACATCATATGTTAAAAGAAAGTGGAGAATTTGTTGTGAATTTGACAACAAAGAAATTGCTGACTGCGACAGATTATTGTGGCGTTCGAAGCGGAAGAGACGAGGACAAGTTTGCGACAATGCAGTTGACAAAGGGCGAGGCGGAAAAGATTAATGCGCCGATTATTATGGAGAGTCCGGTTAATATTGAGTGCAAGGTGACACAGGTGTTAGAGCTTGGAAGTCATGACATGTTTCTTGCAGAGGTCGTGAATGTACAGGTTTCCGATGAATTGTTAGATGAAAAGGGAACCTTCCGTTTGCAGGATGCAGATTTGCTTGCTTATTCTCATGGAGAATATTATGAGCTTGGTGAAAAACTTGGAACCTTTGGATTTTCAGTGAAGAAATCAAAGAAATAATGGAAATGAGGAATTTTTTTGAGAAGAGTGAAATTTAGAGCGCGTTTGCAGTGGAACTGGTTGCAATCTGCTTTGTTAGGAGTAGGAATTGGTTTATTGTTAGCGCCGATTGCATCAAATTCCTTGGATGGAATGAAGCAAGTGCACTTTGGTAATAAGTATAAAGTGATGATTAACGGAGATGTTGTTGCGCTTTCAAAGAGTGTAGAAGAAGGTGAGCAGGCATTTAAGGCGGCTCGTCTTGCGTATAACGCCAATGGCATTCGTTCATTAAAGCTTTCAGTTTCCTATGAAGAGGCAGATGCAAAACAGGACAAAGAAGCGATTAGTGGTTTGAAGGTGTTGCAAGGTGAGGAATTAGAGCAACAGATTTTGGAGCAGTTATCGGCATATGAGTCTGATACAAAGCAAATTGCTTACACCATGAGAATTGATGATTACACTGTTACATCTGATAATATGGAAAGTCTCATATCTGCGTTAGAAAAGACACAGGGTAAATATGATGAAGAGAATCAATTTCAGGTGAAACTGAAAAAGACGGATAGTCAAAATGTTGCTATGTATGAGGTGGAAATTGCACAAAATGAAGAAGCTTCCGATAAAAAGGATGAAGACGGCATAAAATATGTTGGCTTTGAGGAAGATATTCAGGTTGTTCCTACCTATGCAAGTAAAGATCAAATAAAAAAAGGTGAGGATGTGTATGCGGAGTTGTCGCAAACACATGAAGAGCCTGGAATCTATGTTGTAAAACCAGGCGATTGCTTAGGTGTGATTGCAGAGAAAAACAATATGACAGAAGAGCAACTGAAGGAATTGAATCCGGATGTGCAGTCAGACGAGAATTTGTATTATGATGACCGTTTACATATTGTTGTGCCAATGACTGCTGTGCAAGTGCTTGTGAAAAAGCAAGTGACCTATGAAGAGTCCTATTATGCGGATACCATTTATGAAGACGATGACGATATGTTTATCGGTGAGTCGAAGGTTGTACAGGAAGGAAGCGAGGGAACGCACGTTGTGACGGATCTTGTTACCTATACCAATGATATGGAAAGTGATCGCGAACAGTTAGAAGAAAATGTAGAAGTTGCTGCGGTTGCCGAGATTGTGAGACGAGGAACGAAGTCAAAACCTACTTATATGTATCCTGTTACCAACTGGAATGTAACCTCTAACTTTGGATATCGTTGGGGCAGATTACATGCTGGTACAGATGTTGGTGTACCAATCGGTACAACTGTACGAGCTTCCAGAGCTGGAAAGGTAGTGACTGCTGGATGGGTCGGTGGCTATGGAAACTGTGTCATGATTGATCATGGAGATGGCATTTGGACTGTTTATGGACATTTGAGTGAGATTACAACAAGTGTAGGAAGTTATGTTGAACAAGGTCAGCAGATTGCGCTTTCTGGTAATACGGGACGAAGTACAGGTCCGCATTTACACTTTGAAGTGCGTGTCAACGGAAGTGCTACAGACGCTACCCCTTATCTAGAGGGCACAGTCAACTAAATATATAATCGAAAGTATCATAATTACCTAGAAAAAAAGAAAAAAGAGAGGGCTACGCCTTCTCTTTTTTCATGAGGGGGGAGAATTTTGATATAGCTTTGCGCTACATCATATGAAAAGTTCTTACAAGAAATAGTGTAATAGAAAATTGTGAACAATTCGTGTTCAAAAACGAAAGAATTTATTAAGAAAATATGTGTGCAACTTAAGAAAACCTTAAGTACCATTTTTGCATAAGTTGTTATATACTCTTTATGGTGTCTAAAATAGATAATTGCAAAAGGTATATTTGTGCATATGACACAAAGAGAAGGAGTATTGCAATTATGAATAGCCAAAAAAGAGAGGAGTTTATGCAATGATTAAACGTTGGAAAACGGGAATGGCAACCTTAATGGTAGGTATGCTATTGACAACAGGTATGACAGCAGAGGCAGCTAATCAGCTCCAGATTACCAAAAAGTGGAATTCGCAGAATTCTAATAAGACATTAATTCAGATGTCAAAGAAAAAACAGAACAAGAAGAAGTATGCAGAAGGTCAGGTTATCGTAATGTATGGCGATGGCAAATCTGCAACAAAGGCATTTAGTGCCAACAGTTTAGGTAGCGACATTACAGTTGCACAGACTTATTCATTTGATGTTCCAAGCACACAGAATGGTGTGAAGGCAAATGCGCAGGGAACAACAAAGACAAATAGTGTTCGTGTATCTCTTGTAAAGTCAAATAAGTATACAACAGAGCAGTTAATTAAAATGTTAAGTGCTAGAAAAGATATTCGCTATGTTGAGCCTAACTATCGTTATGAAGTACTGGATAATGATTATAGTGGATTCCAGTGGGCATTGAACAATGTTGGACAAAATGCTGGTACAGCAGGTATGGATGTGAACCCTGAGTACATTAAGCAGAAGGCTTCTGATGATGAGGGTGAGAAGGTTATCGCATTGGTCGATACTGGTATGGATTACAAGCATCCAGATTTAGCTAGTAAAGTATGGAATAATCCATTTAGCGAGAAGCAGTTAAAGGGTAAACATGGATATGACGTTGTAAATAATGATGATGATCCAATCGATGATCATGGACATGGTACACACTGTGCCGGAATTATGGCAGGTGTTTCTGGAGATAATTCAGGTATTTCTGGTGTGACAAATGATGAGCATATCAAGATTATGCCAATTAAGATTTTAGACGAGAGTGGTAGCTGCTACGGTTTTGAGTCAGTTGGTGCATACAACTACATTTACCGTGCACAGCAGTTAGGTGTTAATATTGTATCCGTTAATAATTCTTGGGGTGCAAGTGGTTATATTGAGCCAGGCGAAGAGGAATGGATGATTCCAGAGAGCAAGATTTTCACTGAATTGGTTAACATGGTAGGTGAAGCTGGTGCGGTAACAGTATGTGCAGCAGGTAATGATGGTGAAGATAATGGAACAGAGGGTTACATCAATTTCCCATCAAACATCGATAGCCCATATGTGATTTCGGTTGCAGCATCTAATGAAGATGGTGAATTGGCAACATTCTCATGTTACGGTGATAAGGAAGTTGATATTGCAGCTCCTGGTGCTGATATTTTATCAACTGTATCTTATGATGTATTTAACCCAGGTATCTATTCAGATCAGAAGCGTAGTCAGGTATGTACACAGTTCAATGATTTCGAGACTGCTACAAATCAGGATGTTGCTTCTTATAGAACAGATGTGAAGGGTAAGGCAACAAGTACTGTATCCGTTGCATCAAATGAGTACTTTGGAAAAGAGTCAACAGGTAAGTCATTACACTGGAGTCTTAAGAACGCAGAACAAGATAGAGAATACATTTTGTATGTTCCTTATGATCAGCCAATTGGATTAGGAACAGCACATGTTAGTACAATGGTTCGTTTAGAAGATAAGAACAAATTAGGCGATGGTGAACTTGCTTGGTGGTACGGCGGAAGTGTCGTTATGGTATTAGACGGAATTGTTGACAATGGAAAGAAGCCTAACGCAATGAACTTTGAGTTAGTTAATGGTGCAATGGCAGGTAACTGCTGGAGTCATACAAGTGCTGAATCTTATATCGATGTTGAGGAAGATGGACAGAGATATTTAGCATTCGTAATTGAAGCTGCATCAAACGGTGATTATGATCTTTACATTGATAACATTGGTGTAAGTAAGGCTGTAAATGATACATCTGTATTCGAGCATTATGATTACTACAATGGAACTTCTATGGCAACACCATATGTAACAGGTGCAGTTGCAGCAGTTGCACAGGCTTATCCAGAGATGACAGCACTTGAGAGAAAGTCAGTGATCTTAAGCTGTAGCAAGAAGACAGATGACCTTGCAGGAAAAGTATTAACAGGTGGTACACTTGATTTCTCATTGATTGGTAATCCAAGAATGTTCGTATCAGATATTTCTTTAAATGATGATAAGAATATTGAAATCGAGGGTGCTTACTTAGATGGTGCAGAAGTTACAATCAACAATGCTAAGATTGAGCCAATGTCAGCTGATCAGGATACAATTGTTATCGCTGGTAAGGATATGATGAACAAGAGACTTCATATTGCATTGAAGAAAGGTGACGATGTATATGAAGAGGATTGTTATTTTGCACAGGGTAACGCATTACAGCAGACAGATATGATTATGGGATCTTTAGATGGTTCACAGTTCACATCTGATGGTAATGCCGTTTATTCTATGGATGACTATGGTACTTTATACTTTGCAAAGAAGATGATGATGGGTGAAGATTCTTCTTATCCAAGTTATACATTAGCTTACGAAGGATTTACACCAAGTTGTCTTGGTGAGAAAGGTCACACATGGTTAAACAGCATTATGACACGTGATTCGAATGTAGTTTGCTGTAATGGTGGTGTGTGGACAGTTGTAAATGCAGATGCAGGATTTGAATCTATGAAGGCATTAGCATATGTATCACAGGATGCAATTCAGGCTACTACAATGTATATGCCAGTGCCAGGTGATGTATGGTCATTCGCAGCAGAATTGCCAGAAGCAGTAAATGACTTAAGCGGATTAACAATTGCTGCTTATAATGGTCAGATTTACTTAATGGGTGGTTTCAACGAAACAACAGGCGCATTCAACAAGAATGTATATCGTTATAATGTAAGTGCTACTGGAGAACAGAAGTGGCAGACAGTTGCTGCTTTACCAGAAGGAAGAGCATTTGCACAGGGAATTCAGGTTGGTAACAAGTTAGTAGTTACACTTGGTGCAAAGGATTTAAATGGAACAAGCCCAGCAAACTTAGTATTTGATGGTTCTGCTTGGAAGGTTTCAAAGGTTGCATTGAATGCAAATACAAATGCTACATATGAATATGGTAAGAAAGACGAAGAGAAGAAACTTGAGTACTATACTGCTGATATCTCTATGGTAAAGGATGCTGTTGCATACTTAGGTATCAAGGCAGATGGTATGTCAGATGTATTCAATTATAATGTTGCTAAGGATGCATTCCAGACAACAAATTATATTTTAGATGCAACTTTAGCGAAGAAGAGCAATTTACATGGTGTTGCAGTAAATGATCAGTTTAGCGTATTAGTACCAGGTGGTGAGGGTGTGACAAATGTTTACACATGCCCAATTAAGACTGGTTGGATTACTTCAAAGATTAGCTACTCTATGTATGATATGCCACAGACAGAGGTTAGAAACTGGTTACCATGTGACCAGATTACACTTACACCACCTGTAATGGATGGATTCTATGTGGATACATTTAAGGTAGCAGGTAAGAAGGTAAAAGCAAACGAAGCAGGAATGTTCGTATTTAAGGCAATGGCTAACAAGTATCCAAATGGTATTTCGGCTACAGTAAATTATAAGCCTTATGTATCAATGATTACAATGTTAGAAGAGAGCATGCAGATTCCTGTTGGTGGAAAGGCTGCTGTATTGAATACAGTTATGCCAGATGATGCACAGGTAACAAACTTGAAATGGGAGTCAGATAACTCTTTGATTAAGGTTGATCAGAATGGTGTTGTAACTGTATCTAAGAAGGCTAAGGTTGGAGATACAGCAACAATTACTGTAACTGCAATGGATCGTGGAATTGTTAGTGCAAGCATTCAGGTTACAGTTGTTGAGAAACCAGCAGTACCAGCTAAGGGAAAAACTGCTAAAGTTGGTAAGTTTACTTATAAGGTAACAAAGTCAGCTGAAAAGAATGGTACTGTTACATGTGTGAAGATGAATAACAAGAACTTTACAAAGATTACAGTTCCATCAACAGTTTCAATCGATGGATATACATTTAAGGTTACAAAGATTGCAGATAAGGCATTTAAGTCATCTAAGAAGTTAACAAGTATCACAATTGGTGCAAATGTTAAGACAATCGGTAAAGATGTATGTAAGTCTTGTGGCAAGCTTAAGACTGTAACAATTAAGTCTTCTAAGATTACAAAGATTGGAAAGGGTTCATTCAATTCAATCAATAAGAAGGCCGTTGTTAAGGTTCCTAAGAAGAAGAAAGATAGCTACAAGAAGTTATTAAAGAATGCTGGTTGTAAAGCAACTGTAAAGGCATAATTTAATAGAAAATCTTCCCCTCCAAGACAGGAAATGGGAATAAAAATTACCCCGAAACCCTTATAAAATAAGGGCTTCGGGTTTTTTTGTAAAAAAACTTTAAAAAAATTGAAAAAAAAGCTTGCATTTTGTTTGGTTATCATATATAATCATTTTTGTTGCTAAGGAAAACAACAAATGAATACGGGCCGCTAGCTCATTTGGTAGAGCACCTGACTCTTAATCAGGGTGTGCGGGGTTCGAGCCCCCGGCGGCCCACTACAAGGAATCGATTTGATGCATAGACATTGGGTTGGTTCTTTTTTTATTCTTTTTGACAAAGTACTTTCTATATGCTTTGTTCCGATTAGAGATGCTTTTGCACAGTTTGTTTTTGATAAAGCCATCAATTGAAAAGAAAATATATACACAGACGGATAAAGTATGATAATATAGAAATTGGTATGTTGATTGAATACGCAAAGTGGCGTGTACTACGATATGTTATATGAGGAAAAACACTATGAAACGGATTATTTTTTTAAATCTGCTGAATATCATATTGTTGGGGTTGGCTGGAGTGAGCTATTTTGTATTTCCGAAAGGGATTGCCATTCTTTTGGCAATTGCGGTGCTGTTTTTTGCACTGTACTCCAACTATGTATTGTTGATTCGGAATGAAGATGATGATTATCTTTTGAAACAGGCAGATCGGAAAGGCATTTTTCGAAAACAAGTTGCGGCGTTTTTGACACAGAAGCAAAGCCTGGAGCAGCGACGCAATGTGGTGCAAAGCGATGAGAAGCTGAATGAGGTATATGAACTGGTTTGCCGTCAGGTAGATAACAATATTGATTCTGCCATTCGGTTTATGGAAATGTATGATTATGTGCAACGTCCATCAACTCATTATTTGGATGAGCTGTATATAGAGAATCAAAAAGTGATGCAGGATTTCAACGAGGTGGTGGAGCAATTCATTAAGTTGGAGAATTCAGCACATGATGTGGATACATCATATATGGATGACCTGATTGGAAGTCTAAAACAGATGAATTAATAAAAATAGGAAGGAGAACATAAGATGAGAAATAATAATAACAAGATCATTTTTGCTGGTGTAGCGATGGTTATCATTTTTATTGCATTGATTGTAATTGGAATCTGTGCGAAGGTAACAAAACATAACATAGGTGGAGAGGATTTTGTATCCAAGTATTCTCTAGAAGAGATGTTGCAAAAGATTCAGGTGAAGGAGGGCACTCCGGTAAAGGGTTCAGTGAATCTTGGTCAGTCAAGTCTTTATGATGAGTTGCCAGAGATTGACAAGTATCCGCTTCAGGTAAAGGGAGATGCGGATATTGTATTAGAGGTGTTTTCTTCTGGTGAGAAGGCTGGTTCTAATTATGAGTCATGGTTGATTGATGTGGCTAATAGTTTTAATAACAATCATTTCACCACACAGAATGGAAAGAGCGTTGCGATTTCTGTTCGCCAGATGAGCTCAGGAATGGGTGCTGACTATATCATTTCTAACAAATATTTGCCAGATCTTTATACACCGTCCAACGAGTTGTTTGGAAAGTATGTAGAGACCAATGGAGGCGACTTAGAGCTTGTGAGCCCTCGCTTGGTTGGTAATACAGCAGGTGTGTTGGTAGATAAGAATAAAGGATACAAATCCATTAAGGAAGTTGCAGATGCGGTTTCGAACAATCAGATTAACTTAGGATATACAAACCCACAATCAAGTGCCAGTGGATTGAATTTCTTAATTTCGTTGTTGAAAAATTATGACAGTGCGAATATGTTAAGTGATGGCGCTGCAAAGAAATTTGCTGAATTCCAGAATAACATTCCATTTGTAGCATATACAACAATGCAGATGAGAGATAGTGCAAAGAATGGTACATTAGATGGAATGATTATGGAGTATCAGACCTATATCAATGAAGAAGATTTGAATGGTAAGTATGATTTTATTCCTTATGGTATTCGTCATGATAATCCATTGTATGGTGTAGGCTCGAAAATTAATGCATCACCAGATCGTAAAGAGGCTGTACAGTTATTTAGCGATTTCTGTGCGAATGATGCATGTCAGAAGATGGCAAGCAAAAAAGGATTTAATAATAATGAAGATTATAAGTCTGAGTATGAGGTAACAGGTGCGGATATCACGCAGGCACTTGATCTTTACAAGAAGAACAAGGATAGTGGTAAAGATATTATTGCAGTATTTATTGCGGACTGTAGTGGTAGTATGGATGGCGAACCTCTTCGTCAGTTGAAGGAGTCGCTTGCAAATGGTGCACAGTACATCAATGAGAATAACATGGTAGGCTTGATCAGTTACAGTGATGATGTAACGGTTGAGTTGCCAATTGCGAAGTTTGATTTGAATCAGAGAGCATATTTCCAGGGTGCGATTGATAATCTGCAGGCATGGGGCGGAACAGCAAGTTATGATGCCGTTTTAGTTGGTGTAGACATGATTAAAAAGGCACAGGAGGCCAATCCAAACGCAAAGGTTATGTTGTTCCTACTAAGTGATGGTATGGCAAATGAAGGATATATGTTAGACGATATCGATGGTGTGTTAAAGAACGAAAGAGTTCCTGTATATACAATTAGTTATACAGAGGAAGCGGATAAAGAAGCAATGCAGGCACTTTCAAATGTCAATGAGGCTGCCAGCATTAATGCAGATAGTGATGATATCATTTATAAGATTAAGAGTTTGTTCAATTCACAGATGTAATATTATAGGAAATTCAAGGAATATCCTATAAAGTAAAAAGTGGATTTTTACTTGAAAACTTAGTGTTTTCGGTAAAAAATCCACTTTTTTTGTTTTTTTTAGGATGATGATTTCGTGCTTTTACATGCAAATCAGTTCCTATGTTATTCTCTATTATTTGGCTTTGATTGTAACCCCTGATGCTAATCCTTTTTTCTTAAATAGCTTTTTGTAGGAAGCGAGCTTGCTCTTTGGAACCTTGATGACTGCTCCCTTTTTTATACCATCAAATGCAGTTGCATCTAGCTTTTTCGAGGTAAGCTTTGTTGATAAAATGGTTACCGTCTTTAGCTTTTTGCAGCCGTATACTGGTGTATACATCGTTGTTACAGTACTTGGTATGGTGAGCTTCTTTAAGCTTGTACAATTTCCGAAGCAACCATTTAAGACTTTCACACCTTTCTTTAGCGTTACCTCTGAAAGCTTTTTACATCCAACGAAGGTGTGATTAAGCTTTGTAACATTTCCAGGTATTGTAATCTTTGTTAACGCAGTACAGTTTTCAAATGTGCTATCCAAGGTTGTTACCTTCGATGGTATATTGATGGTTGTTAAGCTTGTACAACTCATAAATGCCTGATTGCCTATTGTCTTTAAATTCTTTGGCAGAGTAATACTCTTTAAGCTTTTACATTCTAAAAATGCCATTTCTCCGATTTTGGTAACTGTCGATGGAATCGATATGCTGCTCAGCTTCTTACAGCCATCAAATACTCCATCCTCAATCGTTGTAAGCTTACTTGGGAGCTTAATCGTTTTCAAACTACCACAGCCTGAGAAGGTGCTGGATTTCAAAACTGTTACCGATGTAGGTATATTCACACTTGTGAGATAACCGCATGAACTAAATGCACTGCTTTCGATTTTCTTAACAGTCTTTGGAAGGGTTGCTTTTTTTACATTGCATTCTGTAAATGCATGGCTTCCAATCGAGGTGACGCCCTCTTCTACAATAATTTCTTCAATTTCATCCCTGTGTGCAATCCAAGGTGCATGAGATGGACTTAAGATGCCACCTGCATAATCCGCCATTGCACCATTACCAGAGATAACAAGAAGTTTCTTTTGCGCATTGTAGCCCCATGTTACAGAAGACGCCTGTTCTGCTCCACAATCTCCCTTCTCATCAAAATAAGTCACTTCTGGCCCGTCTGTTTTTTCTTTCCAGATGGCCTTTAATGTATATTCCTCTTCGTCATTTGGTGTGAGTGTAGAGATATCGGTTATCATGTGACCTTCTGCTTCCCAGCCGACAAATTCTGCTTTCTCCTTGATTGGAGTGTATTCGTTCATATTATAGAAATTTAATTGCGCATATTCCTCATATTCTGTCGGACCATTTTCCCACATACGGCCACCATTTAAATCGTACTTTACCAAAAATCGACTAGCCTGATAGGTTAATTTGATTTCAATGTCGCCATAGGTTGTATTCGATACAGGTTGCACAATCAGCTTGTTATCCTCCACATAAGCACCTTCACCAGATCCCGTATAATAAAATTCATAACCAAACTGTCTTGGCAGCTTCAGTTCATATTCCGCCGTTCCCTCAGAATAATACACCTTATTGTAATTCCCGATTGCCTGTAAATCGACCTTCGGAAGTGCAAAATCACTATTTTCTTCTATCTCATATTGAATATAACGGTATTCGGATGGGAGATAAAGCTTCTGAATCGTAATCGTATAAGGCATAACTGGATTCGGTGCTACATATCCTGGATCCTGTTCGGATTCCTTATAGATTAAAATGTACGGTATATTGTCCCCTACATCCTGTGCACCAATCAAGGATCTGTTCTCTACGAGATCAGCATGATATTCGATCGAATACTCATATTCTTGAACGGTGTTATAAATACCTGTATTTGTGTTTGGACTGGTATAAAATTCAATCTTATCATTGGACCAAAATACACGATAATTATATTCTTCTTTTGATAAATCAAAGCGGTATTCCTTTGCCGAATGTGCAGATCCGCCGATTAGCTCGGTAGCTTTTGTGGATGCATCGTCTGCTTTGACTGCTTCTGCAGCATAGCTAACATCAGCATTTGTTCCCATTACACTGCTAAATGCAAGCATAGCTGCTGTACAAAGTGCAAGCCGCACGCTTTTATATTTCTTCATACCTGTAACCCCCTTTTTAATTCTTTTTTACTATTAAATTATACCATATTTCCTTATATTACGCTAGTTTCGGACGTTGGTTTCATAAAGGAGTTTGGGTCACTTTAGGCATTTTTTAGGCCATTAAATGTAAAATATTTAAAAATATTTGTAAAATATACTTGACAGAATGTAAAAATGGGAATATTATATGCTTACAATATGTAATATATAGTTTACATTATGCCATGGGTAATAAAGAATGGAGATAGAAAGAGAGGCGAAACACATGAAGTTAGAGGTTAAGGATATTCATAAGTCCTTTAGTGAGAAGGAGATTCTCAAAGGCATTTCCTTTTCAGTAGAGAGTGGTAAGGCATTAGGTCTTCTTGGAAGAAATGGTGCTGGTAAGACGACAACGATTCGAACAATCATGGATGTATTTCATGCGAATAGCGGAGAGATTTTGGTAGATGGTAAGAAGTTTGATCCAAGAAAGATTCAGATTGGTTATTTACCAGAGGAAAGAGGTCTGTATCCAAAGCGAAAAGTAATGGATCAGATGGTATATCTTGCAAGACTTCGTGGTGTAAGCAAGAAAAAAGCAATTGATAATGCAAAGAAGTGGTTGGAGCGATTGGAAGTCATTCAGCATCAGAATGTATTGCTTGAAACACTTTCCAAAGGTAATCAGCAAAAGGTACAGTTGGCTTCTACATTGGTTTGCGAACCAGAGATTGTCATTTTAGATGAGCCATTTAGTGGATTGGATCCAGTGAACTCACAGATTTTACAGGATGTGGTAAAGGAGTTAATTGCAGATGGTAAGATCGTAATCTTCTCTAGTCATCAGATGAGCTACGTAGAAGAGTTTTGTGAAGATATTGTTATGATCAATGCGGGTGAGGTTGTTTTAGATGGTAACCTTTTAGAAATCAAAAAGGAATACGGTAAGAACCAGTTGATCGTAAGTGCAATCGACAAAGATGTGGATACATTAAGCCAGATGTTAGAAACACAGTTTAGCAATATGGTAGCTGTAACAGGAAGTACCAAGACAGAGGTTATTGTGAAACTGGTAGATGGTGTTACAAGAATGGATTTCTTTAAGGGATTATCGGATGTAGATGGATTGGTGATTGAACGATTTGAGACATATAAGCCATCATTAAATGATATATTTGTAGCAAAGGTAGGTGAAGAGGCATGAAACAGTTGTGGACAGTGTTTGAATTTGAATTGATGAATTTTGTAAAGGCAAAGTCGTTTGTGATTACAACAATATTGGTTGCTGTTTTGCTTGGTGGTGCAACATTTTTACCAAGATTCATAGATCTTTCGGATATGCTGGGAATTGAATCTACCAAGAAAGATAGCGATAAGGATGACAAAGAACAGCAGGATGAGGAAAAAGAAGCAAAGAAGATTGCTATTTATGATGAGAGTGGTTATTTTGAAGATTTGACCGTTTTGACGGAAACATTTTCACAGGCAGAGGAAGAGGCTACTTTCGAAAAGAAAGATAGCGAGGCTGATTTGAAAAAGGCTGTAGAGAATGAGGAAGTAGATGCTGGATTTTATGTAGTGGATGATTTACATTATTACTACTATGTTGTAAATAACAGCTTTGCGGACAGCAATGCGATGGTGTTTGAACAGCTTCTTTCTATGATACACAAGCAGGCTTATTGTGCAGAGCAGGGGATTGATTTTGTAAGCTTTGCAGAAGGTTATGATGCACCTGTAGAGGGTGAAGTTCAGGTGCTTGGTAAGGATATGGAAAACAGCTTTTGGTACTGTTATGCATTGGTAATCGTTGTATTTATGATTATTGTGTTATACGGTACAATGATTGCAACATCTGTTACCTCTGAAAAGAGTAACCGTGCGATTGAGGTTTTGGTTACAAGTGTAAATGCAGATTGTTTGTTGTTTGGTAAGGTGTTTGCCGGAGCCGTTGCAGCGATTGTACAGGTCGGTGTGATTATGGCATCCGCATTGATTGGCTACAGTGTGAACCATACATACTGGGGAGATAAGTTAGATATGTTATTGAATATCCCTGGTAGTGTACTTTTAACATTTGCAGTATTTGGTATTGGTGGATTCTTGTTTTACGCATTCCTCTATGGTGCAATGGGTGCATTGGTTTCTAAGACTGAGGATATCAATAAGACAGCAGGAAGCTTACAGATGGTCATTATGGTAGTATATTTTGTTGTGTTAGCACAGCTTCAAAATGTAGACGGAACGATCATGAAGGTTTGCTCATACTTGCCAATTAGTTCTTATTCCGCAATGTTTGTAAGAATTGGTATGGGTAAGGTTAGTATGGTAGAGGTTGTGATTTCGGCAATTATCTTATATGCATCTATTTTCTTTGCAGGATGGATTGGAGCAAGAATTTATCGTATGGGTACGCTTCGATATGGTAATCCAATTAAGATTGGTAAGGCATTAAAGGAACTTAAAAATGTAGAGTAATGGAAGGGAAGCGATAATATGGAAGGAAAGAGTATATACTATATTCTCGGTATGATTGCGGGACTACTGGTTGCTGTTTTACTGATTGCGTTAATTACATTTTTGACGAATAAGGTAGGTGGAAGAGTAAGTACATTCAAAAAAAGTAAGGATTCCTATGACGAGCGACAGCTTCTTGTCAGAGGTCAGGCATTTAAGACGGGATTCTTCGTATTGTGCGTATATGTTATGGTTGCAGCCATAATGGATTCCATGTCGGGAAATCGATTGTTGCTTTCGACAGGAGGCATATGGGTTGGTGTTTGTAGTTCGATTTTCGTGTTTGCAGTCATTTGTATTGTGAAGGATGCGTATATTGCAATTCAGGATAATGCAAAAGGAATGATAATTTTGTTTGTTGCAATTGCAGTCATAAATTTCATGTGCAAATTGGGAGATGTATTGACTGGCAGATTACATTTTCTTGAGAAGAATGTTTCTTTGGTTGATGGTAAAATGATAGAGAGTATGTCGATTTCAATGGATGGCATAAATATAATAACAGGTTTGTTATTGCTGTTGACGGCGCTCGTGTTGATTGGTAAGGTGATATACGATAAGAAGCATGTCATTGAAGAGGATGAAGAATAATTGACTGTATAGAATAGGAAAGGAAGCGCCTATGAAGAATTTAAAAATGAAGGCTGCAAGAGCCGGGAAGGACATGTCACAGCAAGATTTGGCGACAGCGGTTGGTGTTTCTAGACAGACAATTAATGCGATAGAAAAGGGGGATTATAACCCGACAATTAAGTTGTGTAGAGACATCTGTAAATGCTTAGATAGAACATTAGATGAATTATTTTGGGAGGATGAAGAATAATGGAAACAATGAACACGACAGACGTGCAGGCAAATGAGGGTCAGAGATTAGAAGCAAAGGCAGGAATGATGAAATCATCAGTTTTCTTCCTGATTCTTTTGGTATTGCAGATTCCAATCGGATTGGTGATTGGAGCGATAGCTGGTAAGTTCCCTGAGAACCACGCAAGTTTGATATCAGTATTGATTACACAAGGATATATGTTAATTTCAGCATTGATTTACATTTTCGCAACAAAGAAATCGATTACAAAGGATTTGAGAGTCAGAAAATACAAGGTATCCACATTTTTCTTATCGATTGTAATGTTGATCACTGCAACACCGATGGCGAATTTATTAAATATTATCAGCCAGTTTTTTGCAAAGAATGAGACAAGTGGAGCGATTCTTAACATTACAGAAGTAGTTCCTTGGTGGCTTGCCATTATGATTGTTGGTTGTTTGCCAGGATTTATTGAGGAAACAATTTTCCGTGGTATTATTCATACGGCATTTCGTAAACGTTCTGTGTTAACAGGTATTATTGTAAGCTCAATTTCATTTGGTTTGATGCACATGAATTTCAATCAGATTATGTATGCGGTATATTTAGGCGTTGTTTTTGCATTATTAGTGGAGGCAACTGGCTCGCTTGCATCAACTATGGTATTGCATATGTTATTCAATGGTGTGAATACAGCATACATCTTTGTGCTTCCTAAGTTATTTGAGTATCTTGGTAAGCTTTCGCCAGCATATGCAAACTTTAATTTGGAAGAGCAGTTGAATCAGGGTGTATCAACTTCACAGTTAATTATGGCAGCATCAGTTTGGACGCCATTTGCGATTGGTGGTCTTGTGTTAACAGTATTATTGTTAAAGGTAATTGCAAAAATCAATGGCAGAGAGTTGACATGGAAATCAATCTGTGAGGTGAAAGAAGAAAGCAGGGATGTAAAACCAATGAATATCCCAATGATTTTATGTTGGTTATTCTGTTTTGTGTTTGCAGTGATTGCATTGTTCGCATAGGTTTTTGATATGTTATATGATAAAGATATTAGAGAACCGCTCTTCGATTATTTAGAGGAGCGGTTCGGAAAAGTAAGAATCATAGAAGAAAAAAGAACAGGAAGATCCAGAGCAGATGTTGTAATGGTTCTTCCTAATCTTGTTGTGGGGATAGAGATTAAAAGTGATGCAGATACATATGCCAGACTGAAGCGACAGGTGAAAGACTATGATTTGTTTTATGATCGCAACTACGTGGTAGTTGGTTCGACACATGCGATGCACGTTTCGGAGCATATTCCGGAGTACTGGGGCATTATTTCTGTAGAAGAAATGGATGAAAAAATAGATTTTTATATGCTACGAGAAGCAAAGGATAACCCCAAAAGAGAGATTTTTAATAAACTTTCGCTATTGTGGAGACCAGAACTTTCCCATATACAGGAGCTAAATGAAATGGCGAAATATAAGGAGAAAAGCAAGCTCTTTGTTATGGAAAAAATTATTGAAAAAGTACCAGAAATCAAGCTTCATGAGCAGATTAGCGAGGAGCTTTTTGAGAGAGATTACAATACGATAGCAGACACGATTGCGCAGTTTCGACAGGAAAATGGAAGGGGTGTGCGTAAGAAAAAGACTAGAAGACGTCGTCGCAGAAAATAGGTTTTTCCTATTTCTGCGATTATTTGTTATATTGTTTCATGTTTATACTTGCTATATTGCTAGTACCTACTGTAGTAATAGTAGGTAATTGTGAAACTCTCAATTTTTTATATTTAAGTTGTTCATATTTAACAAGGACCATGTAAGGACTCTTTGAGTACGCCAGTACTTGATGAGTGCTGTGCACGAATTTAGTACTGTTGCGTGCGAAAGAAGTGAAAACGTGTCCGGCGTGGTTTGTTAAATATGTACAGCTTGTGATAACCTAAATTGAGTTTCACAATTACCGTTATTGGGAGGAGATGGCAATATGAAGAATAAACATGTAATGGATATGACAAAGGGAAATGAAACAAAATTATTGTTGTTGTTTGCATTGCCAATGGTGATTGGAAACATTTTTCAACAGTTTTATAATATGGTAGATTCGGCGATTGTTGGTCGATATGTTAGCTCGAACGCGTTAGGTGCTGTTGGATTGGTCGGCAGTGTAAATTTTTTATTCTTTTCGCTTTGTTTAGGATTGGGTTCTGGTATTGGAATCCTGATTTCACAGTATTTTGGAGCAGGTAACACAGAATATATCAAAAAGATTATTGCGAATGCCATTTATATTGTATCTGGTGCAGGAATTGCAATGGGTATGATTGGTGTTGTATTTGCGAAACCAATTTTGCGATTGATGAACACACCGAACGAGAATTTTCAAGATGCACTGGTGTATATGCGAATTGTGTGTGCTGCAACGATTGTCGTAGCGATTTACAATGGAATTTCGAGTGTGTTAAGAGCGCTTGGAGATTCTAAAACACCACTTGCGTTCCTGATTGTAGCGAGTGTGATTAATATTGTATTGGACTTTGTATTTGTTTTAGCATTTCATATGGGTGTTGCAGGTGTTGCGTTTGCCACTGTAATTTCACAGATTATTTCCGCAATTGGTTCTGTTGTTGTGGCGGCACGTGTGAATCCGTATTTGAAATTAGAAAAGCGTCATTTTAAGGTAGAGAAAGAAATAATTGTTGAATGTTTCCGCATTGGTCTTCCGGTTGCAGGACAATTTGCGTTGATTGCATGTTCTTGCATTGCTTTGCAAAGTGTGGTGAATCGTTATGGTGCGGTGGTAATGGCAGCATTTACCGCAACATCAAGAGTGGAACAGCTAGTACAGCAGCCGTTTAATTCGTTGGGAACTGCAATGTCAACATTTGCAGGTCAAAATGTAGGTGCCAATCGTTATGATCGTGTGAAGACAGGTTGTATGAAGGGATGCAAGCTGGTTGCGTTATTTAGTTTGATGATGATTGTTGTGATGTATCTTTTTGGAGAGGCGATTGTTGGTATTTTTATCAAGGAGCCGGAGATTATAGAAATTGGTGCAAAAGGACTTCGCATTACAAGTGTTATGTACTTTGGACTTGGGTTGATTTATGTGATGCGTGGCATGTTAAATGGTGTGGGAGATTCGATGTTCTCTATGATTAATGGTGTTTGTGAAGTGATTGGAAGAATTGGATTTGCGGTTGTTTTGATGATGATTCCATCTGTTGGAATATGGGGTGTATGGTATACAAATGGTCTTACCTGGTTGCTGGCAGGTGCCGCTGGTGTAATTCGATATTGTCAAGGTAGCTGGAAAACCAAATCGGTAGTGCGACATAGTTAGAGAATAGATGTGTTCTGGTTTTATGTTTTGAATTAAAATAATAAGGCAAAAAAATAAGTTCATGTAGATTCAGGTGCTTTGAGAGCGTGCCTGAACTACAGAACTTTTTTTGTTTATTTTTGTTTTGTATTTGAATTTGGTGAAATAACCTGTTTGTTTACGACTTTCTTTTTCTCTGGATTAACCTTTTGAGAACGGTTACCACTTTGCTCTGGTTTTGCTGCTGCACTTGGTTTTTGTGCTACCGGTTTGTTGTTTGGAGCAACTGGCTTTTGCTGATTTGGAACAACCGGTTTTTGTGGAACTTGCTGCGTAGGTGTAACGGCAGGCTTTTGTGCTACCGGTTGATTGTTTGGAGCAATAGGTTTTTGCGCTGCTGCCTGATTGTTTGGAGTAACAGGCTGTTTTGCAGGCTGCTGCGTGTTAGTTGTCACAGCTGCGGGCTCCTTTGCGATTGCCTTTGTATCAGGAATTGCTCCGCTAGGATTAATTACCTTTGTCTTCTTAGAGAAAGAAGCGTTATACTCTCTTGCGATTTTATTCATGTTTCGGATGATGAATAAGTCAGCCAATAATGGGCCAAACAATACGAATTTACCAAAAGTCCAGAAAAATAGGATGATTCCAGGACCTGGATGAATCTTGATTCCCATTTGTTCACCAGTTACCTGAATACGATCTTCTAAATAAAATAACCAAACCCAACGATAAATACCAAGTGTAATAATGGATAAGAAACAAACTAATATGTAGTTCTTGATTTTCTTTTCCTCGCGGTTCATTTCATTTAAATCTTTTGTGAAACGATACCAAAATACAATGTTATAAATACCTAAGGTTGGAAGTGTAAATAAAAGTAACTTCCAAAGTCGCCGTTTTTCATTCACCATAATGGTTCCCTCCGATGATTGATCGATGTATCGCTCTGATATGAGCAGATGTTTTCGTCAAAATTAACATATTATATGTATTCACAATGTTCAATTATACCATATGTAGGTGGATATGTCTATGTAATAACCTTGTAAAATCAAGCAATTTTATGGTGTAAAATGAATGTCAATCTCCTTTGTAGGTGGTGAAAAAAGAAAATTGTCAAAATAATGCTTGACACACCTGGGGCTGTGTGATAAAGTAGCCATTGATGAACTGCCGAAGACAGTAGGTACCATTTGGTGTAAGCATAGCGCCTACCGAGGAAGAATCGTATGAAAGACGTTTCGCTCTGTATCTTCGGATATGGAGCTTTTCTTTTTATAGAATCGCGCAGTCATTAATAATATAAGGAGGCGCAACAAACATGGCAAAGATTGAAATCAAGCAGCCAATCGTAGAAGAGATCAAAGCAAATCTTCAGGACGCACAGTCAGCAGTAATCGTTGACTATCGTGGTCTTACTGTAGAGCAGGATACTAAGCTTCGTAAAGAGTTAAGAGAAGCTGGTGTTATCTACAAAGTATACAAGAACACTTTGGTTAAGTTCGCTATCGAAGGCACAGAGTTCGAATCTTTGAAGGATGATTTAGAGGGCCCTAACGCTATCGCAATTTCTAAGA
The DNA here is from genome assembly GCA_030533405.1 of Eubacteriales bacterium. Taxonomy (GTDB): domain Bacteria; phylum Bacillota; class Clostridia; order Lachnospirales; family Lachnospiraceae; genus CAG-590. The sequence goes on from JAUNJF010000001.1 coordinate 263,729, forward strand.
CAGATGCTACAGCACCAGCAAGAATTCTTGCTAAGTTTGCTAAGACAGCTGATAAGTTAGAGATTAAGAGTGGTGTTGTTGAGGGAACTTACTATGATCAGAATGGTATCAAGGCTATCTCTGATATCCCTTCAAGAGAAGAGTTACTTTCAAAGTTACTTGGAAGCTTACAGTCACCAATCGCCAACTTTGCAAGAGTTATCAAGCAGATTGCAGAGAAAGATGGTGCAGCAGAGGCATAATAATTGCTTCGCAAATGAACTGCCGATGGCAGGATGAGCTATATAATATAGCATAGAGAATAAAAATATTATTAAATGGAGGAAATTATAATGACAACTCAGGATTTTATCGAAGAGATTAAGAAGTTAAGCGTTTTAGAGTTAAATGATTTAGTTAAGGCTTGTGAGGAAGAGTTCGGTGTTTCTGCAGCAGCTGGTGTTGCAGTAGTAGCAGCTGGTGGTGCAGCAGCTGGAGCAGCTGAAGAGAAAGACGAGTTCGACGTTGAGTTAACAGAAGTAGGACCAAACAAGGTTAAGGTTATCAAGGTTGTTCGTGAGGCTACTGGTTTAGGTCTTAAGGAAGCTAAGGAAGTTGTAGATGGCGCTCCTAAGGTTCTTAAAGAGGGTGCTTCTAAGGCAGAGGCTGAGGATATCAAGACTAAGTTAGAGGCTGAAGGCGCTAAGGTTACATTAAAGTAATTTAAAGTCCGATATCAATTTATTATGAATTTAACAGGGACATATCATGCATGGCATGGTGTGTCCCTGTTTTTTTGGAAGGATTAATATATAAAATCTTTATTTTTAGGTTGCTTTTAGGTTGATGGAGTAGACTATTTTAAATATGTAAAAATAAAATGGGTATAATAGAAAATGGTATTTTATAGGGGAGGCTATACATGAAAATATTGTTAGCGGAAGACGAACGTGAACTTTCCAGAGCGCTTGAAGCGGTATTAAAGTTAAATCATTATTCTGTAGATTCTGTTTATGATGGTGAGGATGCTCTTTGCTATTTGGAAAATGGGGAATATGATGGGGTTATTATGGATATTATGATGCCAAAAATGGATGGGTTGACGGTGTTAAAGAGAATACGAAAACAGGGAAATTCGGTACCTGTGCTGATTCTAACAGCAAAAGCGGAACTAGATGATAAAATAGAAGGACTTGATTGTGGTGCAGATGATTATTTGACAAAACCATTTGCAACAAAAGAATTGCTAGCGCGTATTAGAGCCATGATGAGAAGAAGGGAAGCTACTATTTCTACCAATTTGATATTTGAGGATTTGCAGATGTCAGATGTTTCGTTTAAGATTGGTTGTAATGGGAGGCAGTTATATTTGGCAAATAAAGAATATCAAATGATGGAAATGTTTATGATGAACCCGAGATGTATTCTGTCAACAGATCAGTTTATTGAGTCGATATGGGGATATGAAAGTGATGTGGATAATAGTGTGATTTGGACCTACATTTCAAAGTTGCGAGGAATTTTAAGAAAGTTGAATTCCTGTGTTGTGATTCGAACTGTAAAAGGTGTTGGATTTGTTTTGGAGGGAAAGAATGGTTAAGCAAGTACAAAGAAGATTTATATGGATTGCGATGCTTTCTTTTTCGTTGGTTGTGTTTTTGATTGTGGGCTTATCCAATATATTTAGTTATCAAAGTATTACAAGGGAAACGGAAGAAAGTTTGAGTTTGATTGCTGATAACTTAGAGTTGGCGCAGCAATATAGAAGAAATCCGAGGCGCTCAAAATTTCGAAATCAAATCAATTATCAGGAAGTGTGGGATGATGCAGAGGAGTTGTTCGGCGATATTCGTTATTTTATAGTCGCCTTTGATAAGCAAGGAGAAGTTAAAGAGTTTAATGTAACACGTACTTTTGATGTGAATGAAGAGGAAGCAATTCGGATTGCAACAAAATGTTATAAAAATAAAGAGGATAAAGGAAATGAGGGAAATAATAGATTTCGGAAGGTTGCGACAGAAGATGGGGATGTGTATGTTTTTGTTAGTTTTCGTAGGAAGCTTACAAATGCGAAACGATTTCTGCAAAAAACGATAATTAGTGCTATTTTAGAACTTTTAGTATTGTTTTTTCCAGTTTGCTTTTTTTCTAAACATGTTACAAAACCAATTCGTGAAAGCAATGAGAAACAAAAATTATTTATAACCAATGCGGGGCATGAAATAAAGACACCACTGACAATTATCGATGCAAATGCGGATGTTATTGCACTAATGAGTGGAGAAAATGAATGGATTACAAGTATTCATAATCAAGTGGAAAGACTTTCGAGAATGACAGAGCAATTGGTAGACTTGTCTAAATTACAAGAGAGTGAGTTGTTGTTTCAGAAAGAAAAGATTGTATTGTCAGAACTGTTGCAAGAGGTGATAGAACAATTTGAGGGGATTGCAATAACAAGGAATCGTAAAATTATTTCCAAAATAAACCCACATCTTTGTGTGAATGCGGATCAAGGAATGATGGAAAAACTAATATCTATTTTGTTGGATAATGCAATGAAGTATGCGGATGAGAATTCAGATATACATGTTGAATTAAAGAAACAGGGTAGGTATATTGAGTTGAAGATTGAGAATCAAACAGCAGGCGTCAAAAAAGGAAAGCATGCAGAATTTTTTGAACGTTTTTATAGAGATAGTAATGCTAGTGCAATAGAATCGGACGGGCATGGAATTGGTCTTTCTATTGCAAAATCAATCGTGGAACAACACAAAGGGAAAATATTTGCTGTTAGTGAGCGAGAAAATCATGTGAAGCTTACGGTAGTTTTGTTAAGTAATAATAAATAGAAATTTAATTAGGCTTTAGGTTGCAATTGTATACTAAACGCTGGAATAAGAAAATGATGAATGGAGGATATTATAAAATGCTAGTTACATCATATCTTTTTCTAGCGTTTTTTGTTGTTACATTGTTGCTGTATTATATCGTTCAAAAGAATATGCAATGGGTTGTTCTTTTGGTTGCGAGTTTTATTTTTTATGCATATGCCGGTATTGCGTATGTCGCAATTGTCGGTTTGACAGCTGGTGTTGTATATGGAATTGCTAATTTGATGCAAAAAAATTTGGATGAGCAAGAGCGCTTGATAAAAGATGCAGATCGTAAAGCGGCACGGAAAATAAAAAGTAGTAAGAAAAGAGAAAGAAAAAAACTCTTGATATTATCGTTATGCATGATAATCGGTGTGCTGTTTTATTTTAAAGGAAGCGGTTTTGTAATCAAAAATCTCAATAGGCTTTTGGACTCTGATGGACATCAAATGATTTCGAGTTTTGAACTAATTGCACCGCTTGGTATTTCATTTTATTCATTTATGATGATTTCATATTTGATGGAATTGTATAACGGTAAGACGAGAGCAGAGAAAAATTTTTTTAAGTATCTAACCTATGTGCTGTATTTTCCGCATATTACACAAGGTCCAATTGCAAAATATGAAATAACTAGTAAGGAGATGTTTCGAAAGCATTTCTTTTCTTTTGACATGGTTATGAAAGGTATTTTGTTGATGGTTTGGGGCTATATAAAGAAGCTTGTAATAGCGGATCGAATTGCGCTATTCGTGGTGAAAATTGTACATCATTCCAGTTCTTATAATGGTCCTATTTTCTTATTGGTTGGAATTGCGTATTCTATTCAAATATATTGTGATTTTTCGGGCTGCATGGATATCATTACAGGATGTTCGGAGTGTTTTGGTATTAGGCTCTTAGAAAATTTTAGAAGACCTTATTTTTCTCAAACAATGCCTGAGTTTTGGAGAAGATGGCATATTTCGCTAGGGGCATTTTTTAGAGAATATGTTTTTTATCCAGTGTCCACATCATCTGCATGTTTGAAAATAAATACCTTTGCAAGAAACAAATTGGGTAATGAGGCAGGAAGAGATTTGGCATCCTGTATTCCGATTATGTGTGTATGGTTCTTAACGGGAATATGGCATGGTGCTAGCTGGAATTATATTGGATGGGGAATGTATCATGGTTTACTGATTTGTTTGTCCACAATTTTTACGGAACCGCTGTCTGGTATGATGCGATTTATGAAAATTAATACAGAAGGACTTGGTTTTAGAATATTTAGGATGTTGCGTACATTTTTTTTATGTTTGATTGGCAGACTTATATTTATTGGAAGCGGCGCGATGGAGTCGTTGCGAATGATTGTGTCGATGTTGACCGAGTGGAAGTATAAAATTTCATTTGAAGACTTAGAGCTAAATGGTGCAAGTTGGTTTGTTGTTGGTGTGACTTGTTTATTGCTATTTGTCGTTTCGGTTGTACAGGAGAGGATGCAACAAAATTGCGTGGAAGGGACGATACGAGACAAAATCATGACGAAAAATGTATATGTTCGTATGTGTGTGTTGATGGCTGGAATAATATTTGTTTTGTGCTTTGGTGTATACGGTTCTGGTGTTGGTACTACATTTATTTACGATAAGTTTTAACAGTAGGAGAAAGAAATGAAGAAGACAATAGGACGAGTTATAAAAATTCTAGCGTGGATGATGATATTTGTGTTTCTTGTAAATTCGTTAGGAATATTTGTAAGACCGCAGGAAAAGGACTATGATGTATGGCATTATTTTTACAAAGAAGACAATGACACACTGAATACGTTGTTTATTGGTTCTAGTGCAATGTACCGATATTGGATTCCGACACAGGCATATGAAGAGCAAAATTTTACATCGTATATGCTTGCGCAGTCTAGTCAAGATATGAGAACAATCCCTTACATTATGGAAGAGGCGGTAAAGAGTCAGGATGTAGATTTGTTTGTTGTAGAGACCAGACCGGTTGTAACTGACAGAGCGAAAATACTACGAGGGATTTTTGAACAGAAAGAGGAAACATATTACTTAAGTAGAGTAACTGTGGGAATGAAAGCTTCTCTTACTCGAGCAAAACTGATTCATGATCTTTTGGTGGAAGATGAGGAGAATCTGGAGATGGAGTGGATGTTTCCGTTGTTAAAATATCATGATACGTTGTTGGAGATGACATGGAAAGATATAAAGAAACGATTGTTTTTGGGAAAACATTCTTATAAATTTGCAAGACAGGTTTCGAGTATTACACCGCAAGAGCAAATGCAATATGTGGATGAGGAGCCTTATGTTTTAACCAGGGAGGATAAAGAAAAAATTGATGCTATTGTGGAAAAAGCAAATGCATTAGAAAAGGATGTTTTGTTTATTGCAACGTCGTATATACCAACAGATTTGCGATATTATTTGCAAAAAGATCTTGATGATTATATGGAACAAAAGCAGTATTCGTATGTCAATCTAAATCAAAAGAATGAAATAGGATTGGATTACAGTACGGATTTTTATGATGAAAATCATGTGAATATAGCGGGTGCAAGAAAGACCACATCTTATTTGGCTGATTATTTAGCAAATCATTATACATTTCATAATCGATTGTCGGAAAGGCAATCGCAAGAGTGGGAACTTGCGAAGGAAACGTGGAAAAAGAAGGAAAAGAAACTCATGAAGAAGTGGAAGAAAAAATGTAAGAATACCGAGATGCAAGGAGAAGCAATATGAAAAAAGAAAGTGTTTTAGAATATATAAAAGAGTATGCTAAAACAAAACCGGATATATTAGCGGTGTGTGAGTTGAGAAAAACGGTAACCTATAAAGAATATTGGAGTAATATCTCAAAAATGGCAAATGTATTGGGTAAAATGGCGATAAAAAAGGGAAGCCATGTTGTGCTTCGTTGTACACAAAGTATTGATTTTTTAACAATCTTTTCTGCATTGCAATATATAGGAGCTCTTGTGATTCCGATAGAAAAAGCCGTCAAGCCAGAACGTGTTATTGAGATTGCAAAAGAAGTAGATGCGTCTATTGTAATTTCCGATGTTAAAGTGGATGGCATGACCAGTTTTTTGGTTAAGGAATTAATCAGTGAAATGGAAGAAGAGGATGAGATAAATTTACCACTACCGAAGGAAGAGGAGCATTCCATGTTGCTGTTTACGACAGGGACGACTGGAAAGTCGAAGGGTGTTGTGGTGAAGCATATAAATGATGTTGCAATCGCTGAAAATGTGATTGTGGGAACACATATGAGGGAGGGAAATGTTGAAATCATACCGATGCCATTGAATCATGCTTATGGGATGAGGCGATATCAGTCAGATATGGTACATGGTGGGACGGTATGTCTGATGGATGGAATGGTACTGATTGGAAATTTGTGGAAATTAATAGATACGTATCATGCCACATCAATGGCATTGTCGCCAGCATTTCTTTCTATGATTTTTCAGCTTTCGGGAGATAGAATTGCTTCTTATCAGAATCAGTTTGATTATATACAAATAGGGTCGGCACCGTTGGGTGAGGCAGATAAGAAAAGGTTGTTAACACTTATGCCAAATACAAGGCTTTACAATTTTTATGGAGCTTCGGAAGCGGGATGTAGTTGTATTCTGGACTTTAACAGTCCTGATGATGTTTCGGGATGTATTGGAAGACCGACAGTGAATTCTATTATGCGATTTGTTGATGAAGATGGAAATACAGTAATGCATCCGAGTGAGGAAGAACCGGCACTTTTATCTTGGGGTGGAAAAATTGTTGTGGAAGGGTATTATAAAGACCCAGAAATGACCAAAGAAACAATAGAAGATGGTTATGTGAGAACAAAGGATTTAGCGTATTTAGATGACGAAGGACGTTGCATTTTGGTTGGGCGCGCTGATGACATAATCAATTGTGGAGGGAACAAAATCTCTCCAGTGGAAGTTGAGGGTTGTGCAAGAGGGTATGCGCAAATTATGGACTGTGCGTATGGTTCGCAATCGGACGAGGTGGCAGGAGAAGTGCCTGTGATGCTTGTGGTTCCAAAGGAGGGATATCAAGAATCAGAGTTTGTAGCGTACCTTACGAAACGTTTAGAGGCTTATAAATTACCTAAAACGATTTATTATGTAGAATCAATACCTAAAACGTTTAAAGGTTCGTTGCTCAGAAAACAAATAAAAAAAATAATAGAATCATATAAGGAGGAATATAAAAATGGAAGAATTTATTAAGATGTTAAAAGGAATTAAAGGTAATGTTGATTTTGAACATGAAGATGCTTTGGTGGATGATGGATTGATTGATTCGTTAGATATTATTTCGATTATTTCAGAAATATCACAGGTGTATGGTGTTACCATTCCGAGTGATGAGATTATATCGGATAATTTTAATTCAGCAAAAGCGTTATATGAACTGGTAGAGGATTTAATGTAAATTTATTGATAAAGGAAGAGTATAGAATGAAAAAGAGAATTATAAGTTTATTCGCAGCGTTTATGTTATGTGGTGCATTGGTAGGTTGTGGTGCCGGAGAAACGGGTCAGGTGGAAGAAAATCAGATAGTAGAAGATCAGAAGGAAATAGCAACTTTAAATATTGCATATCAATATGGAAGTGCTTATTCACCGCTTGCGATTGCTATGGAGAAAAAGTTCATAGAAGAAGAGTATAAACAGGCAACGGGTCAGGATGTAACAATAACATGGACGCAGATGCCTAAGGGTGCAGACATCAATACAGGTATTGCCTCTGGTCAATTAGATGCAGGATTTATGGGTACAGCACCAGCAGTAACAGGTTGTTTGAAAGGAGCAGGTTACAAGATATTTACAAATCTTTCTGGACAGGAGCATGCGATGCATACAAATCATAGTGAGATTGCTAGTTTATCAGATTTAGTAGGTGGTAGTAATCAGATAGCACTTGTAAATAATGGTTCGATTCAACATATTATTTTGGCTATGTCACTTGCAGAAAATGGTATGGATCCCCATGCCCTTGATTCTAATATTGTTGCAATGGCGCATCCAGATGGATTGGTGGCACTTCAGTCGGGTTCTGTTGCATGTCATTTGACTTCAAGTCCATATATTTACACAGAAAGAGAAGATGAAAGCTTGACAGAGATTCTAGAAATAGCAAATACATGGTCTGTGGAAAATTCGTTTATCGTAGGTGTTGCGTCAGAAAGTCTTTATAACGATAATCCAAAGTTGTATGACGCATTGTGCAAAGGAATTGCGGATGCAATTGATTTTGTGAATAACAACACAGAAGAAACTGCAAAGATTACGTGCGTGGTAAATGGAACAAGTGAAAGTGATGAACTTTTTTATTTACAAAGTGGTAACTATAGCGCAGAAACTAAGAATCTTCTTGATGTAGCAACCTTTATGGTGGAGAACGGATTTGTAGAAGCATCATCTGTTACTATGGATCAGCTAGTATTTCCGAATGTAAAAGGTAATTAATTTATAAAAGAAAAGGTAATATAAGATGAGCAGGAAAAAAGAGTATTTATCATCATTTGTTGTAAAATTTATAGCACTTGCATGCATATTAATTGTGTGGGAATTGGCATCAAAGGGCCAGATATTTGGACCTAAAACACAGATTTTACTCCCGTCCTTAGAATCCATAGTAGTTGCGTTTATAGATAACTTTAAGATAGGATACGCAGGTATGTCTATGTGGGTGTATGTAGGGAATTCCATGAAGTTGCTTTTGATCGGATTGCTTCTTGGGACAGTGCTTTCTCTTATACTATCTGGATTATCGATCATTAGCAAGAAATGCTATTATGTGTACGATATGCTGGTGTCTGTATTTGATTTATTACCTGGCGTAGCGTTACTTCCGGTAGTAATAATTATTTTTGGAATAAATTCAGGGGTTATTGTATTCTTGGTAGTCCATTCTGTAATATGGCCGTTGTCCAGAAATATTCTGGATGGATTTTTTTCGGTACCAAAGCTTTATGTAGAAGCTGGCACCAACATTGGATTAAGGGGATTCGGTCTTCTTACGGGAGTTTATCTGCCGGCTTCCATGAATTATATTGTGTCAGGCTTTAAGGTGGCATGGGCTAGAGCATGGCGAGGTCTTATTAGTGCAGAGATGATATTTGGAATCGCGACCTGTCCAGGTATAGGTCTTTATATTAACCAGATGAGAAATAACATGAACAATGCAGAAATGTATGCTACCCTTATTGTTATCATTATTATAGGGATGATAGTTCAGTATGGTTTTATTAATCCTATTGAGAAGAATACTGTAAAAAAATGGGGTATGACGAAGTAATTATGTGAAGACGAAATAAGTGGAAGGATAGGCATATGGCATCTATATTAGAGATAAAAGGTTTGAATAAAAAATATGATGATAATCAGGCGGAGCATGTAGTCATAGAAAATATGAACTTCGAACTTGAGGAAAAAGAGTTTCTTTGTATACTTGGACCTTCTGGTTGCGGGAAAACTACATTATTGAGATGTATAGCAGGTTTTGAAAAATATGAGGGCGAGATAAAAGTGAAAGGGGAGGTATGTAAAAATCCAGGTACTGACAGAATTATGGTATTTCAAGATTTCAATCAGCTGTTCCCATGGAAGACTGTAGAGCAAAACATTATATATCCATTAAAATTGGCGGGTATAAAGAATAAGCACGAATTAAATGAGATTTGTGATGATGTTCTTTCAAAGGTAAAGCTTTCAGATTATAACAAATATTATCCGCATCAGTTATCAGGTGGTATGAAGCAGAGAGTGGCGATAGCTAAGGCGCTTGCTTTAAAGCCGGAGATTATCTTGATGGATGAGCCGTTTGCGGCATTGGATGCTATGACTAGAAATAATCTTCAAAGGGAATTACAGATTATATCAGAAAAGGAGAATTGTACATTTATATTTATAACACATAATATACAGGAAGCGATAGTGTTGGGGTCGCGCATTATGGTAATGGCGAGTGGTGGTAAAATTGTAGTGGATGAAAAGAATCAGTTACAGAAGCCAATTACTCCTGCATCGGTTGGATATGGCGAGATGTGGGAAAGAATGCATGATGCATTATATTAAGTGCAAAATGAATGCATGAGGTATCTTAATTAAATGAAAAATTGAATCATAAACAAAATGAAAAAAGTTGGGTGTCCAACTTTTTTTATTTATGTGAATATAGCTAAATGAAAAGATTAAGAGAATGATGTCACAAAAAAAACACACTTTTGACAAATTATTTTCAAAAAATTGACAAATTGTTACCACAAAATGGGCATAAAGTATATAAGGTAGGTAATTACGAAACTCAATTTAAAATAGTGAACTCTGTAAAATATAAACAAATCCAAGTTGGGTCGTTTGCACTTAATTATGTATGTAGTGGTACATAAGGTCACAAAGTACGTGACCTAAGTACCAACATACATAAATATCCC
>JAUNJF010000059.1 GCA_030533405.1 Eubacteriales bacterium
ATGATGACAGTATGGAATCCGAATTTGAAGACGGGTAGATTGCATGGGTATTAAAACAAGATATGGTTGAAAATGGAGAAATTGGAATCTTCTCTCTGAACGGAGAAGCTTATATTAAGAAATTACAGGATGACCAAAATGGAATTTCCCTTATTTCCCTAAACGAGAAATACCCTCCAATTCCGGTCAGAGAGCTGCACAAAAACTATCAGCAGAGTGGAACGTGGTTGACGGGCACCATCCGCTGAATTTATACTCCGAATTGCAGCATATTTCAATCTGCTTGTTGAAGATGTATTTAAGTTGGATGAGTACTGACTTTGGTCGGTGCTCTTCCTATTTTTCATTGCCCAAGTAATAAGTAAATCTACATTAATTAGTTCTAGACTATATCAACTCGCCAAATTAGGAATTATGAACTCAATGTCATTACCAATGATAAATATCTTTCTGTCTGTTTCTTAATATCATCTTCACTAACACCATAATAGATATGCAAATCTTTTGAAATTTTCTCAAACTGTTTCATTACTTTCTTGTTTCCAGAATAAGATATACCGAATATATTCCAAATATAATCTATCTCCATTTCAAGAGAATCATCACCGATTCTTATTTCATATAGATGAAAGTTCATAGGAATTACATTTTCTGGCATTTCAGCAATCATTTCACTTCTAGCCCTTATTTTACAAAAATATTCTCTGACAGATTCTTCATTGGAAATATCCGGCTTTGGAATATCCTTCATTTCACCTAAAACTTCTGGTTTATGCTGTAAAATCAAACTCTCCTTAAGGTTTTTTCGTTGTTCAATATATTTTCTCTCAGTTGAATTAATTTCAATTAGATTGTAGCTACTCATTGCATATTGTACCAATTCATCAAGAGTATGTGCGTCTGCAACCACTTTCTTCTCAACTATCTTACGTCTATATCTGTAGATAATATTTCGTATTCTTACTTTTAGAGGCCTTTTACGTGTTTTGCCAGCTATAAAAATACTTGTCGGACCATCTGCACCACCTATTATTGAAACTTCACTTTTGCTTTTTTCTTTCATAAGTGTTCATCCTCGCAAATTCATATTGTGCTACATTCCTAGAATTGTGAATACATCATATTTTTTGAAGCATTCATTCACCCATGGAGTTGCATCTGCAATTACTTCCCAAAAAATTGTGCCGGATTCCTGACTCAATTTTATAATCTCATCCCACTGTTTCTTCGTAACTATCGTTGTACCATAATAATCAAAATTTTTGATGACACAAGCAATCAAGTCAGACAAATGATACTCATTCCATAGCGAATCACTGATATTGATTGAGTCCGGCAACCAACATTTACCATGATAATATCCCTTTTGAAATTCAAAATAGCAAGTGCTATGGGATGCTTTTCGTTTTTCTTCATCCACAAAAAATTTCATCCAGTTGCCTCCACAAATCCCGATTTCTTTTCACACAAAAAATAATAATTTATTAAACTTTTCCAAAGAAAACCCGAAGAGTTTCCTCAAGTTTATCTGGTGCTTCTATATTTATTTCATGTCCTACTCCATTAAACACTTGAAGTTCAGCATCAATCAACATATTTGCAAGTTCTATAGAGGCATTTTTGTTCGCACGGTCTTTTTCACCGTAAATTACTAATGTAGGGCAAGAAACATTATATATCGAATCACTAAAATCCAATTCCATCATTGTATTACATAGTTTGAGAAAATCTGATTTTCCAAACCCCGTTTGTTGAAACATAGATTTTGGCATAAACCGAAATATCGCATTTTGGACTCTTAATAATTTCTTAGGCATTTTGTATTGTGTTGCAATCAAAACCAATCCTTTAATTTTTTCTGGATGTTCTATAGCATAATTAAGAGCCAATACACCACCCAATGATAAGCCACAAAGGCATATATCCTCCTCTATTTCATCACACATCGCCGAAAAAGCAGCATAAAGATTTTGATACGTCGTGTCCTGACCCTGAACAAGTTCTGACAAATCAGGGCACATACTATGCTCAGCAGCCTCTAATTGTTCTATTACTTTACTCCAGCTGTCTGGGTTCTGTCCCAGCCCGTGTAAATATATTTGTTTCATGTTGTTACTCCTGCATATTTTGATTCATCTTTCTAGTCCAATAATTATGAATTTACAATTTCCATCTGATTATGTAGGTAAATTTTCATCGCCCCAGGCTTTCATACAATCGAGAACGGATAAGAAACTCTCCCCAAGTTCCGTCAATGTATACTCCACCCGCGGAGGAACCTCACAAAAATCGTGGCGAAGAATGAACCCATCTGTTTCTAGTTCTCTGAGTTGCTTTGTAAGAGAACTTTCAGTAATTTCACCAATCTGACGGCGAAGCTGTCCAAAACGTCGAACATCACACTTGCCTATATACCAGAGAAGTTCAATCTTATATTTCCCACCCAACAGCTTCTGCACGGTTGAAATCGTTTTGCATCGGCTGACTGCAGATTCAGATTTTCTCATTTGGCTCATCTCCCTTCATTTTGATTATACTCTATTTCACATCAAAAAAATAGGTACTTCAAAAAAGTACAGTACTTCTATTTTCAGTGTGTTTTGTTATAATGATGCCAACGAGACAATCATGCACAGTTTTACCTCGTTACCTGTGCATAATTCATTTAATAAGAGGTGTTTATCATGCATTACACTGGAACAATTTGGCGTCCTCCCTATGAAGCAGATTCACTTCTGCTGGAAGTAACGGCAGGCTGTACCCACCACAAGTGCAAATTTTGTACGCTGTACTGTGATTTACCATTTAAATTCAGAATGTCACCTATAGAGGACATAGAAAATGATTTACTGGAAGCTCAAGTTCTGCGCACAAATCCCTATTCAAAGATGTTAATTCGCCTACAGGGAAAAGATGATCCTGACCCAATTCGGCGAGTTTTCTTAACCGGAGCCAATCCGTTTGTTCTGAAAACAGAGAAGTTACTTGAAATCGCTTCACTCATTCACAAGTATTTTCCCTCTGTCAACTCAATCGACTGTTTCGCACGCATTACAGATTCAGTGAACAAGACAGATGATGAACTGATACGGCTCCATCGTGCAGGTTATAACGGGCTGACCATTGGTGTAGAAACAGCAGATAATGAGGCACTTGCTTTTATGCGTAAGGGTTACAATTCCAAAGATATTCTAACCCAATGTAAAAGATTAGAACAGGCGGGTATCGAATATGGTTTCTTCTATCTGACCGGCATTTCCGGTAAAGGAAAAGGTGAGACAGGTGCGAAAGCATCCGCGCGTGTCTTCAATCAGCTGCATCCTTTCCTAATTGGTCCCAATATGCTGACGATTTATCCTGAATCCAATCTATATCAGGAAATTCAAAACGGAAACTGGGAAGAAGAAAGTGAGATTGAAAAATACCAAGAGCTCCGAACCCTTGTGGAAAATTTAAATATTCCAACATACTATGCCGCAATGGGAGCCTCCAATGCCTTTCAACTCAGAGGACGATTGCCAAAGGATAAAGAACAATTACTGGAAACACTTGACAGAATCATTTGTGAGGTCAGTGAAGAAGAGCTTCGTTATTACAGAAGAAACCTTCCGCATTTGTAATAGACCATATTTGCGGATTATATGCACACACCCTGCAGTATAATAAAAATACTGCAGGGTGGTTTCAGCATCTAAATGTGCCATATTTATCTTTGAAACATACATCATAATATCACTCAACCATTTATCATACGCCAAATACAAATCCCATTGTCCTAAAGTCTTCATGTCCTTCATAACGGATCCGATATGTGAAATATAATCTGATGTTTGAGAATAGCTATGTGTACCAGCATTCTC